>NZ_CP109000.1:4885122-5515647 GCF_036226605.1 Streptomyces sp. NBC_00704
TCAGGCGGGAGCTGAAGCGCGCGGTGCGGCCCGGTTCGACCGTGTACCTGGTGGGCGGCACGGCCGTCCTCAACGGTCCGGTCGCCACCCAGCTGAAGACGCTCGGCTACGCGGTGAAGCGGGTGTCCGGCGCGGACCGCTACGCGACCTCGGTGGCCGTGGCGAAGGCCATCGCCCCGAGCCCGAAGTACGTGTTCCTGGCCGGCGGCTCCGAGTACCGGGCGGCCCTCGCGGCGGCCTCGGCGGCCGGCGCGGACGGCGCGGACGCCGCCGGCGGCGTCGTGCTCACCAACGGCAAGACCCTCACCGCGTCGGTGAAGGCGTACCTCAACAGCCTGAACCCGGACCGGACCATGGTCATCACGGTGGGAGCGGCGGCCAAGTACGCGCTTCTTCACGGCAGTTACCCGCGTTGGCCGTCGACGTACTCGTACTACCCGATCACGGGCGGCACGGACGCGGCGATCTCGGTGGCCATCGCGAAGTTCTGGTGGGCGGCGCCCGGCCAGACCGCCCTCGCCCACACCGGCGCCTGGCGCGACGGGGTCTCCGCGGCAGCGGCGATGAACGTGTTCGGGCCCCTGCTGTGGACCGCCCGGCCCGCCCTGTCGAGCGAGATCGGCGGCTACCTGCGGCGGGAGTCGGCGGGCGTGGACTTCACGGTGGCCTTCGGCCCGACCGGCGGGGTCACGGGAACGGAGCTGAACACGGTGGGAGCCGCGATCAGCGCGGGCGGCAGGTACTTCGAGTACCGCCCGTACTACGACGGCGTCATCCCGGCGCGCGCGGGCCAGAGCGCCTTCGCGCTGGGCGGCGACGGCGACCGGCCCGCCGCCGGGCCCGCCGTCGCGGCGCCGCGCCCCGCGCCGGCCGGCGCGCGGCCGGACCTGGCGTCGCTCAGGACGCTCCACCGGCAGTAGCGGCCGGCCCGGGGGGGGCGCCGACGAGCATCGTCGGCGCCCCCGCCACACGGGTCAGGAAGACCGTCGCCGAGTGCGGCCCGCGGTCCTTGGAGAGCACCTTGCGGCGCAGTTCCTCCGGCTCGACCGCCGAGCCCCGCTTCTTCACGGTCAGGATGCCGACCCCGCGGTCCCGCAGCAGGGCCTTCAGCTTCTTGACGTTGAAGGGAAGCCGGTCGGTGATCTCGTAGGCGGTGGCGAACGGCGTGGGAAGCAGGGCGTCGGCGGTGACGTAGGCGATGGTCTCGTCGATCAGCCCGCCGCCGACCTCCCGAGCCACGTCGGCGACCAGATGGGCGCGGACCACCGCGCCGTCGGGCTCGTACAGGTACCTGCCGACCGGCCGCACGCGCGGGTCCGGCAGACCGCCGCCGAGCAGCGTGCGCGGCCCCGGCAGCAGGGTGGCCCGGACGGCTCCGGGCTCGCCGGCGCCGAACCACAGCACCGCCTCCTTCACGTCTCCGCCGTCCGAGATCCACTCGGCCTCGGCCTCGGCCGGGATCGCCTCGTGCGGCACGCCGGGCGCGATCTTCAGGGCGGCGCGGGGCGCGGCGAGGGCGGCTCCGACCGCCCAGGACAGCGGCGGCGAGTAGGCCTCGGGGTCGAAGACGCGTCCGCGTCCGCCCCGGCGCGCGGGATCGACGAACACGGCGTCGTAGCCGCCGGCGTCCACTTCGGTGACGTCCGCCTCGCGCACCTCGATCAGCTCGCCCAGCCCCAGCGCCTCGGCGTTGAAGCGGGCCGCCTGGGCGGTGACCGGATCCCGGTCCACGGCCAGCACCCGGATCCCGGCGCGGGCGAACGCGATCGCGTCGCCGCCGATCCCGCAGCACAGGTCGGCGACGGAGGTCACGCCGAGCGCCCGCATCCGCGCGGCCCGGTAGCCGGCGACGGCGGCCCGCGTCGACTGCTCCACGCCGTTCGCCGTGAAGAACATGCGGTCCGCGTCCTCGGCCCCGAACTTCACGGCCGCCCGCCGGCGCAGCCCGGCCTGGCCGATGGCCGCCGACACCAGGCCGGCCGGGTGCTCGCGGCGCAGCCGGGTGGCGACGGCGAGTTCGTCGGCGGGCGCGATGCCGCGCACCGCGTCGAGGAGGGCCTGGCCTTCGGCGGTGAGCAGCGGAGCGAGGTCGTTCACCCCGCCATTGTCGGCCAAGGGCCCGCCCCGCCGGTCACGGGGCTCCGGCGCCGGGCGGGCCGGCCGGCGGTCCCTGTGGGCCAGTCGGTGGATGGTCGGGGTCCGGCGGCGGTGTCGGTCCGGGTTCCCGGACGGCGACTGCGAGGATCCGGCGCCATGGGACCTGTCGTACAAGATGATGACAACCGCGGTTGTTCTCAGAGGCCGCGCCGGTGTGGACGTACGGGAGTCCGGCGAGAGCGCGGCCGTACGGGAATCCGGGGCGCGCTCCTCGTCCTCGCGCTGTCCGCCCTGGCGTCCGGCTGCACGGGCGGCGGAGGCGCCGGCGGCGCGATCCGCCCCGCACCCGGCCAGCAGGCCCAGAAGGCCGCGCCCCCGCAGGCGCCGCCCGCCCGCGCCCTGCACGCGTACGCCGGCCGGCTCCGCGCCGCCGAGCGGGCCAGGGTCGCCGCGGCGCGGCACTGGGGGCTGCGCAAGGTCCCGCTGACGCCCCCGCCGCCGCCCGCCCGCAAGCCGGAGATCACCACCCGCAAGGGCTTCGAGGTCGACGACCACGAGGAGCTCGGCCTGCCGCCGGTCTTCACCTCGATCCCGACCGACGACAAGGTCGTCTTCCTCACCGTCGACGACGGCGCCGAGAAGGACCCGGCGTTCCTGCGCATGATGAGCGAGCTGAAGGTCCCGTACACCGCCTTCCTCAGCGACTACCTGATCAAGGACGACTACGGCTACTTCAAGAAGATGCGCGACCTGGGGGTGAGCCTGAACAACCACACCCTCCACCACCTCTACCTGCCCGGCCTCTCCTACGCCCGCCAGAAGCACGAGATCTGCGGCATGCAGGAGGTGATGCGCAAGCAGTACGGCGAGCGCCCCGCGTACCTCAGGCCGCCGTACGGCAACTACAACCAGGACACCCTGCGGGCCGCGAAGTCCTGCGGCGTGCGCTACGCCCCGCTGTGGGACGAGGAGGTCTTCGTCGACCACTGGGAGTACCGCGAGGAGGACCAGGACCTGCACCCCGGCGACATCGTCCTCACCCACTTCCGCGGCCGCGGCGACTGGAAGGGCACGATGCCCGACATGGTCCGCCGCTTCCTGGACAAGGTCACGGCGAAGGGCTACGCGGTGGCCCGGCTGGAGGACTACCTGTGAGGGCGCGCGCGCTGACGGCCGTCGCGCTGACGGCCGTCGCACTGATCCTGGCGGCCCTGACCGGCTGCGCCCAGTCCGTCGACCCCATCGAGCGACTGGGCAGAAAGGCCGCCGACCGGGTGCACGAGGCCGCCCCGGCCCCCTACCGCCGCTGGGGCCTGACGGCTCCGCCGGCCGCCGCGCCGTCCCACCCCGCCCGCCCCCTGCCCGGCAGCCCGGGAACGGCCCTGCCGCCGGTCCTCGACCACGTCCCCACCGCCGACCGGGTCGTCTTCCTGACCTACGACGACGGCGCCGAACGCGACCCGCGCTTCGTCGACATGGTCCGCGAACTGCGCCTGCCGGTCACCATGTTCCTCACCGACAGCGTGGTCGGCCCGGGGTACGCGCACTTCGCCCGGTTGCAGTCGGTGGGCGCGAGCATCCAGAACCACACGCTCGACCACCCGGCCCTGCGCGGTCTGCCGTACGCCGGCCAGCGCGCCGAGATCTGCGGCCAGCAGGACAAGCTGCGCGCCCGGTTCGGTCTGCGCCCGCGCCTCCTCCGCCCGCCCTACGGCGCCTACGACGCCACCACCCGGCGCGCCGCCGCCGACTGCGGCATCGCCGCGCTCGTCCTGTGGCGGGCCGCGATGGGCCCCACGGGCCTCTCCTACTCCCACGGCCCCCACCGCCTCAGCCCCGGCGACGTCATCGCCGTCGCCCCGGACGAGTCGCCGGGACCGTCCCTGCGCGACCGCACGACGCGGCTCCTGCGGCAGATCCAGCACGAGCACCTGACGGTGGCCCGCCTGGAGTACTACGTCCAGCCGGCGCCGTGACCGGTTGCCGCGCCGGCCGGAGAAAGTCAGCCCGTCCGGCGCTTGAGGACGCGGCACGTCCGGCGCTGGAGGACGAGGCCCGTCCAGGGCCGAAGCAGGCCGAAGCGGGGGCCCGGGGGCGGCAGCCCACGGTGCGGGCCCACGCGGACACAGGGCGACGAGGGCACTCACATGAGCGGAAAAGTCGGCCGCCGCGCCGCCTGCATTGGCACTCCGCTTGACCGAGTGCTAATCGCGGTCATAGTCTCGGGTCTGGCACTCACCACTGGAGAGTGCCAACACAGCGACGGGCAGATCCGGCACCCGCGACGACGGATCCACCTGGTCGCCACCTCAGACAGTTAACCCCGTGAGATCTCCGAAGGGGGAGGTCGGATCGTGACGACCACCAGCTCCAAGGTTGCCATCAAGCCGCTCGAGGACCGCATCGTGGTCCAGCCGCTCGACGCCGAACAGACCACCGCCTCTGGCCTGGTCATCCCGGACACCGCGAAGGAGAAGCCCCAGGAGGGCGCCGTCCTCGCGGTCGGTCCGGGTCGCTTCGAGAACGGCGACCGCCTGCCGCTCGACGTCAAGGTCGGCGATGTCGTCCTGTACAGCAAGTACGGCGGCACCGAGGTGAAGTACAACGGCGAGGAGTACCTCGTCCTCTCGGCTCGCGACGTTCTCGCGATCATCGAGAAGTAATTCACCGAGTTTTGCAGTGAACTGCGCCCCTGGCCCCCGCTACTCCATGCAGCCGGGCGCTGGGGGCGCAGTTCGTTTCTCCCACGCTTTCCGAGAGGGCTGAACCGCTCCCATGGCGAAGATCCTGAAGTTCGACGAGGACGCCCGTCGCGCCCTTGAGCGCGGCGTCAACAAGCTTGCCGACACCGTCAAGGTGACGATCGGCCCCAAGGGCCGCAACGTCGTCATCGACAAGAAGTTCGGCGCCCCCACCATCACCAACGACGGTGTCACGATCGCCCGCGAGGTCGAGCTCGAGGACCCGTACGAGAACCTCGGCGCGCAGCTGGTGAAGGAGGTGGCGACCAAGACCAACGACATCGCGGGCGACGGTACGACCACCGCCACCGTGCTCGCGCAGGCGCTCGTGCGCGAGGGCCTGCGCAACGTCGCCGCGGGCGCCTCCCCGGCCGCCCTGAAGAAGGGTATCGACGCCGCCGTCAAGGCCGTGTCCGAGGAGCTCCTCGCGACCGCCCGCCCGATCGACGACAAGGCGGACATCGCCGCCGTCGCCGCGCTGTCCGCGCAGGACACGCAGGTCGGCGAGCTGATCGCCGAGGCGATGGACAAGGTCGGCAAGGACGGCGTCATCACCGTCGAGGAGTCCAACACCTTCGGTCTGGAGCTGGACTTCACCGAGGGCATGGCCTTCGACAAGGGCTACCTGTCGCCGTACTTCGTGACGGACCAGGAGCGCATGGAGGCCGTCCTCGAGGACCCCTACATCCTCATCAACCAGGGCAAGATCTCCTCGATCGCCGACCTGCTGCCGCTGCTGGAGAAGGTCATCCAGACCAACTCCTCCAAGCCGCTGCTGATCATCGCCGAGGACCTGGAGGGCGAGGCGCTCTCCACCCTCGTCGTCAACAAGATCCGCGGCACCTTCAACGCGGTCGCGGTCAAGGCCCCCGGCTTCGGCGACCGCCGCAAGGCGATGCTCCAGGACATGGCCGTCCTCACCGGCGCCACCGTCATCTCCGAAGAGGTCGGCCTCAAGCTCGACCAGGTCGGCATCGACGTGCTCGGCTCCGCGCGCCGCGTCACCGTCACCAAGGACGACACCACCCTCGTCGACGGCGGCGGCAACTCCGAGGACGTCGTGGGCCGCATCGCCCAGATCAAGGCCGAGATCGAGAACACCGACTCCGACTGGGACCGCGAGAAGCTCCAGGAGCGCCTCGCGAAGCTGGCCGGCGGCGTGTGCGTGATCAAGGTCGGCGCCGCCACCGAGGTGGAGCTGAAGGAGAAGAAGCACCGTCTCGAGGACGCCATCTCCGCGACCCGCGCCGCGGTCGAGGAGGGCATCGTCTCCGGTGGCGGTTCCGCTCTCGTCCACGCCGCCAAGGTGCTGGAGGGCGGCCTGGACAAGACCGGCGACGAGGCCACCGGTGTCGCCGTCGTCCGCCGCGCCGTCGTCGAGCCGCTGCGCTGGATCGCCGAGAACGCGGGCCTCGAGGGCTACGTCATCACCGCCAAGGTGGCCGAGCTGGACAAGGGCCAGGGCTTCAACGCCGCCACCGGCGAGTACGGCGACCTCGTCAAGGCCGGCGTCATCGACCCGGTCAAGGTCACCCGCTCCGCCCTGGAGAACGCCGCCTCCATCGCCTCCCTCCTCCTGACGACCGAGACCCTCGTCGTCGAGAAGAAGGAAGAGGAGGAGCCGGCCGCCGGCGGCCACTCCCACGGCCACTCCCACTGACACCTGGTCAGCACCCCCGGCACCAACCGAAGCCCGGCCCCCCGACCGACGGGGACGCCGGGCTTCGGCGTGCGGGGGGTGCGTTCCGTCGTGTCCTCGGGTCCTTCCTCGGTTCGCGCGAGCGCTCAGAACGCCTGGAGACAGACCCGCGCCCGATCGGTGCCCAGCGTCTCGACGTAGATGTCGATCCACTGCACCTTCCCGCGGCGGTCGTCGTGCACGCAGGGAGGGCAGACCCCGGCCCAGCGCGCTCCCTTCAACGTCTGCGGCTCCGGCAGCCCCAGATGCGCGAAACATTCCCCTTCGGCGGAATCGCCCTTCCTCACGTGCAAGGGCTCTCCGGAGCGGAGGTCCTCCGCGATGTCCTCGGCGGTCTTCTCACTGGTGACGAAGGTGAGGAGGTAGACGTCCTCCTGCGGATTCAGCTGGACGGCGCCCTTGGTCTGTGCGGCGCCCTCCGGTATTGCCACGTTCATGAACGCGGCCGCTTCGGAGGCGCCGGCCTCCTCGTCCCATCGCCAGTCGCGTCCCTCGGTCACCGGTGAGCGTCCTGGCCGGATCCGGAGCACGCGACGAAGAGGAGGGCGGTAGCCAGCGCCGCTGTCAGGCGGGCACCACGTCGGATCGTCACCCGTTCTCCTCGTCGTCCCGGGAGACGTCCCCGCCGGTGCCTGCGAGACCCTGGCCCGGCGGGGGCGTCGTGTTTCGGGGCGACCGCTCCGAACCGGGGCCGGTCGCATGTTACTTGGACAGCGGGCGGACGCTTCCGGGGACGGGCAAGGACCGGGAACGGGCGCCCGGACGAAGCCGTCGAGGCCGTGACCGGGGCCCGGCGCCCCGCAGACAGGAGGCGTCGGGCCCCGGCGGGCGGCCGCCGCTCCCGCGGCCGCCGGACCGCTACCGCTCCAGCGCGTCCAGCGCCCCCAGCTGGTCCATCAGGCCGAGTCGGTCGTACTGCCACCAGCTCTCGACGATCTTTCCGTCCTCCCGGCAGCGGAAGACGGTCGTCCCGGTCATCGTGACGTCCCTGCCGGTGGCCGGGATCCCCATGAAGTCGCCCTTGTGGCGGCCGCGCCAGGTCCAGCGGTTGCACACCCGGTCGTCCTGGGCGATCTGGTCGTCGAGCGCGAAGGCGAGGTCGAAGCCGGTGCGCCACCCCTCGATCTCCCGCCGCATCGCGTCCATCCCCATGGTGTCCTGCGGGTTGGCCGGATCGTGGGAGTGGTACTCCTCGGCGATCAGCCCGTCGAGCGGGGGCAGCTCGTCCCGCGTGCCGATCGTCTCGAAGAACAGCCGTGCCGTCCGCGCGTACAGCTGCTCGTCCCGTACGACGTCGAGATCCGTGAACGTCGGCATCTCGTCGCACAGGGCGACCAGCTCCTGGAAGACCTTTCCGGTCTCGGGGAGGTTGGAGTTGCGCATCGCCTCCTCGTACGACGGGAACTCCACGATCTCGATGAAGTGCGACTCGTCGGAGCGGTCCTTGGCGACGACCGCGTGCGTCGCGGTCCGCTTCCCTTGGGTCTGTTCGACCCACATGTCCATCAGCCGGTCCATCTCGTCGAACCGGCTGGTCCTGCAGTCGATGAGCTGTACGAACGTCATGACGCCGCCTCCGGCCCCCCTGGGTCCGGTCCCGTCCGGTCCCATTTTCCCACCGGAGCGTCCATGTCACCCCTCGACCGCCGCGGGCGTCACTGCGGGCCGTACTTGCGACCCGTCCTGGAGCTGATCCCGCCCAGCAGGGACCGCGGGGCGACCTTCGCCAGACCCATCAGCACCTTGTAGCGCGGGTCCGGGATCGACAGGGACTTCCCGCGCGCGAGGTCGTCCAGCGCCGCCGCGACCAGCTTGTCCGCGTCCAGCCACATCCAGCCCGGGATGTTGTCCGTGCCCATCCCGGCCCGCTCGTGGAACTCCGTGCGCACGAACCCCGGGCACAGCGCCATCAGCCGCACCCCGCTGCCCGCGAGGTCCTTCGCCACGCCCTGCGTGAACTGCACGACCCACGCCTTGGACGCCCCGTACGTCCCGCGCGGAACGAAGGCCGCCACGGACGCCACGTTGACCACCCCGCCGCGCCCGCGCTCGCGCATCGCCGCCGTCGCCGCGGACGTCAGCCGCAGCACGGCCTCGCAGTGCACCTTGAGCATCTTCAGCTCGTCGGCCATGGACACGTCGAGGTAGCGGCCCTTGTTGCCGAAGCCGGCGTTGTTGACCAGCAGGTCGACAGGCTTCCTGCGCTCCCCGAGGCGGGCGGCCACCGCTTCGATGCCCTGGTCCGTGGCGAGGTCCGCGGTCAGCACCTCCACCTCGACGCCGTGCCGGTCGTGCAACTCGGTCGCCTGCTCGCGCAGCCGCCTGGTGTCCCGCGCCACGAGGACGAGATCATGCCCGTCCGCCGCCAGTCTGCGGGCGAACGCGGCGCCGATGCCCGCGGTCGAACCCGTGATGAGAGCCGTTGTCATGGCGCAAGGTTAGTGACCCGAGGACCCGGCCCCCGCCCTCTGCACGCGGCCTCCCGAAGGTGAAGGCCGCGTGTGCGCCCGGCCCGTGAGGACGGCTCAGCCGCCGGGTTCAGCCGCTGTGTTCAGCCGCCGTGCTCGGCCGCGTACTTCCGCGCCGCGGCCAGCGACTCCGGATGCAGGGCCGCGCCGGCCGCGAGCAGCCGGGGCAGCAGCTCGCGGTGCGTGGTGGCGGCCTGGAACTGCATACGGACCGTCACGTCGTGGTCCGGCAGGTGGACGATCTCCACCGCGTCCCCGGCGCGGATCTCACCCGGCGTGATCACCCGCAGGTATGCCCCCGTCGCCGCCTTGCGCGTGAACCGCTTCACCCACTGCTTCTCGCCCAGGTGCCCCTGGAAGGTGAGGCACGGTATCCGCCCGGCGCTGACCTCCAGCACCACGTCGGAGCCGATCCGCCAGCGCTCGCCGATCCGCGCGCCCGACACGTCGAGCCCGCGCGTGGTGAGGTTCTCGCCGAACGCGCCGTTGCCCAGCGTGCGCCCCAGCTCGCGCTCCCACTCGTCCAGGTCCTCGCGGGCGAAGGCGTACACCGCCTGGTCGTCGCCGCCGTGATGACGCAGCTCGCACACCGCGTCCCCGGCCAGCCCGCTGCCGCCGACCCCCTTCGGCCCCGGCGCCGAGACCCGCACGGGCCCTTCGACCGGCCGCTTGTCGATGCCGGTCAGCCCCTGCGGCTGGCTGGTGTACGCGACGGCCTCGGGGCGGCCCAGATTCACAGACAGAAGCCTCATGACGGCACGGTAGGCGATCCGACGTCAAAGTGTCGACGCAGTATTCGCGCGGCCGTCCAAGGGTCCCTTATGCTCGACGGATGATCGAGGCCCGTCATCTCCGTGTGCTGCGCGCCGTGGCCGCCACCGGCTCCTTCTCGGCGGCCGGGCGCGAGCTGGGCTGCACCCAGCCCGCCGTCAGCCAGCAGATGAAGGCCCTGGAGGCGTCCGTGGGCACGCCGCTGCTGGTCCGCAGCGGCCGCGAGACGCGGCTCACCCAGGCGGGCGAGGCCCTCGTGCGGCACGCGGTCGGGATCCTGTCCGGACTGACGGCCGCCGAGGAGGAGGTCGCCGCCATCGCGGGACTGCGCGCGGGCCGGGTCAGGCTGGTCTCCTTCCCCAGCGGCAGCTCCGCCCTCGTGCCCACCGCCCTCGCCGCGCTGCGCGCCGCCCACCCCGGCACCCGGGTCTCCCTGGAGGAGGCCGAACCGCCGCGCTCGGTCGAGCTGCTCCGGGAGGGCGACTGCGACATCGCCCTCGCCTTCCGCTACGAGCGCGCCACGGGCGACGGCTCCCCGGCCGGCTCCGCCGAGGGCGAATGGGACGACCTGGTCGTGCGCCCGTTGCTGACGGACCGCCTGGTCGCGCTCGTGCCCGAGCGGCACCGCCTCGCGCGCGTCGCCTCCGTCGCCATCGACGACCTCGCCGACGAGCCGTGGATCGCCGGCTGCCCGCGGTGCCGGGGCCAGTTGGTGCAGGTGTGCGAGCGCGCGGGGTTCACGCCCCGCATCGACTTCGCGACCGACGACTATCCGGCGGTGGTCGGCCTGGTGGGCGCCGGTCTCGGCGTCGCCGTCCTGCCCGGCCTCGCCGTCGAGTCGGTGCGGCCCCGCGGCGCCCGCGCGGTGGCGCTGGAACCGGCGGTGCGGCGGGAGATCGTCGCGCTCACCCTGCCGGACCTGGCCCACGTGCCGGCGGTGAAGGCCACGCTGGAGCAGCTGGGCCGCGCCGCCCTGCGCTGACAGCACGCGACGGAAGCCACGGCAGGGAAGCCACGGCAGGGAAGTCGCGGCAGGGAAGCCACGGCAGGGAAGTCGCGGCAGGGAAGCCCCGGCAGGGGAGCCACGGCACGGAAGCCGTGGCATGTGGGTCCACGGCATGCGGGGTCGCGGCGCGCGAAGCGGCGGTACGGAAAGCCCGGCACGGAAAAACGGAGGACACGCGCGTGTGCCCTCCGATTCGCCGGGTGCGCCCGGTTCCGGGTCGCGAACGGCCGGCTTTCCTCCGGTCGCTTTCGCAGAAACGTTCCTTCATGTGTTCGATGCGGTGTCTCCCGCGCCTGACGACGCCGACACCAGGCGGTTGCGCGCCCGCCCCATGAGCTCCTCGCGCTCGTCCTCGGTCAACCCGCCCCACACCCCGTACGGCTCGCGCACCGCCAGCGCGTGCGCAGCGCACTGCGCGCGGACCGGGCACCTCATGCAGACCTCCTTGGCCGAGTTCTCTCGAGCGCTCCGAGCCGCCCCGCGCTCACCCTCCGGATGGAAGAAGAGCGAACTGTCCACTCCGCGGCAGGCAGCCAGGAGCTGCCAGTCCCACAGATCCGCGTTCGGTCCGGGAAGGCGGGAGAAATCTGCCATTGCGTGACCCCTTGTAGCCGTTCTGAGCGGATACGGTGCCCACGACCGTACAACTACGATCTAAGGAGATGAAAATATGACTCATTGCGAATCTAGCCTCAGACACCAGCAAAAGGGAAGAAATGGGGCTGAATGGGGCACCGGTTGTGATGAAAGCTTGAGGGTCCGTGTGGCTGACTCCTCTGTGTCCGGCCCCTCACGTAGAGTGCCGAAGAATGCACGCGGCCCCGTAACTCTTTCGAGTGACCGTCGTTGAGAGTGCGGTGGCGGTTGGAAACACAGAACGCTCGGGCAGGCGTCCGAGACGGTCGACCGCACAGGTGACGATTCGTACCAGCCTGGAGGCACAAGGTGACGCGCATCAGCTGCGGAGGGCGGCCATGACATCCGTCCTCGTCTGCGACGACTCCCCGCTTGCCCGAGAGGCGCTTCGCCGCGCGGTCGCGACCGTGCCCGGCGTCGAGCGCGTGACGACGGCGGCCAACGGCGAGGAGGTGCTCCGCCGCTGGGGCGCCGACCGCTCGGACCTGATTCTGATGGACGTGCGCATGCCCGGCCTGGGCGGCGTCGAGACCGTACGGCGGCTGCTGTCCGCCGACCCCGGGGCGCGCATCATCATGCTGACCGTCGCCGAGGACCTCGACGGCGTCGCCCTCGCGGTCGCCGCCGGCGCCCGGGGCTATCTGCACAAGGACGCCTCGCGTGCGGAGCTGCGCGCGACCGTTACCCAGGCCCTCGCCGACCCGACCTGGCGGCTCGCCCCGCGCCGGCTGCGGTCGGCCGAGATGGGCGCGGCGCCCACGCTCACCGCGCGGGAGATCCAGGTGCTCGAAGGCATGAGCCACGGCCGCTCCAACGCGGAGATCGGCCGTGAGCTGTTCCTCTCCGAGGACACGGTCAAGACGCACGCCCGACGGCTGTTCAAGAAGCTCGGCGCCTCGGACCGGGCGCACGCGGTGGCGCTCGGATTCCGCTGGGGACTCGTCCGCTAGGACGCACCGGGCGCAGGAGCCGTCGGCCGTGCCGTCGCCCGCGGCCCCGGAGTGTTCCGGGGCGGGGCGGGCCTGGGCCGTCCGGCGGATCGCACCGGTTCGGGGTGACATCGGTCATTGATCGAGGAGAGCGGGCTCATGGGCGAACCTCCCTGCTCAGAGGCGGTTCCCGGGCCCGCCGAAAGCTCCCGGCTGCACACGGCGGACGGGAGCGGCGCCGGGTCCCGGCGGGCGCCCGCTGCTCGTTTCGCCGCGGATGCCGCATCCTTGAGGTGTGGAGTTCCTCGGGGACGAGTCGGTCGAGCGGAAGGGGAGGGCGCAGGGGATGAGTGCCGGCGCACCTGCTCATAACGCTTCGGTGCACAACGACGGGCACGGTGCCGCGGCCGGTCCGGCCGCAGTGCACCATGGACCGATGCGCGACGACGAGGCGGTCACTGCCGTGGGGACGATCGGAGGCCTCGTCCATCGCGCTGTGGACGGCGACGAGCAGGCCACCCACGACCTGCTGGCCCACGTCCACCCGCTCGCGCTGCGCTACTGCCGCACCCGGCTGTCCCGGCTTCCCGGCGACGCCCGTCACTTCGTGGAGGACCTCGCCCAGGAGGTCTGCGTCGCGGTCCTGCTGGCCCTGCCCCGCTACCGGGACACCGGCAGGCCCTTCGAGGCCTTCGTCTTCGCCATCGCCGCCCACAAGGTCGCCGACCTGCAACGGGCCGCGATGCGCCATCCGGGCTCGACGGCGGTCCCGTCCGACGAGATGCCCGAACGGCCCGACGACTCGCTCGGCCCCGAGGAGCGCGCCCTCCTGAGCAGCGACGCCGAATGGGCGAAGAAGCTCATGGCCAACCTGCCCGAGAACCAGCGCGAACTGCTCCTGCTGCGCATCGCGGTGGGGCTCACCGCCGAGGAGACCGGCCAGATGTTGGGAATGTCACCCGGAGCGGTCCGCGTGGCCCAGCACCGGGCCCTCAGCAGACTGCGGGCGCTCGCCGAGCAGTGACGCATCCCGTGGCCGCGCCCGTGGGCGCGTCCGCTGAACGGCCCGGCCGCCGCTCCCGTACGAACATACGAAGCCCGCGCTCACACGCGACCGTGGAATTCGGGCGGTGCGCTTCCCGTTAGCATGGACATCCGCACCGATCAAGGCCATTTGGGGAAGGTGTCATGACTGCCAACGTCGACGGAGTGCCCGCCAAATTCGCGACCCTCGGGCTCACCTACGACGACGTGCTGCTGCTGCCGGGCGCATCCGAGGTGCTCCCCAACGCGGTCGACACCTCGTCCCGCATCTCCCGCAACGTCCGGGTCAACATCCCGCTGCTGTCGGCGGCGATGGACAAGGTGACCGAGTCCCGCATGGCCATCGCGATGGCCCGCCAGGGCGGCGTCGGCGTGCTGCACCGCAACCTGTCCGTCGAGGACCAGGTCAACCAGGTCGACCTCGTGAAGCGCTCCGAGTCCGGCATGGTCACCGACCCGATCACGGTGCACCCCGACGCGACGCTGGCCGAGGCCGACGCCCTGTGCGCCAAGTTCCGCATCAGCGGTGTGCCGGTCACCGACGGCGGCGGCAAGCTGCTCGGCATCGTCACCAACCGCGACATGGCGTTCGAGACCGACCGTTCGCGCCAGGTGCGCGAGGTCATGACGCCGATGCCGCTGGTCACCGGCAAGGTGGGCATCTCCGGCGTCGAGGCCATGGAGCTGCTGCGCCGCCACAAGATCGAGAAGCTTCCCCTGGTCGACGAGGCGGGCGCCCTCAAGGGCCTCATCACGGTCAAGGACTTCGTCAAGGCCGAGAAGTACCCCCTGGCCGCCAAGGACGCCGAGGGCCGGCTGCTCGTCGGCGCGGCCGTCGGCGCCAGCCCCGAGGCGCTGGAGCGCGCCCAGGCCCTCGCCGAGGCCGGCGTGGACTTCCTGGTCGTCGACACCTCGCACGGCCACAACAGCAACGCCCTCAGCTGGATGTCGAAGATCAAGTCGAGTGTGCGGGTCGACGTGATCGGCGGCAACGTCGCCACCCGTGACGGCGCCCAGGCCCTGATCGACGCCGGCGTGGACGGCATCAAGGTCGGCGTCGGGCCCGGCTCGATCTGCACCACGCGCGTGGTCGCCGGCATCGGCGTCCCGCAGGTCACCGCCATCTACGAGGCCTCCCTCGCGGCCCGTCCGGCAGGCATCCCGCTGATCGGCGACGGCGGCCTCCAGTACTCCGGCGACATCGGCAAGGCGCTCGCCGCCGGCGCCGACACGGTGATGCTGGGCAGCCTCCTCGCGGGCTGCGAGGAGTCGCCGGGCGAGTTGCAGTTCATCAACGGCAAGCAGTTCAAGTCGTACCGGGGCATGGGCTCGCTGGGCGCCATGCAGTCGCGCGGCCAGGCCAGGTCGTACTCCAAGGACCGCTACTTCCAGGCGGAGGTCGCGGCCGACGACAAGCTCGTGCCCGAGGGCATCGAGGGCCAGGTGCCCTACCGCGGCCCGCTCGGCAACGTCCTGCACCAGCTCGTCGGCGGTCTGCGCCAGACCATGGGCTACGTGGGCGCCGCCACCATCCAGGAGATGGAGAGCAAGGGCCGCTTCGTGCGGATCACCTCCGCCGGTCTCAAGGAGAGCCACCCGCACGACATCCAGATGACGGTCGAGGCGCCGAACTACAGCAGCAAGTAGTCGTCGCGCGCGTTCCGCGCGCGTGGGGCACCGCGACGAGGGCGGTCCCGGGGGTATCCGGGGCCGCTCTCGTCGTACCCGTCGGCGATACTGGATGACGCCGAACGCATCAGGGAAAGGCCACAAACGTGACTGAGATCGAGATCGGGCGCGGCAAGCGCGGCCGCCGGGCGTACGCCTTCGACGACATCGCCGTCGTCCCCAGCCGCCGTACGCGGGACCCGAAGGAGGTCTCGATCGCCTGGCAGATCGACGCCTACCGCTTCGAGCTGCCCTTCCTGGCCGCTCCCATGGACTCCATCGTCTCCCCGGCCACCGCGATCCGCATCGGCGAGCTGGGCGGCCTGGGCGTACTGAACCTCGAAGGCCTGTGGACCCGCCACGAGGACCCGGAGCCGCTGCTCGACGAGATCGTCGGCCTGCCCGTGGAGGCGGCCACCCGGCGCCTCCAGGAGATCTACGCGGCCCCCATCAAGGAGGAGCTGATCGGGCAGCGCATCAAGGAGGTGCGCGACTCGGGCGTGGTCACCGCCGCCGCGCTCTCCCCGCAGCGCACGGCCCAGTTCTCCAAGGCCGTCGTCGACGCGGGCGTGGACATCTTCGTCATCCGCGGCACGACCGTCTCGGCGGAGCACGTGTCCGGCTCGCACGAGCCGCTGAACCTGAAGCAGTTCATCTACGAGCTCGACGTCCCGGTGATCGTCGGCGGCTGCGCCACCTACACCGCGGCCCTGCACCTGATGCGCACGGGCGCGGCGGGCGTCCTCGTCGGCTTCGGCGGCGGCGCGGCGCACACCACGCGCAACGTGCTGGGCATCCAGGTCCCGATGGCGACGGCCGTCGCCGACGTGGCTGCGGCCCGCCGCGACTACATGGACGAGTCCGGCGGCCGGTACGTGCACGTGATCGCGGACGGCGGCGTCGGCTGGTCGGGCGACCTGCCCAAGGCGATCGCCTGCGGCGCCGACTCGGTGATGATGGGCTCCCCGCTGGCCCGCGCGACCGACGCGCCCGGACGCGGCCACCACTGGGGCATGGAGGCCGTCAACGAGGAGCTGCCGCGCGGCAAGAAGGTCGACCTCGGCACGGTCGGCACCATCGAGGAGGTCCTCGCGGGCCCCTCGCACACGCCCGACGGCTCGATGAACTTCTTCGGCGCCCTGCGCCGCGCCATGGCCACCACCGGCTACAGCGAGCTGAAGGAGTTCCAGCGCGTGGAGGTCACGGTGGCGGACTCGGTCCACCGCCGCTGACCCCCGGCGACCCGTACGACCGTGGAAGGGGCCGGTTCCTCACCCGAGTGAGGCGCCGGCCCCTTCCGCGTGCCCGGACCGGGCGGACGGCCGGGGCGTGTGACGTGGTCCGTGTGACGTGGTTCGTCGTGACGTGGTTCGTGGGGCGCGCGGTCCGCCTCCTCACCGGAGCGGATCCGGTCCGGTCAGGGGGCGCGGAGCCCCTGTGCGCCCCCGGTTCACAGCCGGTGCGCCGCCCCGGTGGGAGTCGCTCCCCGCGTGTCCAGGAGGAGCTGCGCCTTCACCGACAGGCCCTGGAGGTCGTACGTGCGGTGCTGCTGGAGGAGGATCGTGAGGTCGGCGTCGGCGGCGGCCTCGTAGAGGGAGTCGGCGCGGGGCACGGGGCGGTCCAGGACGCTCCAGGACGGGACGTGCGGGTCGTTGTAGCTGACGGCCGCGCCCAGCTCCATCAGGCGGGTCGCGATCTCGCGGGCCGGGGTGTTCTGCTGGTCGGCGAGGTCGGGCTTGTAGGTGACGCCGAGCAGCAGCACGCGCGCGCCCCGGGCCGATTTGCCGTGCTCGTTGAGGAGGGCGGCGGCCCGCTGGACGACGTAGCGGGGCATGCGGCTGTTGACCTGCTGGGCGAGTTCGACCATGCGCAGGGGGCTGCCGGGGTGGCCGGTGCGGTCCAGGGCGACGGAGTGGCCGCCGACGCCGGGGCCGGGGCGGAAGGCCTCGAAGCCGAAGGGCTTGGTCTCGGCGCAGCGGACGACGTCCCAGAGGTCGACGCCCAGGTCGTGGCAGAGGACGGCCATCTCGTTGACGAGGGCGATGTTGACGTGCCGGAAGTTGGTCTCCAGGAGCTGCACCGTCTCGGCTTCGCGCAGGCCACGCGCGCGTACGACCTTGTCGGTCAGCCGGCTGTAGAAGGCGGCGGCGGACTCGGTGCAGGCGGGGGTGAGCCCGCCGATGACCTTCGGGGTGTTCGCCGGGGTGAAGGCGCGGCTGCCGGGGTCGACCCGGCTGGGGGAGTAGGCGAGGTGGAAGTCGCGTCCCGCGCGCAGCCCGGACGTCTCCTCCAGCAGCGGCCGCAGGAAGTCCTCCGTGGCCCCGGGCTGCACGGGGGACTCCAGGATCACGGTGGTGTGCGGGCGCAGGTGCCCGGCGAGGGTGCGGGCCGCCGCCTCCACCTGGCCGAGGTCGAGTCCGCCGTCCGCGCCGCGTGGGGTGGGCGCGCAGATGACGGCGGTCCGTACCCGTCCCAGCTCGGCCGGGTTGGTGGCGGGCCGGAAACCCCCCGAGAGCATCCGGCGCAGTTCGGCGGGGCTGAGGGAGCCGGCTTCGGGACCGGTGCGGTAGCCGAGGGTGGGGATGCCGGCGGCGACGGCCGCCTGGGCCAGGGGCAGGCCGAGCGGGCCGAGTCCGATGACGGCGAGATCTGCGGGCATGGCGTATGCCGTCCTTCCCAATAACCGAGGTGGGACAGGTGCGCAAGCCCGGTGGACAGGATGGGCGAGCGCAATGTCAGACTAGGAGTAAATATGACCGTTATGCGGGATTGATCGGTTGTGTTGGGTCGCCCGTGTCGGTCGACGCTGCCTCCCGGTCGCCGTGTCGCGGGGGCCCGGGCCCCGCACGGGGTGTCCAGGCCCGCGCCCGTGCCTCCCCGAGCCTCCGGGCGTACTCAGGGGCGCCGGGGCGTCCGGGTCCCGCGAGTCCCGCGCGGTCCGCGAGTCCCGCGAAGTTGTCCACAGGCTGTGGGCTGTGGTGGCTGATCTCGGGCATCAAGGTCAGAATTTGGGCATGAGGGATAGGAACCGGGTCGCGCCCTGACAGGGTGCGGCCGGCGCGACGGACAGCGGGAGGCAGCGGTGAGGACAGCGACACTGGGGCCGGCACAACGAGCGGAGTCACTGGCGGCCATGGCCGAGCGCGAACTGGACGTGCTGGTCGTGGGCAGCGGCGTGGTCGGCGCGGGCACCGCCCTGGACGCCGTGACGCGCGGCCTGTCCACCGGGCTGGTCGAGGCGCGCGACTGGGCGTCCGGCACGTCGAGCAGGTCGAGCAAACTCATCCATGGCGGTCTGCGCTATCTGGAGATGCTGGACTTCGCCCTGGTGCGCGAGGCGCTCAAGGAACGCGGCCTGCTGCTGGAGCGGCTCGCCCCGCACCTCGTCAAGCCCGTGCCCTTCCTGTATCCGCTCCAGCACAAGGGCTGGGAACGGCTGTACGCGGGATCGGGCGTCGCGCTCTACGACGCGATGTCCATGGCCCGCGGGCACGGCAGGGGCCTGCCGACGCACCGTCACCTGAGCCGCCGCCACGCCCTGCGCGTGGCCCCGGCCTTGAAGAAGGACGCGCTGGTCGGCGCGCTCCAGTACTACGACGCGCAGATGGACGACGCCCGCTTCGTCACCACCCTGGTGCGCACCGCGGTGTCCTACGGGGCCAAGGCGGCCAACGGCGCGCGCGTGACCGGCTTTCTGCGCGAGGGCGAGAGGGTCGTCGGTGCACGGGTGCAGGACGTCGAGGGAGGCGGGGAGTACGAGGTCCGCGCCCGGCAGATCGTCAACGCCACCGGCGTGTGGACCGACGACACCCAGGCGATGGTCGGCGAGCGCGGCCAGTTCCACGTGCGCGCCTCCAAGGGCATCCACCTCGTCGTCCCCCGGGACCGCATCAGCTCCTCCACGGGGCTCATCCTGCGCACCGAGAAGTCGGTGCTGTTCGTGATCCCGTGGGGCCGGCACTGGATCGTCGGCACGACCGACACAGATTGGGACCTCGACAAGGCCCACCCGGCGGCCTCCAGCGCCGACATCGACTACCTCCTCGAGCATGTGAACTCGGTGCTCGCGGTGCCGCTGACCAGGGACGACGTCGAAGGCGTGTACGCGGGCCTGCGGCCGCTGCTGGCCGGTGAGTCCGACGCCACCAGCAAGCTCTCCCGCGAGCACACCGTCGCGCACCCGGTGCCCGGCCTGGTCGTCGTGGCGGGCGGCAAGTACACGACGTACCGGGTGATGGCGAAGGACGCCGTCGACGAGGCGGTCCGCGGGCTCGACCAGCGGGTGGCCGACTGCGTCACGGAGGACGTGCCGCTGCTGGGCGCGGAGGGCTACCGGGCGCTGTGGAACGCGCGGGCGCGGATCGCGGCCCGGACGGGCCTGCACGTGGTGCGGGTCGAGCATCTGCTCAACCGGTTCGGGTCGATGGCGGAGGAGGTGCTGCAACTCGTCGTGGACGACCCGTCGCTGGGCGAGCCGCTCCAGTACGCCGACGACTATCTGCGCGCCGAGATCGTCTACGCCGCCTCGCACGAGGGCGCACGGCACCTGGACGACGTGCTCACCCGCCGTACGCGCATCTCCATCGAGACGTTCGACCGCGGCGCCCGCAGCGCCCGCGAGGCCGCCGAACTGATGGCACCGGTCCTCGGCTGGGACAAGGCGCGGATCGAACGCGAGGTCGAGCACTACGAGAAGCGGGTGGAGGCCGAGCGCGAGTCCCAGCGCCAGCCCGACGACCTGACGGCGGACGCGGCCCGGCTGGGAGCCCCGGACATCGTGCCGCTCTGACGGCCTCCCACCCCACGCCACCCCACCCCACGCCACCCCACCCCACGCCACCCCACTCCACTCCACCCCGCTCCACCCCACCCCGCTCCACCCCCCCGCCCCACGCCCCGGCGGGCCCCTTCCCGGGATCGACGGCGGCCTGTGCGGGCGGCGTCGGGTCTCAATGCCGTTCCGGTCTCGGACCGACCTCGGAACCCGTGCGACCGCGTCGGGATTCCGCCCCGGGCGTTTCACTCGAACGGGTGTGGCGCAACGGGATCTCCGTTCGGGTCCGGGGCGTTGTACGGGGTGCGAGGACGGAACTCGGCGGCGGGCAGGGCCGGTTCGGGGCCGGGTGCCGTCGTCGCCGTCGGGTCCGCCGGGAGCGGGAGGACGCCCGGCCGCCCGGCACGGCGGTGCGGGGCGGGCCGGATTCTCCTTCCCCGTCGCGCCCTTCGACCGGAGCGCGGTGCACCTTCTGGCCGGAATGCGTCACCCGCGGGGTGTGTCGGGGAGGCGATGAGGGGCACCCTGGGCGTCGGGCACTTGTCGGGTGAGGGACAATGGAGGCTCTGTCAGGGCGGGTTGCATGAGGGGACGCATGTCGGAGGCGGAGCGGGCGGGAACACCCCGTCAGGACAAGAGCGCACGTCTCCTCGCCGGGCGGTACCGGCTGGGAGACGTACTCGGCCGCGGCGGCATGGGGACGGTGTGGCGCGCCGAGGACGAGACCCTCGGACGCACGGTCGCCGTCAAGGAGCTGCGGTTCCCGGGGAACATCGACGAGGACGAGAAGCGCCGGCTGATCACACGGACCCTGCGCGAGGCCAAGGCCATCGCGCGGATCCGCAACAACAGCGCGGTGACGGTCTTCGACGTGGTCGAGGAGGACGACCGGCCGTGGATCGTGATGGAGCTCGTCGAGGGCAAGTCGCTCGCCGAGGTCATCCGCGAGGACGGCGTGCTGAAGCCGAAGCGTGCGGCGGAGGTCGGGCTGGCGATCCTCGACGTGCTGCGCTCGGCGCACCGTGAGGGCATCCTGCACCGGGACGTGAAGCCGTCGAACGTGCTGATCGCGGAGGACGGCCGGGTCGTGCTGACCGACTTCGGCATCGCCCAGGTGGAGGGCGACCCGTCGATCACTTCCACCGGCATGCTCGTCGGGGCGCCCTCGTACATCTCCCCGGAGCGGGCCCGCGGGCACAAGCCCGGTCCGGCGGCCGACCTGTGGTCGCTCGGCGGTCTGCTGTACGCGTCGGTCGAGGGTTCGCCGCCCTACGACAAGGGCTCCGCCATCGCCACGCTCACGGCGGTGATGACCGAGCAGCTGGAGGAGCCGAAGAACGCGGGCCCGCTCAGGGACGTCATCTACGGCCTGCTCACCAAGGATCCCGAGCGCCGGCTCGACGACGCGGGCGCGCGGGCGATGCTCAACGCCGTGCTCCACGCGCCCGAGCCCGGTCACGCCGAGCCGGCCGACGCGACGAAGGTCGTGCCGCTGCCCGCGCAGCCCGACGAGGGCGCGGGCAAGGGGAGTCCGGCGGCCGAGGCGGGCGAGAAGCTGCGCGGGGCGTTCCGGTCCGTGCGCAAGGCCGCCGTCGCCGCCGGGGCGGCCACCTCGGCGGCCGCCTCCCGTGCCAAGCCCGCGGGCGGATCCGGCGCCTCCCGTTCGGTGAGCGCGGGCGAGGCGCGCACGGGCGGTGCGGTCCGCGGGTCAGGATCCGTCGCCCCGCCCGCCCCACCGGCCCCGCCCGCCGTCCCGACCGGGGCGGCCTCGGCGGCGAGGCCGGCGTCGGGATCCACGGCCTCCTCCGCGGCCTCCTCCGCGTCCGTGCCGGCGGCCCGCTCCGGAAACGGCGCGAGCGCCGTCTCCGCCTCGCGGTCCGGTGCGGGTTCCGCAGTGGGCTCGGGCGCCGGTTCCGGTGCGGGAGCGCAGGGCGGTGGCGCCGGGCGGAGTTCGGGGTGGCCCGTCATGACGCCGCCCGACCTGCCGCCGCGCCCCGTGCCGCGGGCGCCGCTGACCGACGTGGTGCCCCGGCGGACCTTGGTGATCATCGCGGCGGTGGTGCTTCTCGCAGTGCTCGGCACCGTGCTGGCGCTCACGCTCGGCGGTGACGACGACAAGGCGAGCGGCTCGAAGGGCGGCGGCGCGACGGTCGCCGGCGGGAGCCCGAGCGCCGGCACCAAGGAGGACGAGAGCGGCGGGACGCGCACGGACGGATCGCCGTCGCACTCCTCCACCGCGTCCGGCTCCTCCACGGCGTCCGGCTCCTCCTCCGGCGGCGCCTCGTCGGCCGGCGGCGCCGGGTCCGCGGCCACCGCCGGCGCGGACAAGCCGGTGACGACGCACAAGGGCGCCCAGGGCTACTACTCGATCGGGCTGCCCGCGGGATGGAAGTTCACGACCCAGTCCGAGGCGGGCGACCGCTTCACCGGCCCCGACGGGCAGAAGCTGCTCATCGCCTGGACGACCACGCCCAAGGACGACCCGGTCGCCGACTGGAACAACCAGGCGCGCTACATGGTGCGCTCGCACTACAAGAAGATCCGCATAGCGAAGGTGGACTACCGCGGCTGGAACACGGCCGACTGGGAGTTCACCTACAGGGACGGCGGCACGGCCTACCGCACCGTCGACCGCGGGTTCGTCGTGAACGACGGGCTCGGCTACGCGCTGATGTACACGGCGAAGTCCGCCGCGTGGGACACGGCTCTGCGCGAGACCACGTGGAAGACGCTCGCCGCCACCTTCACGCCGAAGAAGTGACCGTCGCCGGACGGCGGGGTTCCGGGTTCCTGGTTCGGGGCGAGATCCTGCATCCCCTCTTTGCGGGTTGCCTCCGGCACGTATCGTGAGTGGCTGCGGACCGTACGCATCCGGCTATCCGGCCGGATTCGACCGCAACGGGCCGCAGGACGAACGGAATTGACCGACCGGGCGGCCGGGGGAGGCAACGTGGACGACTATGCGGGTCGGGTGCTCGTCGACCGCTACCGCCTGCCGCTGCCGCCCTCGGACGAGTACGAACTCACCGAGTCCCGCGCCTTCGACACCTACAGCGGGCAGGAAGTCCTGGTCCGCCAGGTGCCGTTGCCGGAGATCGTCGAGGCCGAGGTGCTCGACGCGGAGGGGCTGCCCGAGGGGTTCACGGCGCGCGAGCGCGGGACCCGGCGGCCCGCCGGCCGCGGATCGGGCGCCGGCGCGGGGACCAGGCGTCCCGCCGACCCCGTCGTGCGGCGGGCGATGGAGGCGGCCCAGGCGACGGCGAGCATCCCCGACCATCCACGGCTCGACCAGGTCTTCGACGTGTTCGCCGAGGGCGGCTCGCTGTGGATAGTGAGTGAACTGGTGGCCGCGCGGCCGCTGTCGGCGCTGCTCGCCGAGAAGCCGCTGACGCCGTACCGGGCCGCCGAGGTCGCCGCCGACGTCCTCATGGCCCTGCGCGTGCTGCACGCCCACGGCTGGGTGCACCGCAACATCACCGCCCGCACGGTCCTGGTCTGCGACGACGGGCGGGTCATGCTGACCGGCCTCGCGGTCGGCGCGGCCGAGGAGGCGCTGTGCGGGTACGACCCGGTGCCGAGCGCGGACCCCTCGCCCGGCCCGCCCGAGGACGGCGGCCGGGGCGGTGCGGTGACCGGCGGAAACGCCTTCCCCACGGGAGCCGGCCCGACCGGCGGGAGCGGCGGTCATGGCGGCAGCGGCGGTCACGGTGGACCCGCGGTGTCCGCGCCGCGACCGCGGCCGGGCGGTCAGGTCGGCCAGAGCGGTCAGGGCGCCCAATTCGGGCAGGGTGCTCAGGTCGGGCAGGGAGGCTTCGCACCCGGTGGGCCCGGCGGCGGTGGGCCCGGTGCCGGGGCGGTGGATCCCGAGGCCGCGAGGCGGGCCGCGATAGAGGCGCGGGCCACGGGAGCGCGGCCGATACCGGCGACGGGCGAGCCGTCCGCGGGCGGGCCGTCCGGGGCCGTGGCCCGCAGGGCGCCCACGGAGACCGGCGAGGACGTGCGCGCCGCGCGGGCCGGGGCGATCGCCGCGTACCGCGCCGGGGCGCGGGCCGCGGCGCGGGTGCAGGAAGCCCAGGAGGCGGAGCAGAACGGGCGGGCGGCGCTGCCCGGGGCCCGCACCCCCGCCGACGGCGGTCACGGGGCCGCGGGAGGCCCGCCCGGCCGGGTCGCCGACCCCTACGGCGTGCAGGGCCCACCCGCGCCGCACGCTCCCGCACCGCGCACCCCCTACGCCCCCGGGTTTCCGCAACAGGGCGGGGCTTCGACGTCGCACGCCTCGCTCACGCCCGTCCCCGGCCCGCAAGTACCGGGCGCGCAGGGCTCCGTTCCCGGTCAGGACGCGGGGCGGGGCGTGCCGGAGCCGGGCGAGGAGCGGGACGGCGTCCGCTGGGACGAGCTCGCGTCCGGGCAGTCCGGGGCGTCCGGGCCGTCCCAGGCGTCCGGGTCCGGTGGTGCCCGGCGCGGGCCCGGCGCCGCGCTCGCGGCCGAGCGGGCGAGGCAGGCGCGGATGGCCGTCGTCGGCCCGGTCACCGAGCGGTGGGCGCCCGAGCAGGCCGTGCCGGTGCACGAGAACTGGCAGCTGGCCGCGCCGATCGGCCCCGCCACCGACCTGTGGGCACTGGGCGCGCTGCTCTTCCGGGCCGTGCAGGGGCACGCGCCCTACCCGGAGGAGTCGACGGCCGAGCTGGTGCAGCTGGTGTGCGCCGAGCCGCCCGCCTTCGCCGAGGAGTGCGGTCCGCTCAGGCCGGTCGTGGAGTCGCTGCTGCGCCAGGACCCCACCGAGCGCCTCGACTTCGAGGAGCTGCGGGGCTGGCTGCGCTCGCTGGTGCGGTCCGCGCCGGAACCGGAGGCGGGGGCGCATGTCGTCGCGGCCCCGCCGGTGGACCCCCGGCGGCTGCCGATCGTGCGCCGCAGGGGCGAGCTGGTGCGCCGACGGCGCGCCGGACTGCCCGCCACGCACGGACGACACAAGCGGGGCCGGCAGCCGGAGGGCTCGCCCCGCAGCCTGGGCCGGACGCTGCTGGTGCTGATCCTGCTGGTGCTGGCCGCGGCCGTCGCCTATGCCGTGCTGTTCATGCCGAAGGCGGGCGAGGACGGCGCGGCCGGGGCGAACCCCCGGAGTACGGGGGCCGCCGGCGCCACGTCCGGCCAGGCGCCCGACGCGAGCAGCGCACCCCGCCCCGACCAGACCTCCCCGGACGCCTCCGCCCCCGACGCCTCCTCCTCTTCGTCGGCGGAGGCGACCCAGACGCAGACCGGCGGGTCCGGCGGGGGCGTCGCCGACGGGTTCACCCTGCGCAAGGACGCCGCCGGTTTCCAGATCGCCGTGGCGGACGGCTGGGGCCGCGCGCCGAAGAACGGGCGCGGTCAGATCGTCTACTCGCACGGGAACTTCCAGCTGATCGTCGTCCCGGGACGCGACACCACGTCGTCCGGCGGCAGTGATCCGATGGTCTACCAGCGGGAGAAGGAGAGCGAGCTCCAGCCCTACCGGGACTCCAGCTGGGCGACCGCCTCCGGGCTGCGCACGACGACCGTCGGCACCCGGACCATGGCCGAGGGCCAGTTCACCTGGACCGGCGCGGGCGGCCGCGAACTGTACGTGCGCAACCTCGCCATCCTCATCGCCGGGCGGTACCACATCGTCCAGGTACGGGGCCCGGAGGCCGAACGGGACGAGGTGTCCCGGCTGTTCGAGCAGGCGTCGGCCACCTACCAGTACACGGGCTGACGGCCGCCCGGACCGCGCCGTGCGCCGCGAGGTTGCCTCGCGGGGCCGGAAGGGACAACCGTCACAGTGCTGTCTCCTTGGCGCCCCCCTGGTTCCGCGCGGGCGGTCCGGTCTTTACGCTGGCCCTGTCAAGAGCATTGCGGGGCAACGTGAATCAGATGCAGGGCCAGCTCCTCGCGGGGCGCTACCGGCTCGCCGACGCCATAGGGAGCGGCGGCATGGGCCGGGTGTGGCGTGCCCACGATGAGCTGCTGCACCGGGCGGTCGCCATCAAGGAGCTGACGGCGGCGCTGTACGTCGCGGAGGGCGACCAGGCGGTCCTGTTGGCGCGGACCAGGGCGGAGGCCCGGGCGGCCGCGCGGATCAACCACTCGGCCGTGGTCACCGTGCACGACGTCCTCGAACACGACGGCCGGCCGTGGATCGTGATGGAGCTGGTCGAGGGCCGCTCGCTGGCCGACGCCGTCAAGGAGGACGGGCGCGTCGAGTCCAGGGAGGCCGCCCGGATCGGCCTGTGGGTGCTGCGCGCCCTGCGCGCCGCGCACTCCGCCGGCGTCCTGCACCGCGACGTCAAGCCGGGCAACGTGCTCCTCTCCGACGACGGCCGGGTCCTCCTCACCGACTTCGGCATCGCCCAGATCGACGGCGACACCACCATCACCCGCACCGGCGAGGTCGTCGGCTCCGTCGACTACCTGGCCCCCGAGCGGGTGCGCGGCCACGATCCCGGCCCGTCCTCCGACCTGTGGGCGCTGGGCGCGACGCTGTACACGGCCGTGGAGGGGCGCTCGCCGTTCCGCCGCACCTCCCCGCTGACCACGCTCCAGGCCGTCGTCGAGGAGGAGGCCGCCGACCCGCGGCACGCCGGGCCGCTCGGCCCCGTCATCACCGCCCTGCTGCGCAAGGACCCGGCCGCGCGCCCCACCACCGCCGCGGCCGAGCACCTGCTGGCCGAGGCCGCCGAAGGACGGTGTCCCGACGCGGCGCAGGCCTACGTGCCCACGCAGTACGGCGGCCCGGACCGGGCCACGGGAGGCCACCCCGCCGGACCCCCGGCCCCGGCGCACCCGGCGTCCCCCGCCACGCCCCCCACCTCGTACGTGCCGTCGCCTCCCCGGACGCCGACGGCCGCCCACCCGCTGACCCGTCCGACCGCCGTGGGCCAGGTCCACCCCGGTCCGGGCCCGTCGGGACCGCACACCCCGCCCGTGCCGTTCGCACCGTCCGCCGCGGACGGCCGCTCCGCCCGCCGCCGTCGCCGGCTGCGCACGACGGCGCTGGTGGTCGTCGTCGCCGCGCTGGTCGGCGTGGGCACGGCGATCGCGCTGCAGAAGTGGCACCCGGGGCAGGGGCAGACCACCGGCTCCGGGCCGTCGTCGCCTTCGCCGAGCGCCTCGTCCACCGGCGCGTCCGGCGTGTCGGACGCGCCCGGCACGTGGGAGGAGGTCCACGACCCGCTCGGCTTCGGACTCGCGCTGCCCAAGGGCTGGAAGCGCGAGGTGTACCAGGACGACGGCGATCTCCAGCAGATCGACTACACCCCCGACGGCGGCGAGCACTTCGTGCGCATCGCCCTCGACAGGTCCCCCGACTTCAGCGACCCCTACGCCCACCAGGTCGACCTCGAACAGCAGCTCAGGCGGCTCGTCGACTACGAGCGGGTCACCCTGGAGAAGAACCTCTACCGCGACCGCGACGGCTCCGAATGGGAGTACACGTGGACGGCGCAGGCGAAGGACACCGCGTTCCCCGGGCCGCGCCGTGCGATCGAGGAGACCTACGTGGCCCGTGACGGCTCCGAGTACGTCGTCTACATGTCCTCGCCCGCGAAGGACTGGGCCGTGACGGCCAAGCAGTTCAGGTCCGTGCTCCAGAGCTGGCGCGAGCCGGGTTCGTAGCGCCGGCGGACGGGGCGCGGCAGTTGGCCGGACCGCGCCCCGGAGGCGGGGCCTCCGGTGGGGCATGATGGGCCCCATGGGGACCGAGGGGGACGGGGACACCGCACGGGTCGTCGCGGGCCGCTACCGGCTCGAGGCGCGGCTCGGGCGTGGCGGCATGGGAATCGTGTGGCGGGCCACGGACCAGCTGCTCGGACGGCGTGTCGCCGTGAAGGAGCTGATCCAGGACGACGCGCTCTCCGCCGACGAGGCCCGCGGCCGCCGCGACCGCACCCTGCGCGAGGCGCGCGCGGTCGCGCAGCTCAGCCATCCGCACATCATCGTCGTGCACGACGTCGTCGAGGACGCCGAACGCCCGTACATCGTCATGGAGTTGATCGACGGCGACTCGCTCGCCGACCGGATCGCCGCCGAAGGCCCGCTCGCGCCGGAGGAGGCGGCGCGGATCGCCGTCGCCCTGCTCGGCGCCCTGCGCGCCGCGCACGCGGCCGGGGTCCTGCACCGGGACATCAAGCCCGCGAACGTTCTGCTGGAACGCGACAGCGACCGTGTCGTCCTCACCGACTTCGGGATCGCGCAGATCGCGGGCGCCACCACGCTCACCGAGACCGGCTCGTTCGTCGGCTCGCCCGAGTACACCGCGCCCGAGCGGATGTCCGGCTCGGGCACCGGCGCGGAGTCCGACCTCTGGTCGCTGGGCGCGCTGCTGTGCACGGCGCTGAGCGGCGAGTCGCCGTTCCGGCGCGACTCCTTGGGCGGCATCCTGCACGCCGTCGTGTTCGCGGAGATCCGCACGCCCCCGCAGGCCGCCCCCCTGCTGCCCGTCGTGCGAGGGCTGCTGGAGCGCGATCCCGAGAGACGGCTCGGCGCGGCGGAGGCGGAGCGGCTGCTGCGCGCCTTTCTGGACACCGGGCGCACACCGCCGCCCGTGTCGTCCGGCTACACCCCGACCCAGGCGGACCTGCCCCGCCCGGACGCCCCCGAGCGGGAGCGTTCCACGCGCGGCGTGCTGGTGGCCGCGCTGCTGGCGGCCGCCATGGCCGGGGCGGGCGTGTCGGCGGCCGCGCTGCTGGTGAAGGGGGACGGCGACCGGGGGCGCCCGCCCGTGAGTTCCCCGCCGGGCGCGTCGGCGAGCGTCACGCCGGGGCGGCCGGGCAGCGGCGGCGCGCCGAGTCCGTCGGCGACGCCGAGCGCCACGCCGACGGGGGTCCACGGAACGTCCCGCGCCACGGTGCCGGTCGCCCCCCGTCCGGTGACCGGCATGCCGTCCGCGCCGTCGGGATACCGTGTGGCCGACGACCCGGCCGGGTTCGCGCTCGCCGTGCCGGCGGACTTCACCCGCGAGCCGCAGGGCGAGCGGGTGTTCTTCCTGTCGCCGGGGCAGGTCTTCCGGCTCGGGGTCAAGGTGTCCGACGCGGCCCCGGACGGCCCGCTCGCGGTGATGGAGCGGGCGGCCGCCAAGGGCCCGGACACCAACCCGGGCTACCACGACGGCCAGGTCACCGAGACCTCGCACGGCGGACGGCCCGCCGCCCTCTGGCAGTTCACCTGGGACGGCTTCAGCGCGGCGGAGGGTCCCCGGCACACGTACGACCTGTGCTGGACGGAGGGCGGACGGCAGTACGACGTGTGGGTGTCCGCTCCGGTCGGGAAGGTGCGCGAGGCGCGGGAGTACTTCGACGTCGCGGTCGACACGTTCGTGCCCCGGTAGCCCGTGCCTCGCCGGCTCGCGCTTCGGTGGCCGGTGCCTCGGTGGCTCGCGCTTCGGTGGCCGGTGCCTCGGTGCCTCGGTGGCTCGTGCTTCAGCGGCTCGTACTTCGGTGGTTCGTGACAGGGTAGTTGCACGGCACCAGTGGATATCGGCCTGCCTGGCGCGATATGGATGGACCATGAGCCACAACGGGGGCGTCGGCCACGAGTCCGATGAAACGACGAGTTTTGTTCTGCAACCGCCGAACCCGAACCCGAATCCGCCGAATCCGCCGAACCCGACCCCGCCGAACCCGCGGGCGGCCGTGCCCGGGCCGGGGCCGTCCGAGCACGGGCCGGAAAGCGGGCCGGGTCCGTCCGAGCCGGGGCCGGAGGGCGGGCCGGGGGTCGGGCGGCTCGTCGCCGGGCGCTACCGGCTGCTGGCGAAGCTCGGGCACGGCGGCATGGGCACGGTGTGGCGCGCCAAGGACGAGACGGTGGACCGCGAGGTCGCCGTCAAGGAGCCCCGCGTGCCGGACCATCTTCCGGAACGCGAACGCGCCAACGCGTACGAGCGGATGCGCCGCGAGGCGCGGGCCGCGGCCCGGCTGGACCATCCGGCCGTGGTCCGCGTGCACGACGTCGCGGTCGTGGACGGGCGGCCGTGGATCGTGATGGAGCTGGTGCGCGGGCGCTCGCTGGGCGACGTCCTCCAGGAGGGCACGCTCAGCGCGCGCGAGGCGGCCCGCGTCGGCCTGGAGGTGCTCGGCGCGCTGGAGGCCGCGCACGCGGCGGGCGTCCTGCACCGGGACGTCAAGCCGGACAACATCCTGCTCGGCGGCCACGACCGGATCGTCCTCACCGACTTCGGCATCGCCCAGATCGAGGGCGACACCCGGCTGACCGACACCGGCGGCATCATCGGCTCGCCCGAGTACCTCGCCCCCGAGCGGGTGCTGGGGCAGCGTCCGGGCCCGGCCGCCGACCTGTGGTCCCTGGGCGTGGTCCTGTACGCGGCGACCGAGGGAGTCTCCCCGTTCCGCCGCAGCAACACCCCGGCGACCCTCCAGTCCGTCCTGAACGCGGCGCCCGCGCCGCCCGCCGCCGCGCGGGGTCCGCTGGCCGAGGCCGTCAACGGGCTGCTGGAGAAGGACCCGGCGCGCCGTCCGACGGCCGCCCGGGTGCGCACCCTGCTGGAGGCCGCCGCACACCCGCCCGCCCCGCAGCCCGCCCCGCCCGCCGCCGTCCCGCCGCCCGGCCGGGAAGGCGCGCCCGCCGGGGCGTCCCGTGTCCGCCGCCGGTTCGGGCGCGCGGCCTGGACCGGGCTGGCGGCCGCCGTCGCGGCCGTGGCGGCGGCGGTGTACCTGGTGGTCGCCGACCCGTTCGCCGGGCCGCTGCCGGACGGGTGGAAGACCATGCACGACAAGGAGGTCACCGCGACGCTCGCGGTGCCCGACAGCTATGTGCGCGGCGAACCCGCCAAGGAGGCGCCCGCCGACGAGCACTGGGTGAGCTGGACCGATCCGAGCGGCGCGATCTCCGTCGTCCTGACGGTCAAGCGGGCGGCGGAGGACAAGGGGCACGAGATCAAGGACTCCGCCGCGGCCCAGATGTACGCCGACAACGGCGACTTCAAGGAGACCGGCGAGTACCGGCTCAACATGCCGAAGGGGCCGCGCACCAGCACCGACTCCGAGGTGACCTTCCACGGCCGCAAGGCCGCCGGGAACACCGTCGTCTACACCACCGACGACAGTCAGCACCCGGTCCCGCGCGAGCTGCGGATCCTGTACTACAAGTCCACCGGCGGCGACATGTACCAACTCGTGGTCGGCTACCCCGGAAAGGGCGACTTCACCTCGCGTGGCCGCGAGGTGGCCCGCACGGCCGTCGACAACCTGGAGATCGACCGGCCCTGACCGTTTTGCCGCCGAACCCGTCGCGAACCGACGGGAGTTGGCCGAAGATCGTGGTAGTCATGGAGGCATGAGCAACGACGGGGACCCGGCGGGCGCCGACGGCCGGACGCTGAACGGCCGTTACCGGCTGCTCGACCGCCTCGGGTCCGGCGGCTCGGGCACCGTGTGGCGGGGCCGCGACGAGCTGACGGAACGCGAGGTCGCCGTCAAGAAGCCCTGGCTGCCGGGCCGGCCCGGAGACGGGCCCTACCGGCGCGCGGCCCACCGTCTCCAGCGGGAGGCCCGCGCCGCCGCCCGCGTCGACCACCCCTGCGCCGTCACCGTCCTCGACGTCGTGGTGGAGGAGGGGACGGACGTCGAGGGCGGGCTCCCCTGGATCGTCATGGAGTTGATCCACGGCGAGTCCCTGCGCGAGACGCTGCGGCGCGGCCCGCTCGACCCCGCCGAGACGGCCCGGATCGGCCTCGCCGTCCTGGGCGCGCTGCGCGCCGCGCACGCCGTCGGCATCGTCCACCGGGACCTCAAGCCGTCCAACGTGCTGCTCGGCCGTCCCCCGCTCGCGAGCCCGCCCGGGCCGGGAGACCCCCCGGGCCGCGTCGTCGTCACCGACTTCGCCATCGCGCACGTCCCGGGCGAGGAGGCCTGGACCGCGACCGGCGACGCGACCGGCCGCCCGGACTTGGTCCCGGACTTCGTCGCCCCCGAGCGGACGTCCGGGCGGGGCGCGGGCCCGGCCTCGGACCTGTGGTCCCTCGGCGTCCTGCTCCACACGGCCGTCGAGGGCCGCTCCCCGTTCCCCGCGACGACCCCGTGGTCCGCGCCCGTCGCGCCCCTCCCCGGAGCACGGCACGAGCCGCCGGAGCCGCCCGAGCCCGAGCGGGCCGGCCCGCTCACCCCCCTCCTCCGGGCCCTCCTGCACCGCGACCCGGAACACCGGCCGACCCCCGAGGAGACGGCGGCCGCCCTGGAAGCGACCGGCACCGCCCCGGCCCGCCGCCCGACCGCCCCCTGCCCGGCCGAATCCCGGTGACGGCTCCCGGGATCCCCGGCAGCGATCCCGAGGCTCCTCGGCAGCGACGCTCGGATCCCGGGCGGCCGTCGCAGGCTCCCCGGCACCCCGGACCCCGGCAGCTCCCCGGCTCCTCGGCGGCGGCCCCAGGCTCCCCAGCGGCGGTCCCCGGAGCCCCAGCAACTCCTCGGATCGGCAGCTCCCCGGCGCCTCGGCGGCGGCCCCAGGCTCCCCAGCGGCGGTCCCCGGAGCCCCAGCAACTCCCCGGATCGGCAGCTCCCCGGCTCCTCGGCGGCGGCCCCAGGCTCCCCAGCGGCGGTGCCCGGAGCCCCGGCGGCTCCTCGGATCGGCAGCTCCCCGGCGCCTCGGCGGCGGCCCCAGGCTCTCCAGCGGCGGTGCCCGGAGCCCCGGCGGCTCCCCGGGTCCCGGCAGCGCCCCGGCGGAGGTCGTGGGTGCCGGAGAGGGCCGGGTGGGCGGCGGGCTCAACGCCCTGATCAGCAGGTTTGTTGCCAGTGAACGCTGGCGTCGTGTGTGCGGCCGGTGAATCCCTATTACCGGCGGGTACCCAAAGTCCCCCGCACGTCATACCCTGCGCCTCATGACGGACTCGCAGGCCGCGGAAAAGGCACCGGCAAAGACCGGCACGAACCCCCTCGCCCCCACCCCCACCGGCGTCCGCACCGCCGCCGACGTGGTGACCCCGGAACTGGTCGCCCAGCTCACCAAGGGCGTGACCGGCTCGGGCCGCACGGCCAACCACACGCCGTTCACCGGCGGGAAGCTCGCCGACCTGCCCGAGTCCACCCCCGAGGACGTCCTCAAGGCCTACGAGGCGGCCCGCGCCGCCCAGACGGTGTGGGAGAAGACGCCGGTCCGGGAACGCGCCGCGGTCCTGCTCCGCTTCCACGACCTGGTGCTGGAGCGCCAGGCCGAGGTGCTCGACCTCATCCAGCTGGAGACGGGCAAGGCGCGCCTGCACGCCCACGAGGAGGTGCAGGCCGTCGCCGTGGCCGCCCGCCACTACGGCCGCAAGGCCCCCGCCTATCTGCGCCCCAAGCGGCACGCCGGCGCCATGCCGACCCTCACCAAGGTCACCGAGCTGCGCCACGCGCGCGGGGTCGTGGGTCAGATCGCCCCCTGGAACTACCCGCTGGAGCTGTCGGTGGGCGACGCGCTCCCGGCGTTCGCCGCGGGCAACGCCGTCGTCATGAAGCCCGACACGGAGACCTGCCTGACCGCCCTGTGGGCCCGCGACCTGCTCGTCGAGGCCGGTCTGCCCGCCGACGTCTTCCAGGTCGTCCTGGGCGAGGGCCCGGTCGTCGGCCCCGAGGTCGTCCGCCACGCCGACTACGTCTCCTTCACCGGCTCCACCCGCACCGGCCGCGAGGTCGCGCAGGGCGCCGCCGCCCGGCTGATCGGCGTCTCCCTCGAACTCGGCGGCAAGAACGCCATGCTGGTGCTGGAGGACGCCGACATCGAGAAGGCGGCGGCCGGCGCCGTGCGCGCCTGCTTCTCCTCCGCCGGCCAGCTGTGCATATCCATCGAGCGGCTCTACGTCCACGAGTCGATCGCGGACGCCTTCGTCGAGCGCTTCGCCGCCCGCACCCGTGCCATGCGCCTCGGCACCGCCCTCGCCTACGGCGCCGACATGGGCTCCCTGGTCGGCGAGCGCCAGCTGGAGACGGTGACCCGGCACGTCGAGGAGGCCGTCGCCAAGGGCGCGAAGGTCGTCGCCGGCGGCGTCGCCCGCCCGGACGTCGGCCCGTACTTCTTCGAACCGACCATCCTCGACGGCGTCACGGAGCCCATGTCCGTCTGCACCGAGGAGACCTTCGGCCCGGTCGTCTCGATCTACCGCTTCCGCACCGACGACGAGGCGATCGAGCAGGCCAACTCGACGCCGTACGGCCTGAACGCGTCCGTGTGGACGAAGGACGGCCGCCGCGGCCGGGACGTCGCCTCCCGGGTGCGGGCCGGCACCGTGAACGTCAACGAGGGCTACGCCGCCGCGTACGGAAGCGTCCAGTCCCCGATGGGCGGCATGAAGGACTCCGGGCTCGGCCGCCGCCACGGCTCCGACGGCATCCTCAAGTACACCGAGGCCCAGACGGTGGCCCAGCAGCGCCTGCTGCCGATGGCGCCGGCCCTCGGCATGGACGACGAGAAGTACGCGGCGTTCATGAGCACCAGCCTGAAGGTGATGAAGGCGCTCCGGCTGCGCTAGGACCTGCCCGCCGCGCCGGTCCGCGTCGCGGACCGGGCGGAACACGACCGGAACCCCACCCGTTCCCGACGAGGAGAGCACGTGTCCCAGGACGCCTACGACTACGACGTCATCGTCGTCGGATCCGGCTTCGGCGGTTCCGTGACCGCCCTGCGCCTGACGGAGAAGGGCTACACCGTCGGCGTCCTGGAGGCGGGCCGCCGCTTCACCCGGGAGTCGCTGCCCAAGAACTCCTGGGACCTGAAGAACTACCTCTGGGCGCCCCGGCTCGGCATGTACGGCATCCAGCGCATCCACCTGCTGGGCAACGTCATGGTCCTGGCCGGCGCGGGCGTGGGCGGCGGCTCCCTCAACTACGCCAACACCCTCTACGTCCCGCCGAAGCCCTTCTTCGACGACCCCCAGTGGCGGGACATCACCGACTGGCAGGCGGAGCTGACGCCGTACTACGACCAGGCGCGCCGCATGCTCGGCGTACGGCTCAACCCCACGACCACCCCCTCCGACGTGCACCTGAAGGCGGCCGCGGAGCGCATGGGCGTCGGCGACACCTTCCACATGGCGCCCGTCGGCGTGTTCTTCGGCGACGGCGAGGACGCCGACGGCACGGCGAAGGCGAAGCCGGGGGAGCAGGTCGCCGACCCCTACTTCGGCGGCGCGGGACCGGCCCGCAAGGCCTGCGTCGAGTGCGGCGAGTGCATGACGGGCTGCCGGCACGGGGCCAAGAACACCCTCAACGAGAACTACCTGCACCTCGCCGAGAAGGCGGGCGCGGTCGTCCACCCGCTGACGACGGTCGTGTCCGTGACGGACGACTCGCAGGGCGGCTACGCGATCGCCACCCTCCCCACCGACGCCCGCCGCAAGGGCTCCGCCCGCGGCCGGGTCTTCAAGGCGCGCCGCGTCGTCCTCGCGGCCGGCACCTACGGCACCCAGACCCTGCTGCACCGGATGAAGGCGGGCCGCCAACTCCCGTACATCTCGGACCGGTTGGGGCATCTGACCCGCACCAACTCCGAGGCCCTGGTGGGCGCCCAGACCGACGACCGCCGCTACCGCAGGGCGACCGGCGCGCCCAAGGTCGACTTCACGCGCGGCGTCGCCATCACCTCGTCCATCCACCCGGACGAGAACACCCACATCGAGCCGGTGCGCTACGGCCGGGGCTCCAACTCCATGGGCAGCCTGTCGATCCTTCAGGTGCCGTACGCGGAGGGCTCGTCGAGGGTCGCGGGCTGGCTGACGAACGCCGTGCGCCACCCGCTCCTCGTGCTGCGCTCGCTGTCCAACCGCCGCTGGTCGGAGCGCACCATCATCGGCCTCGTCATGCAGTCGCTGGACAACTCGCTGACCACCTACCTGAAACCGGCGGGCGTCGGCAAGGGCCTGCTGACCGCGCGGCAGGGCCACGGCGCTCCCAACCCCAAGCAGATCAGGGCCGCTTCGCAGGCCGCCTCCGTGATCGCCGCCGACATCAACGGCTTCGCCGGCTCCAACGTGGGCGAGCTGATGGGCACCCCGCTCACCGCGCACTTCCTCGGCGGCTGCCCGATCGGCGACTCCCGCGAGACCGGCGTCATCGACCCCTACCACCGGCTCTACGGCCACCCCGGCATCTCCGTCGTCGACGGCGCCGCGGTCTCGGCGAACCTCGGGGTGAACCCGTCGCTCACCATCACCGCCCAGGCGGAGCGGGCCATGTCGTACTGGCCGAACAAGGGTGAGACGGACCCCCGTCCGGCGCAGGGCGCGGCGTACGAGCGGCTGAAGCCGGTCGAGCCGGTCAGTCCCGCGGTGCCCGCGGAGGCGTTCGGCGCGCTGCGCCTGCCGTTCCTGGGCATGCCGGCGGTCCCGCCCAAGCAGTAGGGCGCGTGCGGGACGCGCACCCCGCCTCCGCGCCCGGTCATGCCCCGAACCCTGCCCGAACAGTGTCCTGATACGGCCCGAACAGTGTCCCGACACGGCGAAGGGACCTGCGCCCCCCTCCGAGCGCAGGTCCCTTCGCCGGTTCGCGGCGGCGCGTTACGCGTTACGCGTGCGCGCCGGCCTTGCGGCGACGGGCGGCGAACACCGCGCCCGCGCCCGCGACGACGGCGACCCCGCCGACCAGCCCGATCACCGGCAGCGCCGAGTCGGAGCCGGTCGAGGCGAGGGTGCCGCTGATCGGCTTGGCGCCACCCTGGGCCTGGACGCCGTCGGTGGGCTTGTCGCCGTTCGGCTTGGCGTCGCCGGCGCCGTCGGCGTGGCCGCCCGCGGCGACGATCTCGACGTCGTAGAAGTCACCGTTGCCGTAGCAGGTGGAGGCCTGGCCGGCGTAGACGGCCTCGCTCAGCGCGAACGACGAGCCCGCCGGCGCGGCCGCCTCGACCTTCACCCGCAGGTCGAGGGATGCCGAGGAGTTCTTCTCCAGGGAGTCCAGCAGCGCCACGAAGGAGCCGGAGACGATCTTCTTGCCGTGCCCGTCCTCGTAGGAGTCCTGGTAGCCGCTGGTCCACTTGCCGTCTTCCTTGACCTGGATGACGGCGAGACCCTCGGACAGCAGGGTGTCGGTCTCCTCGCCGTACTCCATGAACGCGTCGATGTACACGTTCTTCAGGTCCTTGGCGGAGTCGTTGTCGACGACGAACTCGAAGTCGTGCCAGCCCGAACCGGCCACGATCTTGCTGGGCAGCCCCTTGATCTGGGCGGTGAGCTTCTCGTCCAGCTCGAAGGACTCGCAGTCCGTGTACGGGTCGAACGGGTCGGTGCTCGCGCTCGCCGACGCGCTCGCGGAGGACGACCCCGAGGCGGACGCGGACGAGGAGGCGGACGAGGAGGCGGAGCCGCTCGGGCTGCCGCTGGGCGAGCCGGTCGCCTGCGAGTCGTCCGAGCCGGCCGAGGAGGAGGCCGACGTGTCGTCGGTCGGCGTGCCGGAGGCGCTCTCGCCGTCCGACTCCGAGGGGCTGGACGAGGTGCTCTCCGACGCGGACGCGCTCGCGGAGGACGTCTGGTCGTCCTCGGCGAAGGCGGCCGGGGCGGACAGCAGTGCCAGCGGGGCGACGACGGCGGTCGCCGCGAGGGCGACCATCGTGCGGCGAAGCTTCATGAAGACCTCGGCGTATCAGGTGGGGAGGCCTTCCGCCATGGGGGTCGGGAGGGGCCTGGTTACGCTGGGTGTGACCGGCGACCGCTGTGAACAGTTGTGCTGATTCACAGGATCTTTATATGGCGCGCGTCACATGGTCTGCCCGCGACCGCGACCGCGACCGCGGTCCGTGGGCGGTGTCCGTGTGCGCGGTCCGTGGGCGCTCGGCCGGACAGGACGACTCGGCCGGACATGACGAAGGGCCCCGCGGGACGGATCCGCAGGGCCCTTCTTTATCGTCAGCACCGGCGTCAGGGCAGCGCCGGTGCCTGGGAGCGGCGCCGGGGGGTTGCGCCGCTGGTCTGGACCTCTGGTGGTGAAAGCGGGGGCTGCGTGTGGGGCTGTGGGGGCTGCGGGGGGAGGGCGACGTCATGAAATCGCCGTCCGAGGAATGACCTGAGGTCTTTCGGGGGCTTTCTACGCATCGTGCTGGATGAGCGCGGCCCCCGCAACCGTTTGACCCGGCCCTTGTGCATTTTTGCATTTTCCGCCGGTCGGTCCCGGGCGTCCCCGGGACCGGCCGTTCTCTCGGCGACCGGGCTGCTGTCCCCTGCCGTCCGGTCGCCTTCGGAGCGAGGTCCCACGACGCACGGCACGATCCGTGCGTCTCATCGCCCCAGCGAGCCACGCGTGGTTCTTCCGGACCCGCCCCTGGCTGGAGCGGACACCGGTACCAACGACGCCGCCGGCCCGGCGGTCACGCGCCGTACGGGTGAGACGGCGGCCGAACTGACGCCCGACGCCCCGACCGTTCCCGACGCCCCACTCGCCCCCCGCGGGTCACAGCCGTCCCCGGCGGGTCACACCCTCCCCCGGCACAGCTCGAGCAGCGTCATCGCGAGGGCGGTGCCGGGGCGGCCCAGCGCGTCCCGGTAGTGGGCCAGGATCTCCAGCTCGCGGGAGAGGTTCACCCGCCGGCCGCCGGAGGTGATCCTCGCCTCCTGGACGACGGCCGAGACGGCCATCCGCTCCTGGATCAGGCCGATGATCCGGTCGTCCAGCGCGTCGATGCGCTCGCGGGCGCCGGTGATCACGTCGGCGGCCTCGGAGGTACGGGCGCCGGTCACGTCGATGGCGGTCATGGGGGCTCCTGTAGGGGTTCGGTTCGGGATGCGGTGCGGGCCGCCCCGGAGCGACAGGACCCGGGAGAAACGACAGGCGCCCCGGGCCTTGTCGGCCCGGGGCGCCTGGGAAGTCGCTGGTCAGAAGCTCAAGCGACACGACCATGGCAGCCGGCGGGCCGGGTGCCATAGGTAAAGACGAAGGTCGTGTGAGCGAGCATGCGCCCAGTATGCAGGGGCGCCGGGCGCGGTCCAAGCCCGTTCGCATCCTGAGACGCGGGGGCGGCCGCGGAGCCGGGACGGCGTCTCGTCCGCTCTCGGTAGAATTGGCCAGCACAGAGACCACGCCCGAACCGCCGGAAGGCCCCCGTGTCCACAGCGACTCCCGCTGCCGCCGCCCCCGACACCGTCCTGGTCGTCGACTTCGGCGCGCAGTACGCCCAGCTCATCGCCCGTCGAGTCCGCGAGGCGCGGGTCTACAGCGAGATCGTGCCGAGCACCACGCCCGTCGAGGAGATGCTCGCCAAGAACCCGGCGGCGATCATCCTCTCCGGCGGCCCCTCGTCCGTCTACGAGGAGGGCGCCCCCCGCCTCGACCGCGCGATCTTCGAAGCCGGCGTTCCCGTCTTCGGCATGTGCTACGGCTTCCAGCTGATGGCGCAGAGCCTCGGCGGCACCGTCGACAACACCGGAGCCCGCGAGTACGGCCGCACCGACCTGCACGTCTCCCGCGTCTCCTCCACCCTCTTCGAGGGCACCCCGGCCGAGCAGGCCGTGTGGATGTCGCACGGCGACGCCTGCTCCGCCGCCCCCGAGGGCTTCGTCGTCAGCGCCTCCACGGACGTCGTCCCGGTCGCCGCCTTCGAGAACGACGAGAAGAAGCTGTACGGCGTCCAGTACCACCCGGAGGTCATGCACTCCACGCACGGCCAGCAGGTCCTGGAGCACTTCCTGTACCGGGGCGCGGGCCTGAGCCCCGACTGGACCACCGGCAACGTCATCGAGGAGCAGGTCGAGGCCATCCGCGAGCAGGTCGGCGACAAGCGCGCGATCTGCGGCCTGTCCGGCGGCGTCGACTCCGCGGTCGCCGCGGCCCTCGTCCAGAAGGCCATCGGCTCCCAGCTGACCTGCGTGTACGTCGACCACGGGCTGATGCGCAAGGGCGAGACCGAGCAGGTCGAGAAGGACTTCGTGGCCGCGACCGGCGTCCAGCTCAAGGTGGTCGACGCCGAGGAGCGCTTCCTCACCGCGCTCAAGGGCGTCTCGGACCCCGAGGAGAAGCGCAAGATCATCGGCCGCGAGTTCATCCGCGTCTTCGAGCAGGCCCAGGCGGAGATCATCGCGGACGACGGCCCCGAGGTCGCCTTCCTGGTCCAGGGCACGCTCTACCCGGACGTCGTCGAGTCCGGCGGCGGCACCGGCACGGCGAACATCAAGTCGCACCACAACGTCGGCGGCCTGCCCGAGGACCTCGAGTTCCAGCTGATCGAGCCGCTGCGCAAGCTGTTCAAGGACGAGGTCCGCATGGTCGGCCAGGAGCTCGGCCTGCCCGAGGAGATCGTCCAGCGCCAGCCGTTCCCGGGCCCCGGCCTCGGCATCCGCATCGTCGGCGAGGTCACCAAGGAGCGCCTGGACCTGCTGCGCGACGCCGACGCCATCGCCCGCGAGGAGCTGACGGCCGCCGGTCTCGACCGGGAGATCTGGCAGTGCCCGGTGGTCCTGCTCGCGGACGTCCGCAGCGTCGGCGTCCAGGGCGACGGCCGCACCTACGGCCACCCGATCGTGCTGCGCCCCGTCTCCTCCGAGGACGCCATGACCGCCGACTGGTCGCGGCTGCCGTACGACGTCCTGGCGAAGATCTCCACCCGCATCACCAACGAGGTGCGTGACGTCAACCGCGTCGTCGTCGACGTGACCTCGAAGCCGCCGGGCACCATCGAGTGGGAGTGAGCCGCGCCGGGGCCCCGCGCGTGGCCCCGTGAGCGGGTTCAGGTCCGCCTGAGGGTGCGCACCGGCGCCCCGGGCCGCCAGACCTGGACGACCAGATGCGTGTCGTCCTCGACGCAGGTCCGCACGACCTCCGTCAGCTCGGTGCGGAAGAGGTGGAACGGCTGCGGCGGTTCCACCTCTTTCACGTACCCGGCCCTCGCCTCGCCGTCCGCCACCTCGACCGCCCGCCCCGCGATCCGTACGTCGCCCCCGCCCATCCCGGTGCCCTCGCCCGGATTGGCCTGGAGACAGAAGCGGGGGTCCCGGCGCAGGTCGAGGGCCTTCAGCGAGTCCGGCATCATGCCCAGCCACAGCTCACCGGCGAGGAAACGGACCTCGATGCCGGAGGTGCGCGGAGAGCCGTCCCTGCGCACGGTCGCCAGGACGTGATGGGTGAACGCGCCGAAGCGGTCCTCCACGGTCCTCGCGAACCCGGGCTCCGCGCCGGCGAACACGGACCAGTTGTCGGGGGTCTCACTCGATGTCATACGGCGAGTGTGACCGCGATACCGGACATCTGCTGTCGGTGTTCGCGACGGGCGGGCGGGCCGGTGGGTGCGGTGGGTGTGGCGGGCCCGGCGGACGCGGTCAGTGTCCCTGCGGGGTGCTGTAGGGATTTGCGTCGGGCGTGGCGTGAGGCGTTGCGCCGGGCGTCGAATGGGGCGTTCCGTCCGGCGTCGCGTGAGGCGTTCCGTCGGCCGTCGGGTGAGGCGTTGCGCCGGGCGTCGGGTGGGGTGTTCCGTACGGCTGCGGCGCGGGCCGTACGTAGCGCTCCACCCCCGCCCCGTCCCGCACCGGCGTGCAGCCCGCCGCCGTCAGCTGACGGGCCAGTTTCGCGCGCCGCACCGTGTTGATCCGCAGGGCGCCCAGCATGAACCCCGGCATCAGCACGGCGAGCGGGAGCATCACCGTGTACACGCCGGTCAGCAGGGCCATCAGCAGGAACAGCGCCCCCGCTCCCCATCCGAGGAACAGCAGCTGTCTGCGGTTGGCGGCCGCCACGAGCGCGTCGTAGCGGATGAGCGCCGTGATCAGGTCGACGTCCGCCTGCGCCTCGGGGACCGGTGTCAGCGAGCCCAGGTACATGCCCGGAACGGGCCGGTCGGGGCCCGGGTCGGGGAAGGCGGCGGTGTTCGCCGCGGCCCGCTGCCGCGCCGCCGGGGCCGGGTCGCGGACCAGGTGGAGGTGGAGGACCCGGTGCTTGCCCACGAGACGCACGTTCTCGTACCGGAAGCCGTAGCACTCGGCTATGTAGGCCAGCGCGCCGAACGTCTGGAACTCCGCGAAGGGGTGGACCAGCTCGATGGCGTCACGCGTCGCGATCTGACGCATGAGGGCGGTGATGTGGCGTGCTGCGATGCTCAAGACGTGCTCCGATGGTGACGGAAATCGTCATCTTTACATAACGGCTCTGCCTTTTTGCACGGGCCGGCGGTAACTTCCGCGTGGTCAAGCAACCCAGTGCTGGAGGATCGATGCACGGGCCCACGCCGCCTGCCCCGCTGCCCACCGACCGGCTTCAGTTCGCGATGCCGCCGATGCACGAGTCGGTGGAGGACGAGCGCCGGCACCGGAAGGAACGGCTGGCCGGCGCGGTACGGATCTTCGGACGGCTCGGCTTCGAGGACGGCGTCTCGGGCCACATCACCGCCCGCGACCCCGAATACAGCGACTGCTTCTGGGTCAACCCGTTCGGCATGTCCTTCAAGCACGTCACCGTCAGCGACCTGGTGCTGGCCAACTCCGACGGTCAGGTCGTGGAGGGCCGCTACCACGTCAACCAGGCCGCCTTCACCGTCCACGCCCAGGTGCACGCCGCACGCCCCGACGTCGTCGCCGTCGCCCACTGCCACTCCGTCCACGGCCGCGCCCTCGCCGCGCTCGGCGAGCTGCTCGACCCCCTCACCCAGGAGAGCTGCGCGTTCTACGAGGACCACGCCCTCTACGACGCCTACACCGGTGTGGCCGTGGACGCGGAGGAGGGGCGGCGCATCGCGGCCGCGCTCGGCTCCCGCAAGGCGCTCGTGCTGCGCAACCACGGGCTGCTGACCGTGGGGGACTCCGTCGACGCGGCCGCCTGGTGGTTCGTCTCCATGGAACGCTCCAGCCAGGTCCAGCTCACCGCGCGGGCGGCGGGCCGGCCCGTCCTGATCGACCACCGGGCGGCGGTCGCGACCCGGGAGCAGCTCGGCGGCGACCTGGTGGCGTGGATCAACTACCAGCCGCTGTGGCAGGACGTCAGCCGCAGCGAGCCGGACCTGCTGAGCTGACGGCGCGCACGGCTTCCCGGGGGCGGGTGGTGGCGGGGGCGGATGGTCCCCCGGGTGGGGCGGTCTCCCTGGGGCGGGCGGTCTCCCTGGGGTGGGTGGTCCCGGGGTCGGGCGGCTCGCGGAACCCGGCGGTTTCTCAGAAGCCGCTCAGCACGACGGCCTTCGTCCTGGCGAACTCCTCGTCGGTCAGCACACCGTCGCGGTGCAGCTCGCCCAGTTCGCGCAGCCGGCGCAGCAGCACGTCATGGTGGTCGGACGGGCGGTGGTCGGACGGGCGGTGGTCGGACGGAGGGTGGTCGGGCGGAGGGTGGTCGGACGGGTGGTGGTCGGACGGGGACCGGACGGTGGTGGCCGGAAGCCGCTGCCCCTGGGCCGCCGCACGGGCCGCCGCCCGCCCGGACGCCCTCACCGAACCGTCGACGCCGTCGACCTCGCCGCCCACGGGACGGTCGACGCCTTCGCCGGCGGGACCATGGAGGCCTTCGTCCACGGATCGGCCTACCGGTCCGCCCACTGGTCCGTCCATGGGGCGGCCTGCCGGTCCGTTCACGGGACCGCCCACCGGTCCCTTCACGGAACCGCCCACCGGTCCCTTCACGGGACCGCCCACCGGTCCCTTCACGGGACCGCCCACCGGTCCGTTCACGGGACCGCCCGTGGGGCTGTCCACGGGTGCGGGGTGCGTGCGGGCCGAGGGGTGCGGGAGACGCGCGGTGACGGCCGTCGCCACCAGCGCCGTCAGCAGGTCGCGGCTCACGTTGCCCCACAGGTCCAGGGCGTAGGGGTCCTTCTCGGCCGGCAGTTTCGCGTACCGCGTCTCGCGGGTCACGAAGCGCAGGAATCCGTCGTCCAGACCGGTGTTGGGCAGCCACTCGACCCGCAGCAGGTCGGCGACGTCGAACACGCGGGGCCCGGTCGCGCGCTTCACCCGGTCCGAGGTGTCCGCCCAGTCGATCCGCACCTGGACGCCGTCGAAGGAGACCGTGCCGTCGGAGGACCGCACCGACACGGGCACCGGCGGACCGGGCAGCAGGTACTCCGCGGTCGGGCCGTCCGCGATCCGGTCCAGCAGCAGCGCGTGCCGGATCTCCTCGGCGAGGTACTCGGCGATGCCCGAGCGGTCCGTGTCCACGGCGAGCCGGTAGGGGTCGGCCGCGTCCGGCAGCCGCCCGCCGGTCGCCTGGAGCAGCGGGTCCGCGCCCTCGCGCAGTCGCATCCGCAGCCGCCCGCGCCTGCGCCGGCTCTCGTAGACGACCCCGGCGACCGCCTCCAGCGGCACCGCGATCTCCCCGTACGTCTGCCGGAACAGCGGCACGGAACGGTGCAGTCCCGGCGTGATCCTGACCGTCGTGCCGTCGAAGGCCCAGGTCCCGTGACGCTGGATGATCTCGGCCATGGGCAAATTCTCGCAGCCGGGTCAACACGGCCTGCCCGGCTTCACCCGCCCTGACCAGACCTGCCGGACACACAGGGTGTGTCGTAGGGCACAATTCGTCGACATCGCAGGGGAGTTGTTCACAGGGTGGCGACCGGGGCCTTCAACGGGCTCTCCGGGACCGCCATCCGATCGGGTCGCGGGGAAGGCGGGCGTCGGACGTGGCGGTGCAGGAGGCGAGACAGGGAGCGGGCCCCGGCCCGGGGCCGGGCGCGCACGAAGGCGGCTGCGCCTGCGGGGACTGCCCCCACGGCGCACGTGAGGGACACCGGCGCGCGGTCGCCGCGTTCCTGCAGAAACGGGACGGGTTCGCCGCCGGACAGGGCCTGCCCGCCGCCGTCGCCCACTCCTTCTCGGCGTCCCGCCAGTGGGTCTCGGAGGAGCTGACCCAGTCCGCGGAACACGTCGCCGAACGCGGCCGCGCCGAGGGCGAGGCCTGGCTCGGCCGCCTGTGGCTGCGCACCGCGGTCACCGTGTGGGCCGCGGTCGTCATCCTCCTGCTGGTGCAGGCCCTGACCGCCGTCGGCGCGGGCTGGACGGCCGCCCGCACCGCCGGACTCCTCGCCGCCCTCGTCGTCGCCGGCGCGCTGACCGCCGCCTCCTGGTTCCACCGGGCGCGCGGCGGGGCGCTCGCACCCGTGATCGGCGAGGACAACCGGTTGTCCACCTCCCGCGCGGTCGCCGCCGCCTGGGTGCTGTTCGTGGCCTACGCCGTGCTGGTCCTGGTGGGCCGGCTCGCCGCCGCCTCCGGCCACGCCGAGCGCGACGCGCTGATCGCCGGACTCGACCTCGCCCGCGGCGCCGGCACGGTGACCGTCCTCGCCGTGGTCTGCGGCATCGCCGTACTGGTGCGCCGCGTGGTCGGCCTGCGCGTCCTCGGCCAGCGGCTGCAGAAGGTCCGCGCCCACCGGCCCCGGGCGGCCGACCTGCTCACCGACGACGCCGGCCGCGGCGCCTTCGCCGACATCCAGTACGCCGTGATCGGCGCCGTCGCCCTCGCCTTCGCCGCGGTGCGCCTGGCCCGCCGCCCCGACCAACTGCCCGATCTGCCCTGGGGCCTGGCGGTCGTCGTCCTCGTCTCGGCCGCCACCTACCTCGCCGGCAAGTACGCCGAGGGAGGCCGGCCCGTCATCCTCTCCGTCGTCCGTTCCCGCGAGGCCGGTGACCTCGACGCCCCCATCCGCACCGGCGACGACATCGAGATCCGCGGCGCCGGATTCGTCCCGCCCGGCGCCCAGACCGCCGACCGCCTCGCCCGCATGGTCGTCCGCATCGGCCCCGTCCATGTGCACGTTCCCCTCGTCCCCGTCACGGGCGGCTTCAGCAACCCCGGCGACGACGTTCTCACCGTTCCCGTGCCCGCGGACGTGGAGCCCGGACGCATGGACGTCCAGGTCGTCACCGCGGCCGGGGTGGAGACCAACCGCTACGCCATCGACGTCACCGACTGAGACACCGACCCGAGACAGCGAACTGGACACCGGCTGCGACCCCGACCCGAGACAGAGAACTGGACACCGACTGCGACACCGCCCGCCCTCGTTCTCCAGGCCTGCCCCCGTCGTTCCCGCACCGGCCGGTGAACCGGGTTCGGGCGGAGCCCGTGCACACGTTTGAGTGCACCCCGCATGCCGTACGTATGGTCTGTCGAGGGGACCCACCACTCCGGGCGAGAGGCGGCTGCGGGCGATGACTCACAGTATGCGGACGGACACCTATCCCAGATATCCCGACGGCGGCGGCCGGGGCCTGCGGGACACCGCCGCCCGCTACGCACTCCTCCCTCTGCGGATATTCCTCGGCGTGACCTTCATCTACGCCGGGCTCGACAAGCTCACCGATCCCGCCTTCCTCAAGGCGAGCGGCGCCGGCTCGATCGGCGAGACCATGCGCGCCGTCCGGGACTCCTCGGCCATCCCCGCCATGGTCGATCTGGCCCTGAAGAGCCCCGTCGGCTTCGGTTACGCCATGGCCTTCGGCGAACTCGCCGTCGGCGCAGGCGTCCTGCTCGGTGTCCTCACCCGGCTCGCCGCGGTGGGCGGCGCCCTGATCTCGCTCAGCCTGTGGCTGACGGTGAGCTGGGCCTCCGATCCGTACTACCTGGGCAACGACCTCCCCTATCTGATGGCCTGGCTGCCCTTCATCCTCGCGGGCGCCCCGGTCCTCTCCCTGGACGCGGCCTGGCGATCCAGACGACGTCAAGGGGGCACGGGAAGCCTGGGCTAATCCCGGCCGGACGGCCGGACGGCCGGACGGCCGGACGGCCGGGCGGACGGGGGCGGACGCGCGATGGATGCGGAGCGGACGCCGGCCGGATGCGCGACGGGCGCAGGACGGACGCAGGACGGACGCAGGGCAGGACGTCCACGCCGATCGCCGGAGCGCCGGGTGCCGAACCCCGATCGCCGGAGCGCCGGGTGCCGAACCCCGGGTGCCGGATGCCGGGTGCCGAACGCCGGACCCCGGGGTTCGGGCGCCCGACGATGTCCGACGGCGTCCGAGGCCGGAACCTTCGCGCCCGCACCGGTCGGTCTCCTTGCCGGGCCAGAGGCGACCACAGCCGACCACAGGACGACCGGCTGTCCCCGGTCAGAGCCGCCCAAGTCGGCCACGGTGAGGTGATCGCGCGGACCGGAGCCGGTCCTGGCCGGTCTCGGCATGGTGGTCGGGCGGCCGGTTTCGGTCGGCCACGGTGAGGTGATCCGCCGGCCGGGGCCGGTCCCGACCGGTCTCGGCACGCTGGTCGGGCAGCCGGTTTCGGTCGGTCACAGCGAGGTGATCGCGCGGGCCGGGGCCGGTCCTGGCCGGTCACGGCATGGTGGTCGGGCCGGTTCCGGTCGGGGCCGTTCGGCCGGACGGGCCCCGTCGTCTTCGTACGCCCCGGGCCACCGCGCCCGCCACGCCCGCCAGGCAGAGGCCGGCCATGACGATCGGGATCATCGCGAACCACTGCGCCTGCCACAGACCGCCCGCGTCGCCCGCGAAGACGACGCCCGCGAGGACGAACGCGGCGCCGGCGACCAGGCGGCCGGGCCGGAACTCATGACGCAGCAAGGGCCACCTCCGCCTGTCCCACTCCGACCTTGAGCTCCAGATCGATGGTCCCCCCGTCCGCCTGTCCCGAGGCGGGCCGCAGGGTGATCTCCTTGTGCTTCCCCGGCTCCACGTCCACGTCCTTCTCGTCGTCGCCGGGCAGCTGGACGTCGCCCAGCCCCACGTCGATCCGCACCTTCACGGTCACATCCCGCGGCACGACCACCTTCAGCCGGCCTGCCCCCACCTCGGCGCCCGCGCTGACCGTCTGCCCCTCGGCCAGCTCCAGCCGAGAGAGGTCCAGCGTGCCGTCGCCCGTGCCCAGGTCGTAGTGCGTCCGCACCTCCGCCATCGTCGTGGGCCGCCAGGTCGTGTCGGTCCAGTGGTTGTCGATGTTCCTCGGGAGCACGGCCGCTCCGGCCAGCAGACCCGCCGTGACGATGGCCAGGAACACCGACCCCGCGCCCGTGCGCCCCAGGAACGAGCTGACCGCGATGCCCGCGCCGAGCACGATGAGCGCGGCCGCCAGGCCCGCTTGCAGGCTCTCGCCGAGCGGATGTGCGTCCCAGGTGTGTCTGGTGACGAGGCCGCCCGCGAGCAGGGCCAGCAGGAACACCCAGCCGCCGATCCACGGCTGGCCCGAGGGCCGGGTGTACGGCTCGCGCGGGGCGCGTACGTCCTCGCGGCGGCGGTGGCCGGTGAGCTCCACCGCGACGTCCGCCATGAAGTCGCGGCCGCGGGATTCCGACGGCCCCCACAGGTAGCCGGTGCCGCCGTCGTGGGTGCCGTCCTTGACTATGGGGTCACGCCACCAGGAGGGGTAGGCGTCGGGCACGGGCGGCGCCTGGGCCTCCGGCGGCGCGTCGGCCACGGCCTGCGCGGCCAGCGGGTCGGGGTCGGAGGAGTCCCGGTGCCGCGACCAGTACCCGGCGCCCGCGAGGAGCAGGGAGACGACGACGGCGAACGCGAGCACGCTGCCGTTGCTCAGCATCGACAGGAACACCCCGCATCCGACCAGCGCGAACAGCACCGCCGCGAGGGCCTGGCCGTCGACCCGGCCGGTCAGGAGCTTGCGCACCTCGTTCTGCCCGTCGTCGGCGTAGGGCACGAACAGCCAGGCGAAGCCGTAGAAGATGAGGCCGAGGCCGCCGGTCGCGGAGAGCACGGCGAGAGTGATGCGGAAGATCACCGGGTCCATGTCGCACTGCCGTCCGAGACCCGCGCACACCCCCGCGACCATCTTGTGCTCGCGGTCCCGCCGGAACCTCGCAGGCAGCCCGGCGCCCGCCGCACCGCCCGCCGATCCCCGGCCAGCGTCCGGGCCTGCGCCCGCCGCGCCGCCCGCCGCACCGCTCGCCGTGCCGCCCGTCGATTCCCGGCCGGCGTCCGGGCCCGCGCCCGTCACGCCGCCAGCTGCACCGCTCGTCGATTCCCGGCCGGTGTCCGGGCCCGCGCCCGCGGAGGCGGCAGCCGCCATGGCGGCCGCGGCTGCCGCCTCGGCCGCCGTCATGCCGTCCTCTTCGCGGACGCCCGGCTTCCGGTGTCCCGTCCTCTGCTCTCCATGGACTCCCCGCTTCCCGAGCCCTTCCTCGCTCCCGTGCTCCCGTGAATCGGGCCGTTCCCGTGAATCGGGCCGTTCCTGCGCCTCGGACCGTTCCCGGTCATCGGGGCGTTCCCGGTCATCGGGCGGCACCCGGTCGTCGTGCCGCACTTCGTCGTCGTGCCCCTGCTTCCCGTGCGCGCGAGGTGGGTCACCGGCGGCGCCCGGGGCGCCGGAGGACGGGGCGGCCGCGTCGGGCGCGGCGCCCCCGTCGGGCACGGCGTCCGCGGCGTGCTGGTGATCTGTCATGACTCCATGGTGGCGGGCGGACCGCCCTCGTGGCAGCCGGAACAACCCTGGTCGAACCCTGATATCCGCCCTGATCCGCGGCCGGGGCCGCGCTCGGCGCGGCGGCGCCGCGAAGATCAGGGGCGTCTCGGGGGCGAACCCTGATGCCCGGGCCCGCGGCCCGTGTGACCATCGTTGGCATGCCGGAAGCCGCAGCAGCGCCACTCGTCGAACCGCGGCCGCCGCGCAAGCTCTACCGCAGCAGCGACGGACGCTGGCTGGGTGGCGTGGCGCGGGGGCTCGCCGGGCATCTCGGCCTGCCCGTCGTCTGGGTGCGGCTCGTCTTCGCGGGCCTGTTCATGGCGGACGGCCTCGGCGCCCTGCTCTACGCGGCCTTCTGGTTCTTCGTGCCCCTCGGCGTCGGCGGCGTCGGAGAACAGAAACCGCCTGCGCTCGTCGCCACCGAGACCGCGGCCGACGGCCGCCGCAGACTCGTGGCCCGCAAGCCCGACAAGGGGCAGATCGTCGCCCTGCTCCTCATGGTCGTGATCGCCACGGTCTTCGTGACCAACGTGAACCTGGGCAGCGGCGCCAAGGCCTACCTCGTGCCCGCCGTCCTCGTCGGCGCCGGCGTCGCCCTCGTCTGGCGTCAGGCGGACAACGCGCGCCGGGCCCGCTGGGTCGAGGTCGGCCGCAAGCGCCGTACGCTCACGCTCCTGCGCGCGGGCGCGGGCGTCCTGCTGGTCACGGCCGGCGTCTCCGGCAGCTTCGTGCTGCAAGGGTCCGCCACCCACCTCGGCTCCGTGCTCCAGGCGGCCCTGGCCGTCATCGTCGGCATCACGCTCCTCGCCGGGCCCTACCTGGTCCGGATGACACAGGACCTCTCCGAGGAGCGCCTGATGCGCATCCGCGCCCAGGAGCGGGCGGAGGTCGCCGCCCACGTCCACGACTCCGTGCTGCACACGCTGACGCTGATCCAGCGCAACGCGGAGAACGCCGGCGAGGTGCGCCGTCTCGCCCGCGCGCAGGAACGCGACCTGCGCACCTGGCTCTACAAACCCGAGGGCACCGGCAAGGACGAGGCCGACGAGCCGGCCACGGTCGCCGACGCGGTGCGCCGCAGCGCCGCCGAGGTGGAGGACAAGCACGGCGTGCCCATCGAGGTGGTGGTGGTCGGGGACTGCCCGATCGACGAACGGGTCGGGGCACAGATGCAGGCCGCGCGCGAGGCGATGGTGAACGCGGCCAAGTACGGTGGCGACGGGGGCGCGGTGCAGGTCTTCGCCGAAGTCGAGGGGAGGACGGTCTTCGTGTCCGTCCGCGACCGCGGCCCCGGCTTCGACCTCGACTCGATACCCGCCGACCGGATGGGCGTCAGAGAATCGATCATCGGCCGCATGGAGCGGCACGGCGGCACGGCGCGGGTGCGGGCGGTCCCGGACGGCGGCACCGAGATCGAGCTGGAGATGGAGAGGGTGGAGAAGACGTCATGAGCGAGCCGACCGACACGAACGACATGAGCGGCGCCGCGGAGACGGGGGGTGCCGGGGAGCCGGCGCAGACCTCCGGGGGCGCGGCGGGCGGGCGCCGGGTGCGGGTGGTCCTCGTCGACGACCACCGTATGTTCCGCACCGGCGTGCAGGCCGAGATCGGCCGGACCGAGGAGACCGGCGTCGAGGTCGTCGGCGAGGCGGCGGACGTCGACCAGGCGGTCACCGTCATCACCGCGACCCGGCCCGAGGTCGTCCTCCTCGACGTCCATCTGCCGGGCGGCGGGGGCGTCGAGGTGCTGCGCCGCTGCGCCCCGCTGATGGCCGACGCCGAGCAGCCGGTGCGCTTCCTGGCGCTGTCGGTGTCGGACGCGGCGGAGGACGTCATCGGGGTCATCCGCGGCGGCGCCCGGGGCTATGTCACCAAGACGATCACCGGGACCGACCTGGTGAACTCGATCTTCCGGGTTCAGGAGGGCGACGCGGTGTTCTCGCCGCGCCTCGCCGGGTTCGTCCTCGACGCCTTCGCCTCCACCGACGCCCCGCCGGTCGACGAGGACCTCGACCGGCTCACCCAGCGCGAGCGCGAGGTGCTGCGGCTCATCGCCCGCGGCTACGCCTACAAGGAGATCGCCAAGCAGCTCTTCATCTCCGTCAAGACGGTCGAGTCGCACGTCTCGGCGGTGCTGCGCAAGCTCCAGCTGTCGAACCGTCACGAACTGACCCGGTGGGCGACGGCGCGACGGCTGGTGTGACGAGACACGAGACCGTGTGACGGCATGCGTGCATGCGGGCACGCGTGCACGCGGGCACGCGGGCTGACGGGGGGCGGCGCTTCGACGGCGCGCCGTCCGCCCGGACCTCACACCACCCGCGTCGCCCCGGCGAACGGCATCTGGTCGATCGGCGCCACCCGTACCGGGGCCGACGGGTTCGGGGCGTGGATCATCTGGCCGTTGCCGATGTAGAGGCCGACGTGGCTGATCCCGGAGTAGAAGAACACCAGGTCGCCCGGGAGGAGTTCGGAGCGGGAGACGCGCTGCCCCGCGCCGATCTGCGCGTACGTGGTGCGGGGCAGGGAGACCCCGGCGGAGCGGTACGAGGCGAGGACGAGCCCCGAGCAGTCGAACGCCGTCGGTCCGGTCGCGCCCCACACGTACGGGCTGCCGAGCTTGGAGTAGGCGTAGGCGACGGCCGCCGCGGCGCGGGGGTTGGGCGCCTCGGCATCGCCCGAGCCGGGCGGGGGGAGGTCCGAGCGCCCGCCCGTCGAGGCGCGTGAGGCACGGGCGGCGCCGTCGCCCGTACCGCCGCCCGCCTCGCCGATCCGGTCGCGCTCGGCCGCCGTCAGCCGGGACAACAGCGTGCGGGCGGCGTCCAGTTTGGCGGTGATGGCCGTCTTCTGGGTCTGCAACTCCGCGCGGCGGGCCTTGAGCGACGTCAGCTCGACGCGCGCGGCGCCGCGCAACTGCTGGATCTCCCGCAGTTGCCGGCGCACCCCGGCCACGGCGGCCGACTGGCGGTCGCCGGCCCGCTCGGCGAGGGCGGCCCCGTCGAGGTAGCGGTCGGGGTCGTCGGAGAGCGCCAGTTGGACGGCGGGGTCGAGTCCGCTGCTGCGGTACTGGGCCGCGGCCATCGAACCCAGGGCGTCGCGCGCGGTGTTGAGCTTCGCCTCCTTGCGGGCCGCCTCGTCCCGCATGGCCGCCAGCCGCTGTTCGGCCGCGGTCGCCTTCTCCTGCGCGCCGTTGTACTTCTCGGTGGCCGCCTCGGCCTCCTGGTACAGCTTGGCCACCTTCGCCCTGACCTCGGCCGGGGACAGGTTCGGCTCGGCCTGTCCGGTCCCGTCGAAGGCCGTCGCCGTCGCCGCGCCCGCGAGGGCGAGGGTGAACGCGGTGCGGGCCGTATGGCCGCCGAGCGAGCGCTGTCGGGGCTTGCGGTGCGCTGCCACTGGGACTGCACGTCCTTTCGTACGACCGCCCGGGCCGAACCGCGGGGCCGTCAGTGAGCGGACGGACGGCCCCGCAGTGGTCGACGGGCCCGGCGACGTCCCGCACGGGGGAGCGAGGACGCCGCCGGACCTCTCGGCGGTGGTGGCCGACTGCCGCCCCTGGCCCGGGCGGCGGTGGGGAGCCGGTCACCTGGGGGAGGACGCTAGGCCCGAAGGTGTCGGTCGGGTAACGCGATGTGCGGAAGTGACGGGAGCGGACTGCCGAGTGACCGTATGTGGCCCACTCTCCGGACCCCGCACGCCGGGTTCACACGCCGCGCTGACCGAAGCGGTGATTCCGGAGGCGTCACCTGGTGATCAAGTGCTATGGCGCATATATGCACGGCGCGGTGACGGCGGAGCGGCACGTGCGCGGTCGTTGCACGCGCACCGTCGTGGGTGGCATGCGCACCGTCGTGGCATGCGTGCGATCGCCGCACGCGCACGCGCACGGTCGCGGTGTGCGCGCTGTCGTGGCATGCGCCCGACGGCGGCACGCGCGCTGTCGTGGCACGCACGCGGCCCCGCGTGGGCGCGGTGTGCGCCGGGTGCGACCGCAGTGGGCGCCGGGCGCGGGCGTGCGCCGGGGCCCGCTGTGGCTTTGGCTGCGCGCTGGGGTGGGGCCGGGGCCGGGCGCACCTGTGGCTATGGGTGTGGCTGTGTGCCGGGGGCCGCTGTGGGTGTGGGGCGGTGTCGGGGCGGGGCGGGGCGCTGATTAGCATCCGCCTCATGGACGTACTCATCCATCTCTTCGTCGGCCTGCACATCATCGGCATCGCCGCGCTCCTCGGCGGCTTCCTCACCCAGATGAAGGCGATGGGCCGGGGCGCCGCCCGCTTCGTCCCGGCGATGCTGCACGGCGCGGCCACGATGCTGGTCACCGGCGTGATCCTGGTGGGGCTGAACCAGGCCGACGACCAGCCCGTCGACAACATCAAGATCGGCGTGAAGCTCGCGCTGCTGATCGTGATCCTCGGCCTGGTCTACGTGAAGCGGGACGACGAGCGGGTGGAGAAGCCCCTCTTCGGCCTGGTCGGGCTGCTGACCGTGGCGAACGTGTTCATCGCGGTGCTCTGGACCTGACCGCCGCGCCGACGCGAACCGCCGCCCCCGCGGCGACGGCCAGCCAGGCCGCCACCGCGACCCACAGCAGCACCTCGCCCGGCCCCTCGAGCCACGGGACGTCCACGGCGTCGGACACGGACAGGGTCGCCGCCGCCGTCATGCCCAGCGGGAACACGGTCGCCCAGCGGCGGACGTCGTAGCGCGGCCGCGGGCGGCGCACCTCGCAGGTCAGCAGGACGGCGTACCAGGCCAGGTCGAGCACGAGCAGGGCGACGGTCACCGTGCGCAGGACGCCCGCGTCGTCGGCGTTCCAGAGGTACAGGCCGCCGCCGTCGGCCTTGAGCAGTTCCGTTCCCGCCAGCGCCGAGACGGAGAGCGCGCCGCCGGCCACCCACTGGTCCCCGGCGCCCTCGGTCAGCTGCCGCAGGTCGAACAGGGGTAGCGCGGCGCAGTAGAGCGCGAGCCCGAGCCAGAACAGCACGAGCGCGGTGTGCGCGAGCCAGGCCGCCCCCCGCTCCCGGGCCAGGGCCGCGCCGAGCACGGCGAGGCCCTGGGTGGCCACGCAGGACAGGAACACCGAGCCGGGCATGCCGCGTCGCCAGCGCGGTACGGCGCTCGCGAGCAGTACGGGCCACAGGACGGCCGCCAGCGCCAGCAGGGCCTCGGCGGGGGTCGGCCGACCGAGCGCCGAGACGCGGGCGCCGAGCACGGTCGTCGCGGCCACGGCGGTCGGCGCTCCCGGCGTCCTGGCCTGCGCCAGCCACCGCTCGCGCTCCAGCACCAGCCGGGCGGCGAAGTCCGCCGCCAGCGCCGCCCAGGCGACGGCCGTCATCACCAGGGCGACGCGGGACAGCGTCTCGTGTCCCGTCAGGTGCAGGCCGACGGACACGATCCCGGTGGCCATCACGGCGGCCCCGGCCGCGGGCTGCCGCCGCGCCCACCGCTCGCGCAGGGAGGGGCGGGGGGAGGACGCGGGAGGGGGCGGGGGAAGAGCGCGGGACCCGGTCATGCGGCCGATGCTAGGGAGCCGGTCCCGCCGCGCGGGCGGGGCACGCGCGCGTGGGCCGCAAAAACGAGACGCGCCGGACGGGCGGCGGGGAGCCGCCGCCCGCGCGGGGCTCAGGCGGGCCGTACGACGCTGTGGAAGCCGGACCCGCCGTCGTAGTAGATCGACTCCTCGCGGACGTAGGCGCCCGGCTTCGGGGCGTGGATCATCATGCCGTTGCCGATGTAGACGCCGACGTGGCTGACGTCGTCGTAGAAGAAGACCAGGTCGCCGGGGCGGGCGTCGGCGAGGGAGACCGTGGCGCCGGCCTTCACCTGGTCGTAGGCGGTGCGCGGGAGGATGACGCCGGCGGCCTTCCAGGCGGCCTGGGTGAGCCCGGAGCAGTCGTAGGAGCCGGGGCCCATGGCGCCCCAGACGTACGGCTTGCCGATCTGCGCGCGGGCGAAGGCGAGCGCCTTGCCGGCCTTGGCTCCGTACGACGGGTCGGCCGGGGAGGCGGGAGCCGGGGCGGAGGCGGAGGCGGACGGCGAGCCGGCGCCCGTCCCCGCATGCGTAGCGGTCCTCGTATGCGAGGCCGTCCCCGTATGCGAGGCGGTCCTCGTATGCGTGGCGGTCCCCGTGCCGGTGTCCGTGGTCGCGCCCGTGCTCGCCGGGGCGCCGCCGCCGTCCTGGCGGGCCGCGGTCCGTGCGGCCGCCTGCCGCAGGGCCGGCTCGGCCGCCCTGCGGGCCGCCTCCTCATGGTGCCGCTTCTCGATCGCCGCGAGACGCGCCTTCTCCTGGGCCGTCAGCCGGGACATCAGCCCGCGCGCGTCGGCGAGCTTCTTCTGCACGGTGGCCTTGGCGGTTCTGAGGCCGCTCTGCGCGTCGTCGCGCGAGGCGAGGCTCTCGGCGGCCTCCCGGCGCGTGCTCATGGTCGTCGGCTGCTCGGTGACGTAGTCGTCGACCGTGCTCTTCTGACGGCCGGTCACCCGGTTCATCGGCTGGGTCCGGTCGACGGGGTCCTGCGGGCTCTCCGCGAGCAGGAACGTCGCCGTGTCGGGCACGGAGGAGCCGGTGCGGTACTGGGCCGCCGCGTGGGAACCCAGCTCCTCGCGCGCCCCGTTGAGCTTCTGGGTGCGCTGGGCGACGTCGTCGAGGAGGGAGCCGGCGCGCTTGCGCTGCTTGGCCGGCGTCTTCTCCTTGGCGGCGTTGTACTTCTCCGTCGCCGACTCCGCCTGGCGGTAGAGGTCGTCGACCTTCTTCTCGACCTCCTCCAGGCTCGGCCTGCCGTCGTCCTCCGACGGAGCGGCGTTCGCCGACTGGGAGAGCAGGGCCACGGAGGTGAGGGCGGCGGTGGCGAGCGCGGGGGTGCGTATGCCTGCCACGCGCGGGACCGCGGAGCGTGGCTTGCGGTGCTGCGACGCCAAGGGAGGCGACTCCTTCCAGTGCTCCGCTCCACCGGGCCGGCGGCGGGGTCTCGTCCAGGCCGTCCGGGAGCTGGGCGGGGTCGGGCGGTGGAGACCGGAAGGGCTGCCCGACGGCCTGCGTCCCGGTGGGGGAGCCGGACGATGCACCCCTGGGATTCGGCGGGTCCCGGTTCCGGCGGCGCGGGCGGGCGCGCCGGACTGGGCGGAGGCCGCGCGGCCCGGCGTCGTTCGCCGGCGGGGATCCTGCGGCCTGTCGGCACGGTAGCCAACCGGTGTGGCCGGTGTGAAGGTTGCCGGGCGATATGCCCGATACATTTTCGTGACCTTACGCGGGACCGGCCCGCTTCGGCCTCGGCGGTCGACGTACCGTGACGGCGCTCTCCCGGAGGGTGAGACCGGGAGATTCCGGGGACGGCAGCCGGTTGTCAGTGGCGACCCCTAGACTCGTAGAGCGATGAGCAGCCTCTTTGACGACAGCTTCCTGGCGGACCTCCAGGGCCCCCGCGCCCCCGAGGAGGAGCCCCCGCCGCCACCCGAGAACGATCACGGACCGGAGTCGGTTCCGGACGATCTGTTCGGCGGGAAGTTCGACCTGCCCCCGGACCGGGACACCCACTACCGCGACGGCGCCCCGCGCCCGGCGCTGGACGCGGCGGCCCTGCTGGAGGGGCTGAACGACAACCAGCGCGCGGCCGTCACGCACGCCGGCGCCCCGCTGCTCATCGTGGCCGGCGCCGGCTCCGGCAAGACGCGCGTGCTCACCCACCGCATCGCCCACCTCCTCGCCGAGCGCCACGTGCACCCGGGGCAGATCCTCGCGATCACCTTCACCAACAAGGCCGCGGGCGAGATGAAGGAGCGCGTCGAGCAGCTCGTCGGCCCGCGCGCGAACGCGATGTGGGTCATGACGTTCCACAGCGCGTGCGTGCGCATCCTGCGCCGGGAGAGCAAGAAGCTCGGCTTCACGTCGTCGTTCTCGATCTACGACGCCGCCGACTCCAAGCGCCTGATGGCCCTGGTCTGCCGCGACCTGGACCTCGACCCCAAGCGCTACCCGCCGAAGTCCTTCAGCGCCAAGATCAGCAACCTGAAGAACGAGCTGATCGACGAGGAGGACTTCGCCGCGCAGGCCGCTGGGGGCACCTCCCAGGCTGTTGGCTCCGGGGGAGGCTTTGAGAAGACCCTCGCGCAGGCCTACGCGATGTACCAGTCGCGGCTGCGCGAGGCGAACGCCCTCGACTTCGACGACCTGATCATGACGACGGTCAACCTGCTGCGCGCCTTCCCCGACGTCGCCGACCACTACCGCCGCCGGTTCCGGCACGTCCTCGTCGACGAGTACCAGGACACCAACCACGCCCAGTACGCCCTGGTGCGCGAACTGGTCGGCACCTCCGAGCACCCCGTGGACGTCCCGCCGAGCGAGTACGACGTCCCGCCCGCCGAACTGTGCGTCGTCGGTGACGCCGACCAGTCGATCTACGCCTTCCGGGGCGCGACGATCCGCAACATCCTCCAGTTCGAGGAGGACTACCCGAACGCGACGACGATCCTGCTGGAGCAGAACTACCGCTCCACGCAGACGATCCTGTCCGCCGCCAACGCCGTCATCGAGCGCAACGAGTCCCGCCGCCCCAAGAACCTGTGGACCAACGCGGGCGCGGGCGCGCGCATCACCGGCTACGTCGCCGACACCGAGCACGACGAGGCGCAGTTCGTCGCCGACGAGATAGACCGTCTGACGGACGCGGGCGACGCCAAGGCGGGCGACGTCGCCGTGTTCTACCGCACCAACGCCCAGTCCCGTGTCTTCGAAGAGATCTTCATCCGCGTCGGCCTGCCCTACAAGGTCGTCGGCGGCGTCCGCTTCTACGAGCGCAAGGAGGTCCGGGACGTCCTGGCCTACCTGCGCGTGCTCGCCAACCCGGAGGACTCGGTGCCGCTGCGCCGGATCCTCAACGTGCCCAAGCGGGGCATCGGCGACCGCGCCGAGGCCATGATCGACGCCCTCTCCCAGCGCGAGAAGATCAGCTTCCCGCAGGCCCTGAAGCGCGTCGACGAGGCGTACGGCATGGCCGCGCGGTCGACGAACGCCGTGAAGCGGTTCAACGCGCTGATGGAGGAACTGCGCACGATCGTCGAGTCGGGCGCCGGTCCGGCGACGGTCCTGGAGGCGGTGCTCGAACGCACCGGCTACCTCGCCGAGTTGCAGGCCTCCACCGACCCGCAGGACGAGACCCGGATCGAGAACCTCCAGGAACTCGCCGCGGTGGCCCTGGAGTTCGAGCAGGAGACCGGGGCGGCGGACGGCGAGGCCGCGACGCCGGCCGGGCTGTCCGACTTCCTGGAGCGGGTCGCCCTGGTCGCCGACTCCGACCAGATCCCCGACGAGGACGACGACGGCTCCGGCGTCATCACGCTGATGACCCTGCACACCGCCAAGGGCCTCGAGTTCCCGGTCGTCTTCCTCACCGGCATGGAGGACGGCGTCTTCCCGCACATGCGCGCCCTCGGCCAGACCAAGGAACTGGAGGAGGAACGCCGGCTCGCCTACGTGGGCATCACACGCGCGCGGGAGCGGCTCTACCTCACCCGGTCGTCGCTGCGCAGCGCCTGGGGGCAGCCCTCGTACAACCCGCCCTCACGGTTCCTGGAGGAGATCCCGCCGACCTACGTGGACTGGAAGCGGACGGGGGCGACCGCGCCCATGGCCTCCGGTCCCGTGTCCGGGGTGGCGGCCTCGCTGTCCTCGTCCCGCTCGCGCTCCTCGGCCGCCGGCGCCTCCGGCTTCGCGACCCGCCGGGCCGCCGCGGACAAGCCGGTCGTCTCGCTGGCCGTCGGCGACCGGGTCACGCACGACCAGTTCGGCCTCGGCACGGTCGTGGGCGTGAAGGGCACCGGCGCGAACGCGGAGGCCACGGTCGACTTCGGCGACGTCAAACCCAAGCGGCTGCTGCTGCGGTACGCGCCGGTGGAGAAGCTCTAGGCGTATCGATCACGAGCGTTCCCGAGCGTTGCCGTTCGTGGCGGGGGCGCGTTGCCGCCCGCGCGCGTGGGCGGCCACGCCCCGGTCACGCGCCCCGGCCACGGCGTCGAGGCGCGGTCGATCCACGAGGGTGGTGCGCCGGGCGGGCGCGGGGCGCGGGGTTACGGGCAGGGGCTCAGGTCGGGCTCAGGCCGTGGCTGCGCAGCCACGGCAGCGGGTCGATCGCCGAGCCGCCGGCCGGGCGGACCTCGAAGTGCAGGTGCGGGCCGGTGGAGTTGCCCGAGTTCCCGGAGTACGCGATGGGATCGCCGGCTTTGACGGTCGTCCCGGAGGGCACCCGGTAGCTGGAGAGGTGGCAGTACCAGGTCTCCGTGCCGTCCTTCTCGGTGAGGATCAGCATGTTCCCGTAGGCGCTGTTCCACTGCGTGCGGACGGTCCCGTCGGTCGCCGCCATCACGGTGGTGCCGTACGACACCGGGAAGTCGATGCCGGTGTGCTGGGACATCCAGTTGATGCCGGCCTGGCCGAAGTAGGCGCTGAGGCCGTGCTGCGCGACCGGGAGGGCGTACTTGGGGCGCAGCCGCTCCTTGCGGGCCGCTTCGGCGGCGGCCTTCTTCTGCTCGGCAGCCTGCTGCGCCTTGAGGTCGATGCGTTCCTGTGTGCGGCTGGCCCGGTCGGCGAAGTCGTCGGCTCCGGCGCTGAGGGTCTCCAGCTGGCTGTCGAGCCTGATGTTTGCGGCGGACGGCTTCACGGGCTGCGCGTCCGCGGCCGAAGCCGTGGTGTCCTTGCCGTCGCCGCCGGTCAGGGGAAGCGAGCCGACCGAGGCCGCGGCGATCCCGGCGACGCCCATCACGCACACCGAGGGCACCGCCACCGTCAGCAGCGCGGAGCGTTTGGCGGGCGTGCGGCGGCGCGAGCGGTTCGCGTTGCGGGTGGCGGCGCGGCCGAGCGGTGCGGGCGCCGCGTCCTCCTGGTCGTCGAGGAGGGAGGGCGCCTCGTCGGTCGGCTCGTCGTGGGCGACCTGCTCGAAGGTGGCGGTGGCCTGCTGGTCGAACGGAACCTCGGCGGGCGGCTGTTCGTAGGTGTCGGAGCCCTGGTCGGCACCCGGATTCTCACCGGTGCTCCCGCCGCCGTCGGAGTTCCACTGAGTGGCGTCGTACGCGCCCGTGTCGAAGACCTGCGTGCCCCATTCCCATTGCTGGGTCCGGTCGGCCGGGTTCGCGGACTGGTCGGGCTGGAGCCAGGCGTTCGCGTCCCACTGGCCGCTGGCGTCCGGCGCCGTCGCCTGCTGCGGCACGGCGGACAGGTGCTGCTGCTCGCCGGACCAGGCGGTCGCGTCGTACGCGCCGGTGTCGTAGGCGGCGTGGTGCTGGGCGGCGTAACCGTCGTAGTTCAGGGCCTGGTGACCGCCCGTGTCCATGGTCTGGTGGCTGCCCGTGTGCCACTGCGTGCCGTCGTAGGCGCCGGGGGCCGTGCCGTCGCCCGGAAGCTCGCCGAAGAGGGGGTCGGCCGCCGTGGGATGCCCGCCGGTCTGCGTCCCGGCGTCGTAGGCGCCGGTCTCGTAGCCGGGGTACGTGGTGAAGCCGTCGTAGTGGGCGTCCTGGGCGCCGTACGACGCGTAGGGCGCCGAAGCGGCGTCGGAAGCCGGGGCCGGGGTGCTCATGACCCCCGACGGGTGACGGTCGTTCACCAACTTCTCTTTCGCCGACGACAGGGGCTGCCAGAGCAGTGCGGCGACTGTACCCGGCAGTACGCGGGCACGACAATCTTCTGCAGGTTTCGCGCCCGAAGGAAAAGGGCATTCGGCCGTGTTTCGGGGGACGAGGGGCGCGAGCTTGGTCCTAGGTTCGATTAGCGTTCGATGACGGAGCAGTCGCGGAGCCTTCGCGGAGGGGCCGCGGAGGGGTGCTGGGCGGGCGCTGGAGGGGTGGTGGGGGGCGCCTGGAGCGGGTGAGACGCTTCTGAGGGGCTCCTTCGCCCCGGCGGATCTTCGGCCCCGAGGGATCCCGGCCCCGGCGGATCTCCTTCGGGGCCGCTTCGGCGGTGCGTCCGTGTTGCGTCGGCTCCCGTCGGGCGCTGGTCGGCGCGGCTCAGGCCACCGTCAGGCCGCCGCTGCGGGGAGCGGTGGCGGCGACGTCGGCGGAGGCCGGCGGATGTTCGGTGTCGAGGGCCTGCCGGATGCCGGTCGCGACGGCGGGGTGCACGGGCAGCGCGAGGTGGCCGATGCCGGTCACCCGGACGTTCTGGGCCAGCAGGTCCGGATGGTCGACGCACGCCGACTCCAGCGGGTCCATCAGGTGGTCGAGATCGCTCCAGAAGCTGACGAAGTGGGTGCGGCAGCCCGGTGCGGGGCGGGCCAGTTCCTCGATGAGTTCCGAGCCGGGGCGCATCTGGCGCACGATCGGGTGCGCGTTGGCGAGCGGTGCGACCCGGGTTCCCGAGTGCGGGGTGCCCAGGGTGACGAGCGTCCGCACGCGGGCGTCTCCCGCGAGCCGCTGCACGTAGTAGCGGGCTATCAGGCCGCCCAGGCTGTGCCCGACCACGTCGACCTGCGGGCTGCCGGTGCGTTCGCAGATCTCCTCTATGTGCCGGCCGAGGAGTTCGGCCGCGGTCCGGATGTCGCACGTCAGGGGCGAGTAGTTCAGCGACTCGACGCGGTGCCTGCCGTGCTGGGCCAGGCTGCGGCGCAGCAGGACGAACACGGAACGGTTGTCGATGAAGCCGTGCAGCAGCACGACCGGGGGCGCGGAGGACGCGGGCAGGTGCGTCGGCTCTCCCGCGGACGCCGGTCCGGGCAGTTCGGGACGCATCGCGCAGCGGCGCTCCTGCGCCATCCCGGAGGGGTAGAGGAGCAGGTGCCCGGCGAGGATCGCCAGGTCCAGCGCGGTCGCCTTGAGGAGGGCCACGGAGAAACCGGCCAGCCTGCCCGGCAGACCGGGAAGGTTCGGCAGTCCCGGAAGGCTCGGGAAGCTCGGGAAGCTCGGCAGGTCGGAGAGGCTGGGGAAGACGGCGAGGCCGGCGAGGTTCGGCATGTCCGGCAGCAGGCGCTGACACAACGGAAGAATGGGCTGCAAGGCCCGGGTGACCTTCATGGCCGACCTCCTGTCGGCACGCTGAGGACTTCTCTGTCCCCCGTGTGCCCTCGTGGAAGTCGCTGTCGAGGAGGTCGATCGGGCACGCCAGGGCGTATGGCGGGTGAGGCCCGCGGTCTGGGGGTGCACGGCTCTCATGGCACCCGGTCGTACCGCTCGACGGACGGGATCCCTGCCGGTGCTGGCGACGAGGCTCCCGCTGTCGTGCCTTACCTGTCCTACGTGACCATCGTGCCCGCCGATCCGCCGTACCGCCACGCGGCGCCTTCCGCGGCGCCCGGCGGCACCGCTGTCCCGACGCGGCTCCGGTGCGACCGCTCTCCCGTGGGGTGGGGGAGCGGTGCGCGGTGAACGTGTCCCTCTGTGCGATTTTCCCCCTCGGCCCGCACCGTGAAACTGCCGGTTGGGGGATGCCGGCGATAACGTGCGTTCACGCGCGGGGGCCGTCTGGCCCGGGGCGGGCGGGCGGTGGAGGATGGACGCAGTCGCTTCATGGAGGCAGTGATGGGTGTGGCAGGCGGTCCGATCCGTGTGGTGGTGGCCAAGCCGGGGCTCGACGGCCACGACCGCGGGGCCAAGGTGATCGCGCGGGCGTTGCGCGACGCCGGCATGGAGGTCGTCTACACCGGGCTGCACCAGACGCCCGAGCAGGTGGTCGCCACCGCCATCCAGGAGGACGCGGACGCGATCGGGCTGTCCATCCTGTCCGGGGCGCACAACACCCTGTTCGCGGCGGTGATCGAGCTGCTGAAGGAACGCGATGCGCAGGACATCGTGGTCTTCGGCGGCGGGATCATCCCGGAGGCGGACATCGCGCCGTTGAAGGAGATGGGGGTCGCGGAGATCTTCACTCCGGGGGCGACCACCGCCTCCGTCGTCGACTGGGTGCGGGCCAACGTCCGCCAGCCCGCCGGGGCCTGACGAGGGCGAGTCGGGACGGGGCGGACGGGGCGGACGGGGCGGGGCGGGACCTTGTTCTGAACGTCGACCCCGGCGTGGATGCGCCTCGGGGCCGGGTGCCGTTCCGGACGGGGGCCTCACGCGGGGACCTCCAGCTCCGCCGTCATCGCCGCTCTCAACCGCAGCGTCCGGCACAGGCGTTGGAAGGCTTCCGCCCAGTAACCGCCCGCGCCGGGGGAGGCGTCCTCCTGTTCGTCCGGCACGGCCAGCAGGGCGTCCAGGCGGACCGCCTCCGACGGGTCCAGGCAGCGTTCGGCCAAACCCATGACGCCGCTGAAGCTCCAGGGGTAACTGCCCGCGTCGCGCGCGATGTTGAGCGCGTCGACCACGGCCCTGCCCAGCGGGGCGGCCCAGGGCACCGAGCAGACGCCCAGCAGCTGGAACGCCTCCGACAGGCCGTGCGCCGCGATGAAACCCGCGACCCACTCGGCCCGTACCGGCGCCGTCAGCGTGCCCAGCAGTTTGGCCCGTTCGGCGAGGGACACCGCGCCCGGCCCGCCCGCACCGGGCGCCGACGGCGGTCCGAGCAGCGCCCGCGACCAGTCCGGGTCCCGCTGCCGCACCGCGGCCCGGCACCAGGCCGCGTGCAGTTCGCCCAGCCAGTCGTCGGCCACCGGCATCGCGACGATCTGCTCGGGCGTCCGGCCGCCCAGCCGGGCCGGCCAGCCGGCGAGCGGGGCCGCCTCCACCAGCTGACCGAGCCACCACGACCGTTCGCCCCGGCCGGACGGCGGGTTGGGCGACACCCCGTCGCGTTCCATGGCCGCGTCGCACTCGTGCGGCGCCTCCACCAGGAGTGTGGGCGTGTCACGGGTGTGGTCGACGGCCACGCACGCGCCGGCCCGGACGGCCATCCGGGCGGCCAGCGCCGACTGCGGCAGCGCCGACAGCAGCTCCGCCGCCGTGGCGCGCACGTTGCGGCTGCGGTCGGCCAGTGCCTGCTCCAGGAACGGCTCGTCCCGCGGGCCGAGTCCGGCGCGCAGCGAGTCGAGGAACATCAGCCGGTCCTCGGCGCGCTCCGTCGGCCAGGTGGCTTCCAGCAGTTCGCGTGCCGCGTCGGGGTCGCGGGCGCGGACGGCCGCGAGGAGCGAGACGCGTTCGGCGAACAGGCCCTCCTGCCAGAGCTGTTCGATCCGCCCGGCCTCCTGCGGGCCGGGCAGCGCCGTGCCGCCGCCCGGGCTCGCGCGCAGCGCGAACCGCCAGTCCGGGTTGAGCCGGGCCAGCCACAGCGCGCGCGGACCGGCGAAGCGCAGCGCGGCCGGACGCAGGTCCGTTCGCGCGCGTGCCGCGTCGAGCAGCGCGGGGAGCGACTCGGGGGGCGCGGCGAACCCCCGTTCGTTCACCGCCGACAGCCACTGCGGCAACAGCTCGACGAGGTCGGGCGTGGTCCCTCTGCGGCCGCCCTGCGCGGTGCCGGGGCGGTCGGCCAGGAGCAGGGCGAGCCTGCGGGCGGCCGCGGGGGGAAGCGGGGGGCGCCGGTCCTCGGGGGCCGGCCGCGGGCGGGGCGCGGCGGGGCCGGGGCGCAGGCCTGCCCGTCGGCGGACGGTCTCCGCGGCGGCGGCGTCCAGCAGGGCCGACGGCGCGCCGCGGCCGGGGGCGGCGCCCGGGGGCGTGCGGCGGTCGGTGCCCAGGAGTGCCGCGGTGACCAGGTCCTCCCAGGCGGGCGGCGGGGGGAGGGACGAGCCGGTGTTCATGAGACTCCCTTCGGTTTGCCGTGTGCGCTGCTGCGTGCTGCGTGCTGCGGTGGTGCCGTGGCGGTGCGGTGATGCTGCCGTGGTGCCGTGGTGCTGTCTTGGTGCTGCGGTGGTTTCGTAGTGCTGCGGTGGTGCCGTGGTGTCGCGTCATGTTCCGCTTCGTCGGTGGGGTCGTGCCGGGGCGTTCAGCACAGGCGCACCGCGTTGCCGGGCCCCGTCGGCCAGGCCGTGAGCGGGGTGAAGCCGCGGTGGCCGCACTCGCCGAAGACCTTGACGGGGGCGCCGCCCGACAGGGCGACCAGCCGCCACAGGCCGGGGCGGGATCGCGCGGCGGTGGTCAGGGGCAGCGCCGTGCCGCCCGTGGCGTCGGCCAGTTGCCAGGAGTCGCCGTCCGGGACGGGTATGACGTCGTCCAGCGTCACCGGCACGGACTCCCGCCACGGGTCGTCGCGCAGGGCCTCGCCGTAACGGGCGGTCGCCTCGGCCGTCGTGCCGCCCGGGGGGCGGACGCCGGTGGGGGCGGGCGGCGCGAACTGCTCGCCGAGCGAGGCGCGCAGGCCGCCCGTCCCCGGGTGGGCGGACAGCTCGGCGTCCAGCACGAGGCCGACGGGCAGGGTCAGTTCGGGGGCGCGGCCCGCGGCGCCGTAGGAGAGGAGGAGAGCCGTGCGGCCGGACGCGGCGCCGTGCAGCCAGATGCGGCGCGTCGTCAGTTTCGGGTCGGTCCTGTCGTACTGGGCGAGGACCAGCCAGTCGTCCCGGACGGGCGGTCCCTGCGGGGACGAGGGCAGCCCGACGCGGGTGCGGACCGTCGCCGCGAGGGCGTCCGGCAGCCGCTCGCGGTGCAGCCAGCCCCGGTCGAGGAGGTGGAGCAGGGCGCACTCCTCCAGCAGGCGCACCGGCCAGCCCGGCCCGGAGGCCGGGACGGCTCCCAACTCCCGCACTCGCGAGGCGAGCCCGGGGGCCTGAGCGTCGACCATGCGGGCGGCCGTCTCCTCCCACAGCCCGTACCCGGCCTGCTCGGCCGTGGCCAGACCGGCGCGCAGCAGGTCGGTCAGGCGCTCCTCCAGATCCGTGGCGCCCGCGGTGATCCGCTCGGCGCGGCGCTCGGCCCGGCGGCGCGCCCCCTCCGGGTCGGCCGGCCCGGACGGGGAACCCGCCCGGCCCGCCTCACGTTCGTCCTGTGTGCGTCTGCGGCCGGCGAGCCACTCCTCGGCCCAGTCCGGAGCCTGCCCGTCGTCGGGTACCGACGCCTCCCCGCCGGACCAGAGCAGCAGCAGCCCGAGGGCGTGCTTGCACGGGAACTTACGACTGGGACAACTGCACTTGTAGGCCGGGCCGGGGGCGCCGGAGCCGCCCACGACGTCGACGACCGTCCGGTACGGCGTGCTGCCGCTGCCCTTGCACAGCCCCCACACCGCCCCCTCCCGCGAACTGCCCGTGCCGGACCACGGCCCGGCCGCGCCGAGTTTGCTCCCCGCTTTGCGTGACGCGGAGTCAGGCGCCAGTGCCAGCACCTGGTCCACGCTCCAGCGCACCCCCTGCTGAGTCATGTCGTCGACGGTAGGTCCCCCCACTGACAATCGGCCTCTCGCACCTTCGGCGACAGCGGCCGCGACCGCGTTTTCGCAGGTCAGATCGCATTGTCAGTGGCGTGGTGCACGGTGGACACCAGATGGAACCGGCCGAGCTGGAGGGGGCCTCAGCCATGTCTGTGTCCGTAGATCCGACGTCCGTGAAACCGACCGGCACCGAGCCGTCGGACGCATTGCGCCCGCACGCCGAGGAGGCCTTCGCCGCGGAACTCGCCGCGCTGGCCGCCCAGGACGACCGGCCCCGGCCGGCCCGCTGGAACATGTCGCCGTGGGCCGTGGCCACCTACCTCCTCGGCGGCGTCCTGCCGGACGGCACGGTCGTCACGCCGAAGTACGTGGGCCCGCGGCGCATCGTCGAGGTGGCCGTCACCACCCTCGCCACCGATCGGGCGCTGCTGCTGCTCGGGGTTCCGGGCACCGCCAAGACCTGGGTCTCCGAACACCTGGCGGCGGCGGTCAGCGGCGACTCGACCCTGCTCGTGCAGGGCACCGCGGGCACGCCGGAGGAGGCGATCCGCTACGGCTGGAACTACGCGCAGCTGCTCGCGCACGGGCCGAGCCGGGACGCGCTGGTGCCCAGCCCCGTCATGCGGGCCATGGCCACGGGAGCCACGGTCCGGGTGGAGGAGCTGACCAGGATGCCGGCCGACGTCCAGGACACGCTGATCACCGTCCTGTCCGAGAAGACGCTGCCGATACCGGAGCTGGGCCAGGAGGTGCAGGCCGTCCGCGGCTTCAACCTCATCGCCACGGCCAACGACCGCGACCGCGGCGTCAACGAGCTGTCCAGCGCGCTGCGCCGGCGCTTCAACACGGTGGTGCTGCCGCTGCCCGAGAGCGTCGAGGCGGAGGTCGACATCGTCGCGCGGCGCGTCGACCAGCTCGGCCGCTCCCTGGACCTGCCGCCCGCCCCGGACGGCTTCGAGGAGATCCGCCGGGTGGTGACGGTCTTCCGCGAGCTGCGCGACGGCGTCACGTCCGACGGCCGTACGAAGGTGAAGTCGCCGAGCGGCACGCTGTCCACCGCCGAGGCCATCTCCGTCGTCACCGGCGGCCTGGCGCTCGCCGCCCACTTCGGCGACGGCGTGCTGCGGCCGGCCGACGTCGCGGCGGGCATCCTCGGGGCCGTCGTGCGCGATCCGGCCGCCGACCGGGTCGTCTGGCAGGAGTACCTGGAGGCGGTCGTGCGCGAGCGCGCGGGCTGGACCGACTTCTACCGGGCCTGCCGGGAGGTGAGCGCGTGAACAGCGATGCGGCGACCGGGGCGGGGACCCGTGACGAGGGGAGGACGGCTGTGAACGACGACACGAAGTGGCCGCGCCGGTGAGCGCGCGGGAGACGGCGGACCCGGGCGGCGGCCGGGAGCCGGCCGCCGGGCGGCCCCTGCTGCTCGGGGTGCGGCACCACGGGCCGGGGTCCGCGCGCGCGGTGCGGGCGGCGCTGGCGGCCGCCCGGCCCCGCACCGTGCTGATCGAGGGGCCCCCGGAGGCGGACGCGCTGATCCCGCTGGTCGCGGACGAGGACATGCGGCCGCCGGTCGCCCTCCTCGCCCACGCCGTCGACGAACCCGGCCGGTCGTCGTTCTGGCCGATGGCCGAGTTCTCCCCGGAGTGGGTCGCACTGCGCTGGGCCGTGGAGCACGGGGTGCCCGCCCGTTTCATCGATCTCCCGGCCACCCACACGCTGGCGTGGGAGAGGCCCGAGGAGGCCCGGGGGAAGGAGGAGGCCCGGGGGAAGGGGGAACCGGAGGGGGCCGATGAGCCGGAGGGGGCGGAGAAGGAGAAAGGGGCCGGGGAGCCGGGGGAGGGGGCGCAGGAGCGGGGTGGGCCGGGGGCGGGGGCGTCGGGCGGCGCGGGGGACGCCGACGGGGCAGGGCGGGGGTCCGGCGGGGGCCGGGGGAGCGGGGGCGTCGACGAGGGCCGTGACGGGTTGCGGCGGGACCCGCTGGGCACGCTCGCCGAGGTCGCCGGATACGACGATCCCGAACGCTGGTGGGAGGACGTCGTCGAGCACCGCGCCGCCGGCACGAAGGATCCGTTCGCGCCGTTCACCGCGCTGGAGGAGGCGATGGGGGCCCTGCGCGAGACGTACGACCGCGACGCGACGGGGCGCGAGGACGAGCGGGACCTCGTGCGGGAGGCGCACATGCGCATCCAACTCCGCGTCGCGCAGAAGGAGTTCGGGGCGGACGGAGTGGCCGTGGTGTGCGGGGCGTGGCATGTGCCCGCCCTGCGCAGCAGGACCGCCCTGGCCGCGGACCGGGCGCTCCTCAGGGGGCTGCCGAAGGTCAGGACCGACCTGACCTGGGTGCCCTGGACTCACCGCAGGCTGGCCCGGTCCGGCGGGTACGGCGCGGGTGTCGACGCGCCCGGCTGGTACGCCCACCTCTTCGCGTCGCCGGACCGGCCCATTGAGCGCTGGCTGACGAAGGTGGCGGTGCTGCTGCGCGAGGAGGACCGGATCGTGTCCTCGGCCCACGTGATCGAGGCGGTCCGGCTCGCCGAGACGCTGGCGGTGCTGCGGGGCCGGCCGCTGCCCGGCCTGACCGAGACCGCCGACGCCGCGCGCGCGGTGCTGTGCGAGGGCTCCGACGTGCCGCTGGACCTGGTGCGCGACCGGCTGGTCGTCGGGGACGTGCTGGGTGAGGTGCCGGCGGGCGCGCCCGCGGTGCCGTTGCAGCGCGACCTCGACCGGCTGCGGCGCCGCCTCCGGCTCAAACCGGAGGCGGCGGAGCGGGAACTGGCGCTCGACCTGCGCAAGGAGAACGACGCCGAGCGCAGCAGGCTGCTGCACCGGCTGCGGCTGCTGGGCGTCGCGTGGGGCGAACCGGTCGCCTCGCGCGGCAGCACGGGGACGTTCCGCGAGACCTGGCGGCTGCGGTGGGAGCCGGAGCTGGCCGTGCGGGTCGCCGAGGCCGGGGTGTGGGGGACGACCGTGCTCGCCGCGGCGACCGCCAAGGCGGAGACGGACGCCGTCGCCTCGGCCGGGCTCGCCCGGGTGACCGCCCTCGCCGAGCGCTGCCTGCTGGCCGCGCTGCCGGACGCGCTGCCGACGGTGATGCGGGTCCTCGCCGACCGGGCCGCCCTCGACACGGACGTCGGCCACCTCGCGCAGGCCCTGCCCGCGCTGGCCCGTTCCCTGCGGTACGGCGACGTGCGCGGCACCGGCACCGGTGCGCTGGCGGAGGTGGCGGCCGGCCTCGCGGAACGGATCTTCGTCGGCCTCCCGCCGGCCTGCGTGTCCCTCGACGCGGACGCGGCGGAGCAGATGCGCCGTCATGTGGACGCGGTACACGGGGCGGTGGGCATGCTGGACGGTCAGGCGGGGCTCGCGGCCCGCTGGCGCGCCGTGCTGCGGGTGCTGTCCCGGCGGGACAGTGTGCCGGGCGTCGTGCGGGGCCGTGCCGTGCGGCTCCTCCTCGACGAGGGGGCGCTGGACCCCGGCGAGGCGGCTCGGCTCATGGGTCTCGCGCTGTCCCCGGGGACGCCGCCGGGCGACGCGGCCGCCTGGATCGAGGGGTTCGTCGGCGGCGGCTCCGGGGGCGGACTGCTCCTCGTGCACGACGAACGGCTGCTCGCACTGGTCGACGGGTGGCTCACGACGGTCCCCACCGAGTCGTTCACCGACGTGCTGCCCCTGCTGCGGCGGACGTTCTCCGCCTACGAGCCCGGGGTGCGCAGAACGCTGGGCGAACTGATCCGGCGCGGTCCGGGACAACGGACGGCGCGGCCGGGGACGCACGCCGGTGCCCCCGGGTTCGCGGGCGAACTCGACGAGGGACGGGCGGACGCCGTCCTCCCGGTGATCGGACTGCTGCTGGGCCTGAACCCCACGGCGGAGGCGGGGAGGGGAACGACGAATCCCGGCCGAACGGCCGAAGACGTGCGTGACGGCGCAGCGATGCCCGGCGGTCGGACGGCCCACGACGGGATGTCCGACGGTGACGGGACGTTCGGTGCCGGAATGGCCGGTGACGGAGCGTCCGGTGCCGGGACGTCCGGTGCCGGGGCGGCCGGTGGCGGAGGGTTCGGTGACGGGACGTCCGGCCGGGAGACGGACGACGGAGAGACGGGCGACGAAGAGACGGACGACGGAGAGACGGGCGACGAAGAGACGGACGACGGAGAGACGGGCGACGAAGACACGGACGACGGAAAGACGGGCGACGAAGAGACGGGCGGCGGCGCTCTTGTGGGGGTGGGGACATGACGGTGGACGACACGGCCGGGACGGACGCCGGGCGGGAGCGGTTGAGGCGCTGGCGGCTGGTGCTCGGCGGCGACGCGGCGGACGGCACCGGACACGCGCTCTCCGGACGCGACGCGGCGATGGACGGAGCGCTCACCGCGCTCTACGGAAAGAAGGAGGGCCCGTCGTCCGGGCGCGACCGCACGGCGGGCCTCGGGGCCTCGGCCCCGTCCGTGGCGCGCTGGCTCGGCGACATCCGCACCTACTTCCCCTCCTCCGTCGTGCAGGTCATGCAGCGCGACGCCATCGAGCGGCTCGGGCTGTCCGCGCTGCTCCTGGAGCCCGAGATGCTGGAGGCGGTGGAGGCCGACGTGCATCTCGTCGGGACGCTGCTCTCCCTCAACAAGGCGATGCCGGAGACCACGAGGGAGACGGCGCGGGCCGTCGTCCGCAAGGTCGTCGAGGACCTGGAGAAGCGGCTCGCCACCCGCACCCGGGCCGCCCTCGCCGGCGCGCTGGACCGCAGCGCCCGCGTCAGCAGACCGCGTCACCACGACATCGACTGGAACCGCACGATCGCCGCCAACCTCAAGCACTACCTGCCCGAGCACGGGACGGTCGTGCCGGAACGGCTCGTGGGATACGGGCGGGCGTCGCCATCCATGAAGAAGGAGGTGATCCTCTGCATCGACCAGTCCGGCTCGATGGCGTCGTCGGTCGTGTACGCCTCGGTGTTCGGGGCGGTGCTCGCCTCGATGCGGTCGATCAGCACGCGGCTCGTCGTCTTCGACACGGCGGTCGCCGACCTCACCGACCGGCTCGACGACCCGGTGGACGTCCTGTTCGGCACCCAGCTGGGCGGCGGCACCGACATCAACCGGGCGCTCGCCTACTGCCAGTCGCAGATCACCAGGCCGGCGGAGACGGTGGTGGTGCTCGTCAGCGACCTGTACGAGGGAGGCATACGCGACGAGATGCTCAAGCGGGTCGCGGCGATGAAGGCGTCGGGCGTGCAGTTCGTGGCGCTGCTCGCGCTGTCGGACGAAGGCGCGCCGGCCTACGACCGGGAACACGCGGCCGCCCTCGCGGCGCTCGGCGCACCGGCGTTCGCGTGCACCCCCGACCTGTTCCCGGAGGTGATGGCGGCGGCGTTGGAGAAGCGTCCGCTGCCCGTCCCGGACGCGGGGTGAGTGAGCGACGACATGCAGGTGTGAGGCGAGCGGCTACTCATCGGTAACGGGGGCTTGCGCAACCTCGGGAGCCCCGTGCGAGGATCGGGGCCACTCTGCCGCCGCACGGGAAGCGTCCTGCCTTGACCTCGTCCACCGCCCTGTCCGTCACCGCCCTGCGCGTCCCGCGCACCGCGGCCGGGCGACGTGCGGTCGGGCGGCGAGCGGTCGGATGGCCTGCGGTCGGGCGGCGAGCGGTCGGGGGGCCTGCGGTCGGACGGCATGCGCTGCGGCTCGCGCTGCTGGTCGGCGGGCTGACCGTGCTCGGGTTGTTCTGGGGCGGGGAGGCGCATGCGGCGGAGGGCGGTCCGACACCGGGCGGTCTCGTCGCCGGGATCTCGGCCCCGGCCTCGATGTCGGCCCCGACGCGGGTGTCGGTGTCGCTGCCGGGATCAGCGTCGGTGTCGGTGCCGGCGTCCACGGCCGGGTCGGTGTCGGCCCCCGCGCGGCTTTCCGTCTCGTTGCCGGTCCGGTTGCCGGCGGCGTCGGATCCGCCCGTCGTGTCCGCCCCGCCCCGCCCGCCGAGACTTCCATCCGTCCTGTCGGTCCCCCGGCTGCCTTCCGTGTCCGGCATCCTCGGGGTTCCGCACGTTCCGGCTCTCCATCCGTCGTCGGCCTCGGTGTCGGCGTCGGCGTCGGGCGGGCGTGGGCCCGTGGTCGGCGGGGCGGTGCGGGGGCGGACAGGTCCGGCGGGGGCGGGCGTGGCGGCGACGGACGCGTCAGGCTCCGGGCCCGTGGGTTTCGTGGGCGGCGGATCCACGCGCGCCGCTCACCGGGTCCCGACGGCCCGTGACGGGCGTCCGGCCGCCGCCGGATCCGCGTCGCCCACCGCACGCCAGAGGCCGACCGGCGGACCGACCGGCGGGCAGGTCGGGGGGCCGTCCGGTGATCCGGCCGGTGCGTCGGCCGGCGGGCCGGCCTCCGACGGCGGTGTCCCGCGGCACATGGACGCGCATGCCGTCGTCACGTCGCCGCACCGGCCGGTGCCGTGGCCCGCGCGAGGCGGTGCGGGGGACGGCGACCCCGCGGCCGCACAGGACAGGTACCGGGACGTCCCCCTCTTTCCCGGATAGACGGCCCTCCCGGTTGGAGGGCCCTCCCAGTCGGGCGGCCCTCCCGGTCGGGCGTCGCGGTGTCTCCCCGGCGCAGCGTTCAGCCTCCGGCCGGATCCAGATCGCCGCCCCCTGGCGGCCGAGCCGCGCCCTCCCCGTTCTGCCGTCGCCGTGTCGTCGTTCCGTCGTTCCGTCGTCCCGCCGAACCATCGCCCCACCGAACCACCGAGCCACCGAACCACCACCGAACCATCGCCCCACCCATCGACTCCGTGAGGGGGTCGGTGCTCGGACGGCCGGAAGCCTTTCGGTCCGTCCGGCCCAGCCCTCACGGTCGGGGCGGGACGGCCCTCATTGGGGTGGGGGCCGTTCCGCCCTGAGCCCCTGAGGGGCTGCTCAGGGGGCCTCACCGGGCCAACCCCAGCCCGGTGAGGCCCCTCCGTGCGGCCCCGCCCGGCCCTCACATCCGGCACGGAGTGTCAGTGATCCCGGCATCATGTGACAGGTATCACCGCTCAGGTGTGACCCTCGATTTAGGGGCCTCCTGCAAGCAGCGATAACCTGCGAGACGGACATGCCGCGCGCTCGGTCACCGTGTGCGCCTCCCTTGTGACAGACACCGGTCGGACGTCACGTTGCCCTCGCGGCACGCCCACGCAGACAACGAACCGCGAGATCACTGATAGGGACGGAAGCGCGTGGACCTGTTCGAGTACCAGGCGAGGGACCTCTTCGCCAAGCACGATGTACCGGTGCTGGCCGGTGAAGTCATCGACACGCCTGAGGCGGCCCGCGCAGCCACCGAGCGTCTCGGTGGCAAGTCCGTCGTCAAGGCCCAGGTGAAGGTCGGCGGCCGCGGCAAGGCCGGCGGCGTCAAGCTCGCCGCCTCCGCCGACGAGGCCGTGGAGCACGCGACCAACATCCTCGGCATGGACATCAAGGGCCACACGGTCCACAAGGTGATGATCGCCGAGACGGCCCCGGAGATCCTGGAGGAGTACTACGTCTCCTTCCTCCTGGACCGTGCCAACCGCACCTTCCTCTCCATCGCGTCCGTCGAGGGCGGCATGGAGATCGAGGAGGTGGCGGAGACCCGCCCCGAGGCCGTCGCCAAGACGCCGATCGACGCCAACGTGGGTGTGACCCCCGAGGTCGCCCGCCAGATCGTCGAGGCCGCGAACTTCCCGGCCGAGGTGGCCGACAAGGTCGCGAACGTCCTGGTCACCCTGTGGAAGACCTTCCTCGAGGAGGACGCCCTTCTCGTCGAGGTCAACCCGCTGGCCAAGGTCGCCTCCGGTGACGTCATCGCCCTCGACGGCAAGGTCTCACTGGACGAGAACGCCGAGTTCCGCCAGCCGGACCACGAGGCCCTCCAGGACAAGGACTCGGCGAACCCGCTCGAGGCCGCGGCCAAGGAGAAGAACCTCAACTACGTCAAGCTCGACGGCGAGGTCGGCATCATCGGCAACGGCGCGGGTCTCGTCATGAGCACCCTGGACGTCGTCGCGTACGCCGGTGAGGCCCACGGCGGCGTCAAGCCCGCCAACTTCCTCGACATCGGCGGCGGCGCGTCCGCGGCCGTCATGGCGAACGGCCTGGAGATCATCCTGGGCGACCCGGACGTCAAGTCCGTGTTCGTCAACGTCTTCGGCGGCATCACCGCGTGTGACGAGGTCGCCAACGGCATCGTCCAGGCGCTTCAGCTCCTCGCGGACAAGGGCGAGGAAGTCACCAAGCCGCTGGTCGTCCGTCTGGACGGCAACAACGCCGAGCTGGGTCGCAAGATCCTCTCCGACGCCAACCACCCGCTGGTGCAGCGCGTGGACACCATGGACGGCGCGGCCGACAAGGCCGCCGAGCTCGCGGCTGCGAAGTAAGGGAAGAGGGACAGAACAGCCATGGCTATCTTCCTGAACAAGGACAGCAAGGTCATCGTCCAGGGCATGACCGGTGCCACGGGCATGAAGCACACCAAGCTCATGCTGGCGGACGGCACCAACATCGTCGGCGGCGTGAACCCCCGCAAGGCGGGCACCTCCGTCGACTTCGACGGCACCGAGATCCCGGTGTTCGGCACGGTCGCCGAGGCGATCGAGAAGACGGGCGCGAACGTGTCCGTCCTCTTCGTGCCGCCGGCCTTCGCGAAGGCCGCCGTCGTCGAGGCGATCGACGCGGAGATTCCGCTGGCCGTCGTCATCACCGAGGGCATCGCCGTCCACGACTCGGCCGCGTTCTACGCGTACGCCGTGTCGCAGGGCAACAAGACCCGGATCATCGGCCCGAACTGCCCCGGCCTCATCACGCCGGGCCAGTCGAACGCCGGCATCATCCCGGGCGACATCACCAAGCCGGGCCGCATCGGCCTGGTGTCGAAGTCCGGCACGCTGACCTACCAGATGATGTACGAGCTGCGCGACATCGGCTTCTCGTCCGCCGTCGGCATCGGTGGCGACCCGGTCATCGGCACGACGCACATCGACGCGCTCGCCGCGTTCGAGGCCGACCCCGACACCGACCTGATCGTCATGATCGGTGAGATCGGCGGCGACGCCGAGGAGCGGGCCGCGGCCTTCATCAAGGACAACGTGAAGAAGCCGGTCGTCGGCTACGTCGCGGGCTTCACCGCGCCCGAGGGCAAGACGATGGGCCACGCCGGCGCCATCGTCTCGGGTTCCTCCGGTACGGCCGCCGCGAAGAAGGAGGCCCTCGAGGCCGCCGGCGTCAAGGTCGGCAAGACGCCGACCGAGACGGCGAAGCTGGCGCGCGAGATCCTCGCCGCGGGCTGAGCCCCGCACCGCCGAACGTCAGTGGGCCCGCCTCCCTCGTGGAGGCGGGCCCACTGACGTCGCGCCCCCGGCCGGGCCGGCGCTCATCTCGGTTCGGGGAGCATCCGCTGGGGGCCGTGGCCCGTCGTCGAGCGCAGCTTCGCCCGCAGTCTCAGTTCCGCGCCCGAGAGCGGGCCCGGCACGGACCGCGGTGGCACGCCCCGCACGGTCGCGCCCGGCGGCACGGGAGGTTCGTACCGCGTGGGGGCCGTGCGCAGGGTCAGGGCCGTCGCGCCGATGATCACGACGGTGGACGCGATCGCCGCGCGCGTCCAGAAGGCGGCCCGCTGCTCGCTGCCCGTCCGCACCGCGGACGCCCTGGCCGCGCGCAGCCGCTGGGCGGACGCCGCCTCCGCGAGCCGCCGGTGCAGCAGGGCCGGGTCCGCCAGTTCGGGCAGCCGCGCGGCGATCTCCTCCCGCGCGCGCAGCAGCCGGTTCGCCGTCGCCGGTGTGCTCGCCTCGGCCTCGGCGGCCGTCTCGGGCAGGTCGAGGCCGACGCCGTCGTAGAGCAGGAGCGTGCGGCGGCACGGTGCGGGGAGGGACAGGAGGACGTCGAGCAGGGCGCGGTCGGGCGCGTCTGCTGGAGGAGGTTCCGGATGGCGGTAGCGGGGGCGGAACCGGTGCCAGGGGGAGAGCGCGTACTCGTAGGCCGTGGCCCGCACCCAGCCCGCCGGGTCGCGGTCCACGGCCACCTCGGGCCAGCGCTGCCAGGCGGTCTGGAACGCGCGCTCGACCGATTCACGCGCGAGGTCGCGACGGCCGCAGAGCAGATAGGCCTGCCGGACGAGCGCGGGGGCGCAGAACGCGTAGAGCGCGTCGAAGGCCTGAGCGGGCGTCAGGGCGGCACGGGCGGGGGGAGGCCCCGGCTCGGTCCCCGCCTCGGCGGCTGCGACGGTCCCCGCGTCGGCGGCTGTGACGGCTCCTGCGTTGGCGGACGGGATGGTGTCAGCGTCGGCGGGTGTGACGGTGTCGGCGTTCGCGTCGGCGTTCGCGTCGGCGGGTGTGGAAGCAGGCGCGGGGGCGTGCGTGTCGGCGCGCGCCGGTTCCGGGTTCGCGCCGGGTGGTTGCGGGCGGCTGCCGGGACGTACCGTCACCGGCGGTCGAGGCGCGGCCTCCTGGGTGTCCGTCACCTGGCCCGCCGTGCCAGCGCTGCCCGCCTGCCGCGTCACGAGATGCCCCTTCGCCCGAAAAAGTACATAAACGCATATTGAGCGACACAGCGGTGGTTCGCCTGTTACGACGGGAAAGCGCGTGTCGTTGGGAGCATGGCCGTCGTGATCCAGATGACCGCTCGTCGACTGTCGTTGCCGCCCCTGCGCACCCGGATGCGCGACCGATCTCCCGGACTGGCCGCGGGCCTGCTGGGCGGGGTGCTCGCCGCCGGACTCGGACTCGCTTCGTTCGCCGTGCTCGTGATGGTGCTGTGGATCAGCTCCCCCTATCCCGACAGCGGGCCCGGCGGCGCGCTGCACGTCGCCGCGGCGCTCTGGCTGCTGGCCCACGGCGCGGAACTGGTCCGGGTGGACACCCTCTCCGGCGTTCCTGCCCCGGTCGGCGTCACACCGCTGCTGCTGCTCGTGCTGCCGGTGTGGCTGGTGCGGCGCGCCGCACGGGACGCCGTGGACGGGGGCGACGGCGAGGACGGCGGCGCGGACGACGACGTCCCCGTGAGCGGCCGCGCGGTGTGGGCCGGCGTGGTGGCCGGCTACCTCGCGGTCGGCGCGGGCATCGCCTGCTACGCGGCGTCCGGCGGAGCCCTGCGGCCCTCATGGGGGTGGACGGCGTTCTGCGTGCCGGCGGTCGCCGTGCCGGCCGCCGGGGCGGGGGTGTGGTCGGCGCTCGGCCGCCCGCGCGAGCCGGTGGACAGCGTGCCGGTCGTGCTGCCGCGAGGCCTGCGACGGCTGTTCCCCGGAGCCGACGGACGCGAGCGGCTCGGCGCGGCCGGGCGGGCCGCCGGGGCCGGTGCCGGGGTGCTCCTCGGGGGCGGGGCCCTGCTGGTGGCGGTGTCGTCGGTGTGGCACCTGGGCTCGGCCCGCGCGGCGTTCCTCCAGGTGACGGAGGGCTGGTCGGGGCGGTTCGCGGTGCTGCTGCTGTGCGTGGCGTTGGTGCCCAACGCGGCGGTGTGGGCCGCCTCGTACGCCCTCGGGCCGGGGTACGCCCTCGGCGTGGGGCACGCGGTGGCCCCCCTGTCCTCCGCCCCCGCTCCCTTTCTGCCGCCGTTCCCGCTGCTGGCGGCGGTGCCGGAGGCGGGGGGCGGGACGCCCTGGAACTGGGCGACGGGGGTGACGCCGCTCGCGGCCGCGGTGACGGTGGGGGTCTTCGTGGCGCGGGCCGGGGGAGCGGCCGGGGCGGGCGGAGGCACGGGCGGAGGCACGGGCGCGGTCGGGTGGTCGCCAGGGAGGACCGCCGGGGTCGTCGTGCTGGCGGGGGCCGGGTGCGGGGTGCTGATGGGCGCGCTGGCGGGGATGGCCGGCGGGCCCCTCGGGGTCGCCGCGCTCGCCCGGTTCGGGCCGGTGTGGTGGCAGGTCGGGGGTGCGGTGGTGCTGTGGGTCGTGGGGGTGGGCGTGCCGGTGGCCCTGTGCGTGCGCGGGTGGTGCGGCTGGCGGCGACGGAGGGCGTCCGGGGGGGAGCCGGGCGGGCGGCGAGGTTCGCGGGACCGGTCGAACTCGGGAGGCCCGGCGGGCTCGGAGGCCGCGGGGCTGTACGACTTCTCGTCGGCCGAGGCGGGCGAGGCGGGCGGTGCCCAGGTGACGGCGGAGCACGGGGAGGTCGTCGAGGCGACTCCGCCCTACGGGGCGGTCGAGAGGGGCGGGCTCGTCACCGCGTTCGCGGACGCCGAGCCGCTTCCGCCCGCCGTCCCCTTCCCCTTCCCGGGGCCGGACGCGTCCGCCGGTCCACTGCCGTTCACCGGGCCGAACGCGTCCGCCGGCCCACTCCCGTTCACCGGGTTCGCCGCACCTGCCGCGCCCGTCCCGTACGCCCAGGCCCCAGCACCCGTCGAGCCCATCGAGCCCATCGAGCCCGTCGAGCCCACTGGATCCGTCACTGCGACCACCCCCACCGTCCCCGTCGCCCTCACCGCCCCAGCCACCTCCGTCGGCTGGGAGACCGCGGCGTCGGAGACCGGCGAGCCGGAGGAGTGGGAGAGGGCCAGGGAGGCCCGGTGGGCCGCGTTGCGGGAGGCGGGGGAGGACGGCGCGGGCGGCGCGGACGGTACGCAGCCGCGGCGGTGACACCGCGGACCCACTCCCGCCGCACTCACCGCCCCGGCGGCCCTGCGCACCCGACACGCACCGCTCCCGCTACCCCCACGCCCCCGCCGCACGCACCGCCCGACGGCCTCCGTGCCCCGCGGTCCCGCAGTCTCGGCGCTCCGGACGGCCTCCGTGTCCCGCGGTCCCGCAGTCTCGGCGCTCCGGACGGCCTCCGTGTCCCGCGGTCCCGCAGTCTCGGCGCTCCGGACGGCCTCCGTGTCCCGCGGTCCCGCAGTCTCGGCGCTCCGGACGGCCTCCGCGCCCCGCGGTCCCGCAGCCTCCGCGCTCCGGACGGCCTCCGCGGCCCGCGGTCCCGCAGTCTCCGCGGTCCCGCGGCCTCCGCGCCCCGCGCGCGCCCCGCGGCCTCCGCTTGCCCGGCTGCCTTCGCGCACCCGGTGCGTCAGGCGTTCGCACCCCGCGCGTCAGGCGTTCGCGCCCCCGGTGCGTCAGGCCTTCGCGCGCCCGGTGCGTCAGGCGTTCGCGCCCAGGATGTCTCTGAGCTGCTTGGGGAGGAGGTCGTCGCAGGACTGCTTCGCCTCGTTGGTGAGGGCGTCGTTGGTGCACGTGTAGTAGTCGTTGTAGACCAGGTGCGCGGTGAAGCTGGCGGCGACCATGGCCAGTGCCAGGGAGGCGGTGACCAGGCCGGTGATGGCGGCGGTGCGTTGGGGGCGGCCGCTCGTCTCGGGGGCGGGCGGGGCGTCCGGGTCCGGGGTGCGGGGCTTGGCGCGCAGGGCGCTGATGCCCCAGTTCAGGGCGAGCGCGCCGAGCAGCAGGGCCACGTAGGGCCAGCCGAAGAGGACGAAGAAGAAGGCCCACATGCCGCTCAGGAGGGCGTAGCGCGCGTGGCGCTGGGCGGGGTCCGTCGGGTCCCAGCGCTTGCCGGGATCGCCGCCGGGGCCGCTCGGGCCGCCGTTCTCGGGGTTGCCGCCGGGGCGCTCGCCGAAGCCGCCGGGGGAGCGGCCCGGCTGCCGGTCGCTCCACTGGCCGCCCCACGGGGAGCGTCCCTCGTCGGGTTCGCCGCCCGCCGGTCGGCGGGGCTGCCACGGGCGGTCGGGTGCGCCCTCCGGCGGCGGCGCGAAGGGGTTGTCGTCCTCGGGCGGCTTGTTCTCGTCCGACGGGGCGTCCGCGGGAGAGGCGGGGCGCTCTCGCAGCAGCACGACGCCGCGCTCCCCTCCCTGCGGTGACTGCGGGGGGAGCGTGAGCAGTCGCAGACTGCGGTCCGGCATCAAGTGAGCGTCTTCCCCTAGGTGATACGGCTGTCTGGCCTGAACGGATGTGGCTGTCACTCCGGGAACGCGCCGCACGGCGGCCGCGTTCCCGATCACGCCCGCGTCCCGTTCCTCGCAGACGCTACCTCCCGGCCACGCCCCCGTCCCGTGGGGGCCGTCCGGTGTGCCGGTATCGTTGCTGGCGGTCGGCTGCTTCGTAGGCTTCCCCGTATCCGGGGGCGCGATGCATTCGTACGAAAGTACAAGCCCGCGTGAAGTCCGCGTACGCCCACCGCCTTGTACGTGCTTCCCCGAGAAAGGGCCTCACCGTGGCCGCCAAGCCCGTGGCCAAGCGCCTCGTCGTGCTGGTCTCCGGATCCGGTACGAATCTCCAGGCGCTCCTCGACGCCGTCGCGACCGCGGGCGTCGACGCCTACGGCGCGCAGGTCGTGGCCGTCGGAGCCGACCGCGGGGGCGTCGAGGGTCTCGCCCGGGCCGAGCGGGCCGGCATCCCCACCTTCGTCTGCCGGGTCAAGGACTTCGGAAGCCGTGAGGAGTGGGACGCCGCGCTCGCGGAGGCCGTGGCCGCCCACGAGCCGGACCTGGTGGTGTCCGCCGGGTTCATGAAGGTCGTGGGCAAGGAGTTCCTCGCGCGGTACGGCGGGCGGTTCGTCAACACCCACCCCGCTCTCCTCCCCAGTTTCCCGGGAGCCCACGGTGTGCGCGACGCGCTCGCGTACGGCGTGAAGGTCACCGGCTGCACCGTCCACTTCGTCGACGACGGCGTCGACACCGGACCGATCATCGCCCAGGGCGTGGTCGAGGTCCGGGACGAGGACGACGAGAGCGCTCTGCACGAGCGCATCAAGGAAGTCGAGCGAAGGCTGCTCGTCGAGGTCGTGGGGCGGCTCGCCCGCAACGGCCATCGCATTGAGGGACGAAAGGTAGTTATCCAGTGACCGCCGAGAGCACTGTCACGGCCGAGAGCGACAAGCGGGACATCCGCCGCGCGCTCGTCAGCGTCTACGACAAGACCGGTCTGGAGGAGCTCGCGCGCGGGCTGCACGAGGCCGGCGTCGAGCTCGTCTCCACCGGGTCCACCGCCTCCCGCATCGCCGCCGCCGGCGTTCCCGTCACCAAGGTCGAGGAGCTGACCGGCTTCCCCGAGTGCCTGGACGGCCGGGTCAAGACCCTGCACCCCAAGGTCCACGCCGGCATCCTCGCCGACCTGCGCCTCGAGGACCACCGGCGGCAGCTCGACGAGCTGGGCGTCGCGCCGTTCGACCTCGTCGTCGTCAACCTCTACCCGTTCCGCGAGACCGTCGCGTCCGGCGCGAGCCCCGACGAGTGCGTGGAGCAGATCGACATCGGCGGGCCCTCCATGGTCCGCGCCGCCGCCAAGAACCACCCGTCGGTCGCCGTGGTCACCAGCCCGGCGCGGTACGCGGACGTCCTGGCGGCCGTGCAGGGCGGCGGCTTCGACCTGGCCGCGCGCAAGCGGCTGGCCGCCGAGGCGTTCCGGCACACCGCCGAGTACGACATCGCCGTCTCCTCCTGGTTCGCGTCCGCGTACGCGCCCGCCGACGACTCCCCGTTCCCGGGCTTCCTCGCCACCAGCCTGGAGCGCGCGCACACCCTGCGCTACGGCGAGAACCCGCACCAGCCCGCGGCCCTCTACACGGCGGGCACCGGCGGACTGGCGGAGGCCGAGCAGCTGCACGGCAAGGAGATGTCGTTCAACAACTACACGGACACGGACGCCGCGCGCCGTGCCGCGTACGACCACGACGAGCCCGCCGTCGCGATCATCAAGCACGCCAACCCGTGCGGCATCGCGGTCGGCGCGGACGTCGCCGAGGCGCACCGCAAGGCGCACGCCTGCGACCCGCTGTCCGCGTTCGGCGGTGTGATCGCCGTGAACCGGCCGGTCAGCAAGGAGATGGCCGAGCAGGTCGCGGAGATCTTCACCGAGGTCATCGTCGCGCCCGACTACGAGGACGGCGCGCTGGAGGCCCTCACCAAGAAGAAGAACGTCCGGGTGCTGCGCTGCCCCGACGGCCCCGCCCACCCCGTCGACGTCAAGCCGATCGACGGCGGCGCGCTGCTCCAGGTCGCCGACCGCCTCCAGGCCGAGGGCGACGACCCGGCCAACTGGACGCTGGCGACCGGCGAGGCGCTCTCCCCGGCGGAGCTGGCCGACCTGGCGTTCGCCTGGAAGGCGTGCCGGGCCGTGAAGTCCAACGCCATCCTGCTCGCCAAGGACGGCGCGTCGGTCGGCGTCGGCATGGGCCAGGTCAACCGGGTCGACTCGGCGAAGCTGGCCGTCGAGCGGGCCGGCGAGGAGCGGGCGCGCGGCGCGTACGCGGCGTCCGACGCCTTCTTCCCCTTCCCGGACGGTCTGGAGGTCCTGGTCGAGGCGGGCGTCAGGGCCGTGGTGCAGCCCGGCGGCTCGGTCCGCGACGAACTGGTCGTCGAGGCCGCGAAGAAGGCCGGCGTGACGATGTACTTCACGGGGACGCGGCACTTCTTCCACTGACGCGCAGATGCCGTGCCGGGACCTTCCGGCACGGCATCTCCGTGCGCGGCCTCGTCTCGGCGAACGCGCCCGGCCACGATCGTCAGGCGACCGCCGCCGTGGGAGTGGCTTCGCGGGCATTACCCGGGCCGGGCGCGGGACGCCGATCGAGGCCGGTCGGGCGGGCCGCCGTACGCGGTCGACGTCGGCCCGGCCCTGGTCCCGCCGTCAGGAGCCGACGGCCGTGAGACGAGCGCTGCCCGCGGGCCGGATCAGCACTTGTAGTGCTTGACGTCGTTGAAGAGCCCCGTGTAGCTGATGGAGACTTCCACGCAACGCTTGTGGTCCACGGCGTACTGCCACACCCGCTGGATCCTCTTGATCACCGCCGTGCCCAGTCCGGCGCAGCCGACCGCTGCCACCGGGTTGATCAGGACGCCGCACAGGGCGACCGCGGTATCCGCGTACTGCACCTTGTTGTTCAGGCGCTTGACCTCGGCCTTGTTGAACTTGATGTAGATGTTCCAGCCGTAGCCGACGGACGGATCGGCGACGACGGGGAAGGCCGTGTCGGCAGTGGTGTTCACCGTCTGCACGAGCGAACCGCCGTCGATGCGGTAGGAGGTCGGCACGGCCTCTCCGTGGGCGTCCTTCGCCCATGGCGCGGCTATGGATCCCAGCACCGTCGTTCCCTGGCTCCCCGGCCTGGTGATCAGGTATCCGCCGTTCCCGTCCGCCATCAGCTCCGTGTCGGCCGGAAGGCCGAGCCCGAAGCGGTACTCGTGCGGAGCGCCGCTGTCCTTGAGGGTGACCAGCGCGCGTGCGCCCCCGTCCGCCGTCGCCTGGACCGCGAGATCGGTCGACGGGGCAGCGTCCGTGTACACGACGGTGCCGGCGCCGGCCTTGACGCCGGCGACCTTCTTCGTCTCGGGCAGGCTCAGGCGGAACGACGTGCCGTCGGCCGCGGTGGACTGCACGTAGCCGCCGGAATCGGCGGGTGCGGTGACGGCCACGGAGTTCGACTCGGAGCGGACGATCGCGTGGGCGGCGCTGCCGGGGGCGACGCTGGAGGCGGCCAAGTCGCCCGTGCCGGTGGCTCGTTCGACCACCGCGGCGGCGCGTGCGGCCGCGTCACCCTCTGTGTCGGCGATAGCGGGGGACGCCGCGGAGAGCACGGCGACCGCGGTGAGGACGGACGTTCCGGCCAGCACGCCGGTGCGAACCCTGCGTCGCTCGAAGATGTTCAACTGTGAGATCTCCCGTTTCGCGGGAGGAGGAAGGCATGCCAACGCCGCCGACCACCCCCGTGTTGAAACGACAGCCGTTGGTCATCGGCTGTCGGACACCCGCTGGTCAGGCGGATGACAAGAGGAGCCAATCACTGGCCAATGGCTAACGTCAAGTCACGGCCTATGTACACAGAGGCATACGGGCGTCGGTGGCCTGGGATGACGGACTGGGCCGGCCCCCCCGCACAGCGGGGGACCGGCCCAGTCCGGAGTGCTCCGAGACGCTTAGTAGCGCGGGCGGTTGAACCAGGCGGCACCCGAGGGTGCGATCATCGCCGCTGCCATCACACCGCCGAAGCCGATCCACAGCAGCGCCCAGATCAAGGCCGCGGAGGAGCCGGCGTTCGCCGAGCCGATGAGGATGAGGAGACCGAAAACAGCACCGAGGATCCCGTAGATCATTGTGGTGATGCGAATCCCCTGCCCACCACGGGAGAACTTGACCCCCAACGTGATCGACAGCGCGGCCAGGCCCAGGAACAGCAGCGCGACGACAAGGATGATGCCGGCCCCGGCGTGCCCGATGTCGGAGAAGCCGTTGTCGCCGAAGGTGTCCTCGCCGGCGTTGGAGGCGTCGTTGAGCGTCGCGGCGCCGAAGATCGCGAAGAATCCGATGAGGACCTGCACGCCCGCCACGATGTAGAGCAGGACGCGCGCGGTCGTCATCAGGCCGGGCATCGACTGCGGCATCGCATTGTTGCCGGGGTACGCGCCGTACGGGGGCTGTTGCGGGTATCCGTAGCCCTGCGGCGGGCCCTGAGGCGGATAGCCGTAGTTCGGCGCGGCCGGCGGCTGTTGAGGCTGCGGCGGGCCGTAGGGGTTGTTCGGGTCGCCGAAACTCATGGCGGTCCTTCCTCCGTGTGCACTCGAGTGCGGGGACGCGGCCTGGCTCGGAGGAAGGTTCTACAGATGCGGTTCGTCCCCCCGGTACTGCCCGCGGCACTGTGACGTCAATCGTTCTGCAATGGCCGGTTTGTTGTCCAGCCGCATTCCGCGGCATTCCGCAGGCGTTGTGCAAGTGCAACATCATCGATCACGTCCGCGCACGTCAGATGGGCGCCGCGGCCTCGTACGGGTTCACCCGGATTGGAACCGGGGGGCCGTCATCCGGGAGGATGGTGCCATGACCGCCCAGATTCTCGATGGCAAGGCCACCGCAGCCGAGATCAAGACCGATCTGACCGCCCGCGTGGCGGCGCTGAAGGAGAGGGGCGTCACGCCCGGCCTCGGCACGATCCTCGTCGGCACCGATCCCGGCAGCCAGAAGTACGTCGCCGGAAAGCACCGCGACTGCGCGGAGGTCGGCATCGCCTCCATCCAGCGCGAGCTGCCCGCCACGGCCAGCCAGGAGGAGATCGAGGCGGTCGTCCGCGAGCTGAACGACGACCCGTCCTGCACCGGATACATCGTGCAGCTCCCGCTGCCCAAGGGCATCGACGAGAACCGCGTCCTGGAGCTGATGGACCCGGACAAGGACGCCGACGGCCTGCACCCGATGAACCTCGGCAGGCTGGTCCTGAACGAGCCCGGCCCGCTGCCCTGCACCCCCAACGGCGTGCTGACGCTGCTGCGCCGGCACGGCGTCGAGATCAACGGGGCGGAGGTCGTGGTCGTCGGACGGGGCGTCACCATCGGCCGGTCGATGCCGCTGCTGCTGACCCGGCGCAGCGAGAACGCGACGGTGACCCAGTGCCACACCGGCACCCGGGACCTGTCGGCGCACCTGAGGCAGGCCGACGTCATCGTCGCGGCCGCCGGATCCCCTCATCTGATCCGCGCGCAGGACGTCAAGCCGGGCGCGGCCGTCCTGGACGTCGGCGTCTCCCGCAACGCCGAGGGCAGGATCGTCGGCGACGTCCACCCCGACGTGCGCGAGGTGGCCGGCTGGATCTCCCCCAACCCGGGCGGCGTCGGCCCGATGACCCGCGCCCAGCTGCTCGTCAACGTGGTGGAGGCGGCGGAGCGCAGTGTCGGCTGACGGCGCCTCCGGAAAGGCCGGGGACAGGAACGTGACGGGCGACGACGCCGACGAGATCGAGGTCCGCGACCCGGTCAGCGCGCCGGACGCGGACGGCGTGCCGCGCCGCACCACCCGCCGCTTCCCGAAGTTCACCCGGGACACCGCACGCCCCGAGGGCGCGGGCCGGGCCGCGCCGGGCGACGCCCTGGCCGCCCGGCAGTGGCCGATCATCGCGGTGCTGGGCGTCGTGGCGCTCGGGCTGCTGCTGACGGCGCTCGACGTGTTCCGGGTCGGCACGATCCTGATCGGCGTGGGCCTGCTCGCCGGCGCGGTCCTGCGCTGGCTGCTGCCCGGCGTCGGGATGCTCGCCGTGCGCTCCCGGTTCACGGACATCGTGACCTACGGCGTGCTGGGCACCGTGATCGTCCTGCTGGCGCTGATGGCCCAGCCCCACCCGCTGCTTCAGATCCCGATCCTCAAGGACACCCTGCACTTCACCGTCAGCAGCGGCTGACCGCAGGCGCACGACGGCGGCCCGTCCCCATCCCCCGAGGAGGACGGGCCGCCGACGCGTTCCACGTTCTCCCACCGCGAACGCGCAGTTCAACGCCCCGCCGGACGCTGTGGCACGGAAGTGACCGTTCCGCTACGGCGTGCGCGAACCGCCACAGCCGGCCCGCGCGGGAACCGTCCGGCCGCCCGTCGTCGTCCCCCCAACGGACCGAAGGGGAGGTGGGCGGGATGGGCGCCTGGCAGCCGCTGCCGGACGGGCTGCCGTCGGAGGTACGGCACTTCGTGGAGCAGATGCGGCAGCTCAAGGACGGCACGGGGCTCAGCCTGGCCGCGCTCGGCGCGCGCACCGCGTACAGCAAGTCGTCCTGGCAGCGGTATCTCAACGGCGTCCAGCCGCCGCCCCGGCAGGCCGTCGTCGCGCTGTGCAGGGTGGCGGGACTGGCCGGCGCGGAGGCCGAACGCCACGTCGTGCGCTGGGAACTGGCCGTCGAGGCATGGCCGCGGCCGGCGCCCGCGAACCCGGCCGCGGAGTACGAGGAGGATCCGACGCTGCCCTGGTGGGACCGCCTGGAGGAGGCGCCCGCCCCGCCTCCCGCGCCCCGGCCCGCCGGACGGCTCCTGCTCTACGCGGTGCTGCTCCTGCTCGCCCTGCTGACGACGGCCGTCGGTGGAGCGGTCGCCTTCGGCTGAGGCGTGCGGGCCCGACGGCGCGCCCCCGGCGCGGGTCCTGCTTTGACAGTTCGGGCGGGTGTCCCGAATCGTCGTCCCATCGGGTCCTGACACGACCCACGGGACTCAGCGCACGAGAGGGTGGCCGATGCCTCGCTGGAAAGCCCTGCCGGACGAACTCGACCCCCAGGTGAGGGAGTTCGTCGAGGTGATGCGACGGGTCGTGGACGGGGCGGGGCTGAGCGTCGCGGCGGTGGCGGACCGCACCGGCTACGGCAGGCCCTCCTGGGAGCGCTATCTGCACGGACGGCTGCTGGCGCCCAAGGGCGCGGTCGTGGCGCTGGCCGAGGTCACCGGCACGCCCGTGGTCCACGTGGTCACGCTGTGGGAGCTGGCCGAGCGGGCGTGGAGCGATGCGGAGACCCGGCAGGCGCACGGGGCGGCGGCGACCGCCGGGACGCTGCCCGCCCGCGCCCTGCCCGGACGGTTCGGGCCGCCGCCCCCGCCGCTCCCGTCCGGCGGAGGGACGTCGGGGCCGGGGAAGCGGACCGGTGGCGCGGGCCGGCGGCGGACGGCGCTGCTCCTCGCCGCGGTCGTGGGCGCGGCGGGCGTCGCGGCGGGCGCGTTCCTCCTCACCGGCGGCCGCGACCCGCAGCCGCCGGGCGCCGTCGGGTCGCCCTCGCCGCCGGCCGTCACCTCCCGCGTGCTGCCGTCCGGGGTGCGGTGCGGCGGATCCGACTGCACCGGCCGGGACGCGGAGACGGCGGGGTGCAGCGGCGGCCTCGCGGCGACGGCGACGACCGCGACGGTCGGCGCGACCCGCGTCGAGGTCCGCTACAGCCGCGTCTGCGGGGCGGCCTGGGGCCGGATCACGCCGGCCGGGCCCGGCGACACGGTGACGGTGACCGCCGGCTCCGTGCGGCGCACCGGACACGTCTCGGGGCCCGGCGCCACGATCGCCTACACGCCCATGGTGGCCGTGAACAGCGCGGACGAGGCGACGGCCTGCGCGGTGCTGGCCTCCGGACAGCAGGGCTGCACGCCCTGACCGGGCGCGTGCGGCGGCCGTGGGCGACCCCGGAGAAAAAACGGGCGCGCGCAGGCATGGCCGCGCCGTTCGCGGGCACGCGAGACGTACCCCCACGGGATCCCGGCGCGACCCGGTTCCCCCCACGGCGGCCGCTCGGTCTCTCCTCTCCCGGACCGACGGCCGCCGCTCTTCGTGGCGGGGCTCGTCGCGGGATCGTGGCGGGGCGGTGGCAGGAAGAACCGGGTGTCCCGTACGCGGAAGTCCACTCTGTGGGACGGGCCACACGACCCCGGACGCCCGGGACCCCGGATGCGCGATAGCCTGACCGCTGATTGGATCTCTTGATACCAAGAGATCGATCATCTGTACGTCCCACCCGGGGCAGGGACGCCCCACCGACAGCTGTCATACGGAGAACGCCATGACCCGCACTCCCGTGAACGTCACCGTCACCGGCGCGGCCGGCCAGATCGGTTACGCCCTGCTCTTCCGCATCGCCTCCGGCCAGCTGCTCGGCGCGGACGTGCCGGTCAAGCTGCGCCTGCTGGAGATCACCCCGGCGCTCAAGGCCGCCGAGGGCACCGCCATGGAGCTGGACGACTGCGCCTTCCCGCTCCTTCAGGGCATCGACATCACGGACGACCCGAACGTGGCCTTCGACGGCGCCAACGTGGCGCTCCTCGTCGGCGCCCGCCCCCGCACCAAGGGCATGGAGCGCGGCGACCTCCTGGAGGCCAACGGCGGCATCTTCAAGCCGCAGGGCAAGGCCATCAACGACCACGCCGCGGACGACATCAAGGTCCTCGTCGTCGGCAACCCGGCCAACACCAACGCGCTGATCGCCCAGGCCGCCGCCCCGGACGTACCGGCCGAGCGCTTCACCGCGATGACCCGCCTCGACCACAACCGCGCGCTGACCCAGCTCGCGAAGAAGACGGGCTCGACGGTCGCCGACATCAAGCGCCTGACCATCTGGGGCAACCACTCGGCCACCCAGTACCCGGACATCTTCCACGCCACGATCGCCGGCAAGAACGCCGCCGAGGTCGTCAACGACGAGAAGTGGCTGTCCGAGGACTTCATCCCGACCGTCGCCAAGCGCGGCGCGGCCATCATCGAGGCCCGCGGCGCGTCCTCGGCCGCCTCCGCCGCCAACGCGGCCATCGACCACGTGTACACGTGGGTCAACGGCACCGCCGACGGCGACTGGGCCTCCATGGGCATCCGGTCCGACGGCTCCTACGGCGTCCCGGAGGGCCTCATCTCCTCCTTCCCGGTCACCACCAAGGACGGCAAGTACGAGATCGTCCAGGGCCTGGACGTCAACGAGTTCTCCCGCGCCCGCATCGACGCGTCGGTGCAGGAGCTGTCGGAGGAGCGCGAGGCGGTTCGCGCCCTCGGCCTGATCTGAGCCCGAACGCACGCGATCCCCGGACGGCACGACCGTCCGGGGATCGCTGCGTTCAGCTCCGCGTTCAGCTCCGCTTGAGCGAGCCCACGAAGCGCGTCCACACGCCGAGTTCGAACACGAGGACCCCGCGCCCGGGGTCCTTGCTGTCGCGCACGGGGACGACGGCGGGGTCGCCTTCGGCGACTTCGAGGCACTCACCGCCGGTGGTGTTGCTGTGGCTGGACTTGCGCCAGGTGGCGTGGCTCAGGAAGTCGTCGGAGACTTCGACGCAGTCACCGCCGGTGGTGTTGCTGTAGCTGGACTTGCGCCAGGTGACATTGCTCAGGTCAATGGCTCGCACGGCACTTCCTCCAACATCTGCGTGACGAACTTTCGCGACTCGACCGGGGGAAGCGCCAGGTCGCGTACTGCATCATAGGTGCGCTGCAAGAACTCAACCCGGCTGCTTTGTTCGATGAGTTCGCCGCGCAGGTCGTTCTCGGTGTACGCCAGTGTCGTGCCGTCCGGCATCCGCAGAAACTTCACCGCCGTGTTCATCAGGCCGTGAGGGCCTGCGCTGAACGGGAGCACCTGAATTCTGATGTTCGGCCGTTCCGACGCTTCCGCCAGGTGCTCCAACTGCTCCCGCCAATCCTGCGGGTTGCTCAACTGCGTGCGCAGGACCGCCTCCGACAGGATCACGCGGAACGGCGGTGCCGCGCTTCCCTCCAGCAACTTCCGTCGCCCCATGCGCGCTTCGACCTGCTGATCCAGTTCTTCCCCCAACAGCCCGCCAGCGGTGAGCGCTTCGCGTGCGTAGGCGGGAGTCTGAAGCAGGCCGGGGGGTGCGGAGACCGCGTAGTGCCACAGGCTCAGCGCCTCCGCCTCCAGGTCCATGTATCGCCGGTACTGCTCGCGGAACTGACTGTTGTCCCCCATGGCCACTTCCCACAGGGCCAGCAGCAGTCCCGGCGTTCCGTAGTGCGTGTCCAGGGCCTCGACCACCTCGGGGCTGCCGAGGTTGGCCCCGCTCTCCATCTTGCCGAGCGTCGACGCGTCCCACCCCAGCCGCTCGGAGAGCTCCCGCAGGCTCTCGCCGCGGGCGTTGCGCAGCAGGCGGAGTTCTTCCGCGAAGCGTTTGCGCGGCTGCTGGCTTCGTCCCGTGACGACTCGTCTCGCGGGCATGGTGTCCCCTTGGCGTGGCTCGGCGTGGCGGTCCGGACACGTAGAGTAATTCAACTCTCGGTGGGATTCAGGCCGTTGTCGAAGCTCTGACGGCGGGCCGGCGCGCACGCGCGGCTGCGGGGCGCGGTGCGGGACGTGATGGCGGACGGCGGGGACGCGGGGTGAGGGCCCGAGGTGGGGGCCTTGTGTCCGTATGGTGAGCGAACCGTCACCATCGCGCCCGAATTGGTAGGTTTCGTCCATCCTGGCAGTGACTCGGCGCACTTCAGGCAGGGGATTGCGCATGCAATGGAGGGTTCGGGGCATGCGGACGCGGTCCCCGGCAGCGACCCACGGGTGACACAGGGGGACGGAACAGGAACGGAAGGCAACACCGATCATGGCCGACACGACGGAACAGACGGAACAGCGGGAGTGCCGGACGATTCACGCGGGCGGTGAGTGGCGGACCGCCGCCTCCGGAGCCACCCGGGAGATCCTCGACCCGGCGGACGGCCGCCCCTTCGCGGTGGTCGCCGAGGGCGACGAGAAGGACGCCGACCTGGCGATCGCGGCAGCCCGCGCCGCCTTCGACGAGGGCGACTGGCCGCGCACCCCGGCCGTCGAGCGCGCCGCACTGCTGCGCCGCGTCGCCGACCTCCTCATACGCGACCGCGAACGGCTCGGTCTGCTGGAGAGCCGTGACGCGGGCAAGACCCTCGAAGAGGGCCGGGTGGACATCGACTGCGTGGCCGACGCCTTCCGCTACTTCGCGGGCCTCGTCGCCGCCGAGGCGCCGGGCCGGGTCGTGGACGCGGGCTCGCCCGACGTCCACAGCGTCGTCGTCCACGAGCCCGTCGGCGTGTGCGCGCTGATCACCCCCTGGAACTACCCGCTCCTCCAGGCGAGTTGGAAGATCGCGCCCGCGCTCGCCGCGGGCAACACGTTCGTCGTGAAGCCGAGCGAGATCACCCCCCTGACCACGATCGCCCTCATCGACCTGCTCGCCGAGGCGGGACTGCCCGCGGGCGTCGCCAACATCGTCACCGGTCCCGGGCACACCGTCGGCGCCCGGTTCGCCGAACACCCCGACGTCGACCTGGTCTCCTTCACGGGCGGACTGGTCAGCGGCGTCAAGGTCGCGCAGGCGGCCGCCCCGACCGTCAAGAAGGTCGCCCTCGAACTCGGAGGCAAGAACCCCAACGTGGTCTTCGCCGACGCCTGCGCCACCGACGAGGGCTTCGACACCGCCGTCGACCAGGCCCTCAACGCGGCCTTCATCCACAGCGGCCAGGTCTGCTCGGCGGGCTCGCGGCTCATCGTCGAGGAGTCCGTCCGCGACCGCTTCGTCGGCGAACTCGCCCGCCGCGCCGCGGGGATCCGCCTCGGACGCGGCACCGAGGACGGCGTCGAGTGCGGCCCGCTCGTCTCCGCGCAGCAGCGCGCCAAGACCGAGGAGTACGTGGCCTCCGCACTCGCCGAGGGCGCCGTGCTGCGCACCGGCGGCCGCCGCCCCGACCCCGCGCCGGAGCGCCCGGAGAGCGGCTACTTCTACGAGCCCACCGTCCTCGACCGCTGCCACCGCGAGATGCGCGTCGTGCGGGAGGAGGTCTTCGGGCCGGTCCTCACCGTCGAGACCTTCCGCACCGAGGACGAGGCCGTGGCCCTCGCCAACGACACCGAGTACGGCCTCGCGGGCGGCGTGTGGACCGCCGACGCCGGCCGCGCCCGGCGGGTCGCCGGCCGGCTGCGCCACGGCACCGTCTGGATCAACGACTTCCACCCCTACCTGCCGCAGGCGGAGTGGGGCGGCTTCGGAAAGAGCGGCGTGGGCCGCGAACTCGGGCCCGCCGGGCTCGCCGAGTACCGCGAGACCAAGCACGTCTACCAGAACCTCGCGCCGCGGCCCGTCCGCTGGTTCGCCGGCTGACCGCCGCGCCCCGGACAGCCCGCTCACCCCGCCCCCTCGCATCGAACAGACTTCGCACGCCCCTGGAGTACCCCCCATGCCACAGACCTCACCCGTCTACGACTACGTGATAGTCGGCGGCGGAACCGCCGGTTCCGTCATCGCCTCACGGCTCACCGAGAACCCCGACGTCACCGTCGCCGTCATCGAGGGCGGCCCCAGCGACGTCGGTCGCGACGACGTCCTCACCCTGCGCCGCTGGATGGGCCTGCTCGGCGGCGAGCTGGACTACGACTACCCCACCACCGAGCAGCCGCGCGGCAACTCCCACATCCGGCACAGCCGCGCCCGCGTCCTCGGCGGCTGCTCCTCGCACAACACCCTCATCGCGTTCAAGCCGCTGCCGTCCGACTTCGACGAGTGGGAGGCGGCCGGCGCGACCGGCTGGGGCGCGGTCCCCATGGAGGCGTACTACGCGCGTCTGCTGAACAACATCGTCCCGGTCGACGAGAAGGACCGCAACGCCATCGCCCGCGACTTCGTCGACGCCGCGCAACAGGCGACCGGAGTGCCCCGCGTCGAGGGCTTCAACGCCCGGCCGTTCGACGACGGCGTCGGCTTCTTCGACCTCGCCTACCACCCCGAGACCAACAAGCGCTCGTCCGCCTCCGTCGCCTACCTCCACCCGGTGATGGACGAACGGCCCAACCTGACGCTCCTGCTGGAGACCTGGGCGTACCGGCTGGAACTGGACGGCACGCGCGCGCGGGGCGTGCACGTGCGCGCCGCGGACGGCACGGAGAGCGTCGTGCGGGCCCGGCGCGAGGTCGTGCTCTGCGCGGGCGCCGTCGACACGCCCCGCCTGCTGCTGCACTCCGGCGTCGGCCCCAAGACCGACCTGGACGCGCTCGGCATACCCGTCGTCCACGACCTGCCCGGCGTCGGCGAGAACCTCCTCGACCACCCCGAGTCGGTGATCGTCTGGGAGACCCACGGGCCGCTCCCGGAGAACTCCGCGATGGACTCCGACGCCGGCCTGTTCGTGCGCCGCGACCCCGCACACGCGGGCCCCGACCTGATGTTCCACTTCTACCAGGTCCCCTTCACCGACAACCCGGAACGGCTCGGCTACGAACGCCCCGCGCACGGCGTGTCGATGACCCCCAACATCCCCAAGCCGAAGTCCCGCGGCCGGCTGTACCTCCAGAGCGCGGACCCGGCCGTCAAGCCCGCCCTCGACTTCCGCTACTTCACCGACGAGGACGACCACGACGCCCGCACCCTCGTCGACGGCATCCGCATCGCGCGCGAGATCGCGAGGACCGAGCCGCTGGCCGGCTGGCTCAAGCGCGAGGTCGCCCCCGGCCCGCACCTCACGGGCGACGAGGAGCTGAGCGAGTACGCGCGCAAGGTCGCGCACACCGTGTACCACCCGGCGGGCACCTGCAAGATGGGCGCCGCCGACGACGAACTGGCCGTAGTGGACCCCCAGTTGCGAATCCGTGGACTGGAAGGCATCCGCATCGCGGACGCCTCCGTGTTCCCGACCATGACAGCCGTGAACCCGATGATCGGCGTGCTGATGGTCGGTGAACGGGCCGTGGACCTGATCGGAGGCGATGCCTGATGAGTACCGACCTGAGCACCGCAGCGAGTACCCCCGCGAGCGTCGAGACACGCCCGCCGGTCTTCTCGGTGGACGGCCTGTGGAAGGTGTTCGGCCCGAAGGCCGACACCGTCCCCGCCGACCCCGAGCTGACCGCACTGCCCCCCGCCGAACTGCGTGAGCGCACCGGCTGCACCGCCGCCGTCCGGGACGTCTCCTTCGACGTGCGCAAGGGCGAGGTCTTCGTCGTCATGGGCCTGTCCGGCTCCGGCAAGTCCACCCTCGTGCGCTGCCTGACCCGGCTCATCGAGCCGACCGCCGGCACCATAGCCATCGAGGGCGAGGACGTGCGCGCCATGGACCGCGCCACGCTGCGCGAACTGCGCCGGCACCGCGCCGCGATGGTCTTCCAGCACTTCGGCCTGCTCCCGCACCGCACCGTCGTCGACAACGTCGCCTACGGCCTGGAGATCCAGGGCGTCGGCAGGTCCGAACGCCGCGAACGCGCCCAGGAGGTCGTCGAGAAGGTCGGCCTCGAAGGCATGGAGCACCGCAGGCCCAGCGAGCTGTCCGGCGGCCAGCGCCAGCGCGTCGGACTGGCCCGCGCGCTCGCCGTGGACCCCGAGGTCCTGCTCTTCGACGAACCGTTCAGCGCGCTCGACCCGCTGATCCGGCGCGACATGCAGGAGGAGGTCGTCCGGCTGCACCAGGAGGAGGGCCGCACGATGGTCTTCATCACCCACGACCTCAGCGAGGCCCTCAAGCTCGGCGACCGCATCGCCCTCATGCGCGACGGCGAGGTCGTGCAGCTCGGCACCCCGGAGGAGATCGTCGGCTCGCCCGCCGACGACTACGTCCGCGAGTTCGTCCGCGACGTCCCGCGCGAACAGGTCATGACGGTCCGCCGGGCCATGCGCCCCGGCGAGTGCGCCGGCCCCGGCCACCCCGGCGCCGTCGCCGCCGACGCGGTCGTCGCCGACGCGATCCAGGTCGTGTCGCGCAGCCACCAGCCCGCGTGCGTCGTGCAGGACGGCCGGTGTCTGGGGGTCGTCGATCACGAACGGCTCCTCGACGTCGTGGCCGGAACGGAGCTCCGCAAGGAGGCGGTCTGACATGGCGACCGTCACCGCAACCGCCCCCCGGGCCTTTCTGCCGGGCATCCTCAAACACCGCGCCGCCGCCAAGCTCGCCCTGCTCGCGCTCGCCGCGGCGGTCCTCGTCCCGCTCGCCGACGCCCGCTGGTCCAGCGGCAGCTGGCCCGCCGCCCTCACCGTCGACCTCACCGAGCCACTGGGCAGGGTCAGCACATGGATCATCGACAACCGTGACAGCCACCCGCTGTTCCTCTACGGCTTCGGCTACGTCAGCAACGCCGTCGTGCTCTGCGTGCGCGCCGTCTACGTCGTGCTGCTCGCCGCCGGCTGGGCGGGCGTCACCGCCGCCTCCGCGCTGATCGCCTGGCGGGTCGCCGGGGTGCGGCTCGGGCTCGGCACCGCCGCCGCCTTCCTGACCTGCGGACTGCTCGGCATGTGGATCCCGACCATGCAGACGCTCGCGCTGATGGTCGTCGCGGTCCTCGTGTCCGTCGCCGTCGGCGCCCTGCTCGGCCTGGCCTCCGGGCTGTCGGACCGGATGGACCGCGTCCTGCGGCCCGTCCTGGACACCATGCAGGTGCTGCCCGCGTTCGCCTATCTCCTCCCCGTGGTCCTGGTCTTCGGCATCGGCGTGCCCGCCGCCGTCCTCGCCACCGTCGTCTACGCCGCCCCGCCCATGGCCCGGCTCACCTCGCTCGGCCTGCGCGGCGCCGACAAGGAGGTCCTGGAGGCCGTCGAGTCGCTCGGCGCCACCTCCCGCCAGCGCCTGCTCACCGCGCGCATCCCGCTGGCCCGCAAGGAACTCCTGCTCGGCCTCAACCAGACGATCATGATGGCGCTGTCCATGGCGGTCATCGCCTCCGTGATCGGCGCCGGCGGCCTCGGCGACCGCGTCTACCAGGCGCTCGCCTCGGTCGACGTCGGCGCGGCCCTCGCCGCCGGCATCCCGATCGTCCTCCTCGCCGTCGTCCTGGACCGGGTCACCGGCGCGGCCGCCGACGGGCAGGGCGACACCGGCTCGAGCACGGGACTGTCCCGGCGCGCCGGATGGGCCTGCGCGCTCGCCGCCGCCGTGGCCGTGGCGCTCGCCGCACGGTTCGCCGGCCGCCTCGACTGGCCCGGCTCCTGGTCGCTGAACATCGCCGAGCCCGTCAACCGGGCCGTGGACTGGATGACCGACCACCTCTACTCCGGAGTCCCCGTGATCGGCGGCACCGCCGACTGGGCCGGACACTTCACCACCTGGGTCCTCGACCCGCTGCGCGACGGCCTCCAGGCCCTGCCGTGGTGGTCGGTGCTGCTGATCGTCGCCGCGCTCGCCTGGGTGATCGGCACCTGGCGGACCGCGCTCACCGCCGTCCTCGCCATGGCCGCGATCGGCGTGCTCGGCGTGTGGAAGCCCTCGCTCGACACGCTCTCGCAGGTCCTCGCCGCGGTAGCCGTCACCCTCGTCCTGGGCTTCGCGACCGGCGTCGCCGCCGCCCGCAGCGACCGCTTCGAACGCCTCCTGCGGCCCGTCCTCGACGTCTTCCAGACGATGCCGCAGTTCGTCTACCTGATCCCGGTCGTCGCGCTGTTCGGCGTCGGCCGCGCGCCCGCCGTGGCCGCCGCGGTCGTCTACGCGCTGCCCGCCGTCGTCCGCATCACCACCCAGGGACTGCGCCAGGTCGACCCGGCCGCCCTGGAGTCGGCCCGCTCGCTCGGCGCGAGCAGCGGCCAGCAGATCCGCCAGGTGCAGCTCCCGCTCGCCCGCCCGGCCCTGCTCCTCGCCCTCAACCAGGGCGTGGTCCTGGTCCTCGCCGTCGTCATCATCGGCGGCCTCGTCGGCGGCGGCGCCCTCGGCTACGACGTCGTCTTCGGCCTCGCCCAGGGCGACCTCGCCACCGGTCTGGTGGCCGGCGCGGCCATCGTCTGCCTCGGCCTGATGCTCGACCGGGTGACCCAGCCCACCGAACGCCGCGCCAAGAAGGGAGCGTGACATGCGCATCCGTACCACCGCGACCGTGGCAGGCGCCTGCGCGCTGCTCCTGCTGACCGGCTGCGGCGCCGCCGACATGACCAAGCAGGCCTCGCCGTTCGCCAACGCGCAGGGCGCCAAGTCCCTCACCCTGTCCGTGCAGTCCTGGGTGGGCGCCCAGGCCAACGTGGCCGTCGCCCAGTACCTCCTGGAACACGAGCTGGGCTACCGCGTCGACACCGTGCAGGTGGACGAGGTGCCCGCCTGGGACGCGCTCAGCCAGGGCCGGGTCGACGCCATCCTGGAGGACTGGGGCCACCCCGACCAGGAACAGCGCTACGTCAAGGACAAGAAGACGATCACCCCCGGCGGCGGCCTCGGCGTCACCGGGCACATCGGCTGGTTCGTGCCCACGTACTTCGCCGAGCAGCACCCGGACGTCACGAACTGGAAGAACCTCGACAAGTACGCGGCCCAGCTGCGCACCGCGGAGAGCGGCGGCAAGGGCCAGCTCATGGACGGCTCGCCCTCCTACGTCACCAACGACAAGGCGCTGGTGAAGAACCTGGACCTCGACTTCCAGGTCGTGTTCGCCGGTTCGGAGGCCGCCCAGATCACGCAGATGCGTCAGTTCGCCAAGGAGAAGAAGCCCTTCCTCACCTACTGGTACTCGCCGCAGTGGCTGTTCGAGAAGGTCCCGATGACCGAGGTGAAGCTGCCCGCCTACAAGGAGGGCTGCGACGCCGACCCGGCGAAGGTGGCCTGCGCCTACCCGCACACCCCGCTCCAGAAGTACCTCAACGCCGACTTCGCGAAGAACGGCGGCAAGGCGGCGGCCTTCCTGAAGAAGTTCAAGTGGACCACCGAGGACCAGAACGAGGTGTCCCTGATGATCGCCGACCAGAAGCTCACACCCGAGGACGCGGCGAAGAAGTGGGTGGACGGGCACACCTCCACCTGGAAGGCGTGGCTGTCCTGAGCCGGAAGGACGGCCTCGGGCGAGTCCCGAGCTGATCTCCCGGAGGGCGGCAGCCGCGGCTCCGTGACGCGGCCGCGGCTGCCGCCCGCCCCGCTCAGGGCGTGTAACCGCCCGGCGGGATGCGCCGGGCGACCATCACCCGGTTCCAGCTGTTGACGGCGGTGACCAGCGCGACGAGATGCGCCAGTTCGGCGGCCGCGAAACGGCGGCCGGCCTCCACGTACACCTCGTCCGGCACGAACCCGTCCGTCAGGACCGTCACGGCCTCGGTCAGCGCGAGCGCGGCCCGCTCCCGCCCGTCGAAGACGTCCCCCGCCTCCTCCCAGCCGCTCAGCATGTCCAACTGCCGCTCGCTCACGCCCTGTTCACGGGCGATCGCGAGATGCATGTCCAGGCAGAACGCACAGTGGTTGAGCTGCGAGGCGCGGATCATCACCAGCTCGGCCAGCGCGGGATCGCCGAGCCCCCGCTTCGCCGCCGCGCTGAGCGCGGACATCGCCCGGCCGACCTCCCGGTCCAGGAGGCTCGTGCGGCTCACGCGTGCTGCCCCGGCCGGTGGTTCCCGGGCACCAGCCGGCAGGTCACGCCGAACCGGTTCCACGCGTTGATCACCGTGATCGCGGCGATCAGCTGCGCCAGCTCGGGCTCCTCGAAGTGCCGGGCGGCGTGCTCGTACACCTCGTCGGACACGAAGCCCGTCGTCAGCACGGTCACCGCCTCCGTCAGCGCCAGCGCGGCCAGCTCCCGCTCCGTGTAGAAGTGCTCCGACTCCTCCCACGCGCTGAGCTGGACGATCCGCTCCACGCTCTCGCCCGCCGCGAGCGCGTCCTTGCTGTGCATGTCGACGCAGAGCGCGCAGCGGTTGATCTGCGAGGCGCGGATCTTCACCAGCTCCAGCAGCTTCGGGTCGAGGCCCTCACGGGCGGCGGCGTCCAGCCGGACCATCGCCTTGAAGACCTCGGGGGCGTGCGCGGCCCAGTCGAGCCGGGGGGTGTGCGCGGGGGCGTAGCGGACCGGCCCGTCCGGGGTCGCGGTGTCGGCCGCCGGGGCGGCGGGGGCGGTGGCGCCGGTCGTGGTGTTCTCGCTGGTCGTGGCGGGTGTCTTCGTCGTCATGATGCGACCCTACGAGCCGGACGGCCCAGGAGTATGGTCCATTTCCATGGCGAGAACACGGGCCACTCTGGGCGTCGACCTCCACCTGGAACCCGCCGGACCGCACCTGCGGCGAGGGCTGACCGACGCCCTGCGCGAGGCCGTCCGCAGCGCCCGGCTCACGCCCGGCACCCGCCTGCCGTCCTCCCGCTCCCTCGCCGCCGACCTGGGCATCGCCCGCAACACGGTCGCCGACGCCTACGCCGACCTCGTCGCCGAGGGCTGGCTGACCGCCCGCCAGGGCTCGGGCACCCGGGTGGCGGACCGGACCGTCGTCCCGCCCGCCACCGCGGCGCCCCCGCGCCCCGAGCGGCGCGGACCCGCCTACGACCTGCGCCCCGGCACCCCCGACCTCGGCTCCTTCCCGCGCGCCGAGTGGCTCAGGGCGGCCCGCCGCGCCCTCACCGCCGCCCCCTCCGAAGCCCTCGGCTACGGCGACCCCCGCGGGCGCGTGGAGCTGCGCACCGCGCTCGCCGGCTACCTCTCACGCGCCCGCGGAGTACGCGCCGACCCCGAGCGGGTCGTGGTGTGCGCCGGGTTCGCGCACGGCCTGAAGCTGCTCACCGCCGTCCTGCGGGCCCGCGGGTCGCACACCGTCGCCGTCGAGTCCTACGGCCTGGACGAGCACTGGAGGCTGCTGCGGGCGGCCGGGCAGACGACGGCCGCGCTGCCCTTCGACGAACGGGGCACGGACACCGGGGGGCTGACCGACGAAGGGGCGGTCCTGCTCACCCCCGGCCACCAGTTCCCCATGGGCGTGCCCCTGCACCGCGACCGGCGGTCCGGCGTCGTGGACTGGGCCCGGCGCACCGGCGGGCTGGTCCTGGAGGACGACTACGACGGCGAGTTCCGCTACGACCGCCAGCCCGTCGGCGCCCTCCAGGGCCTCGACCCCGACCACGTGGTGTACCTGGGCACGGCGAGCAAGTCGCTCGCCCCCGGTCTGCGCCTGGGCTGGATGGTGCTGCCGCCGGGCCTGGTCGGCGAGGTGACGGCGGCCAAGGGCGAGACGGACACCTCCGGGGTCCTCGACCAGCTGACCCTGGCCGAGTTCCTGGCCTGCGGCGCCTACGACCGTCATGTCCGGGCCGCCCGCACCCGCTACCGCCGCCGCCGGGACGCACTGGTCGCCGCGCTGGCCGCCCGCGCCCCCGCGATCCGTGTCACCGGCATCGCGGCCGGCCTGCACGCCGTCCTGCGGCTGCCGCCCGGCACCCAGGGGGCGGTGCTGCGGGCCGCCGCCTACCAGGGCCTGGCCCTCGAAGCCCTCACCCCCCGCTTCCGCCACGCCGACGCGGCCACCGAGCACTTCGACGCCCTCGTCGTGGGGTACGGGACGCCGCCGGACCACGCCTGGTCGGGCGCGCTGGACGCGTTGTGCGCGGCGCTACCCTCCGGCGAGAACGGCTCCGGAATCCCCTTCCCCGGATAGGGAGTCCGCGACTTCCCGCGAGGTCCCGTGACTTCCCAGAAGACGAAGAGAAGACGAAGACGACCCCGGCGCGCTCTCAGGCGGCGCGCGCGTGCGTCCCACGGCCCCCGGTGCAGGGTCCGTCGGGTGTGCCCGGCGGGGCCGTGGGGCGTGAACTCGGCGGCGGGGGCCCGGACGCGTCCCCTCCGGCAGCCGGAGCGTCTCGCGGTGCGCCGACAGGGCCCGGCCGCACGGACGTTCGCGGCCCTCGCCGTCCGCCCCCAGGAGCAGCACCGGCAGGCCGTGCGCGCGGGGCAAGGGCCGCCGACGGGCCGACGGGCCCGCGCCCACGACGACGGCCGGGCTCAGGCGCGCACGCCCGCAGGGGCAGCGTTCACTCCGCGGGCGGCACGGTCTCCGGCGCCTCCCCGAACCGGGCCAGCGCCAGCGCCCCCGCGACGGCCACCGCGAACCCCAGCACGGCCAGCCACGCCAGCCCGTCCCGCGTGCGGTCGCCCAGCCACACCACCCCGACCAGCGCCGGACCGATCGTCTCCCCGATCACTATCCCGGCGGTGGCCGTCGTCACCGAACCCCGTTGCAGGGCCGTGGTCAGCAGCAGGAACGCGGCCCCGCCGCCCAGCAGCAGCGCGTACAGGGCGGGCTCCGTGAGCAGGGCCGCCGGGGACAGCGAGTCGATCAGCCGCACCGACACCTCCACCACCCCGAACCCGCAGCCCGCGCCGAGGCCCAGCGTCAGCGCCCGCCCCCGCTCGGGCAGCCGCCCGGCGACCAGCCCCAGCAGCAGCACCGCGACGGCCGCGCCGAGCATCGCCCACGGCAGGGCCGCCGGCCCGCTCTCCTCGCCCTCCGCGCCGGACGCCAGCCCCAGCATCCCGAGCCCCGCGCACACCACCGCCACGGCCGCCCACTCGGTCCGGCTCAGCCGCACGTGCAGCAGCCGCGCGGCGACCACCGCCGTCACCGCGAGGCTCGACGCGAGGGCCGCGCCCACGGCGTAGATCGGCACCGAGCGCAGCGCGATGATCTGGAACACGAAGCCCAGTCCGTCCAGCCCCAGCCCCGCCACGTAACGCCACTGGCGCACCGCCCGCAGCAGCAGCGCCGCGTCCCCCGCCGGGCCCCGCCCGTCGCCTCCCTCGGCGGCCGCCGCCCGCGCGGCCACCGCCTGCAACACCGTCGCCGCACCGAAGCAGACCGCCGCGCCGAGGGCGCACACCATTCCGAAGAGCACGAGAGGACTGTAGGCGAGCGGCTCCCCGCCGGGCCGCCCGCGTCCGCCGTCCGCGCGGTTGTCTAGGCTGGCGGCCGGAATTCGCCGTAGGGGCGAACGCCGTAGGGGCGAACCGACACGGGGAGACACGGACATGGCGGAGATACGGCGGCGGTTGCGTTCGGGCACGGTGGTGCTGGGGGGCGTGAGCCTGCTGGCCACGGCCCTCACCGCCTGCTCCTCCGACCCGGACAAGCGGTGCGTGGACCGCGACAGCTACACCCGCGCCAAGGGCTACAAGGTCATCGCCGACAAGAACTGCAAGTCCGGCTCGACGTCGCACGCCGTCTGGTACTACGGCGGCAGCAAGAAGGGCTCCTTCGTCGAGGGCGGCTCCCTCTCCAAGTCCGGCAAGGGCTCCGGCGGTTCGAGCAGCGGCGGCTCGGGCGGGGGCGTCGACCGCGGCGGCTTCGGCGGCGGCCACAAGGGCGGCTCGGGCGGCTGACCGACCGGCACACCGTCACGACCGAATCCGGACCGGACGACCGGACCCGGACCGGACGACCGGACCCGGACCGGACGACCGGACCCGGACCGGACGACCGGACCCGGACCGGACGACCGGACCGAGCGGCTGAAGAGGACACCTCACCATGCGACGCCACACCGTCGAACCCCGCCCCGACTGGCAGCGGACCGTCGAGGAGCAGGGGCTCGTCTACCCGCTCACCCGCCACCCCGACGGCGTGCTGCGCCCCTACTGGGACGAGAGCGCCTACTACGAGTTCACCCTCGACGAGGTCGAGGCGCTGGAGGAGACCGTCGAGGAGCTGCACGCCATGTGCCTGGCGGCGGCCGCCCGTCTCGTCGACGCCGACCGCCTCGCCGACCTCGGCATCACCGACCCGCGGGTCGCCGCGGCGGTCGCCGAGGCCTGGCGGCGGCGCGCCGAACTCCCCTCCGTCTACGGCAGGTTCGACCTCCACTACGACGGCGGCGGCCCGGCGAGACTCCTGGAGTACAACGCCGACACCCCCACCTCCCTGGTGGAGGCCGCCTCTCCCCAGTGGTTCTGGATGGAGGACCGCTTCCCCGGCGCCGACCAGTGGAACTCCCTGCATGAACGTCTCGTCGCGGCCTGGCGGAGACAGGCCGCCCTGCTGCCGCCGGGCAGCCCGCTCCACTTCGCGCACTCCTCCGCCGACGAACTCGGCGAGGACCTCATGACGGTCGCCTACCTCAAGGAGACCGCCGAGCAGGCCGGTCTGGACACCGACTGGATAGCGATGGAGGAGATCGGCTGGGACCCGCTGTCCGGCCGCTTCGTCGACGGGCAGCTCCGCTTCATCCGCAGCTGCTTCAAGCTGTACCCGTGGGAGTGGCTCACCACCGACCGCTTCGCCGGTCACGTCCTCGCCACCCTCGACAACGGCGGCGGCACCGGCACGACGATGTGGATCGAGCCCGCCTGGAAGATGCTCCTGAGCAACAAGGCGCTGCTGGCCGTTTTGTGGGAGCTGTACCCCGGCCACCCCAACCTGCTGCCCGCCTACCTGGACGGCCCGCGCGAGCTGGCCGCCACCACCGGCTGGGCCGCCAAGCCCCTGCTGGGCCGTGAGGGCGCCGGCGTCACGCTCCACGAGAAGGGCGCGGATCCCGCCGTACGGGACGACGAGCCCTGCTGCTACCAGGAGCTGGCCCCGCTGCCCGCCTTCGACGGCAACCACGTCGTCCTCGGCGCCTGGGTCGTGGACGGGGAGGCGGCGGGCCTCGGCATCCGCGAGTCCAGCGGCCTGATCACCGACGAGTACGCCCGCTTCGTCCCGCACGTGATCCGCTGACCCGTACCCGGTAGGCTGGCGAACGGGCCGTGACTGGCGCGCTGGGATGGGACGGACCATCGGGGAGCGGCCCGTGAGCAGTGACAGTGCCGTGCGCCTGGGCCGAACCGAACTCGCCGTACGCCACGTCCGGAGGTCCCGATGCCCGAGAATTCCGCACCCCTGTCCACCGAGTCCACCGCCTTCCGCGCCGCCCTCGACGTGATCCGCGCCGTCGAGCCGCGCGTCGCCGACGCCATCGGCCAGGAGGTCCACGACCAGCGCGAGATGCTCAAGCTGATCGCCTCCGAGAACTACGCCTCCCCGGCGACCCTCCTCGCGATGGGCAACTGGTTCAGCGACAAGTACGCCGAGGGCACCGTCGGCCGCCGCTTCTACGCCGGCTGCCGCAACGTCGACACCGTCGAGTCGCTCGCCGCCGAGCACGCCCGCGAGCTGTTCGGCGCCCGCCACGCCTACGTCCAGCCGCACTCCGGCATCGACGCCAACCTGGTCGCCTTCTGGGCCGTCCTCGCCGACCGCGTCGAGGCCCCCTTCCTGGAGAAGACCGGCGTCCGCCAGGTCAACGACCTCACCGACGCCGATTGGGCCACGCTGCGCCAGGCGTTCGGCAACCAGCGCATGCTCGGCATGTCCCTGGACGCCGGCGGCCACCTGACCCACGGCTTCCGCCCGAACATCTCCGGAAAAATGTTCGATCAGCGCTCCTACGGCACGGACCCGGCGACCGGCCTCATCGACTACGACGCGCTGCGCACGACGGCCCGCGAGTTCAAGCCGATGATCATCGTCGCGGGTTACTCCGCGTACCCCCGTCTGGTGAACTTCCGGATCATGCGCGAGATCGCCGACGAGGTCGGCGCGACCCTCATGGTCGACATGGCGCACTTCGCGGGCCTGGTCGCCGGCAAGGTCCTCACCGGCGACTTCGACCCGGTTCCGCACGCCCAGATCGTCACGACGACCACCCACAAGTCGCTGCGCGGCCCGCGTGGCGGCATGGTCCTGTGCGACGACTCCCTCAAGGACCAGGTCGACCGCGGCTGCCCGATGGTCCTCGGGGGCCCGCTCCCGCACGTCATGGCCGCCAAGGCCGTCGCCCTCGCCGAGGCCCGGCAGCCGTCCTTCCAGGACTACGCGCAGCGCATCGTGGACAACTCCCGCGCGCTGGCCGAGGGCCTGATGCGCCGGGGCGCGACCCTGGTCACCGGCGGCACGGACAACCACCTCAACCTGATCGACGTCGCCTCCTCCTACGGCCTCACCGGCCGCCAGGCCGAGGCCGCGCTGCTCGACTCGGGCATCGTCACCAACCGCAACGCCATCCCCGCCGACCCCAACGGGGCCTGGTACACCTCCGGCGTGCGCATCGGCACCCCGGCGCTGACCACCCGCGGTCTCGGCACGGTGGAGATGGACGAGGTGGCGGGGCTGATCGACCGGGTGCTGACCACGGCCGAGCCGGGCGTCACGAAGTCGGGCGCGCCGTCGAAGGCCTCTCATGTCCTCGACCCCAAGGTCTCGGACGAGATCTCCCGCCGGGCCACCGACCTCGTGGCGGGCTTCCCGCTGTACCCCGAGATCGACCTCGGCTGACGCGCTGTCCCGGGCGGCCCCGTCCAGGCCGCCCGGGACGCGTCCCGGCCGCTCCCCGGGCTCTGCGACAATGTGGGCATGGCCTCAGACCGACCTCGCGTGCTCTCCGGAATCCAGCCCACCGCGGGCTCGTTCCACCTCGGCAACTACCTCGGCGCCGTCCGCCAGTGGGTGGCCCTCCAGGAGTCCCACGACGCGTTCTACATGGTCGTCGACCTGCACGCGATCACCGTCCCGCAGGATCCGAAGGAGCTGACCGCGAACACGCGGCTGGCCGCCGCCCAGCTCCTCGCGGCCGGGCTCGACCCCGAGCGGTGCACGCTGTTCGTGCAGAGCCACGTCCCCGAGCACGCGCAGCTCGCCTGGGTGATGAACTGCCTCACCGGCTTCGGCGAGGCCAGCCGCATGACGCAGTTCAAGGACAAGTCCGCCCGGCAGGGCGCCGACCGCGCGTCCGTCGGCCTGTTCACGTACCCGATCCTCCAGGTCGCGGACATCCTGCTGTACCAGGCCGACGAGGTGCCGGTCGGCGAGGACCAGCGCCAGCACATCGAGCTGACCCGCGACCTCGCCGAGCGCTTCAACGGCCGCTACGGCGCCACCTTCACCGTGCCCAGGCCGTACATCCCGAAGGAGACGGGCAAGATCTACGACCTTCAGGACCCGTCGATCAAGATGAGCAAGTCGGCGTCCACGCCGAAGGGCCTCATCAACCTGCTCGACGAGCCGAAGGCGACCGCCAAGAAGGTCCGCAGCGCGGTCACGGACACCGACACGGTGATCCGCTACGACACCGAGAACAAGCCGGGCGTCAGCAACCTGCTCGGCATCTACTCGACCCTCACCGGGACCGCCGTGGCCGAGCTGGAGCGGCAGTACGAGGGCAAGCTGTACGGCGCGCTGAAGACGGACCTGGCCGAGGTCGTCGTCGACTTCGTGACGCCGTTCCGGGACCGTACGCAGCAGTACCTGGACGACCCCGAGACGCTCGACTCGATCCTGGCCAAGGGCGCGGAGAAGGCGCGCGCGGTCGCCGCGGAGACGCTCTCGCGGACGTACGAGAGGGTGGGCTTCCTGCCCGCGAAGCACTGAAGGCGCGCGGAGGCGCGGGGGGGCGCACCGCACACGTGTTCCTTCGGGCAGAGCGCTGCACATCACTTCCCCCGCGCCTGCCGAGAGCACAGCCGTGGCCGTACAGTCGATATCCGTACGCCCGAGTACGAACCCGGCGCCCGCCACCCCGCCGGCACGACAGACGACATGACGACAGGACGACAGGAGAAGACGTGGGGACCGTAACGATCGGCGTGTCGATCGCGGTCCCGGAGCCTCACGGCAGCCTGCTCCAGGAGCGGCGCTCAGGCTTCGGCGACGCCGCGGCTCACGGCATCCCCACCCATGTCACCCTGCTGCCGCCGACCGAGGTCGGGGCGGGCGCGCTGCCGGCCGTCGAGGCGCATCTCAGCACGGTCGCCGCGGCCGCCCGGCCCTTCCCGATGCGGCTGTGCGGCACCGGCACCTTCCGCCCGCTGTCGCCGGTGGTGTACCTGCGGGTGGTCGAGGGCGCCGAGACCTGCGCCCTGCTCCAGCAGCGCATCCGGGACGCCTCGGGGCCTCTGGTCCGCGAGTTGCAGTTCCCCTACCACCCGCACGTCACCGTCGCGCACGGCATCGACGAGGCGGCGATGGACCGGGCGTTCGAGGAGCTCGCCGGGTACGAGGCGGCCTGGCCCTGCACCGGGTTCGCCCTCGCCGAGCAGGGCGCCGACGGCGTCTGGCGCAAGCTGCGCGAGTACCCCTTCGGCGGTGCGGTGGTCCCGCCGCAGGCCGCCCGCCTGGACCGCGGCTGGAACCGCGGCTCCCTGCCGGCCCGCTAGGGGCCCCCGCGTCAGAGCGGCAGTCGGCGGAACAGTCCGCGTGGGGTGTGCCGCAGGGCGGACATGGCCACGCGGAGCAGGCCCGGCACCCACACGGTCTCCGAGCGGCGGCGCAGCCCCAGCTCGACGGCGGTGGCGACCGCCTCCGGCGTCGTCGCCAGCGGCGGCTGCGGCAGCCCGGCGGTCATCTTCGTCCGGACGAAGCCGGGGCGCACCACCATGACGTGCACGCCCGTGCCGTGCAGCGCGTCGCCCAGGCCCTGGGCGAAGGCGTCGAGGCCGGCCTTGCTGGAGCCGTAGATGAAGTTCGAGCGGCGGGCCCGCTCGCCGGCGACGGAGGAGAGCACGACCAGGGAGCCGTGGCCCTGCGTCTGCAACGCCCGGGCGGCGATCAGGCCCGCGGACACCGCCCCCGTGTAGTTGGTCCGGGCGACGCGCACGGCGGCCGCGGGGTCGCGCTCGTCGTGGGCCTGGTCGCCGAGGACGCCGAAGGCGAGCAGCACCAGGTCGACGTCGCCCTCGGCGAACACCTTGCCGAGGACGGCCTCGTGGGCCTCGGGGTCCAGCGCGTCGAACGGGACGGTGTGCACGTCGGCCCCGAGCAGGCGCAGCCGGGCGGCCGCCGACTCCAGGGCGGGGGAGGGGCGGCCCGCCAGCCATACCGTGCGGGTGCGGCGGGCGATCAGCCGGCGCGCGGTGGCCAGGGCGATCTCGGACGTGCCGCCGAGGACGAGAAGGGACTGGGGGAGGCCGAAGGCGTCCTTCATGCTGGCTCCTGGAAGTCGAGTCGGCGGGCGAGGTCGGACATGAACACCCCGCGCGGGTCCAGCTCCGCGCGCAGCGCGCGGAAGTCGTCCAGTCGCGGGTACATCGCGGCGAGCAGGTCCGGCCGCAGCCGGGAGTCCTTGGCGAGGTAGACGCGGCCCCCGGCGGCGGCCACCTCCTCGTCCAGTTCGTCGAGGAAGGCGCCGAGTCCGGGGAGGCCGGCGGGGACGTCCAGTGCGAGGGTCCAGCCCGGCCGGGGGAAGGACAGCCAGCCCGGGTCGGCCTCCCCGAACCGTTTGAGGACGGCGAGGAAGGACGGGCAGCGGCGGGCCGAGATGCGCTGCACGATCCGGCGCAGGGTCTCCTCCCGGCCGTGTCCGACGACGAACTGGTACTGCACGAAGCCGCCGCGGCCGTAGACGCGGTTCCAGTGCGGGACGCCGTCCAGCGGGTGGAAGAAGGCGGAGAGCCGCTGGAGTTCGCCGGTCCGCGCGCGGGGGGCCCGGCGGTACCAGAGTTCGTTGAACAGGGCGACGCCGGTGCGGGTGACGAGGCCGTCGGGGAGGTGGGCGGGCGGGGCCGGGAGCCGGGAGGGGCGGAACGCGAGCGGCGTCCTGCGCGTCCGGGGCGGCAGCGCGTCCAGGGGGGCGTGGTCGCCGCGGGTCAGCACCGCGCGTCCGGTGGCCGCGCCGCGCGCGAGGAGGTCGATCCAGGCGACGGAGTACCGGTGGCGGTGGTCGCCGTCGGTGAGCCGGGCCATCAGGTCGTCGAGGTCGGCGGTGCGCTCGGTGTCGACGCACATCAGGGAGGTCTCGACGGGCTGGAGCCGGACCGTGGCCGTGAGGACGATCCCGGTCAGGCCCATGCCGCCGGCGGTCGCGTCGAAGAGGGGGGTGCCCGGTCGCACCGTGCGGACCGTGCCGTCGGCGGTGAGCAGCTCGAAGGAGGTCACATGGCGGGCGAAGGAGCCCGAGACGTGGTGGTTCTTGCCGTGGATGTCGGCGGCGATCGCCCCGCCCACGGTCACGTAGCGGGTGCCGGGGGTCACCGGCACGAACCAGCCGAGCGGCAGCAGGACCTCTGTCAGCCGGTGCAGCGAGACGCCCGCGTCGCACAGGACGACGCCGGCGTCGGCGTCGACGACGTGGATGCGGTCCAGTCCGGTGACGTCGACGACCGTGCCGCCCGCGTTCTGCGCCGCGTCCCCGTAGGCCCGCCCCAGGCCCCTGGGGATGGCGCCCCGGGCGCCGCAGTCCCGGACGGCCGCGACGGCCTCGGGATAGGTCCGGGGGCGGATCACCCGCGCGACGGTGGGGGCCGTGCGGCCCCATCCCGTGACGGAAACTGTCTCGGAAACGGTCTCGGCAGGCATGGGGGCGACCGTATCGCCCCTATGTGAGCGAGTAGTTGCTAAACCTCCTAATCATCCCCGAAATGGGTGATTAATGGGATGCCGCCCCATATTGCCGGGGTTCCGGCGAGGTCGGCGTGAACAGTGGGTCCACATGGACGAACTGGATGAAACGGGACGAATTGGCGCGCCGGGTGGCCCGAGCGGCCTCGACCACCGGATCCTCTCCGCGGTGCACGCCCGCGCCGCCCACCCGGGCGTGGCCCGCGCCGCCCGCGCCCTGTCCCGGGCCGGCGAGCACGGCGCCCTGTGGCTCGCGGTGGGCGCCGCCGGGGCCGTCGCCGACTCCCCGCGCCGCGCCGCCTGGCTGCGCGCCACCGCGCTCACCGCCGGCGCGCACCTCGCCGGCATGGGCCTGAAGCGGATCGTCCGCCGCCCGCGCCCCCGGCACGTCGAGCCCCTGGTGCGCACCGCCGGCCGGCACTCCTTCCCCAGCTCGCACGCCGCCGCCGCGGGCGCCGCCGCCGTCGCCTACGGCGCGCTCGGCGCGTACGCCGTCCCGCCGCTGGCCGCCGCGATGTGCCTGTCCCGGCTCGTCGCCGGCGTCCACTACCCCTCCGACGTGGCGGCCGGCGCCGCCCTGGGCGTCCTCACCGCGAGCCTCGGGGCACGCCGGACGACGGCGGGAGGGCGACGTGGCTGAGGCCCTGCTGCACCGGCAGCGCACCCACCCCCCGCGGCCGCCCCGGCCGCCGGTGCGCCCCGGCACCCTCCTCGGCGGCCTCCTGCGCACCGCCCGCCCACGGCAGTGGGTCAAGAACGTCCTGGTCGTCGCCGCCCCCGCCGCCGCGGGCCGGCTCGCCGGCCTGCACACCGCCGCCCAACTCGCCCTCGTCTTCGTCCTGTTCACCGCCTGCTCGGCCGCCGTCTACCTGGTCAACGACGCCCGCGACGCCGAGGCCGACCGCGCCCACCCCGCCAAACGCCACCGACCGGTCGCCGCCGGACAGGTCCCCGCGCCCCTCGCGTACGCCGTCGGCGGCGCCCTCGCGGTCCTCGCACCGCTCGCCGCGGCCCGGCTCGCCAACCCCGCCGTCGCCGCGCTCCTGGCCGCCTACCTGGTCGTGCAACTGGCCTACTGCCTGCGCCTGAAGCACGTCCTGGTCCTCGACCTCGTCGTCGTCACGACCGGCTTCCTGATGCGGGCCACGGCCGGCGGACTCGCCCTCGGCATCCCCCTGTCCCGCTGGTTCCTGATCACCACCGGCTTCGGCGCGCTGTTCATGGTCGCCGCCAAGCGCTACTCCGAGGCCGTGCAGATGGCCGGACACGCGGGCGCCACCCGCGCGCTGCTCACCGAGTACACCACCGGCTACCTGCGCTTCGTCTGGCAGCTGGCCGCCGGGGTCGCCGTCCTCGGCTACTGCCTGTGGGCCCTGGAGGAGGGCGGCGTCGCGCACACCGGCGTGCTGCCCTGGCGTCAGCTGTCCGTCGTCGCCTTCGTCCTGGCCGTCCTGCGCTACGCGGTCTTCGCCGACCGGGGCGCCGCCGGAGAACCCGAGGACGTCGTCCTCGGCGACCGCGCCCTCGCCCTCATCGCCCTGGCCTGGCTCGCCATGTACGGGCTCGCGGTGGCCGACTGGTAGGCCGCCGCACCGCCCCGGCGGCGACCGTCCCGCGGCCCGCGCCGCACCCGGCCCGCGGACTTCGGCGTCAGCCGCGCCCAGCAGGGCAGAGTGGGGTCATGGACTGGCTGAAGAAGCTCCCCGGCGTCGGGCCGTGGATCGCGCGCCTCATGGCCACGCACGCGTGGCGGTCGTACGAGCGCCTGGACCGGGTCAAGTGGACGCGGCTGGCCGCCGCCATGACCTTCGTCAGCTTCGTCGCCCTCTTCCCGCTGCTCACCGTCGCCGCGGCCGTCGCCGCCGCCACGCTCAGCGACTCCCAGCAGCAGGAACTCCAGGACAAGATCGCCGACCAGGTCCCCGGCATCTCCGACCAGCTCGACGTCCACAGCCTCGTCCAGAACGCCGGCACCGTCGGCTCCATCGCCGGCGCGATCCTGCTGCTCACCGGCATCGGCTGGGTCGGCCAGATGCGGGACTGCCTGCGCGCGGTGTGGGAGTGCCCCGACAAGGACGAGAACCCCGTCCTCGCCAAGGCCAAGGACGCCGGCGTCCTCGTCGGCCTCGGCGGCGCGCTGCTGCTGACCATCGCCATCTCCACCCTCGCCTCGGCCCTGGTCGGCTGGATCACCGACGAGCTGGGCATCGACCGGGCCGGCTGGGGCAGCGTCCTGCTGCGCGTCGCCGCGTTCTCCGTCGCCGTGCTCGCCGACTTCCTCCTGCTGCTGTACGTCCTGACGCTGCTGCCCGGCGTCGAACCGACCCGGCGCCGCCTGGTCGTCGCCGCCCTCATCGGCGCCGTCGGCTTCGAACTGCTGAAGCTGCTGCTCAGCGGCTATATGCAGGGCGTGGCCGCCAAGAGCATGTACGGCGCGTTCGGCGTGCCCATCGCCCTGCTGCTGTGGATCAACTTCACCTCGAAGCTGGTCCTGTACTGCGCGGCCTGGACGGCGACGGGCAGCGCGCCCGACGGCTCCCGCGACGCCGACGTCAGCGACGGCGTCGTACCAGGTCCGGCAGCGGCCACCGGCGGTTGACCAGGAACGCGCCGCCCGCGAGCAGCGCCAGCAGACCGCCGGTGACCGCCAGCGCGGTCCACATCCCGCCCGAGCCGCCGCCGGCCACCGCGCCCGCGACCGGCCTGTGCGACACGTTCCCCGCGCCGCCGGCCTGACCGCCCTCCACGGCGGACGACGGGTTCGCGCCGGGCTGCGCACTGCCGTGCACGCCCTGCGGCCGGACCAGCTCGCCCACCGGCGTCACCTTGCCGTCGGCCTGGAAGCCCCAGTCGAGCAGGGCCGCGGCCTCCTTGTAGACCTCGTTGTGGTCCGTCTTCGACGGGTTCATGACCGTCACCAGCAGCACCTTGCCGTTGCGTTCGGCGACCCCGGTGAAGGTGGCGCCCGCGTTGGTGGTGTTGCCGTTCTTCACGCCCGCGATCCCCGGGTACTGCGTGATGTCGTAGTCGCCGCTCAGCAGCCGGTTGGTGTTCTGGATCTCGAAGGACCCGCGGGAGATCTTCCCCTTCTTGTTCTTCGTCGTCTCGCCGGGGAACTTGGCCGAGACCGTCGAGCAGTACTCCCGGAAGTCGGCCTTCTGAAGACCCGAACGCGCGAACAGGGTCAGGTCGTACGCCGAGGACACCTGGCCGGGGGCGTCGTAGCCGTCCGGGGAGACGACGTGCGTGTCCAGGGCCTGGAGTTCACCGGCGTGCTCGTTCATCTCCTCGACGGTCGCCGCCACACCGCCGTTCATCGCCGACAGCACGTGCACGGCGTCGTTGCCGGAGCGCAGGAAGACGCCGAGCCACAGGTCGTGGACCGTGTACGTCTCGCCCTCCTTTATCCCGACGAGGCTGGACCCCTCTCCCATGCCGGCCAGGTCCTTCGGGTCCACCTTGTGCACGGTGTTCTTGGGGAACCTCGGCAGGACGGTGTCGGCGAACAGCATCTTCATCGTGCTCGCCGGGGGCAGCCGCCAGTGCGCGTTGTGCGAGGCCAGCACGTCGCCCGACTCGGCGTCCGCGACGATCCACGAGCGCGCCGTGAGGTCCTTGGGCAGCACCGGCGCACCGCCCGCGATCGCCACCTGCGTCCCGGCCTGCCCGAGCCTCGTGCCGCCCACGGTCGACATGCCCGGCGGGGGAGTGACCGACGGGCCGCCCGTCGGCGAGGCCGGGGGCGAGCCCTTCGGCGGCGCGGACGGCGCACCGGACGCCGCCGGCGACGGCGACGGCTTCGGCGCGGCGAGCGAGACGGGCGCGGTCAGCGCGAGGGACGCGAGGGTCGCGGAGGTGACCAGCAGGGCACGCCTGGCGGTCCGGTTCATGGGTGCGGGCACGACGGAGAAATTACCCGGCGCGCGACGGGAAGTCCCGCCGCCCTCCCCACCCCGGTCACGGATCAGGACACCGGGCGGCGATACTGAACGCATGACGCTCAGCCGCCGCCTCTGCTGGTTCCTGCTCGCCTTCGGGGTGTGGAGCTGGATCATCTGGATCACTTTCGTCAAGAACCTGGTCAAGGACGGCAGCGGACTCGCCTTCGACGACGGCCGCCCCACGGCCTACTTCTGGGTGCACCTCACGCTCGCCGTCGTCTCCTTCCTCCTGGGGACGGCCGTCGGAGCCATCGGGTTGCGTGGTCTGCGCGCACTCCACCGGACGGCATAGCGGTGCCGGTCGTCCTCGCACTGCTCGCCCTCACCCTCCTGGCCGCCGCCAACCGGTACCTGTGGCTGCGCCTGTTCCGCGACACGACCCGCGGCCCCGGCCGCACGCGCCGCGCCGGCGCCGCGCTGCTCGCGGGCGGCTGGGCGCTGGCCATCGGCGCCCTGGCCGCCGAACGCGCCGGCGCGCCCTTCCCGCTCCAGCGGGTCCTGGCCTGGCCCGGCTTCCTGTGGCTGGCCCTCTCGGTCTACCTGCTGCTCGCCGTGCTCGCGGGCGAGGCCCTGCGGCCGCTGCTGCGCCGCCTCCTGGAGCGGCGCGCCCGGACCGGCGCGCCCGCCGGGGCGTCCGCGGCCCCCGCCCGGCCCGAGCCCCTCCCGGTGGGCACGCGGCCCGCGGGCGAGGCCGCTTCCGTGACGCCCCCGGCGCCCCCGTCCGCGGCGACGCCGGATCCCTCCCGGCGGCTGTTCGTCTCCCGCGTGGTGGCCGGGACGGCGGCCGCGGCCGCCGCGGGCACGGTCGGCTACGGCACCTACGGCGTGCTGCGCGGCCCCCGCGTCAAGCGGGTGACCGTGCCCCTGGCCAAGCTGCCGCGCGCCGCCCACGGCTACCGCATCGCCGTCGTCAGCGACATCCACCTGAGCCCGGTGCTCGGGCGGGGTTTCGCGCAGAAGGTCGTCGACACGGTCAACGGAACGCAGCCCGACCTGATCGCCGTCGTCGGCGACCTCGTCGACGGCAGCGTCAAGGACCTGGGCCCGGCCGCCGCCCCGCTGGCCGGGCTGCGGGCCCGGCACGGCACCTACTTCGTGACCGGCAACCACGAGTACTTCTCCGGCGCCGGGCAGTGGGTCGAGGAGGTGCGCCGGCTCGGGCTGGACCCGCTGGAGAACGCCCGCACCGAGCTGCCCTGGTTCGACCTGGCCGGAGTGAACGACATCGCCGGCGAGAGCGAGGGCCAGGGCCCCGACTTCGCCCGGGCCCTCGGCGGCCGCGACCCGGCACGCGTGTGCGTGCTCCTCGCCCACCAGCCCGTCCAGATCCACGACGCCGTACGCCACGGCGTCGACCTCCAGCTCTCGGGACACACCCACGGCGGCCAGTTGTGGCCCGGCAGCCTCCTCGCGAAGGCCGCCAACCCCACCGTCGCGGGCCTGGAGCGCTACGGCGACACGCAGTTGTACGTGTCCCGGGGCGCGGGCGCCTGGGGTCCGCCCACGCGCGTGGGCGCCCCCTCCGACATCACCGTCGTCCAACTGGCCGCCACCCGCTGACTCCTGACCGGAGAACACGGCCTGCGAACACCCTGTGAAACCCGGCGCAAACACCCCGACGGTAAGTTCTTTCTCATCTCGCCAGAATCCTCTTCCGCCACCCGAAACTCCTGTGATTAGGTGAGCCCGCCGCCAAGGGGAGCGGCGCTTTTTTGTGGCTTGGGCCCGTCTTGCGGCCTGGGGAGGCAGGACACCACCATGCGATCTGTTCGCATGCGGATTCTCTTGACACTGAGCGTTTTCAGTGTGGCCACCGATCGGGTGACGGAGCGGTGTGAAGGTCGGGGTGCGCAACGGACAGGGCTCCCGTGCCGTTGAGAGAGGTGTTCAACGTCTCAACTCAGCAGCACAGGAGCCCTGTTGGTTCCGTATCCTGCCGCACTCGACCTGCCTCACGCCCTGGTCGAGTGGGTCACGATGCTCATCGTCACCCGCGAGGGTGACCGGCGGTGCAAACTCCCGCCGCACCGCCGTGCGCTCGTCGCACTCGTGTACCTGCGCCGGCATGACACCCTCGCCCGCATCGCCGCGGCCTTCGGGATATCCGTCGGCACCGCCCACGCCTACATCACCTCCGTCACCGGCTTGCTCGCCGAGCAGGCACCGGGCCTGCTGAAGACGCTGCGCGAGCACGACCCGGACTTCGCCCTCCTGGACGGCACGCTCGCCGAGTGCGACCGCGTCGGCGACGGCCGGGCCGACTACTCGGCGAAACACAAACGGCACGGGGTGAACGTGCAGGTCGTCACCGATCCGGCCGGCGAGATCCTGTGGCTGTCCCCAGCGCTGCCGGGCCGGACCCACGACCTGACCGCCGCCCGCACCCACAAGATCCTCCGGATCTGCGAGCGGCAGGGCGTCCCGGTCCTCGCCGACATGGCCTACATCGGCGCCGGTGACTGGGTCACCACCGCCAAGCGCCGCCCGCCCCACGGTGAACTCACCTTCACCGACCGGACCAGGAACCGGGCCCTCTCCGCCGCCAGGGCACCCGTCGAACGCGGCATGGCCCGGCTCAAGTCCTGGCAGATCTTCCGCAGATCCCGCATCAGCCCCAACCGCATGACCGTCATCGCCAAAGCCGTCCTCACCCTGGAGAGGCAACGCTGAAAAGGTTCACTGCTGGTTCTCGCGGTGATCGGAGCGGGCGGCTGGCAGTTGCTGCCGTCGAAGGGGAACAACGAGGCGACCATCACGGTCGGCACCACGGACACCGTCACCTCGCTCGACCCGGCGGGCGCCTACGACGCCGGATCCTGGGCGTTGTTCAGCAACGTCTTCCAGTCGCTGCTGACGTACGAGCCGGGCGGCGTCTCGCCCGTGCCGGACGCGGCCCGCGGCTGCTCCTTCGCGAAGGGCAGCCTGACGACGTACACCTGCGAACTGCGCGACGACCTCACCTTCGCCGACGGCGACGAGGTGACCGCCGAGGACGTGAAGTTCTCCTTCGACCGGGTCAAGAAGATCAACGCGGACGTCGGTCCGGCGTCCCTGTTCTCGACCCTGAAGTCGGTCTCCGCCAAGGGGCTGACCGTCACCTTCCACCTGGGGTCGCCCGACGCCACCTTCCCGTTCAAGGTGGCCACCGGAGCCGGGTCGATCGTCGACCGCACCCGCTACCCGGCCGACGCCCTGCGCACCGGCGACGGCGTCGACGGCACCGGCCCGTACGAGCTGACCGGCTACACCAAGGGCAAGAAGGCCGAACTCACGCCCAACGCGCGCTACAAGGGCGCGGTCGGCACCGGCGCGCCCGTGGAACTGCGGTACTACGCCGACCCGGAGGCCCTGGAGAAGGCCTGGCAGGCCAAGGAGGTCGACGCCGCCACCCGGCAGCTGCCGCCCGCCGCCCTCGCCGCCCTCAACGCCAGCGACCCCGGCCAGCGGGTGACCGAGGCCGACAGCTCCGAGACCCGCAACCTGTACTTCGACACCCGTTCCGGCTCGCCGCTGCACGACACGGACGTCCGCCGGGCGATGGCCTGGCTGATCGACCGCGAGCGGCTCGCGTCGACCGTGTACGACGGGACGGTCGAGCCGCTGTACTCGCTCATCCCGGCCGGCATCACCGGTCACACCACGTCCTTCTTCGACAGCTACCCGAACCGGAACGCCCAGAAGGCGCGCAAGCTCCTGGAGAAGGCCGGCGTGAGCATCCCGGTGACGTTCACCTACGGCTACGGCCTGGGCAGCGGCGCGGCGGCGGCCGAGGCGGCGGAGCTGAAGCGGCAGCTGGAGGCGAGCGGCCTGTTCAGGGTGAACGTCAAGGGCTACGAGTGGACCGCCTTCCAGAAGCGGTGGGCCACCGGCAAGCTCGACGCGTACGCCGTGGGCTGGGTCGCCGACTACCCCGACCCGGACACCTTCACCGCCCCGCTCGTCGGCACCGGCTCCACCATGAACACCGGCTACAGCGACAAGGCCGTCGACCGCTACATCGCCGACAGCCGCCGCTTCGCCGACCGCGGCCTGTCCGCCGACGACTTCCGCGGCCTCCAGCAGGCCGTCGCCGACGACGTACCGCTCATCCCGCTGTGGCAGCGCAAGGAGTACGTCGTCACCATCGACGACGTCGGCGGCGGCCAGTACCTCGCGGACGGCAACGGCGTGTTCCGCCTGTGGAAGCTCGACTGGATCTGACCCGCCCCGGCGGTGAGAACCGCGACCCGGGCCGCGGACCGGGCCGCTGCCCGGCCCGCGACCGGAGCGCGCTCGGGGCCCCCGCCGGCCCCGGGCGGCCCCGCGCCGGTCAGGCGCAGGTGCGGGGCCGGGACGGCAGGGCCACCGTCACCTCGAAGCCCTCGCCCGGCGCCGTGCGCACCGCCACCTCGCCGCCGTGGGCCTCGACCACGCCCTGCACGATCGCCAGCCCGAGCCCGCTGCCGGCGCCGCCGCCCGCCCGGAAGAAGCGGTCGAAGACGCGGGCCGCGTCCTCCGGGCCCAGCCCCCGCCCCTTGTCCTCGACGGACACCCGCACCACCCCGTCCGCGCGCCGCACGCCGAGCCGCACCGGCACGTCCGCGGCGGTGTGGGTGCGGACGTTGGCCACCAGGTTGCCCAGCACCTGCCGCAGCCCCGACTCGTCGGCCCGCACCAGCACCGACCCGTCCGCCTCCACCGTGACCGGCCGCTGCGGCTGCTGCGCCCGCAGGTCCTGCGCCGCGTCCCGCGCGAGCCGGCACACGTCGACGTTGCGCAGCCGCAGCTCCGGCCGCTGGTCCAGCCGGGCCAGGGTGAGCAGTTCGTCGACGAGCCGGCCCATCCGGTCCACCTCGCCGTTCATCCGGTCCCACGCCCTCCTCCGCTCCTCCGGCTCGCGCAGCATCCCCTGGTCGTACAGCTGGAGGTAGCCGCGGATCGCCGACAGCGGGGTGCGCAGCTCGTGCGAGGCGTCGGCGACGAACCGGCGCAGCTGGGCCGCGCTGCGCTCGCGCGTGCGGTACGCCGTCTCCACCTGGTGGAGCATCGAGTTCAGGGCCAGCCGCAGCTGCTCGACCTCCTGGGTGGGGTGGTGACTGGACGGCACGCGCAGGGTCAGGTCGCCCTCGGCGATCGCCGACGACGTCTCCACCATGTCCTCCAGCGGCCGCATCCGCCGGCGCACGCTGAACAGCGTCAGACAGGCGAGCAGGGCCAGCAGCAGGGTGCCCACCGCGAGATCGAGCCGCAGGGCCTTCGCGATGCCCTTGTGGAGGGCGTCCGTCGAGGTGGCCAGCAGGACGTACGAGCCGTCGGACAGCCGGGTCGCCGTCACCCGGTACGCCGCACCGTGCACGGTCACGTCGCGCGGGTCGAGGTCGCGGGCGAGCGCGCCGGGGTCCGTGACGGCGTCCGCGAGCCCGAGCTGCGCCTCGGTCGGCCGCACGCCGAACAGGGCCACGGCCTCGCCCCGGCGGTCGACGGCGGTGAACACCGAGTCGGGCGCCGGCCGGTCAGCAGAGTACTCGGGCACCAGCCGGTCGCGGACGAAGCCCAGCACGCTGAGCGAGTCGATCTGGCGCAGGGTGAGCTGCGAACTCCCCAGCGAGGTGCGGGTCTTGGTCAGCTCGGAGTCGATCTGGCCCAGCAGGTAGTGCCGCATCGCCATGAGGCTGACGGCGGTCGCGGCGACGATGCCGAGCGCCAGCAGCGCCACGTTGGCCATGGTCAGCTTGGCCCGCAGCGAGTGGATCCCGTGCCGGTGCGCCCGCCTCACGCCAGCCCGTATCCCACGCCCCGCCGGGTGGTGATCACCGGCGGTCCCAGGGCGTCCAGCTTGCGCCGCAGATAGCTGATGTAGGTCTCGACGACCGTCGACTCCGGCGGCGTGTGCTCGTACTGCCAGACGTGGCGCAGGAGTTGCTCCTTGGGCACGATGCGGCCGCCGTTGCGCACCAGGAAGCGCAGCAGCGCGTACTCGGTGGGCGTCAGCTCGACCGAGCGGCCCGCGCGGTGCACGCTGTACGTCGTCTCGTCCAGCTCCAGGTCGCCGTAGCGCAGCGGCGGCCGCTGGGGGAGGACGTCGGCCGGCCGGGTGCGGCGCAGCACGGCGGTGATCCGCGCGACGACGACGTCGATGTCGAACGGCTTGGTGATGTAGTCGTCGCCGAAGCCGAGCGCGCCGACGATCTCGGCGGGCGCGTCGCGCGCGGTGAGGAACACCAGCGCCAGGCCGGGCCTGCGGCCGCGCAGTTCGCGCCCCAGCGCCCGCCCGTCGCCGTCGGGCAGCATCACGTCGAGCAGCGCCACGTCGGGCCGGGTGCGCTCGGCGAGCGCGAGGGCCTCGCGGACGCCGCCCGCGGTCATCACCTCGAAGCGGTGGTAGCGCAGGGCGATGGCGAGGACGTCCGCGATGCTCGGTTCGTCCTCCACGACCAGCACGGTGCCCGCGGCCTTCGTCATGCCCCCAGTATCGGCGCCCCGGCGGGGCCGGGGGCCGGTTCGCGCTTTGGAGTTCCTTGAGAGTCACGGCCGTCGCCTGGGCCGGGCCGCCCGGCGCGGCCGATCCTGGTGCCAGGACCCGGGGGACCTGTCGAAACCGTGTGAGGAGTGGCGATCGTGGCGGCATTGGCGCGCTGGTGCTACCGGCATCGGCTGGTGGTCCTGTTGGTGTGGGTGGGGGCGCTGTCGGGCCTGGGGTTCTCGGCCTCGGCGGCGGGCACGGACTACGCGAACGTCTTCTCCCTCCCCGACACGGACTCCAAGAAGGCGTACGACCTGATGGAGAAGGCGTTCCCCGCGCGCGCGGGCGACACCGACACGGTCGTGTGGAAGGTCGACGAGGGCTCGGTCCGCGACCAGGACGTGCGGTCGAGGGTCCAGCCCGCCCTTGACGACATCGCGCGGATGACGGGCGTCGGCGGCGTCACCAGCCCCTATGCGGGGGCGGCCGCGCAGGTGTCGCGGGACGGCCGGATCGCCTACGCCCAGATCACCTTCACCGAGCAGGCGAACGCGGTGCCCAAGGAACTGGTCCAGGACGTCGTCGACACCGCGCGGGGCGTCCAACGCGACGGACTGGAGGTGGAGTTGGGCGGCCAGGCCATCCAGCGGGTGCAGGAGCCGCCCACCGGCCTGGCCGAGATGGTCGGCCTCGCGGCGGCCGCCGTCGTGCTCTTCCTCGCCTTCGGCTCCCTCTTCGCGATGCTGCTGCCGCTGGCCGTGGCGGTCTTCGGCGTCGGCATGGGCCTGTTCTCGACCCAGCTGCTCAGCCACGTCACCGACATCCCCGACCTGGCCCCGCTGCTGTCCTCCCTGATCGGCCTGGGCGTGGGCATCGACTACGCCCTGTTCATCGTCACCCGGCACCGCAAGGGCGTCCTGCGCGGCCTGGACCCGGAGGACTCGGCGGTCACCGCCCTGAACACCTCGGGCCGGGCGGTGCTGTTCGCGGGCGGCACGGTGTGCATCGCGCTCGCCGGGATGCTGGTGACGAACCTGCGCTTCCTGGACGGCGTCGTCATCGGCACGTCCCTGACGGTGGTGCTGAGCGTCCTCGCCGCCACCACGCTGCTGCCCGCGCTGCTGGGCTTCCTCGGCGTGCGCGTGCTCAGCCGCGGGCAGCGCGGGCGGCTGACCGCGTCGGGCCCGGAGCCGGAGAAGGCCGGCACCCCCGCGGTCCGCTGGTCGGCGGGGGTGCAGCGCCGCCCCAGGGCGATCGCGGCGATCGCGGTCGTCGTCATGGCCGTCCTCGCCCTTCCCGTGCTCTCGCTGCGCCTCGGCGCGACCGACCAGGGCAACGACGACGGGGCCGCCACCACCCGCAAGGCCTACGACCTGCTCGCCGAGGGCTTCGGGCCGGGCTTCAACGGCCCGCTCCAGGTGGTCGTGGACGGCGGTGACGCCACCGCTCTCGTCAAGGGCGTCGAGGGCGCTCCCGGCGTCGCCCGGGTGGCCGCGCTGCCGCCCGCGCACGGCGTCACCGTGATCCAGGTCGTCCCCACCACCTCGCCCCAGTCGAAGGAGACGGACGCCCTGATCGACCGGCTGCGCGACGACGTCGTCCCGCGGGCCGGGGTGACGGCGCACGTGGGCGGCGTCACGGCGGTCTCCAAGGACTTCGCGACCGTCACCGGCGACCGGCTGCCCCTGTTCATCGCCACCATCATCGGGCTGGGCTTCCTGCTGCTGCTGGTCGCCTTCCGGTCCCTGGTGGTGCCGCTGACGGCCGCGGTGATGAACCTGATCGCGGCCGCGGCCTCCTTCGGCGTCCTCGTCGCGGTCTTCCAGTGGGGCTGGGGACTGGACCTGCTCGGCCTCGGCAAGGAGGGCCCGATCAACGCCTTCCTGCCGGTCATCATGCTGTCCCTGCTGTTCGGCCTGTCGATGGACTACCAGGTCTTCCTGGTCAGCCGGATGCACGAGGAATGGGTCCACACCCGGGACAACGCGCGGGCGGTCCGGGTGGGCCTGGCGGAGACCAGCCGGGTCATCAACTCGGCCGCCCTGATCATGGTGTGCGTGTTCCTCGCGTTCGTGCTCAGCGGCGACTCCGGCGCGGCGATGGCGGGCGTCGGCCTCGCGGCGGCCGTCGCGCTGGACGCGTTCGTGCTGCGCACGGCCCTCGTCCCGGCCGCGATGCACCTGCTGGGCGACTCCAACTGGTGGCTGCCGCGATGGCTGGAGCGGCGACTGCCGCACCTGGCGGTGGAGCCGAAGGAGGACGAGCCGCACGAGGCGCCCGCCGGGGCGGACGGCGGTCCCGCCTCCGCCGTCCACGGCTTCGTCCGGGACGCGGCCGGCGAACCCGTCGAGGGAGCGACGATGACGCTCATGACGACGGGCGGCCGCCGCCTGGACCGCGTGACCTCGCTCGCCGACGGCTCCTACATCCTCTCGGTGCCCGGCCCGGGGACGTATCTGCTGGCGACGACGGCCTCCCCGTCGGCCGCGCAGGCCCGGCGGCTGACGGTCGCGGCGCAGCCGCTGGTCTACGACGTGGAACTCACCGAGGACGAACTCGACGCGGTGAACTGACCGCCGACGGGGCCGCCGCCGGTCACACCCCGGCGGCCCCGCCGCCCGCGTCGCCGCTGCCCCCGTCCCGCGCGTCCCCGTTCCGCCCGTCGCCGTCCCGCCCGTCCCCGCCCTCGGCGGCCTCCTCCTGCGGGGCCGCGCCGGCGGGGGCGGGCGGGACGTTGGTCATGCCGGGCAGGAAGTCCGTGAACAGCTCGTGCACCTCCAGCACGAGCGGCCGCAGGATCCGGAACCGGGCCAGCGCCACGCCCCGCGCGGTCAGCCGCGCCCCCCGCCCGGCCAGCCGGTAGCTGCGCTCGCGCCCTTCCGTGCGGTCGTAGATCCAGTACATGACGAGGCCCATCTGCGAGAGCCACATCAGCTCGGGCAGCACCTCCCGCAGCTCCTCGGGCACCTTGGCCTTCGAGCCCGCGAGGACCTCCCGGTGGACGGCGATGGCCTGCAAGCGCGCGGGCTCCGACTCGGCGGAGAACGGGCTGAGCGGACTGTCCGGGTCCGCCGCGTTCTTGAAGAACTGGACGGCGAACTCGTGGTAGGGCTTCGCCACGTCCAGCCAGGTCCGCAGCACCCCCGCCAGCCGGGCCTCCAGGCTCGTCTCCCGCGCGAGGATGTCCCGCACGGCCTCCCGGTGCTCCGCGGCCAGCCGGTCGTAGAAGCCCTGGATCAGGTGCTCCTTGCCGGCGAAGTAGTAGTACGCGTTGCCGACCGAGACCCCGGCCTCCTGGGCGATGGCCCGCATCGTCGTCCGGTCGTAGCCGCGCTCCTGGAACAGCCGCATCGCGGTCTCCAGGATCAGCGCGCGCGTCTGCTCGGACTTGGACGCGGGAGCGCCCTCGCGGGAGGGGGGCGGGGAAGCGGCCTCGGCGGGGCCGTCGTTGTCAGCGGGCACGGACGAGAGCCTAGTCAGTGGCGCAGTGGCCGTCGGCACAGGTGGGGGCGTGGTAGGTCCAGCCGCCGAACGGGTCGTACGTCCACCCGTCGCCGCGCCGGTAGACGCCCCCGCCCCAGCCGGCGCCGCCGCGCTCCCGTCCCTGCCGCCACTTCGCGGCGGACAGCACGGCCGCCCGCGCGACCTTCGTCCCGGCGGGGGTGGACAGCCGGTGGGCCAGCGGGCGGTGCTCGCGCAGCGCCCACAGGGTGACGATCCAGGCGGCGGCCTCCCGGTAGACCTGGCCGGCGTCGCCGACGACGGTGATCTCGCCGAGGGTGGCGCGGTGGTCGAGGCCGGGATGGCGGGCGTACGCCTCGGCGGAGCCCGCCGGCACGAACTCCAGCGGAACGAGCTGCGGCTGGCGGCCCAGCCACTCGCGCACGAACCGGCACAGGGAGCACTCGGCGTCGTAGAGGACGGTGAGCCGGCGGACCGGGACGCGGCGGGCGTCCCGGTCGTCCCGGCCGGCCGCGGGGGCCGTCACGGTGCTCACGCCCCGGTCGCCGGCGCCTGCGGGGCCGTCCAGCCCTGCGGGCCGACCGGCGGCACCTGCTCGCGCTCCATGACCCCGCGCCGCCGGATCCGGTTCAGCACGTACACGTTGGCCAGGTGCAGCGCCCCGAGCACCAGCAGCACCACGCCCAGCTTCGTCGACAGGGCCTCGAAGACGCCCCGGGCGTTCTCGATGGTGTCGTCGCCGCTCAGGTAGAGGGCGACGAAGCCGAGGTTGACCAGGTAGAAGCCGACCACCAGCAGATGGTTCACGGCGTCGGCGAGCTTCTCGTTCCCCTGGAGCACGTCGGCGAGGAAGGCCCGTCCGTTGCTGCTGAGGGTCCTGGCCACCCAGATCGTCAGGCCGATGCTGACGATCAGGTAGACGACGTAGGCGATGACCGTGCGGTCCATGTTCCCCACCTTTTCTTGAACGCGTTCAAAACGCTGTCAGGGATGACTGTAGCCCTGCTTTTGAACATGTTCAACATGGGGGGCGGGTGCAGACGCGACCTCTAACGCCTGGCCAGCTCGGGGCGCTTGGAGTAGTCCGTGAACCCCAGGACGTTCCCCCACGGGTCGGCGATCTCGACCGTCCACCCGGTGGCCCCGGCGAACGGCGCGTCGAGCGGGGGGATGCCGGCCGCGGCCAGCCGCCCGGCCGTCGCCCGCGCGTCCGGCACCTCCAGCCACACGCGGGTGGCCGGCCACGGCGGCGGCCGGTGCGCCAGCGCCTCCTCCCGCCGCAGCAGGACGCCGGGGGTCTCGCCCCCGGCCTTCAGCGAGGCGATGCCGCCCTCGTCGAACCGGAACGCCACCGTGAAACCCGCCCGCTCGTAGAAGCCCACGGCGTCGCCGAGGTCGCCGACCGGCAGCAGCACGTGGTCGAACCCGAGCAGGTCGTACGACTGATCGTCTGACATGCGGTCACATTAGGTACCGGCGCACGGGCATCCCGCGGGACGGGACCGGAGCGGGACCCGCGGGTCACCCGGCCGGAGGACGGGATCGATCCCGTCTCCTCGCCCTGCGTCGGCGTCAAGCCCGGCGGCCCCGCGTGCGCGAAGACCCGCGCCGGCGGCTCGGCGACGACCCGCAGTGGTACGCGTCGCGGTGAGCCCGGCTCACTCGCTCTTCTTGGGGCGGCCGGCCGCGAGGATCTCGGCGGCCTCCAATGTGACCTTGGCGCCGATGACGTCGGGCAGTGTCACGGACTGGCCGGGCGCGTAGAACTGGTGCTTGTCGTAGCCGCCCACGACCGGCTCGGTGAGGACGTGGACACGCTGGTGCTTGCGGTCGACGACGACGTAGACGGGCACCTTCGCCTGGGCGTAGGCGGCGACCTTCGTCCTGAGGTCGTCCTTCCAGTTCCCCGAGGTCACTTCCAGGACCAGACGGAAGCAGCCGGGGTCGTACGCGTTGTTCTCCACGAAGTGGTCGTCGATGTCGGCGTCGACGATCACGAGGTCGGGGATCGCGTAGTCCTCCGCGCCCGTCGGCAGCCACAGCCCGACGTTCTGGAGGACCTCGCTGTCCCCGTCGTCGAGCCCTGCTGCGATGAACGGTCGCATGAGCTTCGTCAGGGCGCGGGCGTGCGGGGCATCCGGTGACGGTGTCACGAGGAGGTGGCCTCCGATGATCTCGACGCGGTAGCCCGGATGACGCTCCATGATCTCGTCGGCGATGGCCGTCAGGGAGAACGGCTCGTCGGCGTAGGGCTGCTCGACGGATGCAGCGGACATCGCGTGCCTCCTCGGGGCTGGTGTCGAGAGCATCATCGTAGGCCGGGCGGCCCGTCGGTGTCCTTCTTGATCACGTTCACCCGATCGTGGAACGGGCACGCCGAAGGGCCCCGTTTCCCGGCGGAAACCGGGAAACGGGGCCCTCGAAACGGCGTGCCGGAGGCCGGCGTCAGAAGCGGCGCGTGATCAGCGCCCGCTTCACCTCCTGGATCGCCTTCGTGACCTCGATGCCACGCGGGCAGGCGTCCGTGCAGTTGAACGTCGTACGGCAGCGCCAGACGCCGTCCTTGTCGTTCAGGATCTCCAGCCGCTGCTCGCCCGCCTCGTCACGCGAGTCGAAGATGAAGCGGTGGGCGTTGACGATCGCCGCGGGGCCGAAGTACTGCCCGTCGTTCCAGAACACCGGGCAGGACGACGTGCACGCCGCGCACAGGATGCACTTGGTGGTGTCGTCGAAGCGCTCGCGGTCCTCCGCGGTCTGGAAGCGCTCGCGCGTCGGCTCGTTGGTGTCCTTCGTGATCAGGAAGGGCATCACGTCGCGGTACGCCTGGAAGAACGGCTCCATGTCGACGACCAGGTCCTTCAGGACCGTCAGGCCCTTTATGGCCTCGACCGTGATCGGCTTCGCGGGGTTGATGTCCTTGATCAGCGTCTTGCACGCCAGACGGTTCTTGCCGTTGATCCGCATGGCGTCCGAGCCGCAGATGCCGTGGGCGCAGGAACGGCGGAAGGTGAGGGTGCCGTCGACCTCCCACTTGATCTTGTGGAGGGCGTCGAGGACGCGCTCCTTCGGGTCGATCTCCAGCTGGAAGTCTTCCCACACCGCCTCGGCCGAGACCTCGGGGTTGAAGCGGCGCACGCGGAGGGTGACCGTGATGTACGGGGAGTCGGCGAAGCCGGGCTCGGGGGCGCCGGCCGCGTCCGCCTTGTCGAGGGTCGGGGTTGCCATCAGTACTTACGCTCCATCGGCTGGTAGCGGGTCTGGACGACCGGCTTGTAGTCGAGACGGACGGTCTCGGTGCCGTCGTCGCCCACCTCGCGGTACGCCATGGTGTGGCGCATGAAGTTGACGTCGTCGCGGTTGGGGTAGTCCTCGCGGTAGTGACCGCCGCGGGACTCCTTGCGGGCCAGCGCGGAGATGGCCATGACCTCGGCCAGGTCCAGCAGGTTGCCCAGCTCGACGGCTTCCAGCAGGTCCGTGTTGAACCGCTTGCCCTTGTCCTGGATCGACACGTTCTTGTAGCGCTCGCGCAGCTCGGCGATCTTCTCGACCGCCGTCTTGATCGTCTGCTCCGTGCGGAACACCATGACGTTCGCGTCCATGGTCTCCTGGAGCTCGCGGCGCAGGACCGACACGCGCTCGGTGCCCGTGGACGCCCGCAGCCGCTCCACCTGGGCGACGACCAGCTCGGCCGGGTTCTCCGGCAGCTCGACGTAGTCCGCCTTCTGGGAGTACTCGGCGGCGGCGATGCCGGCCCGCTTGCCGAACACGTTGATGTCCAGCAGCGAGTTCGTGCCCAGACGGTTCGCGCCGTGCACCGACACGCAGGCGACCTCGCCGGCCGCGTACAGGCCCGGCACGACCGTCGTGTTGTCGCTGAGGACCTCGCCCTCGACGTTGGTCGGGATGCCGCCCATGGCGTAGTGCGCGGTGGGCTGGATCGGGATCGGGTCCGTGTAGGGCTCGATGCCGAGGTAGGTGCGCGCGAACTCCGTGATGTCGGGCAGCTTCGCGTCCAGCTGCTCCGGCGGGAGGTGGGTGAGGTCGAGGTAGACGTGGTCGCCCTCGGGACCGCAGCCGCGGCCCTCACGGATCTCCGTGTAGATCGAGCGGGAGACGACGTCACGGGACGCGAGGTCCTTCATGACCGGCGCGTACTTCTCCATGAAGCGCTCGCCGTCCTTGTTGCGCAGGATGCCGCCCTCACCGCGGGCGCCCTCCGTCAGCAGGATGCCCATGCGCCAGATGCCGGTCGGGTGGAACTGGAAGAACTCCATGTCCTCCAGCGGCAGCCCGCGCCGGTACACGGCCGCCTGGCCGTCACCGGTCAGGGTGTGCGCGTTCGACGTCACCTTGAAGAACTTGCCGCAGCCGCCGGAGGCGTAGATCACGGCCTTCGCCTGGAAGACGTGGATCTCGCCGGTGGCCAGCTCGTACGCCACCACGCCCGCCGACCGCTTGACGCCGTCGACCTCGGTGATGAGCTGGTCGAGGACGTAGAACTCGTTGTAGAACTCCACGCCCTCCTTCACGCAGTTCTGGTACAGCGTCTGGAGGATCATGTGACCGGTGCGGTCGGCCGCGTAGCAGGACCGGCGGACCGGGGCCTCACCGTGGTTGCGGCTGTGACCGCCGAAGCGGCGCTGGTCGATCGTGCCGTCGGGCGTCCGGTTGAACGGCAGGCCCATCTTCTCCAGGTCGAGGACCGAGTCGATGGCCTCCTTCGCCAGGATCTCGGCGGCGTCCTGGTCGACCAGGTAGTCACCGCCCTTGACCGTGTCGAAGGTGTGCCACTCCCAGTTGTCCTCCTCCACGTTGGCGAGCGCGGCGGCCATGCCGCCCTGCGCCGCGCCCGTGTGGGAGCGGGTGGGGTAGAGCTTGGTCAGCACGGCGGTGCGGCTGCGCTTCGTCGACTCGATGGCGGCGCGCATACCGGCGCCGCCGGCGCCGACGATGACGGTGTCGTACTTGTGGATCTTCATGATTCTCGCAACCCCGTGCCTAGCGGATGTTCGGGTCGAAGGTGAAGATCACCAGCGTGCCCAGCAGGATGGTGAACACCGTGGCGGTGTAGAGCAGGCCCTTCAGCCACAGCCGGGTGTTCGCGCGCTCCGCGTAGTCGTTGACGACCGTGCGCAGACCGTTGGCGCCGTGCAGCATCGCGAGCCACAGCATCAGCAGGTCCCAGACCTGCCAGAACGGGGACGCCCAGCGGCCGGCCACGAAGGCGAAGCCGATCTTGGAGACGCCGCCGTCCAGGACGAGCTGGATCAGCAGGTGGCCCAGGACCAGGACGACCAGGACGACGCCGGACAGGCGCATGAAGAGCCAGGCGGCCATCTCGAAGTTGCCCCGGGTGGACTTCGGGGTCTTCCGGGTGCGCTTGCGCGGGGCCTCGATGACGGGCGCCGGGTTGTCGACGCCGTAGAACGCGCCGTCCTCGACGGGGCCGATGCCGGCAGCGGTGGATTCAGTGGTGGCCATCGGTGTCAGCTCCCGAACAGTTCACGAGCGGCGTGCCCGAGAACGGGGTAGATCGCCCCGAGCATCAGCACCAGCCACAGGCCGACGACGCTCCAGAGCATCTGCTTCTGGTAGCGCGGGCCCTTCGACCAGAAGTCGACGGCGATGACGCGCAGACCGTTGAGCGCGTGGAAGAGGATGGCGGCGACGAGGCCGTACTCCAGCAGCGCGACGATCGGGGTCTTGTAGGTGGCTACGACCTTGTCGTAGTCCTCGGGGGAGACACGCACGAGCGCGGTGTCGAGCACGTGGACGAACAGGAAGAAGAAGATGAGGACGCCGGTGACTCGATGAGCCACCCAGGACCACATTCCTTCCCGGCCGCGGTACAGCGTTCCAGCCGGCACGGAAGAACCCTCCGGGAGCGGGGATTGGGGCCTGCCGGCTTCGGTGTCGGACGGGCCCGGCCGGGTACGGTCCACCGGCCCCCAGCATCGTAGCGATGCACCGGCGTCGGGCTTACGCCGGGCCTACCGGTGTGATCAAAGTGGCACGCGTATGGGTGAGCGTCCCCGGCCTTCGGGGAGGGTTATGCGGCCGTCTGCCCCGCATTGGGCGGCTGTGCGCCGCGCAGGGGCCCGCCCCGGCGGGTCGCGCCTCGCCACGCCGACGCGCGGATCACGGCCCGGAGGCCCTGAAGCGGCTCGCCAGCCGCGCCTTGGCGAGGCGGCGCAGCTCCTCGGCCGCCACCACCCGCTCGTCCTCGGGATCGTTCGCCAATCGTGACCGGATGCCCTCCAGGACGTGGTCCAGGCGCTCGTCCGGCGGGACGGCCGCCAGGCTGATGACGAAGGCGTGGCCGAAGCGGGCCTCGTAGGCGGCGTGCGCCGCGCCGAGGGCGGTGTGGGCCGCGCCGTACGCGTCGTCCGGCAGGGCGGGCAGGGTCTCCGCGGCCAGCGCCTCCGCCAGATCGGCCGAGGTCAGGTCGTACGCGGCCTCGTCCGACGCGGCCAGGAGGGCGTCCAGGGTCGGGTAGGGCCGGTGGGCGGCGACCCGGCGGGCCCATCCGGGGCTGCGCAGGCAGGCGAGGAGCGTGCGGAGCGCCTCGTCGACGGGCGCGTCGTTGAAGCCGTCGAGCAGGGGTGCGCGTGAGACCCGGGTCTGCGCCGGTATGGCGAGGCAGCCGGACAGAGGGGAGGGAGGGTGCGCAGGCAGCGTGGATCCTCGCGTCACGTGTGATGTGGCAGGGGATGCAGTGAAGAATGTGTCGCTACGTTATCGAGAGCGGTCAGTACGTGTCCGACGGACGCCTGAATTTCACTCGAACGGGAGAGTTTCAGAACGTGTCGTGGACCCTGTCGCGTGGTCTTCGACGCGCCCGCACGGGACGGGGGTCGTACGGTTGGCGGGGTGAGCAGGCACAGGCATCGGCGGTCGACGCCGAAGACGGAGCCGCGGCGCGGACCCCGGCGCGGGACGCGGGGCGCGGTGGCGCCACGGGCGCTGCTGGCGGGCGGACTGGTCGCCGCGCTCGGCGTCGGACTGGGCGTGTGGGCCTCGTCCGGCGAGGACACCGGGACGCCCGCCGGGTCGGCCGCCTCGCGGCAGGCGGCCAGGACCTCGGCGGGCGACTCCGCCGCATCCCCCGCGGCGCCCCCGGCCGCGCCGACCCCCAGCCGCACCTACCCCCTGTCCACCGCGCCCCGGACCATCCCCGCCGTCCGCGCCCACACCCCGGCGCGCGGCCCGGGCTGGCGTCCCGCCGCCGGTCACCGGGTCGTGGTGAGCGACGCCGACCTCGCCGACGAGGGCCGGCTGATCGCCGGCGAGCTGGGAATGACGTACGCCGGCCGGAAGAGCGACGTGCGCGCCGGCGACCTGCGGCTGGCGCTCAACGACGACGAGGGCGCGAACCCGGAGTCGTACACCATGACCGTGCGCGGCGGCCGGGTCACCGTCAGCGGGCCGTCCGACGCGGGGGTGTTCTACGGCACCCGCACCCTCAAGCAGGAGGTGCACGGCGGCGGCACGGCCCCCGAGGGCGTCGTGCGCGACCAGCCGGCCAAACCGCAGCGCGGGTTCACGCTGGACATCGCGCGCAAGTACTTCAGCCCCGACTGGATCGAGGACCGGGTCCGCGAGCTGGGCGACCTCAAGTACAACCAGCTCGGCCTGCACTTCTCCGACGACCAGTCCTTCCGGATCGAGTCCGACAGCCACCCGGAGATCGTCGCCCGCGAGCACCTCACCAAGGCCCAGGTGAAGAGGATCGTCGACCTCGCGGCGAGCCGGCACATCACCGTCGTCCCGGAGATCGACTCACCGGGGCACCTGGGCGCCGTCCTCGCCGCCCACCCCGAGCTGCAACTGCGCAACGCGAGCGGAGTGGCCACCCGCGGGGCCATCGACATCTCCAAGGGCGCGTCCGCGGACCTCCTGGACGACCTGCTGAACGAGTACGCAAGCGTGTTCCCCGGCGCCTACTGGCACCTCGGCGGCGACGAGTACCAGGCCCTGACGGTGTCCAGCCCGGCCGCCTCCTACCCGCAGCTCGCCGCGGCGGCACGCGCCCGGTACGGCTCCGGCGCGGGCGTCGCCGACCTCACCACGGGCTGGCTCAACGACCGCGCCGACACCGTTCGCGCCCACGACCGGACCATGCGGGTGTGGAACGACGGCTTCTTCCGCGGCACGTCGGTGAAACCGGCCTCCGACCTCGTGGTGGCGTACTGGACCGGCAAGGAGATCGGGGCGCGCCCGCCCGTCGAGTACCTGAGCACGGGCCGCAAGATGCTCAACTACAACGACGAGTACCTCTACTACGTCCTCGGCGAGCCCAACGACTTCGCCTACCCCACCGGGCGGCGCATCTACGAGCAGTGGACCCCGCGCGTGCTGCGCGGCACCACGCCCGTGCCCGCGAAGTACGACGCCCAGATCCTCGGCGGCTCCCTCTCGGTCTGGTGCGACCTCGCCGGCTCCCAGACGCAGGCCCAGGTCGCGGCCGGCATCCGGATGCCGCTGCGGGCGACCTCGCAGAAACTGTGGGACTCCCGGACGCCCGAGCTGTCCTGGGCACAGTTCACGGCACTGGCGAACAAGCTGGGCTGAGCCGCCCCGCACCTCCCCGACGGTCCTCCTCGCCGCTGGCCGAAACGAGCCCCCTGTGACACTCCTGGCCCGTCGCGCGCAGTAAGGGGAAGTGCGGGCTCCGTAAGGAAGGCGCCCTGGCGAGGGAGGCGTGGATGAGCCTGGTGGAACTGATCGCTCAGGCCGACGAGCGCGGACTGGTGGCCGGCGGGCTGGCTTGTTTGGATCGGTGTCTGCCCCTGCTGGGGGGCGACGACGAGATCCTGCGCCCCCTGTGGGGCAACCTCACGGAGGACGCGGACGCCGCCGAATGGGGCGAGCTGGTGGAACGGGCGCGTGACAAGCTCGGCGCCCCCGCGGCGCAGGGCGACGAGGCCGTGCTCCTCGCGCACGGGATGCTGGCGGCGGCCCCGGACGACCGCCGTGCCGCCGGGGTGCGGGCGTGGGCGGACGCCTGCTCCGTCGCCTCGCTCCGGATCCACGGCCTGCTCGACCCCACGCCGGACGACGCTCCCGTCGACTCCCGCCGCGAGGGCCGCACCGAGGGCATGTCACCCCTCGTCGCCGCCGAACTGCGCCGCCAGGTCACGGTCCTGGAGATCCTCGCGGGCCACGGCGCCGGCGGACTGCGTCACGCGCTGGAGGTGTCCACCGAGGGCCGCCGGGTGCTGCGCGCGGTGGTGTCCCGGCGCGCCCGCGGACGAACGTGAGACGCGTGAGCCACGTGAGGTGCGTGAGGCGCGGGAGGCCGTGAGGCGTGGCGGGACGGGAGTCACGTGAGAGCGGTGCGGGGGATGTGGCGGCTGTGGGGCGGTCCTGCACCGGTCCCGGGAAGACCCGGGATCCGAGTGACACAACCCGCGACGTCCTCGCTCTTCCCAGTGTGACGCGCAGGACGACCGACCAGACCGACCGAACCGACAAGCCCGGCGTGAGCGGCGGGGCCGCCCCCTCCGCCTCACCCGGACCGTCCGCCCCACCGGGCCCGTCCGACCGGCCTGCCCGGCCCTCCGCGGCCGGCAGGCCGGTGCGGTGGGCGGCCGAGGCGGTGGCCGCCGCGCCCGAGGGCGTGCGACCGCACCTCGACCACTCCGCGCAGAGCCTGTGGCGCGTCGACCGCATGATCGGGGAACTGCGACGCGAGGGCACGCCCTACGCCTCCGTCGAGAGCGTGCTGCGCGGACTCGGGGCGTACGCGGGCGAGGTGATCGTCCGGCAGACCGGCGCCGAATGGTGGGCCTCCGGCGGCGACCACTGGGTCCGCACCCCCGACGGCCGCCTGTGGGAGCCCCTCGACGAGGCCCGCCGCTGCCACGCGGGCCACGGCTCCCTGCGCCTGCTGTGCCGGGACGCGATGGGCGGGCGGCGGTAGCGGGCGGAGGTGGCGGGCGGCGGCGGCGCGTGCGCGGGCTGTGACACTTCCGTGCGGGGCGACGCTGATGACCGTGGGAGCGCGGCCGCATCCGGACCGGTGTCCGGCGGGGGAGCCGCGCGCCCGCACCGCACACGCACGAACGAGGAACGTCTTGGGCCAGGGAGGGGAACCCCGGCGCGCGCACGCGTACGACGGGGAACTGGGGGCGGCCGTGGCACGGGCCCAGGCCGGGGACGAGGCCGCGTTCGCCGTGGCGTACCGGATCGTCCAGCCCAGACTGCTCGGCTATCTGCGCGGGATCGTCGGCGAGGAGGCGGAGGACGTCGCCTCCGACGCCTGGCTGGAGATAGCCCGGGACCTGGGGCGGTTCCGCGGCGACGGCGCCGGGTTCCGGGGCTGGACGGCGACCATCGCCCGGCACCGGGCCCTGGACCACCTGCGCCGGCTGCGCGTGCGGCCGCGCTCGGCGGCGCTGGAGCAGGACGTCGTCCTCGACCTGCCCGGGCCGCACAGCACCCACGACCTGGCGCTGGAGTCCCTCTCCACCGCGCAGGCCCTGGAGCTGGTGCGCGGGCTGCCCCGGGACCAGGCGGAGGCCGTGCTGCTGCGGGTCGTCATCGGACTGGACGGCCCGGCCGCGGCCCGCGTGCTCGGCAAGCGGCCCGGCGCCGTGCGCACGGCCGCCCACCGGGGGCTGAAGCGGCTCGCCGGGCAGCTGGGCGCCGCGGGCGAGGGGGGCGCGCACGGGCGCGGCGGCGAGGGTGTGACGGATGGCGGGCCCGGGACGCTGGGGGAGTCGACGTGAACGGTGACGCCCCAGGGCCGTATCGATCACCGAGGGATCGGCGCACGGCCCACGGGCGGGCGGCACGGCCGGCGGCCGGGCGGGCGGTCGCAACGGACGTTTGGGACAGAGGCGGAAGCGGACATGGGTGAACGGCTGAACGACGGCACGGGCCACGGCCGTCGGCGCGCGCGCCCCGACGACGCCCTCGCCGCCCCGCCGGGACTGGAGGAGCTGCTCGCCCGTGCCCTGCGCGCGCCGGCCGTCCGTCCGCGGAAGGGCGACGCCGGCGGCGAGGGCGGTGCGGGCGGCGAGGAGGCCGACGGCGTCGAGGTGAGCGCGGGCGAGCGGCGGGCCGTCGCCGCGTTCCGCGCCGCCCGGGACGCCCGGCACGGACGGGCGGGCCGGGTCCGTCCCCGGCGTCGCGACGACTGGCGGCCGCGGGCCCGGCGGCACACCGCCCGCTCGCTGCGGGTCACGCTCTGCGCGCTGATCGCCGGGATCACGCTCGGCGGGGCCGCGTTCGCCGCGATCGACTCCGGCACGGACGACGGCGACGGCATCGGCGTCGGCGTCCCGAGGGGCGGCGAGGGGCGTCCCCGGCAGTCGGCGGGGGCGGCGGCCGACCCGTCCGGGGCGCTCTCCGCCGTTCCGTCCGCCACGGACGGCGCCGGCCGCGACCGTCCGGCGAAGGGCGGGACCGACAAGGAAGCGGCCGCCCGCTGCCGTGCCTACGAGAAGGCCCACGGCCGGGGCGACGGCCTCGACCCGGCCGACTGGCGGCGGCTCGTGGCGGCGGCCGGCGGCGAGAAGAACGTCGAGGCGTACTGCGCGGCGCCCGGCCGCCGCGCACCCGCCGCGAAGGGCGGCCCGACCGGCGAGGCGGGCAGAACGGGCGCCGCCGGGGGCAGCGCCGGGTCCGGCAGGGGCGACGCGACCGGCACGTCCGGCGGGACCGGGAAGACGGGCGGCGGCACCGGCAAGGCGGGCGCCACCGGCAGGGTGGGCGGGGGCACCGGCAAGGCGGGTGGCACCGGCACGTCCGGCGGGACCGGGAAGACGGGTTACGCGACCGGCACGTCCGGCGGGACCGGGAAGACGGGCGGCGCCACCGGCGAGGCGGGCGGGGCGACCGGCGGGACGGGGAAGAGCGGCGGGAGCGGTGAGGCCGCCCGGCCGGACGGGACGGCGCGGCCCGTACCGCGGGCACGGCCGGGATCGGCGACGACGACTGGCCGGTGAGGGCCGGGACGAAGGCGCTGAGGCCGATGCGGCGACAGCGGCCGTGAAGGCGCGGGCGAAGGCGCGGGACGCCGGAGGCGGCGACGGGTGGTGAGCGGTGCCGCCAAGGCAACGGCCGAGGCCGCCACCCCCCACAGGAGAGGCCCCGGCCGTCGCGCGGCACGGGCCGCGCGGCGGCCCGTACTCCCTACAGCGCCGGGAGTGCGTTTTCTGTCACACCCCGAGTACGTCCACCGCGTCACGAGTTAGTTGCATGTTCTACGGACATGGACGCGCGGCTGTTTCAGGTCGTAACGTGCCTTTCGCGCCGGACGGCCAAGCGGCAGACCACCGCGAACGACCTGCGGTCAGAAACCGCGCACCATCGACCGAGGAACCACGACGTGGGGGACGACGCGGAGCTGACAGCCGCGGTGCTCGCGGCACAGAACGGGGACGAGAGCGCGTTCCGGACCGTGTACCGCGCTGTGCACCCGCGCCTGCTCGGCTACGTGCGCACGCTGGTCGGGGACCTCGACGCCGAGGACGTGACCTCGGAGGCCTGGCTCCAGGTCGCCCGGGACCTGGACAGGTTCAGCGGCGACGCCGACCGCTTCCGCGGCTGGGCCGCCCGCATCGCCCGCAACCGCGCCCTGGACCACATGCGCATGCGCGGCAGACGTCCGGCGACGGTCGCCGACGAGACCGAGCTGACCGGCCGGGCCGCGGCGTCCGACACCGCGGGCGAGGCCATGGAGGCGCTGGCCACCGGCCGCACCCTCGGCCTCATCGCCCGGCTGCCGCAGGACCAGGCCGAGGCGGTCGTCCTGCGCGTGGTGGTGGGACTGGACGCCAAGACGGCCGCCGAGACGCTCGGCAAACGCCCCGGCGCGGTCCGCACCGCGGCGCACCGCGGTCTGAAGAAGCTCGCCGAACTGCTGCGCGACGACCCGGAGTCGACCGGGGCGCTCGACGCGCTGCCGCCCCAGCGGGGTCCCCGCTCACGCGCGGTGTCCGCGGGTGTGACGCATGTGCGTACGCGGACGCAGAAGGACATGTGATGGCCGACAAGCAGGACAGGTGGCTCGACCGGGAAACGGCGGAGCGTCTGCTGCGCGGGGAGTCACCGGACAACGCTGTCGACGGCGCGGCCCGCGAGGAGGCCGAACGGCTCGCCCGGACGCTGGGCGCGCTGGCCGCTCTCTCCGATCTGCCGGAGCCCCCAGGGGCGTCCGCGCCGCACGGGCGGTCCGCGACGTCCGCCGGGCGACCGCGTGACGACGAGGAACTCCCCGGCGAGGCCGCGGCCCTGGCCGCCTTCCGCAAGGCGCACGCGGACCGCGCCGACCCCGCCTTCCGCCCCGCCGGCCCGGCCGCGCCGTCCGGCCGCGGCGGACGGTTCCCGCGCGACGAGGCGTTCGCCGACGGCGGCCTCGTGCACATCGGCGGGCCGCTCCCGCCGGCCGGCCGCGCCTCCCGCTGGAGCCGCCCCGCGCGTCTGGGGCTCGCCGCGGCGCTGGCCGTCGGCATGGCCGGCGGGGTGGCGGTCGCGAACGGCACGGGACTGCTGCCGGGCCCGTTCGGCCGTACGGAACCGGGCCGCCCCGTGACCTCCGTATCCGCCCCGGCGTCCCCGCACGCACTCGTCCCACCGTCCCCGGGCGCCTCGAACGCGCTCGGCGGCGGCACGGCCCCGGCGACCCCGGGCGGCGCCGGGACGCCCACCGGCGGCGGAACGCCCACGGGCGAGGCGAAGGACGGCGGCGCCTCGGCCGCACCGGGACCGCGCGGCGGGTGGCCGCCCGGCGTCGTCGTGTCCTGCCGTGAACTCGACTCCGGCAAGGCGCCGGACGCCGAGCACCGGCGCGCCCTGGAGCACCGGGCGGGCGGCTCGAAGCGGGTCCCGGCGTACTGCGCGGGGGTCCTGGACGGCGTCGGCGCGAGCGCCCGGGGCGAGCACCGCGGCAAGGGCAAGGGCAAGGGGAAGGGCGCCACCGGCCGGAACGGCGGAAAGAAGGGCGCGACCGGCGGGAACGGGGACGGGGACGGGGCGAAGGGCCACGGCGGCTCGGACGGCACGTCCGGCCGGGGCGACGACGGCGACGACGACCGCGACGCCGGCCACGGGCAGCACCGGGGCCACCGGGGCGCCCCCCACCCGGCCCCCCACGCCGCCCTCCACGACGCAAACGGCGCGCACGGCGGGAAGGGCGCGCACGGCGGGAAGGGCGCGCACGGCGGGGATGCGGCCGGTGGGGCCGGCGGAAACGTGGGCGGCCGTGGCGATCATGACGCCCGCCGTCACCACGGCCACTGACGTCCGCCGTCACCACGGCCCCTGACCTGCGGTTTTGTTGATCGTCGAAATTTTTCGGCGAAGGGTGTGACGTTTTCCGCCGGTGGAACGCAGTAACAAGTGAGCCGACTGGTCATCGGCCGTTGCACTGAGCCGGGGTTCCCCCCGTACCTTCGGCTCGTGCGCCTGGCGCGGGCGGGACACGTTCCCCCGGTCCCGCCCGCGCCCCTGAATCTCCCGGACACCCTCCTCGCTCCGCCTCCGCCCCACCCCCCTGGCCTTGCGGCATTGTGGGGTCCGTCGCCCGCGGCCATCCTGTGAGGGAGGTCCCGGAGCGGACAGACCAGCGGGAGGCATCGCGGCCATGGCGCGTGAGTCGGAGTCCGGACTGCCCATCGAACCGGTCTACGGACCGCAGGACCTGGCCGGCTGGGATCCCGCCGAGAAGCTGGGCGAGCCGGGCGGGCCCCCTTTCACCCGTGGCGTGTACCCCTCGATGTACACCGGCCGCCCCTGGACCATGCGCCAGTACGCGGGTTTCGGCACCGCGGCGGAGTCCAACGCCCGCTACCGGCAGCTGATCGCCCACGGCACGACGGGCCTGTCGGTCGCCTTCGACCTGCCCACCCAGATGGGCCACGACTCCGACGCCCCCCTCGCACACGGCGAGGTCGGCAAGGTGGGCGTGGCGATCGACTCGGTCGAGGACATGCGGGTGCTGTTCGACGGGATCCCGCTGGACCGGGTCTCGACGTCGATGACGATCAACGCGCCCGCGGCGCTGCTCCTGCTGATGTACGAGCTGGTCGGCGAGGAGCAGGGCGTCCCGGCGGCGAGCCTCACCGGCACGGTGCAGAACGACGTCCTCAAGGAGTACATCGCGCGCGGCACCTACATCTTCCCGCCGAAGCCCTCGCTGCGGCTGGTCGCCGACCTCTTCCGCTACTGCCGGGCCGAGATCCCGAAGTGGAACACCATCTCCATCTCCGGGTACCACATGGCGGAGGCGGGCGCCTCGCCCGTGCAGGAGATCGCCTTCACCCTGGCCGACGGCGTCGAGTACGTGCGCACGGCGGTGGCGGCGGGGATGGACGTGGACGACTTCGCGCCCCGCCTCTCCTTCTTCTTCGTCGCCCGCACGACCCTCCTCGAGGAGGTCGCGAAGTTCCGCGCCGCGCGCCGGATCTGGGCCCGCGTGATGGAGGAGGAGTTCGGCGCGCGCAACCCCAGATCGCTGATGCTGCGCTTCCACACGCAGACGGCCGGCGTGCAGCTCACGGCCCAGCAGCCGGAGGTGAACCTGGTGCGGGTCGCCGTCCAGGGGCTCGCCGCGGTCCTCGGCGGCACCCAGTCCCTGCACACCAACTCCTTCGACGAGGCGATCGCGCTGCCCACGGACAAGAGCGCGCGCCTCGCCCTGCGCACCCAGCAGGTGCTGGCCCACGAGACGGACGTGACGGCGACCGTCGACCCCTTCGCCGGTTCCTACGCCGTCGAGCGGATGACCGACGACGTCGAGGAGGCGGCCGTCGCGCTCATGCGCAGGGTCGAGGACCTCGGCGGCGCGGTGGCGGCCATCGAGCACGGCTTCCAGAAGGGCGAGATCGAGCACAACGCCTACCGCATCGCGCAGGAGACCGACTCGGGCGAGCGGGTCGTGGTGGGCGTCAACCGCTTCCGGCTCGACGCCGAGGAGCCCTACGAGCCGCTCCGCGTCGACCCGGCCATCGAGGCCCGGCAGGCGGAACGGCTCGCAGCGCTGCGGGCCGGGCGCGACACGGCGGCGGTCGACCGGGCCCTGGACGCGCTGAAGAAGGCGGCGCGCGGCGAGGACAACGTCCTGTATCCGATGAAGGACGCGCTGCGCGCCCGGGCCACGGTGGGCGAGGTGTGCGAGGCCCTGCGCACGGTCTGGGGCACGTACGTGCCCACCGACGCGTTCTGACCCGGACGGCGCGCTCCCGTACCCGGACGGCGCGCTCCCGCCGTCAGCCGCGGACGGCCACCGCGGAGAAGGACCGTCCGCCGCCCGCCCCCGGCCCGTCCGCCCCCGACCCGTCCGCCCCCGACCCGTCTGCCCCCGACCCGTCCGATCCCGGTCCGTCGAGTCCCAGCCGCTCGCGGTAGGCGGCCGCCCCCGCCGCCGACTCGCCCGCCCAGCCGACGTGGCCGTCCGGGCGGACCAGGAAGACCCCGTCGTCCAGCGTGAGCAGGGTCCAGTCCGGGCCCCGGAGCCGGTCGAAGAGGCGGACGCCGTCCACCGTCAGGTCCGGGACGCGGTCGCCGGCGCGCAGTGTGCCCGGAGCCGGCCTGCTCTCCTCGCTCAGCGACGACTCCCGGTAGTGCAGCCCCAGCTGCCGGGTTCCCGCGCCCCGGCGCGCCTCGTCCCGGTGGATCGCCGTCGACAGGCCGAGGACGTGCTCGGCGACCGGCCGCCGCTCCTCCTCGTAGGTGTCGAGCAGAGCCCGCGGCGCCCGCCCGCGCAGCACCGCGCCCAGCTTCCAGCCCAGGTTGTACGCGTCCTGGACGCTGGTGTTCAGGCCCTGGCCGCCGGCCGGGGAGTGGATGTGCGCCGCGTCTCCGGCGAGGAAGACGCGGCCCTCGCGGAAGCGGTCCGCGAGGGCCGCGCGGGGGCGGAAGTCGGAGGACCAGAGGACCTCGGTGACGTCCCCGGGCGCGAGATGCGTGCGCGCGGCGATCGCCGAGCGCACGCCGTCCGGGGAGAGGTCGATGTCCGTGCCCTCCGGGAAGCGGACCATCACCTGGAAGTCCTCCGTGCCGGCCAGCGGGCAGACCGACGCGTAGCCCGGGCTCCCGTCGCCCGGCGGGAAGACGTGCCACAGGTCCCGGTCGAGCGCGGGGATGCGCACGTCCGCCACCAGCAGCGGGTCCGGGTCGACGGTCTCGCCCGTCATGGCGATGCCGAGCGCCCGGCGGACCGCCGAACGGCCCCCGTCGGCGGCGACCGCGTACCGGGCGCGGATCTCCTCGCCGGAGGCGAGCCGCGCCGTCACCCGGTCCTCGTCCTGGTCGACGCCCACGACCTCGCGGCCGAAGGCGACCGTGCCGCCGAGCTCCTCCAGCCGCGCCAGCAGGATCTCCTGGTTGCGCCACTGCGGGACCATCCAGGGGACGGTGAAACGGGTGATCTCCTCGCCCTCCCGCATCGGGTCGAACATGCGGTGCTCCCCGGTCCGCCGGCCGTCCTGCCAGACGGTCCCCGTCGGATACGGGCCCCCGGCGGCGAGGATCCCGTCGAGGACGCCGAGGTCCTCGTAGACCTCCATGGTGCGCGGCTGGAGCCCCTTGCCGCGGGAGCCGGGGGCGAGGGTCGCGCCGCGCTCCACCACCAGCGCGTCCACGCCGCGCCGGGCCAGGTCGATGCCGAGGGCGAGGCCGGTGGGGCCCGCGCCGACGATCAGGACGTCCACGGACGCGCCCCCGCGCCGCTTCAGGGCCGCCTCGCCCACTCCCCTCCCGCCCGTCCCGGTCCCGCCCGTCCCGGCGCCGCCCGTTCCCGTCCCGCCGATCCCTGTCTCGTTCATCCCGTCTCCTTAACGCTGTTAAGTGATGCCGTTCCCCGAGAGTGGCCTTAACGGCGTTAAGCTGTCAAGCGTGAGCACCGAACGACGCACGCCCCTGGACCGCGAGCGGGTCGCCGGCACCGCCCTGCGGCTGCTGAACGAGGTGGGCCTCGACGGCCTGACGCTGCGGGCCATCGCCCGCGAGCTGGACGTCAAGGCGCCCGCCCTGTACTGGCACTTCAAGGACAAGCAGGCCCTGCTCGACGAGATGGCCACCGAGATGTACCGGCGGATGCTCGCCGGAGCCGTCCTCGACCCCGGCGACACCTGGCAGGAGCGGCTGCGCGCGTCCAACCGCGGCCTGCGCGAGGCGCTGCGCCGCTACCGCGACGGCGCGAAGGTCTTCAGCGGCTCCCGCTTCACCGCACTCGTGCACGCCGAGCAGATGGAGGACACCCTGCGCCTGCTCACGGCCGCCGGGTTCACCCTCGCCCAGGCCGTCCGGGCCACCTCGACGAGCTACGCGTACACCCTCGGCTTCGTCACCGAGGAGCAGGGCGTCCAGCCGCTGCCCGGCGAACGGCGCGAGGGGTACGACGTCGACGAGCGGGCGCGGCGGATGCGGGACTTCCCGCTGGCCGCGCGGGCGGGGGCGGAGATCTTCGCCGACTACGACCGGCACTTCGAGGAGGGCCTGGAGATCGTGCTGGCCGGAATCGCCGCGCGGTACGGGATCGGCCGCGCCGCCGGCGCCGCCCCGCGTGGCGGGGGAGCCGGGGGCGGGTGATGATGCCGGGATCGGTCCCGGAACGTGGACAGCTCCGGCGTGCCTCGAGCCGTCCGTGGTATCCGTGGAAGGAAGGAAGAACTGTGGGAGCCGAACCGAAATCGGCGGAGTTTACCCACCCCTCACAGCAGCCATGCGCCGCGCGGCCGACTTTTCTTCGCCTGACGGGTTGAAGTTTTGTTGATCGTAGGTCGGTCGACCGCTTCGGCGTCCTACCCTTCAGAGGGTGAAGCAACTGATGTCCCCAGAGTCCGAGGCCGATCCTTCAGGCGAAACAGCCCTCCCCGGCGTCCTGCCGGAGGCGCTGCGCGCGGAGCTCGTGGCCTTCCGCCGCGACCTGCACATGCACCCTGAGCTGGGCAACCAGGAGTTCCGTACGACGGCCGCGATCAAGGCCCGCCTGGAGAAGGCGGGGCTCGAACCACGCGTGCTCGCGGTCGGGACCGGCCTCATCTGCGACATCGGGCGCGTGGACGCGGCCGACGTCCCCGTCCTGGCCATGCGCGCCGACATCGACGCGCTGCCCATCCCGGACAGCAAGACCGAGTGCGCCTACCGGTCCACCGTGCCCGACCGCGCCCACGCCTGCGGCCACGACGTGCACACCACCGTCGTCCTCGGCGCCGGACTGGTCCTGGCCGAACTGCACGGCCGGGGCCTCCTCCCGCGCCCCGTGCGGCTGATCTTCCAGCCCGCCGAGGAGGTGCTCCCCGGCGGCGCCGCCGACGCCATCGAGGACGGCGCGCTGGACGGCGTCGGCCGGATCATCGCCGTGCACTGCGACCCGCGGGTCGACGCGGGCCGGATCGGTCTGCGCGAGGGAGCCATCACCTCGGCCTGCGACCGGCTGGAGATCTCCCTCGACGGGCCCGGCGGCCACACCGCCCGCCCCCACCTCACCACCGACCTGGTCACGGCGGCCGCCCGCGTGGTCACCGACGTGCCCGCGCTGGTCGGGCGGCGGGTCGACACGCGCGCCGGGCTCGCGGTCACCTGGGGCCGGATCGAGAGCGGTCACGCGCCCAACGTGATCCCGCAGCACGCCGAGCTGTCCGGCACGGTCCGCTGCCTGGACATCGACGCGTGGCGGCAGGCCCCGGACATCGTCGTCGCGGCCATCGACGAGGTCGCCAACCTGCACCGCGCCAAGTCCGAGATCAACTACGTGCGCGGCGTCCCGCCCGTCGTCAACGACGCCGACGTCACCGGCCTGCTGCGCGACGCCATGGTCGCCCGGCGCGGCGAGAGCGGCGTCGAGGGCACCGAGCAGAGCCTCGGCGGCGAGGACTTCTCCTGGTACCTGGAGCGGGTCCCCGGCGCGATGGCCCGCCTCGGCGTCCGCACCCCCGGCGAGCGCACCGTCCGCGACCTGCACCAGGGCGACTTCGACGCGGACGAGTCGGCGATCACCGCGGGCGTCGACCTCTTCACGGCAGCGGCCCTCCTGGACGCCTCCACCAGATAACCGCCCCGCCCGCCGCCCCACAGCCCCCACCGGACCCGGCACCACGAAGTGCCCGGCCCGCAGGGCACCGGGTTCACCCGGCCCGCGCTGCATGACGCCCGACGCCCCCGCCCCCGTCCCGAAACCTCCGCTTCGTCCCGTTGGGTGATCCGGCCGTAACCGGTGGGGCGCGGCCGTGGGCCGGTGGCGGCACGAATCGGTAACGGCCGGGAGGAACCCCGTTCCCCTCGCCTTCTACGCGCGTTACTGTGCGCCGGAATCGCCACCGGGAAGGGCTTGTCGGGGAAGCCTTCGCGAGGGCTCCAGCATGGGGACAGCGGGCCGGTGACGGCGCCGTGGGGATCGAAGGGGTGCTTGCTGTGCGTCTGAATTCTCGGAGGACCGGACTGACCCGGGCCGCGGTGACCGTCGCGGTCGTCGCCCTCGCCGCCGCGGGCTGCGGCAAGTCCAGCAACGACTCGGGCACCGCCGGTGACACGGAGTCCGGCAAGTACTCCGGCAAGGGCATCGGCCTCGCCTACGACATCGGCGGAAAGGGCGACCAGTCCTTCAACGACGCCGCCTACGCCGGTTTCCAGAAGGCCGAGAAGGAGTTCAAGATCGGCGGCCAGGACATCGAGCCGCAGGACGGCGAGTCCGACGCGGACAAGGTCCAGCGGCTCACCCAGCTGGCTCAGTCCGGCTTCAATCCGGTGATCGGCGTCGGCTTCGTCTACGCGCCCGCCGTCAAGGCCGTCGCCGCCAAGTTCCCGAAGACCACCTTCGGGATCATCGACGACGAGCAGGTGCAGGCCAAGAACGTGGCCGACCTGGTCTTCCACGAGGAGCAGGCCTCCTACCTGGCCGGCGTCGCCGCGGCCAAGGCCTCCAAGAAGGCCCACATCGGCTTCATAGGCGGCGTGGACATCCCGCTGATCCACAAGTTCGAGGCCGGTTACGTCCAGGGCGCCAAGTCGGTCGACCCGAAGATCAAGATCGAGTCCCAGTACCTGACGGAGACGCCCCAGGAGGGCGGCTTCTCCAGCCCCGACAAGGGCAAGGACGCGGCCGGCGGCCAGATCGAGGCCGGCGCCGACGTGCTGTACCACGCGGCCGGGCTGTCCGGGCAGGGCGTGATCTCCGAGGCGGCCGCCAAGAAGGTGTGGGTCGTCGGGGTCGACTCCGACCAGTACAGCCAGAGCTCGCTGGCGGCGTACAAGGACTCCATCCTCGGCTCGGCGCTCAAGAACGTCGGCGGCGCGGTCTACGACCTGGTGAAGTCCGTCGTCGACGGCAAGCCCCTGTCCGGCGTGGTGCGCGGCAGCCTCTCCAACAACGGCGTGGGCTTCGCCGACTCCAACCCGAAGTACAAGGCCATGACCGACGTCGTCACGGCCGTCGACAAGGCCAAGAAGGACATCGTCGACGGCACGGTCACGGTCAACACGAAGTAACGGCCGGAAAAGTCCTTACGGCGCCCGGCGGCTGCGCCCTTACGAGCGTCTTCGCAGCCCATACGCCCCTTGCCTCCCGCAAGGGGCGTTCCGCTGTCCGTAACCTGGGCTCCATCTGTGGCCACAGCTCGGTAACGGACCGGACAGAAGGGTTTTTCCGTCTGGTCTACGCGCGTTACGCTGCGGCGGAACCAGCGCCTGGTTTGGGCGCTTGCACAAAGGAGTCAAGTTCCATGCGCCGGGTGTCCCGAATCGCGGCTGCGGGTGTAGCCACCGCAGCTCTCGCCGTGACCGTTTCCGCTTGTGGAAGCTCGTCCACGTCGTCGTCCTCGTCCAACAGCAGTGACAAGAACCTGGGCCTCGCGCTCGCGTACGACGTCGGCGGCAAGGGCGACCAGTCCTTCAACGACGCCGCCACGGCCGGCCTGGAGAAGGCCGACAAGGAGTTCGGCTACAAGTCCTCCGCCGTCGAGCCGCAGGACGGCGAGTCCGACGCGGACAAGGTGCAGCGCCTGGAGAGCCTTGCCAAGCAGGGCTACAACCCGGTGATCGGCGTCGGCTTCGCCTACGCTCCGGCCGTCAAGACGGTCGCCGCCAAGTACCCGAAGACCACCTTCGGCATCGTCGACGACGAGCAGATCAAGGCCGACAACGTCGCCGACCTGGTCTTCCACGAGGAGCAGGCCTCCTACCTCGCCGGCGTCGCCGCCGCCAAGGCCACCAAGACCAACACCGTCGGCTTCGTCGGCGGCGTGGACGTCCCCCTGATCCACAAGTTCGAGGCCGGCTTCAAGCAGGGCGTCGAGGACACCAAGAAGGGCGTCAAGGTCAAGTCGCAGTACCTGACCGAGACCGCCGCCGAGGGCGGCTTCTCCAGCCCCGACAAGGGCGAGAGCGCCGCCGAGGGCCAGATCGACGCGGGCGCGGACGTCGTCTACGCCGCCGCGGGTCTGTCCGGCCAGGGCGTCATCAAGGCCGCGAACGCCCACAAGGTCTGGGCCATCGGCGTCGACTCCGACCAGTACAAGCAGGACGCGCTGAAGGCCTACAAGGCGTCGATCCTGACGTCGGCCATGAAGAACGTCGAGGGCGCGGTCTACACGCTGGCCAAGTCCGTGCACGACGGCAAGCCGGCCACCGGCGTCGTCCGCGGCAGCCTCGAGAACGGCGGCGTGAGCGTGTCGAACTCGAACCCGGCCTTCGCGGGCAACGCCGACATCCAGGCCGCGATCAAGAAGGCCGAAGAGGGCATCAAGAGCGGCGCCATCACGGTGAAGACCTCCTGACCCCACGGTGCTGACCCGGTCAGAACCCTTGGCCGGGGACCCGCTGCAATGACAGCGTTACGGCCACGGAACGGGGCGCGGAGAGAATGTCTCCTCGCGCCCCGTTCGCGCGGCAGAATGCTCGGAACCGGTCGGACCCGATCGAGACGGCCCACCAAACGGACGTCAAGATCATCAAAGGCCGATCAGATCCGGGCACTACTTAAAGCAGGGGCGCTACGCGCGTAGAGCGGCCCCTTTCCCAAGGAGAGTGCGCCATCGACGCGTCCAGCAGCCCTCCGCTCACCGCACAGTCGACGATCGCGGTTGAGCTGGCGGGGATCACCAAGCGCTTCCCCGGTGTCGTCGCCAACCACGACATCCACCTCGCCGTCCGCAAGGGCACCGTGCACGCCCTCGTCGGCGAGAACGGCGCCGGCAAGTCGACGCTGATGAAGATCCTCTACGGCATGCAGAAGCCGGACGAGGGCACCATCGCGGTCGACGGCGAGCAGGTGACGTTCGCCAGCCCCGCCGACGCCATCGTGCGCGGCATCGGCATGGTCCACCAGCACTTCATGCTGGCCGACAACCTGACCGTGCTGGAGAACGTGGTGCTCGGCAGCGAGAAGCTGTACGGCATCGGCGGCAACGCCCGCAGGAAGATCAGGGAGATCTCCGACCGCTACGGACTCGGCGTACGCCCCGACGCGCTCGTCGAGGACCTCGGCGTCGCCGACCGCCAGCGCGTGGAGATCCTCAAGGTCCTCTTCCGCGGCGCCCGCACCCTCATCCTCGACGAGCCGACCGCCGTCCTCGTGCCGCAGGAGGTCGACGCGCTCTTCGACAACCTGCGCGAGCTGAAGTCCGAGGGCCTGTCCGTCATCTTCATCTCCCACAAGCTGGGCGAGGTCCTCTCCGTCGCCGACGAGATCACCGTCATCCGGCGCGGCACCACCGTCGGCACCGCAGTCCCGGCCGAGACGACCCCGCGTCAGCTCGCCGAGATGATGGTCGGAAGCGAGCTGCCCACCCCGCAGACCTCCGAGTCCACGGTCACCGACAAGCCCGTCGTCCAGGTCGCCGACCTCACCGTCTACGCCACCGGCGGCGCCTCCCTCGGCGCCGAATCCGAGCCCTCCGGCGGAGTCAGCGGCATGATCTCGCCCGAGGTCGCCGTCGGCGGCGAGGTCAAGAAGGCGCTCGACGGCGTCAGCTTCACCATCCACGCCGGCGAGGTCATGGGCATCGCCGGCGTCGAGGGCAACGGCCAGACCGAGCTGATCGACGCGCTGATCGGCACCAAGAACGCCGACTCCGGGACCATCGCCTTCCTCGGCGAGGACATCACCCCCTGGCCCACCCGCAGGCGCCGCGAGTCCGGCGTCGGCTACATCCCCGAGGACCGCCACCGCCAGGGCCTGCTGCTGGAGGCCCCCCTCTGGGAGAACCGCATCCTCGGCCACGTCACCGAGGCCCCCAACGCCAAGGGCTTCTGGCTCAACCCCAAGGGCGCCCAGGCCGACACCCGCCGGATCGTCGAGGAGTACGACGTCCGCACCCCCGGCATCGACGTCACCGCCGCCTCGCTCTCCGGCGGCAACCAGCAGAAGCTGATCGTCGGCCGCGAGATGAGCCACAACCCGAAGTTCCTGATCGCCGCCCACCCCACCCGCGGTGTGGACGTCGGCGCACAGGCCCAGATCTGGGACCGCATCCGCGAGGCCCGCCGCGAAGGCCTGGCCGTGCTCCTGATCTCCGCCGACCTGGACGAGCTGATCGGCCTGTCGGACACCCTGCGCGTGATCTACAACGGCAGGCTGGTCGCGGACGCCGACCCGGCCACCGTCACCCCCGAGGAGCTCGGCTCCGCCATGACCGGCGCCGCGACCGGTCACCTGGAACACGCCGACGACGCGGAAACCACCGAGGAAGCTGCCGGTCCGGAGGACGAGGCCCGATGAAGAAGTTCGACAAGGAGCGAGTGCTCCTCGCGGTGGCCGGCCCGGTCATCGCGATCGTCGCGGCGATCCTGCTGACCTCGGTCGTGCTGATCGCCTCGGGCAAGAGCCCGATCGAGCCCTACACGCTCATGCTGGAGCAGGCCGGCTACTCCGACGTCCAGGTCCTGATCGTCAACCAGGCCTCGATGTACTACATCGCCGCCCTGTCGGTCGCCATCGGCTTCCGGATGAACCTGTTCAACATCGGCGTCGACGGCCAGTACCGCCTCGCCGCCATGATGACCGCCGTGGTCGGCGCGAACATCGCCCTGCCGTCCGCCCTCCAGATCCCGCTGCTGCTCCTGGTCGGCGTGCTCACCGGCGCGTTCTGGGCCGGCATCGCGGGCGTCCTGAAGGTCACCCGCGGCGTCAGCGAGGTCGTCGCGACGATCATGCTGAACGCGATCGCCACCAGCGTCATCGGCTACCTCACCCTCGACGACATCTGGGGCGTGCAGGTCGGCAACAACAACACCACCGGCGTCATGAAGGACTCCGGCTGGGTGCCCGGCATCAACCTGGGCGCGGACGTCGGCGAGATCTACGGCCTGGTCTTCCTCGCCATCGCCCTCGGCATCGTCTACTGGGTCGTCCTCAACCGCACCCGCTTCGGCTTCGACCTGCGCGCCACCGGCGAGTCCGAGACGGCCGCCGCGGCCTCCGGCGTCGACGCCAAGAGGATGGTCCTCACCGCCATGCTGATCTCCGGCGGCATCGCGGGCCTGTCCGGCCTGCCCCTGCTGCTCGGCGACGCCCACACCTACAGCCTGAGCTTCCCCACGGGCCTCGGCTTCACCGGCATCACCATCGCGCTGCTCGGCCGCAACAACCCGGTCGGCATCGCCTTCGCCGCGCTGCTCATCGCCTTCCTCGACAAGGCCTCTCCCGCCCTCGACTACGCGACCCCGGTCGCGTACGAGAAGGAGATCGCCACGATCATGCAGGGCCTCATCGTCTTCGCGGTCGTCATCTCGTACGAGGCCGTACGCCAGTGGGGCCTGCGCCGCCAGCAGAAGCGCGTCGGCGCCGAGCTGGCCGCGGCCGCCGCCCAGAACACCAAGAAGGAGGTGGCGGCCTGATGTCCACGACCACCGTCGCCAAGCAGCAGGCGAAGAAGCCCGCCAAGGGCCGCCGCATGTCGCTCCCGGTCCTCCTGCTGGTCATCGCGGGCGTCCTGGTGCTGACCTCCGTCGTCCGCCTCATCACGGGCGCGGACGGCATCACCTCCACCGGCCAGATGTCCACGGCGCTGCGCCTCGCCGTCCCGATCGGCCTCGCCGGCCTCGGCGGCCTGTGGGCCGAGCGCGCGGGCGTCGTCAACATCGGCCTCGAAGGCATGATGATCCTCGGCACCTGGTTCGGCGCCTGGGCGGGCTACCAGTGGGGCCCGTGGACGGGCGTCGCCTTCGGCATCATCGGCGGCGCGCTCGGCGCCGTCCTGCACGCCATCGCGACCGTCACGTTCAACGTGAACCACATCGTCTCCGGTGTGGCCATCAACATCCTGGCCCTGGGCACCACCCGCTACCTGTCGAAGTTCACCTTCGAAGGCGTCCCGCAGGGCTCCTCCAAGCAGTCCCCGCCGATCGACTCGCTGGGCACCTTCGACATCCCCGGCCTGTCGGGCTGGCTGAACACGCTCAACGAGAAGCACTGGTTCCTGATCTCGGACGTCGCCGGCCTGGTCGGCGGTCTGATCACCAACCTGTCGCCGCTGACGGTCGTCGCCGTCGCCCTCGTCCCCGCCACCTGGTGGGTGCTGTGGCGCACCGCGTTCGGCCTGCGCCTGCGGTCCTGCGGCGAGAACCCGGTGGCCGCCGAGTCCCTCGGCGTCAACGTGTACAAGTACAAGTACATCGCCGTGATCATCTCGGGCGGCTTCGCCGGCCTCGGCGGCGCGTTCCTGTCGATCGTGGCGTCCAACGTGTACCTGGACGGCCAGACGGCCGGCCGCGGTTACATCGGTCTCGCCGCGATGATCTTCGGCAACTGGATGCCGGGCGGCCTGGCCCTCGGCGCGGGCCTGTTCGGCTACACCGACAGCCTCAACCTGCGCGGCGGCACGACCAACGTGCACGCGCTGATCCTGCTGCTCGCGATCCTGCTGGTGTTCGGCGCGGCCTACCTGGCGTGGAAGAAGAAGTACGTCCCCGCCGTCGTCACCGCGCTCGTCTCGGCGCTGATGTTCGTCTGGTACGTCGGCACCGACGAGGTCCCGCGCCAGGTCGTCACGGCCGCGCCGTACGTCGTCACCCTGCTGGTGCTCTCGCTGTCCGCGCAGTCCCTGCGGATGCCCAAGGCGGACGGCATGCCGTACCGGAAGGGCCAGGGCAAGTGACCCCGCGCCCCGACGTCGACTGGGCGGCGCTGCGCGAGCTGGCCCGCGAGGCCATGACCCACGCGTACGCCCCCTACTCGGGCTACCCGGTCGGCGTCGCCGCCCTGGTCGACGACGGCCGCACGGTCTCCGGCTGCAACGTCGAGAACGCCTCCTACGGCATCGGCCTGTGCGCCGAGTGCGGGCTCGTCTCGGAGTTGCAGCGGACCGGCGGCGGACGGCTGACGCACTTCACCTGCGTCGACGGCCGGGGCGAGATCCTCGTCCCGTGCGGCCGCTGCCGGCAGCTGCTGCACGAGTTCGGCGGCCCCGGCCTGCTCCTGGAGACCCCGGCGGGCATCCTGCCCCTGTCCGAGATGCTGCCCCAGGCCTTCGGCCCGGACCATCTCACCAAGTGATTCCCGTACGGCCCCTCCGAGTCGCCCCGGCGGCTCGCCGCGAGGGGCCGTACGGCTTCTGGAACCCTCGGAAGGAAGCCAAGCCATGGCCATGGACGCCATCTCCGTCATCCGCACCAAGCGGGACCGCGGCGAGCTCAGCGACGCACAGATCGACTGGGTCATCGACGCGTACACCCGCGGGGAGGTCGCCGACGAGCAGATGTCCGCGCTCGCGATGGCCATCCTCCTCAACGGCATGAACCGCCGTGAGATCGCCCGCTGGACCGCCGCGATGATCGCCTCCGGCGAGCGCATGGAGTTCTCCTCCCTGTCCCGCCCCACGGCCGACAAGCACTCCACCGGCGGCGTCGGCGACAAGATCACCCTCCCGCTGGCCCCCCTGGTGGCGGCCTGCGGCGCGGCCGTCCCGCAGCTCTCCGGCCGCGGCCTCGGCCACACCGGCGGCACGCTGGACAAGCTGGAGTCGATCCCCGGCTGGCGCGCGCTGCTCTCCAACGAGGAGATGCTGTCGGTGCTGGACGGCACCGGCGCGGTGATCTGCGCGGCGGGCGACGGCCTGGCCCCGGCCGACAAGAAGCTGTACGCCCTGCGCGACGTCACCGGCACCGTGGAGGCGATCCCGCTGATCGCCTCGTCGATCATGTCGAAGAAGATCGCCGAGGGCACGGGCTCGCTGGTCCTGGACGTGAAGGTCGGCACCGGCGCCTTCATGAAGACCATCGAGGACGCCCGTGAGCTGGCCTCCACGATGGTCGGCCTCGGCACCGACCACGGCGTGAAGACCGTCGCGCTGCTGACCGACATGTCCACCCCCCTCGGACTGACCGCGGGCAACGCCCTGGAGGTCCGCGAGTCGGTCGAGGTCCTGGCCGGCGGCGGCCCCGCGGACGTCGTGGAGCTGACGGTCGCGCTGGCCCGCGAGATGCTCGACGCGGCCGGCGTCAAGGACGCCGACCCGGCGAAGGCGCTGGCCGACGGCTCGGCCATGGACGTGTGGCGCCGCATGATCGCGGCCCAGGGCGGCGACCCGGACGCGCCGCTGCCCACCTCGAGGGAACAGCACGTGATCAAGGCCCCGGCCACGGGCGTCCTGACCCGCCTCGACGCCTACGACATCGGCGTCGCCGCCTGGCGTCTCGGCGCGGGCCGCGCCCGCAAGGAGGACCCGGTGCAGGCGGGCGCCGGCGTCGAGCTGCACGCCAGGCCCGGCGACACGGTCACGGCCGGCCAGCCGCTGCTCACCCTGCACACCGACACCCCGGAGCGCTTCGACTACGCCCTCCAGGCCGTCGAGGGCGCGTACGACGTCGAGGCCCCCGGGACGGCCTTCACCGCGTCCCCGGTCGTGCTGGAGCGCATCGCCTGACCTGGCCTGACCTGGCCCGCGGCACCGGCCGCCGGGTCACGGCCCTCTTTCGGGTGAACGGGATCGGTGGACCGCCGCCGGTCCCGTTCGGCATGCTGGACTCGGTGACGCACCGACAAGGAGACCGCCATGAGCGCACTCACGGTCGACCACTCCACGGCCGAAAGCCACGAGTGGGACGGCCTCGTCCGGATCTGGCAGGAGACGGACGCGCCCGAGGGCTGCAAGGTGGAGATCATCGAGGGGATCGTCACCGTGGCACCACCACCGTCCAACGCCCACAACGACATCGCGGACCAAGTGCAGCGAGAGCTGTACCAGGTCATCCCGCGGGAGTGGGGCATCTACCAGACGTTGGGCACGGCAGTGCCGTCACGTGAGGGGCTCTACATCCCGGACATCGCGGTGGCGCCCAAGGAGGTCCTGCGAGCGGAGGACGGCAACTGCATTCCCGCGTCCGCGGCCGAGCTGGTCGTCGAGATCACATCCAAGACCAACGCGAGCAACGACCGCATCAAGAAGGCTGCCGGCTATGCCCAAGCCGGTGTCCCGCTGTACCTCCTCATCGACGGTTGGGCACCGGGCGGACCGACCGTCACCCTGTACGGGGAGCCTCACGGGGACGTCTACCGCGTCCTGTGGGCAGGCAAGTTCGGTAACACCGTAGAGCTGCCCGAGCCGTTCGGGGTGAAGCTGGACACCGGCGAGTTCCCCGCCGAGTAGGCCGGTCTTCGGGCCCCGCCGATGAGTTGAGGCGTCGCGCACGGTCTACCGATCGTGGAAGCGACGACACCCCCCGTGCTCACCCTGACCGGACCGGTCGCCCGAGAACAGGCGACCGGGCTGGGCGACGCCGTGTTCGCGCTGCTCGCCGGAGAGGAGACCGGGGTCGTCGTCTGCGACGTCGTCGGCATCGGACCGCCCGGGCTGGCCGCCGTCGACCTGCTGGCGCGGCTCCAGCTGGCCGCCCGGCGGGCCGGCGGACGGATACGGCTGCGCGGCCCGGACCCCGCGCTACGCGCCCTGCTCGACCTCGTCGGACTCCCCGTCGAGGTGGAGGGGGAGGCCGAAGAGGGGGAACCAGCGCTGGGTGTCGAGGTAGAAGTGGAACCCGGTGAGCCGGCCCTCTGAGATCTCCAGGACCTGGATCGCCCAGGGGGTGTGGCCGCCCTTCTCCGGGTCGGGCTTGTACTGGGCGAAGCCGGGCAGGCCGTTGACCTGGACCGGCAGCAGCCGCGAGCCCTCGCAGGCGGAGCCGAACGTGGTCATGAAGCCCGCGATGTCGTCATGGCCGGTCAGCCACAGGTCGAACGGCGGCATCGTCATGACCGCGTCCTCGTGCAGCAGGGCCGTCAGCGCCGTCATGTCGTAGCCCTCGAAGGCCGCCACATAGCGTTCGAGGAGCTTCTGCTGCTCCTCGTCCAGCGGGTCCGACACCGCCGCGTCCGCGCCGGAGGCCTTCTGCTCGGCGAGCGTCGCCCGCGCCCGCTGCAACGCGCTGTTGACCGAGGCGACCGAGGTGTCGAGCAGTTCGGCGACCTCGCTCGCCCGCCACGCCAGCACCTCCCGCAGGATCAGCACGACCCGCTGCTTGGGCGGGAGCTGCTGCAACGCGGCCATGAACGCCAGCCGCACCGACTCCTTGGCGATCGCCGCCTCGGCCGGGTCCTCCACCGTGGGCAGCACGCGCGCGTCGGGCATGGGTTCCAGCCAGGTGTTGTCGGGGCGCGGGGAGAGCGCGGCCCGGGCGAGCGGGGTGGAGTCGGTGAGGTCCATCGGGCGGGCCCGCTTGTTGCCGGCCGTCAGCATGTCCAGGCAGACGTTGGTGGCGATCCGGTACAGCCACGAGCGCAGACTGGAGCGGCCCTCGAACTTGTCGTAGCTGCGCCAGGCGCGCACCAGGGTGTCCTGCACCGCGTCCTCCGCCTCGAAGGACGAGCCGAGCATGCGGTAGCAGTACCCGGTCAGCTCGGTCCGGTGCTTCTCCAGTGCGACGTCGAGTTCTGTCGTCGTCGCCGTGCCGTTGCCCATCGTCCACCCCTGCCGCTCGGCCGCCACCCCGGTGGCCGTCCCGTCACGCGTCTGCGCGCCCAGCACTCCGGAAGCTACCGCAGCCCACTGACAATGGCCTGCCGAGTTGATGAAAGCGCAGGTGGGAAGGGGGCTGTGAGCCGTGCTCCGGCGGGGCTGCGCGGGACGTCAGCGAGCGAGGGCGGGCACGCCCCGCCGGGCGGCGACCCGCGCCGCGCGGGTCCCGAGGGCGGTGATCGCCACGACGCCGAGCACCGCCACGACGCCCACGCCGACCGTGCCGGACCAGCCGCCCGCGTGGAAGGCCGTCGCGCCCGCCGTGGAGCCGACGCTGGAGCCGACGTAGTAGGAGGACTGGTAGAGGGCGGAGGCCTGCGCCCGGCCGGTGGTCGCCGTCCGGCCGACCGCCGAGGACGCCACCGCGTGCCCCGCGAAGAAGCCCGCCGTGATCAGGACCAGGCCCAGCAGGACCGGCGCGAGCGAGTCGGCCAGCGACAGCAGCAGCCCCGCGGCCGTGGTGCCGCCCGCCAGGTACAGCGCGCCCCGGCGGCCGAGCCGGCCGACCAGGCGGCCCGCGGTCGACGCCGACACGGTGCCCACCAGGTACACCAGGAAGATGGAGCCGACGATGCCCTGCGGCAGGGAGAACGGCGCCTCCGTCAGCCGGTAGCCGATGACGGTGTACACGCCGCCGAAGACCGTCATGAACAGCGCGCCGATCGCGTACAGCCGGCGCAGCAGCGGGTCGGCCAGGTGGCCCCGGACGGTACGGGCCAGCACGCGGGGGGCCAGGGAGCCCGCCCTGAAGTGCCGCGGCTCGGGCAGCAGCAGCCGGAAGGCGATCGCGCAGACCACCGCCAGCACGCCGATCACGCCGACCGCGATCCGCCAGCCCCACTCCTGCGCGACCCAGCCGGTGACGACCCGGCCGCTCATCCCGCCGACGCTGTTGCCCGCCACGAACAGGCCGATGGCGGTGACCAGCGACTTGGGCCGGACCTCCTCGGCGAGATAGGCGGTCGCCGAGGCCGGGAGCCCGGCCAGCGCGGCGCCCTGGACCGCCCGCAGCACGACCAGCGAGCCCAGGGTGGGGGCGAAGGGGACCAGCACGCCGACCGCGACCGCGACCGCCAGCGAGGCCGTCATCACCGTGCGGCGGCCGTAGCGCTCCGACAGGGCGCTCATCGGCAGCACGAACAGGGCCAGTCCGCCGGTCGCCGCCGCCACGGTCCAGCTCGCCCGGCCCGCCGGCACCCCGAAGTCGTCGGAGATCAGCGGCAGCAGCGCCTGCGTGGAGTACAGCAGGGCGAACGTCGCGACACCGGCGAGGAAGAGGGCGAAGCTCATCCGCCGGTAGCCGGGGCCGCCGGGCGTCATGCGGGAGTCGGCGGGGGCGGGACGGCAGTCGTCGGCGGACGAGGCGACGACGCGCGAGGCGGCGGGAACGGGCGGGGCGGCGCCCACGATCGTGGACGCCCCGGTACTGGCGGGAGACATGCCTCGAAGCTACGTACGCCCCCGCTCATCCGTCCAATGCACGGAATCGTCATAATCGTTCCCATGGCGCATCAGCAGAGGTCAGGGGCTCGGCTGTCACCGTCCGGTGACACAGAAGACACGACGGACATGTCCAGGCTGCTGGCCCCGCGGCTCGCGTACTTCGCCGGGGTCGCCCGCACCGAGCACGTCACCCGGGCCGCCCTGGAGATGAACGTCCCCCAGTCGACGCTCTCGCGGGCCATGGTCCGCCTCGAACAGGACCTGGGGGTCGACCTGTTCGCCCGCCGGGGCCGCACGGTCTCCCTCACCCCGGCGGGACGCACCTTCCTCGCCTCCGTGGAGCGGGCCCTCGCCGAGGTCGAGCGGGCCGCCGAGGAGGTGCGGGCGGACGCCGACCCGGCCACCGGCAAGGTCGCGTTCGGCTTCCTGCACACGATGGGCGCGGAAACCGTCCCCGGCCTGATCCACGCCTTCCGCGCGGACCATCCGCGGGTGCGCTTCAGCCTCGTCCAGAACTACGGCGAGGCGATGCTGGAGCGGCTGCGGGCGGGCGAGCTGGACCTCTGCCTGACCTCCCCGGTCCCGGACGCCCCCGACCTGGTCGCCCGCCGCCTCGACGAGCAGAAGCTGCGCCTGGTCGTGCCGGCCGACCACCGTCTCGCCGCCCGCCGCAGGGTCCGCCTCGCCGAGGCCGCCGAGGAGACCTTCGTGACCCTGGAGCCCGGCTACGGCCTGCGCCGCATCACCGACGACCTGTGCAAGGAGGCCGGGTTCCGTCCCCGGATCGCCTTCGAGGGAGAGGAGGCCGAGACGTTGCGGGGGCTGGTGGCCGCCGGCCTGGGGGTGGCGCTGCTGCCGCCGCCCGCGGTGGCCCGCCCGGGGGTCGTGGAACTGACGGTGACCGCGCCGCGCGCCGCCCGCGAGATCGGCGTCGCCTGGCTGGACGGGCATCCGGACACACCGCCGGTCGCGGCGTTCAAGAGGTTCCTGCTGTCGAGGAGGGGCAACCTGCTGCCGGACTGAACGCGGTGCGCGGCGCGCCGGTCACCGGCGCAGCGACCTGCCGAACCCGGCCGCCAGCGGCATCCGCAGGCCCAGCGGCGGCGGAGCCGCCAGCGCGTCCACCACCGGCCGGGACAGCGGCCGCCCGAACAGGGTGCCCATGACGAAGTCCTGGGCCAGGGCGTGGACTTCGCTGCGGTACTGGTGCAACCGGTGGCCGTCGGCGTGGACTTCGAACCGGCACACGTCCCGGTTGGCCTTCTTCGCCCGCGCCGCGAGCCGGAACGACAGCTCCGGGTCGCGGCGCCCGTCGTTCGTGCCGTGCACGATCAGCACCCGGCGTTCCGCCAGCTGCTTCACCGGCTCGGCGGGCGCGTCCGAGTCCTCCGCCGGCAGCCACGGCGCGATCGCCAGCACGGAGCCGACGGCCTCGTGGCCGCCCGCGCGCAACGCCGCCCGCCCGCCCATGCCGACGCCGGCCAGGCACACCGGGACGTCCCCGTAGCGCCGGACCACCTCGTCGGCGGCCCGGACGGCGTCGGCCGCCGGGTGCGCCTCGGCGCCGTTCCAGCCGCGGTGGCGGTAGTGCACGGCGTGGACGGCCAGGCCCTCCTCGCGCCCGGCCCGCGCCAGCCGGCGCCCGAGTCCGCGGACGGAGGCCGCGGCCCACAGGGGGGACGGTCTGCGGTGGGAGGCCTCCTCGCCGTCCGGGAGCAGCAGCACCGCCGCGCTCACCGCCGTCGGCTCCGGGCCGAGCGCCCGCCCCAGCCGGACCGTCCGAACCGGCGCCACTTCCTGTCCCATGACAGAACAGTGTCAGAAAGGCCGGTGTACTCCACCCGTCCGTGCGGTCACCGTTACATATCGGCGCAGTTGTACAACGCGCCGTCTACGCGCGTAGGAGTTAGAGTGCGCCAATGACGAGCCAGAGCATCCAGTCGGGCACCGCCCCCGGCCCGGACCAGATCCGGCGGGCACCCAAGGTTCTGCTGCACGACCACCTCGACGGCGGGCTGCGCCCCGGCACGGTCGTCGACCTCGCCCGGGACGGCGGGTACTCCCAGCTCCCCGAGACCGACGCGGACAAGCTCGGCGTCTGGTTCCGGGAGGCCGCCGACTCGGGCTCCCTGGAACGGTACCTGGAGACGTTCTCGCACACCGTCGGCGTCATGCAGACCCGCGCGGCTCTCGTGCGGGTCGCCCGCGAGTGCGCCGAGGACCTCGCCGAGGACGGCGTCGTCTACGCCGAGGTGCGCTACGCGCCCGAGCAGCACCTCGACGGCGGGCTGAGCCTCGAGGAGGTCGTCGAGGCCGTCAACGAGGGCTTCCGCGAAGGCGAGCGGACCGCCCGTGACAACGGCCACCGCATCCGGGTCGGCGCGCTGCTCACCGCCATGCGGCACGCGGCCCGCTCCCTGGAGATCGCCGAACTCGCCAACCGCTACCGGGACCAGGGCGTCGTCGGCTTCGACATCGCCGGCGCCGAGGCCGGCTTCCCGCCCACCCGGCACCTCGACGCCTTCGAGTACCTCAAGCGCGAGAACAACCACTTCACCATCCACGCCGGCGAGGCGTTCGGGCTGCCGTCCATCTGGCAGGCCCTGCAGTGGTGCGGCGCCGACCGGCTCGGACACGGGGTGCGCATCATCGACGACATCGAGGTCGCCGCCGACGGCGCGGTGAAGCTCGGCCGGCTCGCCTCCTACGTCCGCGACAAGCGCATCCCGCTGGAGCTGTGCCCCAGTTCCAACCTCCAGACCGGGGCCGCCGCCTCCTACGGCGAGCACCCCATCGGTCTGCTGCGCCGCCTGCACTTCCGGGCCACGGTGAACACCGACAACCGCCTGATGTCCGGCACCAGCATGAGCCGGGAATTCGAGCACCTGGTCGACGCGTTCGGCTACACGCTCGACGATCTGCAGTGGTTCTCCGTCAATGCTATGAAGTCAGCATTCATTCCTTTCGATGAACGCCTGGCCATGATCAATGACGTGATCAAGCCCGGATATGCCGAGCTGAAGTCCGAATGGCTGTTCCAGCAGACCGCCTCCACCAGCGGTTCCCTGAAAGCGGACGGCTGATTCCCGGGTTTTACCCGGTACGGAATGCGGGCGGGTGTTCACCATCCGTCCGCATTTCGATGTTTGCCGCGGACCCCTCCGCGTGTTTACGGTCGAGAACCGCTCAGTTCCCCGTATCCCATTCGAGGACGCATTCATCATGAAGCAGTCTGCTGCCAAGACCCTCGGCGTCGCCGCTCTCGGCGCCGCCTTCGCCGCCGTCGGTGCGGGCGCCGCGAACGCCGCCCCCGCGGTCCCGGACGCCACCCAGGCCCTGGACGGCGTCACCAGGACGCTGCCGGCGGAGAACGTGGCCCAGGCGCTGCCCGGCGCCGGGCAGGCGCTGACGCAGGCCCAGCCGGCGCTGGCCGCGGGCCTGACCGCCGCCCAGCCGGTCGCCGAGAAGGTGCTCTCCCAGGGCCCCACCGCGCCCGTCGCCGGCCTGCTCGGCGGACTGCCGTTGCAGGGCCTGCCCACGCACGGCCTGCCGGTCAACGGCATCCCGCTGGGCTGAGCGGCTCCGCCCCGCACGCACGCGAGCGCCGTCGGGGCGCACCCGGTCGTCCCGGGTGCGCCCCGACGGCGTCTCGGCCCACGGCCGTCACCAGGCGGTGCGGGCCGCCTTGTCCTCCGAGGGAAGCAGCACCCACAGAGCTATGTAGAGCAGGAACTGCGGGCCCGGCAGCAGGCAGGAGAGCACGAAGATCACGCGCATCGTGGTCGCGGAGGTGCCGAAGCGCCGGGCCAGCGCGGCGCACACTCCGCCGATCATGCGGCCGTTGGTGGGGCGGGCGAGGCTGGACATCGCGGCTCCTTCGTGAGCGTCCGTCCGAGGCGGCCCCTGCGGCTGCCCCGTCTGACATCGACGTTACGGTGACGAAGGGGACGAAGCGTCGCTCTACGGTGCGATGCCGACCCTGGGAATCCTCGGGGTCAGACCCTGAGCCGCGTCCTCCTGGCGGACCGGCACGGACGGCCGGTGCCCGGCACTGCGGCGCAGCCGCGCGCGCACCGCGGGCACCACCGCGACATGCGCCAGCGCCACGCCCACGGTGTTCAGCAGCATCGAGTCCACGTCCACGACCTGGCCGGGCACCCCGGTCTGCAGCAGCTCGATGCCCAGCGACAGCAGCGCGCCCGCCGTGACCGTGCGGACCAGGGAGGCGAACGGCGAGACCCGGACCCTGCCGCCCGCCAGCGGCAGCAGGACGCCCAGCGGGGCCAGCAGCCCCAGCCCCGCGCCGATCCGCCGCGCCGCCTCGGGCCAGCCCAGCCGCAGATCGGCGCGGATCCCGTCGAAGGGATGCAGATTGGCCGGGAGCACCCAGGGGACGTCCAGCGGGCGCAGCGTCACCCAGGCGACGTACACGAGGTGGGCGGCCAGGAGGACGATCCCGGTCGCGCGGATGCGGATGGCGGCGCTGCCGCCGATGGAGCCTTGACGCTGCACGCCCCCCAAGACGCGCCCCCCGGCACGATCGGTTCCGGCCCGCCCCGCACCGTCCGCCCGCACCCCCGGCCCCGCCGCGCACGGGCGGACGGTGACCTGCGACGACGACGGCCCCGGACCCCCGCATGAGGCGTCCGCCACACCCACCGTCCCCAGCCCGCCGCTCCGGGCGGACGGGCGGACGGGCGGGCAGCGGGGCGACCGGACAGCTGGGCGGCCGGGCGGTTCAGCCCTCGTTGGTTACCGGCGTCGACGGGGGCTCGGCGTGTCCGGGGCGGGAGCGGACCTCGTCGGTGCAGGCATAGCGGCGCACCGGGGCCGAGCCGGGGCCGCCCAGGACCACCGAGCCGTCCCCCTCGGCGGCCGCCGAGTCGGAGAACGTGCACACCAGCTGGGCGAGCGCGTACGACGTGAGGTTCCCGGGCGGGGTGCTCAGCCGCAGCGTGTCGTCCGGGTCGCGGGGGCCCGGTCCGCGCACCGTCATCCCGCCGCGCACGTCCGTCGTGTACCCGGCCTCCTTCTCGGCCGCCGACGGCGACTCGGCCAGCTCGTCCAGCAGGCCCTGCGCGACCAGCGCCCGCCGCGCGGAGTCCGCCGCGCCGTCCGGCACCCGCAGGGACCGGTCCACGGCCACCAGCGACGAACCGCACAGCAGGAACGCCCGCACCGGCACGCCCGCACGCGCGGACTGCGTCGTGACGTCCGGCTCGGCGAGCGAACAGCGCACCCGGGAGGGCGCGGGCCCGAAGTCCGTCGGCACCTCGGTGGCGCGGATGCCGCAGCCGGCGAGCACGGCGGCCGCCAGGCCGGCCAGCGCGGGCGCGGCGAACCGCCGTCGTACGGCCGCACGGCTCGTGGTCACGTCACGTCCCCCTTGTCCGGCACGGTCCGCACGTCCCGCTCGCCGCCGTCCTCGACCTCGTGTTCCGCGCTCCCGGAGACGCCCCGGGGCAGCCGCAGCGTGAACACCGCGCCGCCCTCCGGGGAGTTGGCGGCCGTGATCTCGCCGCCGTGGATGTGCGCGTTCTCCAGCGCGATGGACAGGCCGAGCCCGCTGCCCTCGGAGCGCGGCCGGGAGGCGCTCGCCTTGTAGAACCGGTCGAAGACGTGCGGCAGCACGTCCTCGGGGATGCCCGGCCCGTGGTCGCGCACCGAGATCACGACCGAGTCGTCCGCCGCCGACACCGACACCCGCACCGGCGAACCGCCGTGCTTGAGCGCGTTGCCGATGAGGTTGGCCAGGATGACGTCCAGACGGCGCGGGTCGAGCTGGGCGTGGATGCCCCGCTCCGCGTCCAGGTCGACGGCGTCCAGCCAGGCCCGCGCGTCGATGCATGCGGTGATCTGGTCGGCGACGTCGACGTCGTCCAGGACCAGCCGGGCCGTCCCCGCGTCGAAGCGGGTGACCTCCATCAGGTTCTCGACGAGGTTGTTCAGCCGCCGCGTCTCGCTGACCACCAGCCGCACCGCCGGCTCGATCATCGGGTCGATGCTGCCCGACTCCGCGTCCAGCTCCTCCTCCAGCACCTCCGCGACGGTGGTGATGGCGGTGAGCGGCGTGCGCAGCTCGTGCGACATGTCGGCGACGAACCGGCGCGAGGCCTCGTCACGGGCGGCCATGTCGTCGACCCGCTTCTCCAGCGCCTCGGCGGTGCGGTTGAACGTCCGCGACAGATCGGCCAGTTCGTCCGTCCCGGAGACCCGCAGCCGGGTGTCCAGCCGGCCCTCCCCGAGCCGGCGCGCCGCGACGCCCAGCCGGTGCACCGGCTTCAGGACGGTCGTGGCGGCGGCCTGCGCGAGCAGCGCGGCCCCCACCAGCGCCAGGGCGGTGGCGATCCCCAGCGACCACGCCAGCGAGTTGAGGTCCTTGGCCTCCGGCTCCAGCGACTTGCGCATGTACCCGGTCGGCCCGCCGCCGATGACCTTCGTCCCGGCCACCAGGTACGGCGTCCCGTGGACCACGACCCGCTGCCAGTACAGGTGGTACGGGGACTTGTCGCCGCCACCGGCGTCCTGCTGCCGGTTGACCGCCGTGCGCAGCGAGCCGGGCACGTCCTCCAGCGAGAAGCCGTTCAGGCCGCCCGAGTTGCCGTAGACGGTCTGGCCTGCGCTGTCCGCCGCCACCAGCAGCACGCTGAACCGCTGACTGCTGGTGGCCATCTGGCCGGCGGTGTGCTGCAGTTCGTCCTGCGAGGGATGCTCCGGCAGCGAACCGGCCCGGTTCTGCATCTCCTGCTCGAAGTCCCGCAGCACCGCGCCCTGGGTGCGGGTGAGCACGGCCTCGCGGTTGAGCCAGTAGGCGATGCCGGACGCGGACACGGCGGCGGTCAGCGCCACCGCGCCGAACACCACGACGAGCCGCAGCCGCAGGCTCGTCAGACGCAGCCGTGACACCTTTCCCCTGCGCGCCGCCGACCAGCCGCGCAGCCCCCCTTGCGCCCGGGTCACTGAGGGGCGTCCAGGCGGTAGCCGACGCCGCGCACGGTACGGATCAGGACGGGGGACGACGGGACGTCCTCCACCTTGGCCCGCAGCCGCTGGACACAGGCGTCCACCAGCCGCGAGTCGCCCAGGTAGTCGTGCTCCCACACCAGCCGCAGCAACTGCTGCCGGGACAGCGCCTGTCCGGGCCGCCGGCTCAGCTCCAGCAGCAGCCGCAGCTCGGTCGGGGTGAGCTGGAGGTCCTCGCCGTTCTTCGTCACCGTCATCGCCGCACGGTCGATGACGAGGCTGCCGAAGGTCGCCGCGTCGCTCGACTCGCGCTCGCCGCGGCGCAGCACGGCCCGGATCCGGGCATCCAGCACCCGGCCCTGGATGGGCTTGACGACGTAGTCGTCGGCGCCGGACTCCAGCCCGACGACCACGTCGATGTCGTCGCTGCGCGCGGTGAGCAGAATGATCGGCAACTGGTCGGTGCGCCGGATGCGACGGCACACCTCGAAACCGTCGATGCCGGGCAGCATCACGTCCAGCACGATCAGATCAGGCCGTTGCTCGCGCAGGAGCTTCAGACCGTCCTCACCGCTCGCAGCGGTCGCCACCCGGTGTCCCTGGCGCGTCAGTGAGAGCTCCAGGGCCGTACGGATGGCGTCGTCGTCCTCGATCAGCAACAGGGAAGGCACGGGCTCATTCTGGCCCATGAGGGGGCTGTCGTTCGACCTGTGGGTCAGGGCACGTCCGGGCGCGGGCGCCAGAGCGGGGTGGTCGTGGCGGCGCGCGCGGCGTGCGGCGGGCCGACGGCGCCCCGCGACCGCCCTCGCCCGGCCGGCCCGTCCACCCGGCCCGCACCCCCCGGACCTGCGGTTACGTGCCGCCCGGACCGTTTCCGGGGGGCGTGCGGCGCCCCGCGTGCCCGGCCGGACCGCACGGAACGGGCCCTCCGGCCGCCCGGCGCGCACCCCGCCCGGACCGGCCGGGAACATGAGGACGAGGCCGCCGCCGGCGTCGAACACCCCCGGCCGTCGTACCGCGCACGGCTGTGGACGACCTGTGCCCGCGGCGTGACGGACCCCTGTGACAGGTCTGTGACAGTCGGCGGACACGGCGATGAAGTGGCCCGTGCAGTCTTTTCGTCACGAGGCCGGGCGACGCCGAACAGCACAGCGGAGCCGGGCCGCGCGAGAGACCGAACACCGTAAGTCCACGACGGGGGGCGCGAGATGAACACGCTGCACGGTATGAGCACCAACGCAGTCGCGGTCGTCACGCGTCTGCACGACGTGAACCGGGGTTCCGAGAAGTCCGGCGCGGTGACCGCTCGGGGGTGCGGTCGTGGCGCCGGACGTCAGCACACCGCCTTCATGACGGTGGTCGACGCGGGGGAGCAGGCGGCTCACGGGGGAGCCGCGTACGGGGAGGACACGGGGGAGCGTCCCTCGCTGACCGAGGCGGAGTTCACCGCCTACGTCCAGGAGCGCCGCGCCTCCCTGTACGCCACCGCCTACCACCTCACCGGCGACCGCTTCGAGGCCGAGGACCTGCTCCAGAGCGCCCTGTTCTCGACGTACCGGGCATGGGAGCGGATCAGCGACAAGGCCGCGGTCGGCGGCTACCTCCGCCGGACCATGACCAACCTGCACATCAGCGCGTGGCGCCGCCGCAAGCTGAACGAGTACCCGACCGAGGAGCTGCCGGAGACGGCGGGCGACACGGACGCGATGCGCGGCACCGAGCTGCGCGCGGTCCTGTGGCAGGCGCTGGCGCGGCTGCCCGAACTCCAGCGGACGATGCTGGTCCTGCGCTACTACGAGGGCCGCACCGACCCGGAGATCGCACAGATCCTCGGCATCAGTGTCGGCACGGTGAAGTCCAGCATCTGGCGCTCGCTGCGCCGGCTGCGCGAGGACGAGGTCCTCAGCTTCGGCCGTGACGAGGAGGACGCCTTCGGGGAGCTTGTCGCCTGAGGGTGAACGGGGAAGGGCCGGCTCCGCCCGACGGGGCCGGTGAACGGGGGAAGCACGGGGGAGCGGTACCGGGGGGACCCGACGGGGGACGTCGAGGGGAGCGGTACCGCGCAAGCACGGGGGAAGCACCACCCGGGGGGACACGGGGGAGCAAGGGGAAGCACGGGGGAACGAGAGGGAGCGGGACCGGAGGGCCGGGGGGTCCGTCCGGTCCCGCTTCTTCGTGTGCGCTTCAGACAGCCGTGCGCGCCGTCGGGGCGCGGCCGTCCGACGCCGCGGCGGCCAGCCGGGCCAGCGCCTCGTCGCGGTCGCAGGCGTACGCGCCCAGCGCGGTCTGGCGGGCCACGATGGAGCGTTCGGCGCGCATCAGGCGCCAGCCGCGGCGCAGCAGGAAGGGCACCGACTTGCGGCCCTCCTTCAGATCCCGCAGGAAGCGGCGCCGGAACGTCTTCACCGGGCCGCGGCTCAGGCACAGCGCGTCGGCCAGGACGCCCAGCTCCCGGCAGCGGTTGACGATCTCGGCGGCGAAGATGCCCTCCGCGATGAACGCCGGCGGCCGCCCGATCCCGATCTCCTCCTCGCCCGTGCGGGCGCTGAGCGAGATGTCGTAGACGGGAACGTTCGTGCGGCCCGTGCCGCACAGTTCCACGATCGCGGCGACGGCCGCGTCCGCGTCCCACGACCGCGGGTGGTCCCAGTCGATGTCGGAACTCCCCGCGACGAGCGGCAGCGTCGGGTCGTCCCCCTCCTTGTAGAAGTCGTCGAGCCGCAGCACAGGGAGGCCGCAGCGGGCGGCGAGCAGGGACTTGCCGGAGCCGGAAGGGCCGCAGAGCAGCACGACTCGCGTGGGTATGGGCGGAGGGGAGGTCACGGGACACCAGTGTGGGGCATCCCCCGGCCCGTCAACGACCCCGCGGGTCGGCTTTGATGCGCGCGTCACACCTCAACTACCCTTCGTGTCGACCGGATCACCTTGCGCAGCAGAAGGCGGCATCACGATGGCCCGACACGACTCCCCCCAGACCCCCACCGGCCGGCGCGCCCTCGCCGCCCTCGCGACCGCCGGAGTGGCGCTGGGCGCGGGCGCCGGCACCGCCGCCGCGGCGGCCGGCGAGCCCGTCGTCGACGTGGTGCGCACGAGCCCCACCTCGATCGGCCGGATCGACCCGCAGGCCGGACTCCAGGGCGCGCTGGGCTCCCTGTCGTACGTCACCGGCACGGTCGCCGGCCTCAAGCCCAACCCGCTCGCGGGCACCGGCGTCGACCCCCTCGACAACGGCGTCGGCACCCAGCTCGCCGACTTCCGGCCGCTGACGTCCCAGATGCTGACCGCTCCGGTGGCGCAGGCCCGGTCGATCGGCTCGATCCCGGTCGTCGGGGACGTCACGAAGGTGCTCGGCGGCTGACCGCGCCGTACGGCACGGTCCACGGCGCACGGACGGAAGCCGCGCCGCCCCCGGACGGAGGGGCGGCGCGGCTTCCGCGTTCACGGGGCGCCCGGAGCAATGCCGGGGAGCGCCGGGGAGCGCCCGGACTAGTAGGACGAGCCGGACGCGCCCAGGGAGCCCGTCGGGTGCCAGACCGTCTTCGTCTCCAGGAAGGACGTCAGGCGGTCGGTGCCCGGCGTCGCCGACCAGTCGTCCACAGGCTGTGGACGCAGGACTCGCTTGAGGTTGTCGGCGGCCGCGATCTCCAGCTCCTTCGCCAGCGCCTCGTCGGCGCCCGCGAGATCGATCGCGTTGACGTCCTGGTGCGAGGCCAGCGGTGCGGCGATCTCCGCCGTCCGGCCCGACAGGACGTTGACGACGCCGCCGGGGACGTCCGAGGTGGCCAGGACCTCGCCGAGGGAGAGCGCCGGGAGCGGGGCGCGCTCGCTCGCGATCACGACCGCCGTGTTGCCCGTGGCGATCACCGGGGCCAGCACCGACACCAGCCCCAGGAACGACGACTCCTGCGGGGCGAGGACGGCGACGACGCCCGTCGGCTCGGGCGAGGAGAGGTTGAAGTACGGGCCCGCGACCGGGTTCCCGCCGCCCACCACCTGGGCGATCTTGTCGGTCCAGCCCGCGTACCAGACCCAGCGGTCGATCGTCGCCGCCACCTGCTCGGCGGCCTTCGACTTCGACAGGCCCTCGGCGTCGGCCACCTCGTGGACGAACTGGCCCCGGCGGCCCTCCAGCATCTCGGCGACGCGGTAGAGGACCTGGCCCCGGTTGTACGCCGTCGCCCCGGCCCAGCCGCCGAACGCCTTGCGCGCGGCGACGACCGCGTCACGGGCGTCCTTGCGGGAGGACTGCGGCGCGTTGGCCAGCCACTTGCCCTTGGAGTCCGTCACCTCGTACACCCGGCCGCTCTCGGAACGCGGGAACTTCCCGCCGACGTACAGCTTGTAGGTCTTCAGCACGGACAGTCGGTCAGACATCGAGGTACGCCTCCAGGCCGTGGCGGCCGCCCTCGCGGCCGAATCCCGACTCCTTGTAGCCGCCGAACGGCGAGGTGGGGTCGAACTTGTTGAACGTGTTGGACCAGACGACGCCGGCCCGGAGCCTGTTCGCGACGGCGAGGATCCGGGAGCCCTTCTCCGTCCAGATGCCCGCCGACAGCCCGTACGGCGTGTTGTTGGCCTTGGCGACCGCCTCGTCCGGGGTGCGGAAGGTCAGGACCGACAGCACCGGGCCGAAGATCTCGTCCCGGGCGACGGTGTGCGCCTGGGTGACGTTCGTGAACAGCGTCGGCGCGAACCAGTAGCCCGAGGTGGGCAGTTCGCAGGCCGGCGACCAGCGTTCGGCGCCCTCCGCCTCGCCCTGCTCGACGAGGGTGGTGATGCGCGAGAGCTGCTCGGCGGAGTTGATCGCGCCGATGTCGGTGTTCTTGTCGAGCGGGTCGCCGAGGCGCAGCGTCGACAGGCGGCGCTTGAGCGAGTCCAGCAGCTCCTCCTGGATCGACTCCTGGACGAGGAGGCGGCTGCCCGCGCAGCACACCTGGCCCTGGTTGAAGAAGATGCCGCTGACGATGCCCTCGACGGCCTGGTCGATCGGGGCGTCGTCGAAGACGATGTTCGCGCCCTTGCCGCCCAGTTCGAGGGTGAGCTTCTTGCGGCTGCCCGCGACCGTGCGCGCGATCTCCTTGCCGACGGCCGTGGAGCCGGTGAAGGCCACCTTGTTCACGTCGGGGTGCGCCACGAGCGCCGCGCCCGCGTCGCCGTAGCCGGGAAGGATGTTGACGACGCCCTTCGGCAGGCCCGCCTGGCGGCAGACGTCCGCGAAGAACAGGGCGGACAGCGGGGTCGTCTCGGCGGGCTTCAGGACCACCGTGTTGCCGGTGGCGAGCGCCGGGGCGATCTTCCACGCCAGCATCAGCAGCGGGAAGTTCCACGGGATGACCTGGCCCGCGACGCCCAGCGGCCGCGGGTCCGCGCCGAAGCCCGCGTGGCCGAGCTTGTCGGCCCAGCCCGCGTAGTAGAAGAAGTGCGCGGCGACCAGGGGCAGGTCGGCGTCGCGCGTCTCCCTGATCGGCTTGCCGTTGTCCAGCGTCTCCAGGACGGCCAGCTCGCGGGAGCGCTCCTGGATGATGCGGGCGATGCGGAAGAGGTACTTCGCGCGCTCCGCGCCCGGCAGCGCGGACCACTTCTCGAAGGCCCTGCGGGCGGCCAGCACGGCGCGGTCGACGTCCGCCTCGCCCGCCCGGGCGATCTCGGAGAGGACCTCCTCGGTGGACGGCGAGACGGTCTTGAAGACCTGGCCGCCGGCCGCCTCGGTGAACTCGCCGTCGATGAACAGGCCGTACGAGGGGGCGATGTCGACGACCGAGCGGGACTCGGGCGCCGGGGCGTACTCGAAGGCGGAGGTGATTGCGGAAGGCGTGGTGTCCATGTTCATGGGGTCTCAGTCCACCGTCACGTAGTCAGGGCCGGAGTAACGGCCGGTGGCGAGCTTCTGACGCTGCATCAGCAGATCGTTCAGGAGCGAGGAGGCGCCGAAGCGGAACCAGTGGTTGTCGAGCCAGTCCCCGCCCGCGGTCTCGTTGACCAGGACGAGGAACTTGATCGCGTCCTTGCTGGTGCGGATGCCGCCGGCGGGCTTCACGCCGACCTGCACGCCGGTCTGCGCCCGGAAGTCGCGCACGGCCTCCAGCATGAGCAGGGTGTTGGCGGGGGTGGCGTTGACGGCGACCTTGCCGGTGGACGTCTTGATGAAGTCCGCCCCGGCCAGCATGCCGAGCCAGCTCGCCCGCCGGATGTTGTCGTACGTCGACAGCTCGCCCGTCTCGAAGATGACCTTCAGGCGGGCCGCGCCCGAAGCCTCCCGCACGGCGACGATCTCGTCGTACACCTTCATGTACCGGCCGGCGAGGAACGCCCCGCGGTCGATGACCATGTCGATCTCGTCGGCGCCCGCGGCGACCGCGTCCCGCACGTCGGCCAGCTTCACGTCGAGGGCGGCGCGGCCGGCCGGGAACGCGGTGGCGACCGAGGCGACCTTCACGCCGGAACCGGCGACGGCCTCCTTGGCGGCGGCCACCATGTCGGGATAGACGCAGACCGCGGCCGTGCTCGGCGCCGAGCGGTCGGTCGGGTCGGGACGGACCGCCTTCGCGCCGAGCGCCCGGACCTTGCCCGGGGTGTCCGCGCCTTCCAGCGTCGTCAGGTCGACCATCGAGATGGCGAGGTCGATGGCGTACGCCTTCGCGGTCGTCTTGATGGAACGGGTGCCGAGCGCGGCGGCGCGCGCCTCCAGGCCGACCGCGTCGACGCCGGGCAGCCCGTGGAGGAAGCGGCGCAGCGTGCTGTCGGACGAGGTGACGTCCGAGAGGGCGCGGGCCGCGCTGGGTGCATTGGTGGGCATGGTCACCAGACGAGCATATCTACGCGCGTAGCGGGTGTACACCCCCGGAAGTCTTTCGGGTGCCCGGGGCGTGCCGGGGCTCCGCGTACGGGCGGGCGGCGCACGTCGGGCAGAATCGGGCCCATGACGAGCCCGGAAGACCAGTCACCAGCGTCGCGGCCCCCAGGGCCCCCGCAGCCCACGGATCCCGAGATCAGGGACCGCGTGTACCGGTCCTCCGCGGGCATCGCGGGCGGCGTGGTGATGCTCGCCCTCGTCGGCTGGCTCGGCATCGACGCGATCGTCGCGGGTGAGGGACGCACCCCCTGGCTGGCGCTCGCCGCGATGATCCTCCTCGTCCCGCTGATCGTCTCCCTGACCGTGCGGCCCGCCGTGTTCGCGGGTCAGGACAGGCTGCGGGTGCGCAACCCGTTCCGGGTGATCGTGCTGCCCTGGGGCCAGATCGCCACGCTGCGGTCCGGCTACTCCAACGAGGTCCTCACCGTGGCCGGGGCGAAGTTCCAGCTGTGGTCCATCCCCGTCTCGCTGCGGGCCCGCAAGCGGGCCACCCGGCGGCAGTCGCGTGCGGCGGCCGCGCAGGACGGCCGCCCCGCCGGACCGGGCGGGCTCGGCGGCGCGCTCGGGCGCGGTGGCGGTGGCGCGTCGGCGGCGGACGCCGCCGCGCGCGCCGGCGGCGACCGGGCCATGGAGGACCTGCGCGAGCTGTGGGAGGCGCGTGAGAAGGACGAGAGTGCGCAGGGCGAGGTGAGCGTCCGCTGGGCCTGGGAGATCCTCGGCCCGGCCGCCGCGGGAGCCGTCGTCCTGGCGATCCTGGTCGCCACGGGCTGAGCCGCGAGGGTGGCGGGCGGTGGGGGGCGAAGTGGCCGGGCGGCCTGCGGTAGGGGCGGCGGTGGGCGGTGTCCGGTGGGGGCGGCGTTCGGCGGGGCTGGGCTGGGGCTGCGGTGGCGGTGTGGCGGAGGCGCGGGCCCGCGTGACTGACTCCTGACTGTGGGGTGGTTGCCGGGGCCGGGCTGTCGGGCGGGGCCGGTGGGTGAGGCGACGGTGGCTTCGGGGTTGGGCCTTCTCGGGGTCCGGTTTCCGCTCGGGGGGCAGACATACGCCCCTGATGGGCGGGCTCCTGGGCCTTCTCGCCCCGTCACTCTGTGAGCTTCGGCGGTGAGAGCCCGTGAGTCTCGGGGGCCGGTGGGTTCGAGGGCCAGGATGTGCTTCTGGCTGTGTGGTTGTGCGGGCGTGCGGCTGTCGGCTGTCCGGCTGTGGGGTTGTGGGGTTGTGCGGTCGTGCGGTCGTGCGGCTGGGGGGGGGTGGGCAGGCGTGCGGGTCTGCGGGGGACGAGTTCGGTTCGGTGGGGAGACGGCGATGAGTTCGCGTGCTGGTGATGTGTCACGGCTGCCCGAGGGTGCGGTGGGGTCCGGCGGGGGTGCGGCCGCCTGGGACGGTGGGCCGGCGCTGCGGTGGGCACGGGCGCTGCCCCCGCGCTGGGTGCCCGTGCGGACGCCCGACTGGGCCTTCGCGGTGCTGCCGCTGACGGCGGTGGCGGGCGCGGGGCTGCTGGGCGGACACGGCGGGCTGCCCGCGTGGGGCGCCGCCCTGATCGCCCTGCACCTGGTGTGGCCGGTGCTGCGGCCCGAGATGGCGGCCTTCACGGCCCCCGTCGGCGTCGCCCTCGTCCTGACGGCCGGGGACGGACTGCCGCTGCCCGCGCGGCTCGGCCTCGCGGCCTGGCAGACGGGCGTCTGGGCGGCCGTCTGCCTGCGGCTGGCGGCGCGCCGGCGGCAGAGGGCGGCGGCTCTCACCGCTGCCGGGGGCGCGGCGGCCGTGGCTCCGGACGGCATGGGCGGACGTTCGCCGCGCGGGACGTTCCTGCTGTGGGCGGGGCTCGGCCTGGCCGCCGCCGGTGGCGCGCTGCGGGCCGTGACGGGCGCCTGGGACGGACCCGGCGGGCGTCAGGCAGTTGCGGCCGCGGGCTGGTGCCTCGCCGGTCTCGGGCTCACCGTGCTGGTCTCCGCGGCCCTGGCCCGCCACCGTGCCGTCGGGCCGCGCCGGGGGCCCGTTCCGGTGCTGCGGGTGCTGGCGCGGGTGAACGGCGACCTGGAGACGGAGGTCTTCGCCGCCGACGATCTCGCCGCCCGGCGGCCCCTGTTCACCGTCTCCACCGCCGACGGCCGCGGCGCGCCGGACCACCGCGTCGAGGCGCGGGCGGACGAGACGGACGAGGGGAACGAGGGGGACGAGGCGAGGGGCGCGGACCGGACCGGCGGCGATGAGCCCGCCGAGTCCGCCGAGTCCGCCGAGTCCGCCGAGCTGCGCGAGCTGCGTGAGCTGGTCGGGGGCGGGCGTGTCGGTCCGCTGCGGGAGGCCGTGCTGTACGGGGCGCCCTTCGACGGCGCCGAGGTCGTGCTGCTGGCCGCCGCGGCGAAGGCCGGCGCCCCGCCCGTGGTGGAGACGTCCCTGGGACCCGTGCGGCCGGTGACGGAGGCCGCTCTGCGGCGGCGGGAGAGGAACGAGCGGGTCCGGGCCGTCCGGGAGGGCCGCCGGGAGGAACGTCGGGAGGCCGCCGTCGCCCTCGCGGCCGCCGCCGTCGAGCAGGCCGGCCCGGAGGCGCTCGGGCGGGTGCGCCGATGGCGTGCCGGATGGGCCGACCGGCTCCTCGTCGTGCCGGCGGCGCTGGTCCTCGCGCTCCTCGCGGACGACTCCGTGTGGCGGGGCGTCCTGTCCGGCATCGCGGCGACCCTGATCGCCGCCCTCGTGCTGCCCCGCCGGCTCGCGTGGCGGATCACGGCCGACCGCGACGGCCTGTGGTTCAACGGCTTGCTGGGCGCCCGCCGCCTGGCCTGGGAACACGTCCGGGCCGTCGAGGGCGAGGGCGGCCGGCTGCGGATACGCGCCACGCGGGCCTCGTTCGACGAGTGGCGGGCTCACTCCCTCCACTGGCCGTGGCTGGAGCGCAGGCTCGGCGTGGTGCACCCGTACGAGCGGGCGGCCGCCGAGATCACCGTGCTGTGGCGGGATCCGGCGACCCGGCCGACCTCGCAGGCCGACGAGCGGCTGCGCGGGCGGGCGCTGTGGCCGCTGGCGATCGTGGTCGGGGCGCTGGTGGCGGGCGGGTCGCTGGCCCTGCGGTGACAACCGGAGTGCCGGGGGTGGCGGTCCGGGTCAGTGGCAGGGGCTTCGCCGGCCGAGGGTGTCCGCGGGGGTCGCGCCGGGTCGGGTCCACTGCGGGACCGGGCGGCTGGTCGGACCCCAGGTGGCGTCGCCGTCCGCGTCCGAGCGCCAGTACCAGCATGGGTGGTCCCCGGCCGGGCGGCCCTCGGGGTTGTCCTCCCAGGCCTCACGGCGGCCGAAGGGCGTCCGGTCGAGCACGGCGAACGACCCGCTGAACGCCTCGATCCCCCGGCCGGTCGTGGAGTAGGTGAGGAAGACGCGGTCGCCGTCGCGCAGGAAGCAGGCCAGCTCTCCCATGGCGCCGCCGATCGGCCCGGCCACGTCGCGCACGGAGTACCAGGGCTGGGTGTAGCCCATGAACGCGACGAACGGGGCCACCTCCTCCCACGGACCGGTGGTCAGGAAGGCGAACGACACTCCGCGGGCGTTGAGGTAGACGGCGTCCCTCAGGTGCCAGGCCACCATCGTGCAGCCCTCGCACTGCCCCTGGTGCGGCGCGCCGTCGTACCACATGTGCTTGTAGACGACGAGCTCGTCGCGGCCCTGGAACAGGTCCAGGAAGGGCACCGGGCCGTCGGGGCCGACGACCTCGGCCGTCCCGTCGACCTCCAGCATCGGCAGCCGGCGGCGGGCCGCGGCGATGGCGTCGCCCTCCCGGGTGTGCGCCTTCTCGCGCACCAGCAGCTCGTCACGGGCCGCCTGCCACGCGGCCGCGTCGACGACGGGCGGGAGACCGGGCGCGGCGGCGGAACGGTCCGGGACGGTGGGCGAGTGGCCCGGGGCGGTGGCCGAGTGGTCCGGGGTGGTCGTCATGGCGTCCTCCGTGCGTCTGGTGGTGGGCGCCGTCGGGGAACGCCGGACTGACGTCCCGCGACGGTCACCGGAACAGACCGGAGAAGCGGCCGGAACTCATCGCGCCGGCAGTGAGCATGCCCGCAGTACCGGCGTGCGCGGCGAACCCGTGCGGGGGCGGACCCTTGCCGGCTGTGGCTGCGCACGGCGGTGGGCCCGCACCCTGGGGGCGCCCCCCCCGCACACCCCGGGGGCGAACCCGCACGTCGGCCGGACCCGCCCCAACCTGCTCCGGTGCTCCGGTGTCGTGGGGCGCCGGTGTCAGATGCCGGCCGCCGCCGACAGGTCCCGCTTGATCGTGGCGAGGACGGCGTCGGCCCGGGTGCGCGCGGCGGGGAGTTCGTCGTGACCGGCGACCGGGACGACGACCTCCAGGTAGCACTTCAGTTTCGGCTCGGTGCCGCTGGGCCGGACGATGACGCGGGCGCCGTCGAGCGTGTAGCGCAGGCCGTCGGTGGGCGGCAGCGTGTCCGTGCCCCGGGTGAGGTCCTCGGCCCGGGTGACGGCCAGGCCCGCCAGTGAGGCCGGAGGCTGCGCGCGCAGCCGCTCCATCGCGCGGGCGATGACCGTGAGGTCCTCCACCCGCACCGACAGCTGGTCGGTGGCGTGCAGGCCGTGCTCCACGGCGAGGTCGTCGAGGAGGTCCAGGAGGGTGCGGCCCTGTTCCTTGAGTTCGGAGGCGAGTTCCGTGATCAGCAGGGCGGCGGTGATGCCGTCCTTGTCGCGCACGCCCTCGGGGTCCACGCAGTAGCCGAGGGCCTCCTCGTAGCCGTAGCGCAGGCCGTCGACGCGGGCGATCCACTTGAAGCCGGTGAGGGTCTCCTCGTAGGGCAGACCCGCCTTCTCGGCGATGCGGCCGAGCAGGGACGAGGAGACGATCGACTCGGCGAACGTGCCCCGCGCGCCGCGGCGCACGAGGTGGGCGGCGAGCAGGGCGCCGACCTCGTCGCCCCGCAGCATGCGCCAGTCGCCCGCGTACGGGACGGCCACGGCGCAGCGGTCGGCGTCCGGGTCGTTGGCGACGACCAGGTCGGGGGAGTGGGCGCGGGCCGCGGCGAAGGCGAGGTCCATCGCGCCCGGCTCCTCCGGGTTGGGGAAGGCCACGGTCGGGAACTCCGGGTCGGGCTCGGCCTGCTCGGCGACGAGAACCGGCGCGGGGAAGCCCGCGCGGGCGAACGCGGCGACCAGGACGTCCTTGCCCACGCCGTGCATCGCGGTGTAGACCGTGCGGGCCGTGCGGGGGGAGTCCGGGGCCAGGACGGCGTCGGTGCGGGCCAGGTAGGCGTCGAGGACGGCGTCGTCGAGGATCTGCCAGCCCTCGTCCGGGCGGGGGACCTCGTCCAGGCCGCGGACGGCGTCGATCTCCGCGGCGATCTCGGCGTCCGCGGGCGGCACGATCTGCGAACCGTCGCCCAGGTACACCTTGTAGCCGTTGTCGCGGGGCGGGTTGTGGCTGGCCGTGACCTCCACCCCGGCGACCGCGCCCAGGTGCCTTATGGCGTACGCGAGGACGGGGGTGGGCAGCGGGCGGGGCAGGACCGCGGCGCGCAGTCCGGCGCCCGTCATGACCGCGGCGGTGTCGCGGGCGAAGTCGGCGGACTTGTGGCGGGCGTCGTAGCCGATGACGACCAGGCCGCCCTGCCGACCCTTGCCCTTGAGGTACGCGGCGAGTCCGGCGGCGGCGCGGATGACGACCGAGCGGTTCATCCGCATGGGGCCGGCCCCCAGCTCGCCGCGCAGGCCGGCGGTGCCGAACTGGAGGGTGCCGCTGAAGCGGTCGGTGAGCTCGGCGACGTCGCCGGCCTCGATGAGCCGGGCCAGTTCGGCGCGGGTCTGCGGGTCCGGGTCCTCGGCGAGCCAGGACCGGGCGCGGGAGAGGAGATCGTCGTGCACGGGAGTCAGCCTCCGGTTGCGTGGGGGACGCCGGTTGTCTTCCAGCTCGGGCCGGGGTCGGCCGGCCCTTCTGGAGGGTGCCCCCTCTGAGGGAGTGTGAGGACGGGGCCGGACCGGATCAGGGCCGGCCGTGGTGCGGGCGCCCCAGGGGCCAGGGGGACCGAGGGGTCGAGGGGCCGGGCGGTGTCGCCCGTCGGGCGCGACGCCGCGTGGGGGCGGACGCCGCCGGGCCCGCGCGACGCCCTGTCCGGCGGCACGCGGGAGAGCCCCGTCGCGCGACGCGCCGCACCGGCCGCCGCGCGGATCCGGAGCGGAGCGCCGGGCGAGGTCCGGGCTCCGGGCGGCGGCGGCGCTCAGATGCGGCCGAGCACCCGCGCCAGCAGCGATCCCATGCGCGTCGCGCTGTCGCGACCCGCCTGAAGGACCTCTTCGTGGTTCAGCGGCTCGCCCGTCATGCCGGCGGCGAGGTTGGTGACGAGGGAGATGCCGAGCACCTCGGCGCCCGCCTCGCGCGCGGCGATGGCCTCCAGCACCGTCGACATGCCGACCAGGTCCGCGCCGATGGTGCGGGCCATGCGGATCTCGGCAGGCGTCTCGTAGTGCGGGCCGGGGAACTGGGCGTAGACGCCCTCCTCCAGCGTGGCGTCGATCTCCTTGCACAGGGCGCGCAGCCGCGGCGAGTACAGGTCCGTCAGGTCGACGAAGTTCGCGCCGACGATCGGCGAGGTCGCCGTCAGGTTGAGGTGGTCGCTGATCAGCACGGGCTGACCGGGGCGCATGCCCTCGCGCAGGCCGCCACAGCCGTTGGTCAGCACGATCGTCTTGCAGCCGGCCGCCACCGCGGTGCGCACTCCGTGGGCGACGGCGGCGACGCCGCGGCCCTCGTAGTAGTGGGTGCGGCCGAGGAACACCAGCGCCCGCTTCTCGCCGATCCGGTACGAGCGGACCTTGCCGCCGTGGCCCTCGACCGCGGGCGGCGGGAAGCCGGGCAGCTCGGTGACCAGGAACTCTGCGTCGGGGGCGCCCAGGGCGTCGACGGCCGGAGCCCAGCCGGAGCCCATCACGAGGGCGACGTCGTGGGTCTCGGCGCCGGTCAGTTCGCGCAGGCGAACGGCGGCGGCGTCGGCGGCGGCGTGCGGGTCGCCCTGGATGTCGTCCGGGAGAAGAGATGCGTTCACGCGACTGAGGGTAGCCGCTTCCGGCCTACGCGCGTAGATGCCGAACCCGACGGGACGGCGATCGTTGCCTTGTTGTTTCCGACGAGGGCGGACCGCCGGGCGGCGATCAGTCGTCCGTGATCAGCACGTCCTCGACGTTGAAGACTTCGACGATGAAGATCAACAGGCGTCCGCGACTGATCGTGTACTCCACGAGGACGTTCTGCGTGAGGCGGATCGTCCGGTCGTCACCGGTGGAGCCTATGGGCCGGGACGCGGACAGGAACGGGTCCCGGGCCAGCAGAGCGATGCCCTTGTCGAACGCCATGCGCTGCCGGTCGTCGAGCCGGTCGCGGGCCTCGGCGGCCTGCACCGTGTAGGAGACGTCGTACGTTGTGGGGGTCATGCCGTCTCCCGTTGCCGCGCCGATTCCTGGAGTGCAGGAGCCGGGCCTCTCAGCAGGGCCTCTTCCGCAGCTCCATCACGTAATCGTGTGGCGCCCCCGCCGATTCCGCCGCGTCGGCGACCTCGCCCAGGTACCGGGCCGACGGCAGTCCGCCCTCGTAGCCGTTCAGGACGTACATCCAGGCGGACTCCTCGCCCTCCAGCGTGTGCACCCGGACCCGGGCCCGCCGGTAGATGCCGAGGCCCACGCCCTCCCAGCGGTCCAGGGACTCCTCGTCCATGGGGGCGACGTCGTACAGCGCGACGAATACCTGCGCGAGGGGGTCCTCCACGACGGTGGCCAGCGCCCCCTCCCACCCCAGCTGCTCGCCGCCGAACGTCAGCCGCCAGCCGTTCAGCCAGCCGGTGGCGCGCAGCGGCGAGTGAGGAGCGCGGCGGGTCATCAGCCGCGCGTCGAGGTTGCCGGCGTACGCGGCGTAGAGCGACATGCAAGGAGAGTACGGCAGTGGGCGCGGGCGTCACTCTGGTCACAGTCCCGGCCTCCGCGGCCCCCGGGGCGGTAGCACGGCGGCAGGTACGGGAGAATGGGACACGTGACTCGGATCGTGATCATCGGTGGCGGACCCGGCGGCTATGAGGCGGCCCTGGTGGCCGCGCAGCTCGGCGCGGAGGTGACCGTCGTCGACTGCGACGGTCTGGGCGGAGCGTCGGTGCTGACCGACTGCGTGCCGTCGAAGACCCTGATCGCCACGGCCGAGGTGATGACGACCTTCGACTCCTCGTACGAGGAGCTGGGCATCATCGTGGCCGACGACACCCCGCCGCTGGAGCAGGCCGCCCGGGTCGTCGGCGTGGATCTCGGCAAGGTCAACCGGCGGGTGAAGCGGCTCGCGCTCGCCCAGTCGCACGACATCACCGCCGCCGTCACCCGGGCCGGCGCCCGCGTGCTGCGCGGCCGCGGCCGGCTGGAGGGCATGCAGGCCCTCGACGGCTCCCGGAAGGTCGTCGTCTCGGCCGCCGACGGAACCGAGGAGACCCTCACCGCCGACGCCGTGCTGCTCGCCACCGGCGCCCACCCGCGCGAGCTGCCGGACGCGCAGCCCGACGGCGAGCGCATCCTGAACTGGACCCAGGTCTACGACCTCGCCGAGCTGCCGGAGGAGCTCATCGTGGTCGGCTCAGGCGTCACCGGCGCCGAGTTCGCCGGCGCCTACCAGGCCCTCGGCTCCAAGGTCACCCTCGTCTCGTCCCGCGACCGCGTGCTGCCCGGCGAGGACCCGGACGCCGCCGTCGTCCTGGAGGACGTCTTCCGCCGCCGCGGCATGAACGTCATGGCCCGCTCCCGCGCCGAGTCCGCCAAACGGGTGGGCGACCGGGTCGAGGTCACGCTGTCCGACGGCCGCGTCATCACCGGCTCGCACTGCCTCATGGCCGTCGGCGCCATCCCGAACAGCGAGGGGCTCGGGCTGGAGGAGGCGGGCGTCAAGGTCCGCGAGTCCGGGCACATCTGGACCGACAAGGTCAGCCGCACCACCGCGCCGGGCGTGTACGCGGCCGGAGACGTGACCGGGATCTTCGCCCTGGCCTCCGTCGCCGCCATGCAGGGCCGCATCGCCATGTACCACTTCCTCGGCGACGCGGTGGCCCCGCTCAACCTGAAGACGGTCTCCTCGAACGTCTTCACCGACCCCGAGATCGCCACCGTCGGCTACAGCCAGGCCGACGTGGACGGCGGGAAGATCGACGCCCGGGTCGTCAAGCTGCCGCTGCTGCGCAACCCGCGCGCCAAGATGCAGGGCATCCGCGACGGCTTCGTCAAGATCTTCTGCCGGCCGGGCACCGGGATCGTCGTCGGCGGCGTGGTCGTCGCGCCGCGCGCCTCGGAACTCATCCACCCCATCTCGATCGCCGTCGACAACAATCTGACGGTCGAACAGATCGCGAACGCGTTCACCGTGTACCCGTCCCTTTCGGGCTCGATCGCGGAGGTGGCGCGCCAGCTGCACACCCGCAAGACGGCGGGCGAGGTCTGACGGTCCGGCCCGACGGCCCGCCGACTCTCCCCTGGTCACGGGGAGTTGACGGCGGGCCGTCGGCGTGTCGCCGGACAGTGCGGGCGGCATAGTCGCCGGAACTGGGCCTTATACCACTCCCCGTGCCCCTGTGCGAACAACTTCTACTATTCGGCGCAAAGAGCTGAAAGCAGACGGTCGTCCGCGTTACTGTCAGTTTCGTGTTCGCTGCAGAACGTCGTCAATTGATCCTCGAAATGGTGCGAGCGAACGGGGCCGTGTCGCTCCGTGAACTCGCCCGCGTCGTCCAGACCTCCGAAGTGACCGTGCGGCGGGACGTGCGCGCACTGGAGGCAGAAGGACTCCTCGACCGCCGGCACGGCGGTGCGGTATTGCCGGGCGGGTTCACGCGAGAATCCGGCTTTCCGCAGAAATCCCATCTCGCGACCGCCGAAAAGACCGCCATCGCGGATCTCGCCGCGAGCTTCGTCGAAGAGGGCGAGGCCGTCGTGGTCGGGGCGGGCACCACGACACAGGAGCTGGCCCGCCGGCTCGCCCGGGTGCCCGGACTGACCGTCGTCACCAACTCCCTCCTGGTGGCCCAGGCGTTGGCCCACGCCAACCGGGTCGAGGTCGTGATGACCGGCGGCACCCTGCGCGGCTCCAACTACGCCCTGGTGGGCAGCGGGGCCGAACAGTCCCTCCAGGGGCTCAGGGTCTCCCGCGCCTTCCTCTCCGGGAGCGGGCTGACCGCCGAGCGCGGTCTGTCCACGTCCAACATGCTGTCGGCGTCCGTGGACCGGGCCCTGGTGCAGGCCGCCGCCGAGGTCGTGGTCCTCGCCGACCACACCAAACTCGGCTCCGACACCATGTTCCAGACGGTGCCGACGGACCTCATCACCCGCCTGGTGACCGACGAGCCGCCCGCGCACGACGACCGCGCCGCCACCGAACTCCAGGCCCTGGCCGACCAGGGGGTGCAGATCGCCGTGGCCGGGGCGTCGGGAGGCCAGGGGGGTGAGGCGGTCCCGGCGCGTCACCAGCAGCAGCGCCGGGACGTACCGCTGCCGGCCCCGCGCCGGGGCCAGGTCCCGGGCGCTCCCGCGGGGCTGCGCGCCGCCTCGATGCTGGGCGAGCAGCCCCCGGGCGGAGAGCGGGCCCGCGTCGCGGACCTGCGCCGTCGCTGACCGGGCTTCTCGACGAGACCGCCCGGCCCCTGCCGGGCCCGCGACGCCGGCCGTCTCCGCGGACACGGCCCGGACGGGGCGTCCACCCCGCGGTACCGGTGGCCCGGGTCCGGTCGCCCCACGCGGCGGCCGGGTCGCCGGACGCCGAGCCGGCCGTCCGGGTCGCCGGACGCCGAGCCGGCCGTCCGGGGCCGGCCGTCCGGGGCCGGCGGGTCCGGGGGAGAGGATCGGGGCCGGCGGGTCCGAGGCAGGCGGGTTTGCGGCCAGAGGTTGACGGCATCGCTCGAACGGGTGGGCAGACACGGCCGGCTGACGCCGGTCGGCCGACGCGGTCGGCTGACGCGTATCCCGTCCGAGGCGGGAGGGCCCGCCGGCCGCCAGTCGTCTGATGCCCGTCGCCCGCTGCCGGAGGTCCGCTGCCGGTCGTCCGTTGCTGTTGGTCCGCTGCCGGTGGTCCGGCGTCGATCGTCCGGCCTCGGTCCGCCCGGATGCCTGGAGTGAGCCGGTTCGGCGGTGCGACGCCCGTCGCCGGGGGGGGGCGCAGGGGGCCGTCAACGCGGCGAGGCGCCCGCGGGGTGCGGGCGCCTCGGCACGGTGGAGCGGTGGGGTCAGTCCTTGATCTCGCAGATCGCGGCGCCCGAGGTGACGGACGCGCCGACCTCCGCCGCCAGGCCCTTCACGGTGCCCGAGCGGTGCGCGTTGAGCGGCTGCTCCATCTTCATCGCTTCGAGGACGACGACCAGGTCGCCCTCCTTGACCTCCTGGCCCTCCTCGACGGCCACCTTGACGATGGTGCCCTGCATCGGGGAGGCGAGGGTGTCGCCGGAGGCCACGGGGCCGGACTTCTTGGCCGCGCGGCGCTTGGGCTTGGCGCCCGCCGCGAGACCCGTGCGGGCCAGGGACATGCCCAGCGAGGACGGCAGGGAGACCTCCAGGCGCTTGCCGCCGACCTCGACGACGATCGTCTCGCGGTCCGTCTCGTCCTCCGTGTCGGCGTCGGCCGGAGCGGAGAACGGGGGGATCTCGTTGACGAAGCCGGTCTCGATCCACCGGGTGTGGACCGTGAACGGGTCCTGGCTGCCGGTGAGTTCGGGGGCGAACGCCGGGTCCCTGACGACCGCGCGGTGGAACGGGATCGCCGTCGCCATGCCCTCGACCTGGAACTCGTCCAGAGCGCGGGCCGCGCGCTGGAGCGCCTGCTCACGCGTGGCGCCGGTCACGATCAGCTTGGCGAGGAGCGAGTCCCACGCCGGGCCGATGACCGAGCCGGACTCGACTCCGGCGTCCAGCCGCACACCCGGACCGGACGGCGCCTCGAAGCGGGTCACCGTGCCCGGAGCGGGCAGGAAGCCGCGGCCCGGGTCCTCGCCGTTGATGCGGAACTCGAAGGAGTGCCCGCGCAGCTCCGGGTCGCCGTAACCGAGCTCCTCGCCGTCGGCGATGCGGAACATCTCGCGCACCAGGTCGATGCCGGCGACCTCTTCGGTGACCGGGTGCTCGACCTGGAGACGGGTGTTGACCTCCAGGAAGGAGATCGTGCCGTCGGCGCCGACGAGGAACTCGACGGTGCCCGCGCCGACGTAGCCGGCCTCCTTGAGGATGGCCTTGGAGGAGGAGTACAGCTCGGCCGTCTGCGCCTCGGACAGGAACGGCGCCGGGGCCTCCTCGACCAGCTTCTGGTGACGGCGCTGGAGGGAGCAGTCACGGGTGGACACGACGACCACGTTGCCGTGGCTGTCGGCCAGGCACTGCGTCTCCACGTGCCGCGGCTTGTCCAGGTAGCGCTCGACGAAGCACTCGCCCCGGCCGAACGCGGCGACCGCCTCGCGGACGGCCGAGTCGTACAGCTCGGGCACCTCCTCGAGGGTGCGGGCCACCTTCAGACCGCGGCCGCCGCCGCCGAAGGCGGCCTTGATCGCGATCGGCAGGCCGTGCTCCTCGGCGAAGGCGACGACCTCGTCGGCGCCGGAGACCGGGTCGGGCGTGCCGGCGACCAGCGGCGCGCCCGCACGCTGGGCGATGTGCCGGGCGGCGACCTTGTCGCCGAGGTCGCGGATGGCCTGCGGGGGCGGGCCGATCCAGATCAGGCCGGCGTCCAGGACCGCCTGGGCGAACTCGGCGTTCTCCGAGAGAAAGCCGTAGCCCGGGTGGATGGCGTCGGCGCCGGACTCCCGCGCCGCGTTCAGCACCTTCTCGATGTCGAGATAGCTGGTCGCCGGAGTGTCACCGCCCAGGGCGAACGCCTCATCCGCCGCGCGGACATGCAGAGCGTCCCGGTCCGGGTCGGCGTAGACGGCCACGCTCGCGATACCGGCATCCCGGCACGCCCGGGCCACGCGGACTGCGATTTCGCCACGGTTGGCGATGAGCACCTTGCGCACGATTGAGGCTCCCTCCTTGAAACAAGCCGAGTTTAGGGACTGCCGACACGGCTCTACGACCCGTCCCCAAAGGTGAGCTTGCCCACACGGAGCGTGATGTCAGGCTCACTCGACCGCGAAATCCCTTGTAGTACCGCCGTACGCAGCACTCCTGCGGGAAACCCTAGCCCTCCTGTGTGGTCAAGGTCTCTGTGAGGGCGTGCTGCGGCCCACTCTGTTTCTTTGTCGAGTCCCTACGAATGGCCCAATGATTCTTTGCCGCCCTCAGAACCCTTGTCCCGCCGTTTACCCGTTAGTAGCGTTCCGGGTGTCTCGAACGTACTTGAGGTAACAGCTAGCTTGCCCGGCCTCGCTGAGGTCCGGCTCGAAAGTGGGTGGGGACCCGTGGTCCGCAGACCGGTGGCGTGGGTCGTGGCGATCGTGCTGTTCGCCGAGGCGCTGGGCATCGCCGCGCTGAACTGGTTCATGGGCGTGGTGGTGGACCGGCAGGACATGTCCCTGGCAGGCATGGACCCCGGCGTCATGTCCACGTCCTCGAAGGTCGGCGGGATCGTCTTCGGCCTCTACTTCGCCCTGTGCGCGGTGGTGGCGCTGCTGGTGGCCCTGCGCGACCGCGCGCCGGCCGGCTTCGGCCGGGTCCTGCTGATCAGCGCGGCCGTCGTGCACGGTCTGCTGGGCGCCTTCGCGTGGGGGCTGCTGGGCGTGCCGCAGTTCGTGTTCATGGTGGTCGTGCTCGCCCTGATCGTGCTGCTGCTGATGACGTACGACGCCCGGCAGCGGCCGGTCGCGGACACGCCCCCGGGCGGTGGGGGCGACGGCGGCGGTTCGCCCGCGACGCCCCCGCCCGCCACGCCCGAGCCGGTGTCGCCCAAGCAGGTCCCGCACGAGACGGTCCCGCACGAGACGGTCTCGCCCAAGCCGGTCACGCCTCCGACGGTGCCCACAACTCCGTGATGCCCACGCCCAGTTGCGCCAGCAGCCGGCGTACGAGGGGCAGGCTGATGCCGATGACGTTGCCGTGGTCGCCGTCGATGCCGTCGATGAACGGGGCCGAGCGGCCGTCGAGGGTGAACGCCCCGGCGACGTACAGCGGCTCGCCCGAGGCGACGTAGGCGGCGACCTCCGCGTCGGTCGGCTCGCCGAAGCGCACGACGGTGGAGGCGGTCGCGGAGGCGTAGCGCCCGCTGACGGTGTCGTAGACGCAGTGGCCGGTCTGGAGCGTGCCGGCGCGGCCGCGCATCGCCTTCCAGCGGGCGGTGGCCTCGGCCGCGTCCGCGGGCTTGCCGAGCGCCTCGCCGTCGAGGTCGAGCACCGAGTCGCAGCCGATCACCAGGGCGCCGGAGACGTCGGGCCGGGCGGCGACGACGGACGCCTTCGCCTCGGCGAGGGCCAGTGCCAGCTCGGCCGGGGTGGGGGCGGTGACGGCGTCCTCGTCGACCCCGCTCACGATCACCTCGGGAGCGAGACCGGCCTGACGCAGCAGGTTCAGCCGGGCGGGGGACTGGGAGGCGAGGACGAGTCGGCGCATGCGGTCAGCCTAGGGCCTGTCCCGGCGGCGGGGCGCGGCTACCGGATGCCCAGCACGATCATCGCCACCACCATGGCCAGTGCGAGGAAGAGGCCGAGTCTCCGCAGGGTCTCCTGCATCTGGCGGAGTTCGTCGGGGGGCTCGTTCTCGGGGTCGGACCACAGCATTCCACCAGCGTGGAACGGGCGGGCCGACGGCGCCTGAGTACCCGTACTCAAGTTGCCGGCCCGCAGTCGTCGCCGGAGGTCCGGTCGCCCGACTGCGGGCCGGCTGCCGTCAGGACGGCCAGTAGGTGCGGGTCCAGGACGCCTGGCCGGGGTGGGGGAGGCGGTGGCCCGCGATCCTCGCCGGGTCGGACCAGGCGTCCCTGGTGGTCCGCGCGCCGGACGGCTCCGCCAGTGCCGCCGCGGCGCGGGCCCGGACCACCGCCAGGGCGGCGGCGAGCTCCTCGGGGGTCGGGTTGCCCCGTACGACCTTGATCGTCACAGCGGCTCCTTAGAGGGGGATGTTGCCGTGCTTCTTCGGAGGCAGGGATTCCCGCTTGGTGCGCAGTTGACGCAGACCGCGCACGATGTGCCGGCGGGTGTCCGACGGCATGATCACCGAGTCGACGTAGCCGCGCTCGGCCGCCACGTACGGGTTGAGGAGGGTGTCCTCGTACTCCTGGATCAGCCGGGCGCGCACCGCCTCCAGGTCCTCGCCGGCCGCGACCGCCTCCGCGATGGTGCGCCGGTGCAGGATGTTGACCGCGCCCTGCGCGCCCATGACGGCGATCTGGGCGGTCGGCCAGGCCAGGTTGAGGTCGGCGCCCAGGTGCTTGGAGCCCATGACGTCGTACGCGCCGCCGAACGCCTTGCGGGTGATGACGGTGATCAGCGGGACGGTGGCCTCGGCGTAGGCGTAGATCAGCTTGGCGCCGCGGCGGATGATGCCGTCGTGCTCCTGGTCCACGCCGGGCAGGAAGCCGGGCACGTCCACGAACGTGATGACCGGGATGTTGAAGGCGTCGCAGGTGCGCACGAAGCGGGCCGCCTTCTCGGAGGCCGTGATGTCCAGACAGCCCGCGAACTGCATCGGCTGGTTGGCGACGATGCCCACCGGGTGGCCCTCGACCCGGCCGTAGCCGGTGAGGATGTTCGGCGCGAACAGGGCCTGCGTCTCGAAGAACTCGGCGTCGTCCAGGACGTGTTCGATCACCGTGTGCATGTCGTACGGCTGGTTGGCGCTGTCCGGGACGACGGAGTCCAGCTCCAGGTCCTCCTCGGTGACGGACAGGTCCGCCTCCTCGGGGAACACCGGCGCCTCGGAGAGGTTGTTGGACGGCAGGTACGACAGCAGCTGCTTGACGTACTCGACGGCGTCCTTCTCGTCGCCGGCCATGTGATGCGCCACGCCCGACACGGAGTTGTGGGTGCGCGCGCCGCCCAGCTCCTCGAAGCCGACGTCCTCGCCGGTGACCGTCTTGATGACGTCCGGGCCGGTGATGAACATGTGCGAGGTCTGGTCGACCATCACCGTGAAGTCGGTGATCGCGGGGGAGTACACCGCGCCGCCCGCGCACGGGCCCACGACCAGGCTGATCTGCGGGATCACCCCGGAGGCGTGGGTGTTGCGGCGGAAGATCTCGCCGTAGGCGCCCAGCGAGGCCACACCCTCCTGGATGCGGGCGCCGCCGGAGTCGTTGATGCCGATGACCGGGCAGCCGGTCTTCAGGGCGAAGTCCATCACCTTGACGATCTTCTGCCCGTAGACCTCGCCCAGCGCCCCGCCGAAGACGGTGAAGTCCTGGGAGAACACGGCGACCGGACGTCCGTCCACCGTGCCGTAGCCGGTGACGACGCCGTCCCCGTACGGGCGGTTGTGCTCCAGGCCGAAGTTGGTGGAACGGTGCCGGGCGAACTCGTCCAACTCGACGAAGGAGTCCTCGTCGAGAAGGAGGTCGATGCGCTCACGGGCCGTCAACTTGCCCTTGGCGTGCTGCTTCTCGACGGCGCGTTCCGAACCGGCGTGCGTCGCTTCCTGGATACGGCGCTGGAGATCCGCGAGCTTGCCCGCGGTGGTGTGGACGTCGATCCCTTGGGTCTGTTGGATCTCGTGGCGCTCTTCCGGCTCGGACATCGGGATCGCGGCTCCCTGCCTGCTCAAAAGGGGGGACGGTTACTCATCCGTAGCGTAGTGCTGGCCCTACGGATCGGCAGTGCGGCATTCGACACACCTAGGGTGGCTTGCATGACACCGCGAGATGCAGCAGACGCAGGCGGCGGCCGGTGGTCCGATCTGGACCGTCCGCCCCTCGACGCGACGGCCCTGCGCCGGGGGCTGGTCCGGGAGGGCGGCCTGTGGACGGGCGTGGACGTGGTGCAGCGCACCGGTTCCACCAACTCCGACCTGGTCGCCGCGGCGGCCGCGGGCGAGGCGGGCGAGGGCGCCGTGCTGGTCGCCGAGGAGCAGACGACCGGCCGGGGCCGCCTGGACCGCCGGTGGACCGCGCCCCCGCGCTCGGGCCTGTTCTTCTCCGTGGTGCTCACACCGAGCGAGGTGCCGGTGGCCCGCTGGGGCTGGCTGCCGCTGCTCACCGGCGTCGCGGTGGCCACCGGCCTGTCCAGGGCGGCCGGCGTGGACACGGCACTCAAGTGGCCCAACGACCTCCTGGTGACCGTCGGGGGAGAGGAACGCAAGGCCGGCGGCATCCTCGCGGAGCGGGCCGGCGAGCGCGCGGTGGTGGTGGGCGTCGGCGCCAACGTCACCCTGCGCGCCGCGGAACTCCCGGTGCCGCAGGCGGGCTCGCTGGCGCTGGCCGGGGCGGTGAGCACCGACCGGGACACGCTCCTGCGGAGCGTCCTGCGGTCGCTGGAGGAGTGGTACGGGCGCTGGCGGCGGGCCGGCGGCGATCCCGCGCAGTGCGGTCTCCAGGAGACGTACGCGGCCGGGTGCGCCACCCTGGGACGAGCGGTACGGGCCGAGTTGCCGGGGGACCGGTCGATCGTCGGCGAGGCGGTCGCGGTCGACGGCGACGGACGTCTGGTGATCGCCACCGAAGAAGGGGTACAGGAGCCCGTGGGAGCGGGCGACATCGTCCATCTGAGGCCGGCGAGGCCGGCGTGAGGCCGGCATGAGAGCGTCGTGAGACCGGCGGCCGTCGTGGCCGTCACGGTCTCGCGGGCCCGACCGCACCGCGTACCCCGTCGCACCGAACGGAGTGAGCTGGCGCACACCTGCCGTAGAGTTGAGGCCGGTCGATACCTGACCGCGGAAGATCGGAAGGGCAGCAGGCGTGACCGTCGACGACACGGGCTCCGGCGCGGGCGAGGACGGCCGGGGCAACCTGCCGGCCGCCGACCCCGGCGAGCCGGGCGACCCCGGTGAGGACCCGCATCCTCTGGCGCTGCGCCTCGAACAGCTCATCCTCGGCGCCGAGCGGCGCTACACGCCCTTCCAGGCCGCCCGCAGCGCCGGCGTGTCCATGGAACTGGCGTCGCGCTTCTGGCGGGCCATGGGCTTCGCCGACATCGGACAGGCCAGGGCGCTCACCGAGGCCGACGTGCTCGCCCTGCGGCGGCTGGCGGGTCTCGTCGAGGCGGGGCTGCTGAGCGAGGCGATGGCCGTGCAGGTGGCGCGGTCCACCGGGCAGACCACCGCCCGGCTGGCGGAGTGGCAGATCGACTCCTTCCTGGAGGGCCTGACCGAGCCGCCCGAGCCGGGCATGACCCGCACCGAGGTCACCTACCCCATCGTCGAGCTGCTGCTGCCCGAGCTGGAGGAGTTCCTCGTCTACGTGTGGCGGCGGCAACTGGCCGCCTCGGCCGGCCGGGTCGTGCAGGCCGCGGACGACGAGGAGATGGTCGACCGCCGGCTCGCCGTCTGCTTCGCCGACCTGGTCGGCTTCACGCGGCTGACCCGCCGCATGGAGGAGGAGGAGCTCGGCGAGCTGGTGGAGGCCTTCGAGACCACCTCCGCCGACCTGGTGGCCGCCCGCGGCGGCCGGCTGATCAAGACCCTCGGCGACGAGGTGCTGTACGCGGCCGACGACGCGGGCATCGCCGCCGAGATCGCGCTGCTGCTCGTCGAGACGATGAGCCACGACGAGACGATGCCCGAGCTGCGCGTCGGCATGGCGTTCGGCACGGTCACCACCCGGATGGGCGATGTCTTCGGCACCACGGTGAACCTGGCGTCCCGGCTGACGTCGATAGCTCCCCGCGACGCCGTCCTGGTCGACAGCGCGTTCGCCGAGGAGCTGATCCGCACCGGCGACGCCCCGGCCTCCGAGGCGGAGGCCGCGGAGGAGGCCGCCGCCGCGGAGAAGGAGGGCGAGGAGCCGCCGAAGTACCGCTTCGCGCTCCAGCCCATGTGGCAGCGCCCGGTGCGCGGCCTGGGCGTCGTCGAGCCCTGGCTGCTCACCCGGCGCGGCGATCCGCGGGACTGACCCCGGACGGACGACCCGCCGCCCCCTGCGCGGGCCTTGCTAGAGCTTCGGCAGGGGGCCGACGAGCGGGTCCACGCACAGGCCGACGACCGGGACGCAGACGCCCGGCCGGCGCGGGGCCCCGGTGTGCGACGGCTGGGGCGCGGGCGGCGTGGTGGCCGGGGCGGGAGCCGGTGTCCGCGAGGGCCGCGGGGCCGTGCTCGCGGTGGGCGCTGGCCGCGGCGCCTCGGGTGACCGCGGTGTGCCGGCGGCGCGCCCCGTGGCCGCCGGGCCGGGTGCGGCCGGGGTGTAGGTGGCGCCCGGAGTGAGGGCGACGGACGTGGGCGAGCCCGGGGCGCCCGGTACGAGGCCGGTGTCGCGGGCCGGGCCGGCGCTCGCGCCGCCCATCGCGCTGGGCGCGCTCGGGGAGGGCGCGACGGTGGCGGCCGTGTCGACCGAGCGGCCGGGACCGACGCCGGCCCCTGCGTCCGACCCGGAGTCCGACCCAGTGTCGGCTCCGGTGCTCGCCACGGGATCGGGCTGCGGATCGGCCTCCGCGGCCCCGATCCCGGCGGGACCTCCCGCGTCGGGCGTCAGCCGCACCAGGCTCAGCACCCCCGCCGCCAGGGCGAGGCCGCCGGCGGCGAACAGCACCTTGTGCGGGCGGGGACGGCGATGCCGGCCACGGGAGCGGGGAACCCACGGCCGCTCGGTCCCGTCCTCCGCCGGGGCCGTCGGCCCGGATGCGGCCAGGTCCAGCGCCGTGAGGCCCTGTGCCATGAGGTCCTGCACCCTGAGGTCCTGTGTCGTCGGGGCCGCCCCGGTCCGCGTGCTCGTCATCGCGTTTCCTCCCGGATGCGCTCGCGCCCCCGCCGCGCCGGGGCGGACGCACGTTATGCGCTCCTGTGAGGGGTGCGGGGCGAGTTGGGCGGGATGTCACTCGAACGAGTGGGCGGGGGCCCCGATCGGGACGGGTCCGCCCTTTCGCCGCCGGGCCCCGGCTGCGATGATCGGACCACAGTTGTTAACCATCGTTAACCCGGAGGGTGTCGTGAGCGGTGTCGTGGGCGTCGGGGACGAGGAGCGGTTCGGGGAGTTCGTGGCGGTGCGCCGGCACGGGGACGGCGGGCATGTCGCGGAGCTGGCACTGGACCGGCCGAAGGCCATGAACGCGGTCTCCACCGACATGGCCCGGTCGATCGCCGGGGCCTGCGCGGCGCTGGGCGGGGACCGGGACGTCCGGGTGGTCGTGCTGACCTCGACGCACGAGCGGGCGTTCTGCGTGGGCGCGGACCTCAAGGAGCGCAACTCCTTCAGCGACGCGGACCTCGTGCGCCAGCGGCCGTACACGCGCGGGGCCTACACCGGCGTCCTGGAGCTGCCGGTCCCCACGGTCGCGGCGGTGCACGGCTTCGCGCTGGGCGGCGGCTTCGAGCTGGCGCTCGCCTGCGACCTGATCGTGGCCGACGGCACCGCCGTGGTGGGGCTGCCCGAGGTGTCGGTGGGCGTGATCCCGGGCGGCGGCGGGACGCAGCTGCTGCCGCGCCGGGTGGGGGCGGCGCGGGCGGCCGAGCTGGTCTTCACCGCCCGCCGGGTGGCGGCGGCCGAGGCCCGTGAGCTGGGCCTGGTGGACGTCCTCGTGGAGGACGGGCGGGACCGGGAGGAGGCGCTCGCGCTGGCCGCGCGGATCGGAGCCAACTCGCCGGTGGGCCTGCGGGCGGCGAAGCGGGCGCTGCGGCTCGGGCAGGGGCTGGACCTGCGCGCCGGGCTGGAGGTCGAGGACGCGGCGTGGCGGTCGGTGGCGTTCTCGGGGGACCGGGCGGAGGGCGTGGCCGCGTTCAACGAGAAGCGGAAGCCGCAGTGGCCGGGCGAGTGAGCCGGCGGGGACGGTCCGCGTCACTCTAAGTGCCCCCTCCGTGTCTCTTTTTCACCCAAATATCCCTAGCCTGGGGTGATGGGCGAGGGCAGGGGTGAGGCGATGGGCGAGGACACGCGCCTCGTGGCCGTGGTGGCGCTCGCGCAGGGCATGGCGGCCGCGCGCACCCCCCGCGAATCGTGGCGGGCGGCGGCGCTCGGCGCGTGCCGCGCGCTGTCCGGGGGCTTCGCCGCCCTGTCGGTGTGGGAGCGCGACCTCGGGCGGCTGCGCGTGCTGGTGAACGTGGGCGCCCGGGCGGCTGGCGAGGACGAGTTCCCCGAGGCCGAGGCCTACCCGGTGCACCGGTTCCCCGAGATCACCGAGTTCCTGCACGAGCGCTGGGCGTCCGGCGGCGAGCCCAACGCCTGGGTGGAGACGGCCGAGGGACCGGCCGCCGGGCGTCCGGGCTACTGCCACCAGAGGGTCGCCGCCCTGCGCCGCCGGGGCCGCGGCTCCTGCGTGGTCGCGCCGATCGTGCTGCACGGACGGGCCTGGGGCGAGCTGTACGTGGCCCGCCCGGTCGGCGCAGTCGTCTTCGGCCGCGCGGACGCCGACTTCGCCACCGTGCTGGCCGCCGTCGTGGCCGCCGGGCTCGCGCAGACCGAGCGGCTGGAGGAGGCCCGCCGGCTCGCCTTCACCGACGCCCTGACCGGTCTGGCCAACCGCAGGGCCGTCGACGTGCGGCTGGAGGAGGCGGTCGAGCGCCACCGCGCGGAGGGGGTCGTGGTCAGCCTCGTCGTGTGCGATCTCAACGGGCTGAAGCGGGTCAACGACACCCTGGGGCACGCCGTCGGCGACCGGCTGCTGGAGCGGTTCGGGTCGGTGCTCTCGCTGTGCGGGGCGATGCTGCCGGGCGGGCTGGCCGCCCGGCTCGGCGGGGACGAGTTCTGCCTGCTGGCCGTGGGCCCGCCCGCCGACGACGTCGTCAAGGTCGCCGGCGAGCTGTGCCGGCGGGCCGGTGAGCTGGAGCTGGGCGAGGGGGTGGCCTGCGGGGTCGCCTCCACCGAGGACCCGATCGGGCCGGTGGGCTCGGCGCGGCGGCTGTTCCGGCTGGCCGACGCCGCGCAGTACCGGGCGAAGGCCGTGCGGGCCGCCCGGCCGGTGGTCGCCGGGCGGGAGGGTCCGGACGATCCCGTGGTGCGGCTGGCCGACGAGCCGCCGCCGGAACGGGAGCGCGGCGCGGAGCGGCGCAGGTTCCGGGGGCGGCCCTGACGGTGTGACGCAGTCGGTAAGGGGCGAACCCGGTCTCCACTGGTGACATCTTCGTCTTCAATCACTACGCTCCTGAATATGGATATGCACACTGTGGTGGTGGGGACGCACGGGGTCACCGCGTCCGACGTGCTCGCCGTGGCGCGCGGCGGCGCCCGCGTCGAGCTCTCCGACGAGGCGGTGGCGGCCCTCGCCGCGGCCCGCGAGATCGTGGACGCGCTGGCGGCCAAGCCCGAGCCCGTCTACGGCGTCTCCACCGGGTTCGGCGCCCTCGCCACCCGGCACATCAGCCCCGAACTGCGCGCCCAGCTCCAGCGCAACATCGTCCGCTCGCACGCGGCCGGCATGGGCCCGCGGGTGGAGCGCGAGGTCGTCCGGGCGCTGATGTTCCTGCGGCTGAAGACCGTCTGCTCCGGGCACACCGGCGTGCGGCCCGAGGTCGCGCGGACGATGGCCGACATCCTGAACGCCGGCATCACCCCGGTCGTCCACGAGTACGGCTCCCTCGGCTGCTCCGGCGACCTGGCCCCCCTCTCCCACTGCGCCCTCACGCTCATGGGCGAGGGCGACGCGGAGGGCCCCGACGGCGTCGTCCGGCCCGCCGGCGACCTGCTCGCCGAGCACGGCATCGCCCCCGTCGAACTGCGCGAGAAGGAGGGCCTGGCCCTCCTCAACGGCACCGACGGCATGCTCGGCATGCTGGTCATGGCCCTCGCCGACCTCGACATGCTCTACAAGTCCGCCGACGTCACGGCCGCCCTGTCGCTGGAGGCCCTGCTCGGCACCGACAAGGTCCTCGCCCCCGAGCTGCACGCCATCCGCCCGCACCCGGGCCAGGGCGCCTCGGCCGCCAACATGCTGGCCGTGCTGGCGGGTTCGGAACTCACCGGCCACCACCAGGACGACGCCCCGCGCGTCCAGGACGCCTACTCGGTGCGCTGCGCCCCGCAGGTCGCCGGCGCCGGCCGCGACACCATGGCCCACGCCCGTCTCGTCGCCGAGCGGGAGCTGGCCTCGGCCGTGGACAACCCGGTGGTGCTGCCCGACGGCCGGGTGGAGTCCAACGGCAACTTCCACGGGGCGCCGGTCGCCTATGTGCTCGACTTCCTCGCCATCGCCGTCGCCGACCTCGCCTCCATCGCCGAGCGGCGCACCGACCGGCTGCTGGACAAGAACCGCAGCCACGGCCTGCCGCCGTTCCTCGCGGACGACGCCGGCGTCGACTCCGGGCTCATGATCGCCCAGTACACGCAGGCCGCGCTGGTCAGCGAGCTGAAGCGGCTGGCCGTCCCGGCGTCCGCCGACTCGATCCCGTCCTCCGCGATGCAGGAGGACCACGTGTCCATGGGCTGGTCCGCGGCCCGCAAGCTGCGCAGCGCCGTCGACAACCTCACCCGCGTGCTCGCCGTCGAGCTGTACGCGGCCACGCGCGGCGTCGAGCTGCGCGAGGGGCTGAACCCGGCGCCGGCCACGCGCGCGGTCATCGACGCCGTGCGCGCGGCGGGCGTCCAGGGCCCCGGCCCGGACCGGTTCCTCGCGCCTGATCTCGCGGCGGCGGACGCGTTCGTGCGCGGCGGAGGCGTCGTCGCCGCCGTGGAGACGGTCACCGGCCCGCTGAGGTAGCGCCGCCACGGCACGGGCCCCGCCCTCGCACCGGAACGGCGCGCGGACGGGGCCTGGAGAGCCGCGGAAGTTACTTGATCTTCGCGAGCTGCGCGGTGACGACGGCGGCCGGCACGGTGGCCGACTTGCCGGTGGACGTCAGCGAGGCGAAGTCGACCGTGTAGAACGAGGCCACGGTGTTGCCCTTGCGCACCACCTGGGTGTGGAAGGTGGCCGAGCCCTCGCCGTCGACGGCGGAGTCGACGCTGAACGCCACGGACTCGTCACCGGCTCCCGGGGCCTTGTCCGGGGCCACCTTGGTGATCTTCTGCTTCTCGCCCTGGGCGGTGACCTCGAAGCCGCCGGAGCAGGCCGCGATGCCGTCGGAGACCGCCTTGAACGCCTTCTGCGCGCCGTCGCCCTCGTACGACGACAGCCCCACGAAGGTCAGGTTGACCTTGAAGGCGTTCTCCAGGTCCGACTCGCTGATGTCGCCGGGGGCCTTGGTGGCGGCGGCCGACGCGTTGTCCTCGGTCAGCGAGTTGCTCGCGCCGGACTCCGTGTCGCCCGGCGCGAGACCGGACATGGCGTAGGCGAGCGGAGCGCACGCCTCCTTGTCGGTCTTCACGGCGCTCTTGGAGGCCGGCAGGGTGTCGTCGCCCGAGCCGACCTTGTAGCCCTTGACCTCGCCCTGGGCGAGCAGCAGCTTCTCCAGCTCCGCCTTGGGCAGCGACTTGGCGTCGGACGCGGCCCCGGAGGCCGAGGCGGTGGCGGAGGCCGTGCTCTTGGCGTCGGCGGAGCCCTCGTCCCCCTCGTCGGAACAGGCGGTCAGGACGGAGAGCGACAGTGCGCTTATGGCGGCGATGGCGCACAGCCGTGCCCCCGATGATCTCTTCATGAGCGAACTATGAAGAAGTCGTCAAAGATCAGTCAAGTCGATTCAAAAACCCAGGCGTTCCCGGCGAATCGAGTAAAAGACGAAGCCCGCGCCCAGGGCGAGCAGCGTGGTCCCGCCCACGACATAGGGGGTCGTGTCGGAGCTTCCGGTGTCGGCGAGCCGGGCGCCGTCGTCGGTCGCGGTGTCCGCCGCGGCGTCGTCCGCGGTCCGCACGGCCGTGAGGGCCGACGCGTGGCCGGCGCTCGCGCGGGTCGTGTGCAGCGCGCCGGCCGTGGTCGTCGACGCGGCCCGTGCCTGGGTCGTGACCTGCGTCGTCGTCTCCGTTCTGACCGGGACGTCCTGGGACGCGTTGGCGGACGGGACGAACCACAGGGCGCCCAGCAGGGTCCCCGCGGCGGTGGCGGTCAGCAACGGACGGCGAGCGGATGACACGGAATATCGATCCCCTTGTGACGCTGGCGAATTGGCCGTGTGGCCCGATGCTAATGAAAGGCGCGGGTCGCGGGAAAGCCGCGGGAGCCCCTAGCCGTACGCTCCGGCCATGAGCACTGAAGAGTCATCACGTTTTGTACGTATTCGAGTGGATATTCTGCTGGAGGTTCACGACGAGGACGCCGTGACGGCGGCGGCGCTGCGACGGCTGGCCGAGGACGACGGGGTCCCGGACGCCGAACGCGCCCACGCCGAGGGCGCTGTGAGGCAGGACACCGCCGAGGCGCTGGCCTACCTCGTCGACCCGTTCGACCTGGTCGGCGAGGTCGACGGAGTGGAGCTCCAGCAGGCCTCCTGGTCCAGCGAGCGGGTCGCGTACGACCCCGATTCGCCGGAGTGGGACCTCGACGGGGATGATGTCGACGAGGATGGGGACCCGGACGACGAGTCCGACGGCGAAGAGGGCGGCACCGGCTGAGCGTTGCGGGGGAAACCCGTGGCCCCGGACGGCAACCGCCGCCCGGGGTTCCGTCGTCTCAGGGGGCGCACGAGCCGTATCCCGCACCATGCGTGCCGCGAACGTGGCATGCCCCACACCTTCGCGGTGAGTGGAACGGGACGAACCGGCCGTAGCGTTGAAGGTCTTGAAACGGGGACTCTCGGGGTTCAGGCAAGTGGCGACGATGGAGAAGCGTGTGATGACGGACAGTAGGCGACGTCGAGGTCTGACGGTCGCGTCCGCCCTGCTCGGCGGTGTTCTGGTGCTCTCTGCGTGTTCCGGCGGCGACAGCGGCGGCTCGGACGGCGGGGGCGGCAACTCGCAGGCCAAGGCCGACGAGGCGGCGGCGCAGAAGTCCTCCGAGGCCCAGATCAAGATCACACCGGCGGACGGCACGGACAACGCCTCCATCAACAACTCGGCGGCCGTCACGGTGAGCAAGGGGACGCTCTCCTCCGTGACGATGACCACCGCCGACGGCAAGGCGGTCGAGGGCGCGCTCTCCGCCGACAAGACCAGCTGGAAGCCGAACCAGCAACTGGAGCGCTCCACCACCTACAAGGTGGCCGCCGAGGCGAAGGACTCCGGCGGTCTGGTGGCCCACGAGAACGCCTCCTTCACCACGGTCTCGCCGAACAACAGCTTCATAGGCAACTTCACGCCGGAGGACGGTTCCACCGTCGGCGTGGGCATGCCCGTGTCGATCAACTTCAACAAGGCGATCACGAACAAGGCGGCCGTCCAGAAGGGCGTCACCGTCACCTCCACCAGTGGTCAGGAGGTCGTCTGCCACTGGTTCTCCACCCAGCGCATGGACTGCCGTCCGCAGGACTACTGGAAGGAGAACTCCACCGTCACGCTGAAGCTCGCGCTCGACGGTGTGGAGGGCGCCAAGGGCGTCTTCGGCGTCCAGCAGAAGACGGTCACCTTCAAGATCGGCCGCAACCAGGTCTCCTACGTCGACGCGAAGACCAAGCAGATGAAGGTCACGCACAACGGCGCGGTCGTCAAGACCATCCCGATCTCCGCCGGCTCGCCCGACAACAAGACGTACGAAGGCCAGATGGTCATGTCGGAGAAGTTCAAGGAGACGCGCATGAACGGCGCGACCGTGGGCTTCACCGACGACGACGGCAAGGGCGAGTACGACATCAAGGACGTCCCGCACGCCATCCGCCTCACCAACTCCGGCACCTTCGTGCACGGCAACTACTGGGGCGCGAAGTCCATCTTCGGCTCGGTGAACACCAGCCACGGCTGCGTCGGCCTGTCCGACACCAAGGGCGCCGACGACAAGGGCACGGCCGGCTACTGGTTCTTCACCAACTCGATCGTCGGCGACGTCGTGGTGGTCAAGAACACCGGCGACAAGACCGTGGCCCCGGACAACGGCCTCAACGGCTGGAACATGGACTGGGCCCAGTGGAAGGCCGGTTCGGCCGTCTGACGGACCGTCGCCACCCCCGCACACAGCTCTCCGGCGCCGCCCCCCCAGGGGCGGCGCCGTCGTTTTCCGGGCACGGCCGCTTCCCCCGCGGCGCCCGTCTCGCGTTCCCGCGTTCTCATCGGCCTCTTATCCCGGCCTTATTCAGTCATCACGCGCCGTACCTAGCGTGCGGCCATGTTCTTCACCTACCTGAGGCGCGAACTGCGCCGCCGCAGAAGAGCGGCCCTCGTCGTCGCCTCCGGTCTCGCGCTCGGCATCGCCCTGGTCGTCGTGGTCTCCTCCGTCTCGTCCGGCATGGGGAAGGCTCAGGACACCGTCCTGGAGTCCCTGTACGGCCTCGGCACCGACATGACCGTCACCAAGGCCGCCTCGCCCACCGCGAACGCCTCCGACCGTCCGCGGTTCCGGTTCGACGCCCAGGACGACGACTCCGGCGCGCGGCAGAGCACCGACCGCGTCATGGTGCAGGGCTTCCAGACCCTGCCGGCGGCGACCGTCGCCCAGGTCGGCAAGCAGAGCGGGGTCTCCGGCGCGGTCGGCGGGCTCAGCCTGCGGGTCGTCAAGATCGACGGCCAGTTCACCCGCGGTCAGTTCCAGCAGAACGGCGGCACCACGGGCGGCGGCCAGGGGTCCCGCGGCGGCGGCCGGGCGAGCGGCGACCCGCAGGGCGAAGTGCAGGGCGGCGGCGCGGACTTCGACGTCGACAGCTACTCCGTCTACGGCGCCGACGTCACCGAGCCCCGGCTCGGCCCGCTGACCTCCTCCACGATCACCGCGGGACGCACCTTCAAGTCCACCGAGACCGACGCCACGGTCGCCGTCGTGGACTCCGCCTACGCCAGGACGAAGTCGCTCAAGGTCGGCTCCACGCTCACCGTCAACGGCGTCAAGCTCTCGGTGATCGGCATCGCCACGGCCGACAGCGGCGACGCCGCCGCCGACGTCTACATCCCGCTGACCCGGGCCCAGACCCTCGCCGACGCGAAGAACAAGGTCACCACGATCTACGTCGAGGCGTCCGACTCGACGAAGATCGACAGCGTCAAGGCGACCGTCCAGAAGAACGTGCCGGGGACGACGGTCACGACCTCCGCCGACCTCGCGGACACCGTCTCCGGCTCCCTCAGCACGGCCTCCTCGCTCGCCGCCACCGTCGGCCGGTGGCTGTCCGTCGCGGTGCTGATCGCCGCCTTCCTCGTCGCAGGCCTGCTCACCTCCTCGGCCGTCTCCCGGCGCGTCCGCGAGTTCGGCACGCTCAAGGCCCTCGGCTGGAAGTCCGGCCGCGTCATCCGCCAGGTGGCCGGCGAGGCCATGGTCAACGGACTGCTCGGCGGAGCCCTCGGCATCGCCCTCGGCCTGGCGGGCGCGTACACCGTGACCGCGATCAGCCCCACGCTCCAGGCCCGGCTCGGCGGCGGTCAGGACGGCCCCGGCGCGGGCGGCGGCTTCGGCGCCGGCCGCCAAGCGGCCGCCAGGACCCTCGACGTCGCCCTGACCGCGCCGGTGAGCGCCACCACCGTCGCCGTCGCGGTGGTCCTCGCCGTGGGCGGCGGCCTCGTCGCGGGGGCCTTCGGCGGCTGGCGGGCGTCGAGGCTGCGCCCCGCGGACGCGCTGCGCCGCGTCGAGTAGCCCTCCCACTCCACCGAACCCAGACCCAGGAGCGCTCCCCATGTACGAACTCAGAGGCGTCACCAAGCGCTACACCCGCGGCAAGGACACCGTCCACGCCCTCGACGCCGTCGACCTGACCGTCCCGGACGGCGACCGCCTCGTCATCCAGGGCCCCACCGGCGGCGGCAAGTCCACCCTGCTCCAGATGATCGGCGCCCTCGACCGGCCCACCGAGGGCGAGATCGTCCTCGACGGCGTCGACCTGGCCAAGCTCTCCGAGGCGAAGCTGACCAAGGTGCGCAGCGAGAACATCGGCTTCGTCTTCCAGTCCTTCAACCTCATCCCCACCCTCACCGCGCAGGAGAACGTCGAGACGGCGCTCGTCCCGCTCGGCGTCAGGGCCCGGGAACGGCGCGAGCGGGCCGCCGGGGCGCTGGTCTCCGTCGGCCTCGGCGAACGCCTGCGCCACCTGCCGTCCGAGATGTCCGGCGGCCAGCAGCAGCGCGTCGCGATCGCCCGCGCGCTGGTCAAGCAGCCGAAGGTGCTGCTCGCCGACGAGCCCACCGGCAACCTCGACGAGAGCATGCGCGACGAGATCATGGACGTGCTGCACCGCATGTGGGAGGAGCACGGGCTGACCTTCGTCATGGTCACCCACGACTCCGCGATCGCGAGGAAGGCCCCCCGGGTCGCGACCATCCGCAAGGGCAGGATCACGGTCAAGGAGAACGCCCCGTCCGCCTGACCGGCCACCGCCGCCCGGACCGCCGCCGCCCCGGCCGCCGCCTCCCGGCCGCCCCCGCCCGTTCACTGAGACGTGAGGGAACGCCCGCCGGAAGAGCAGCCTCCGGCGGGCCGTTCCTGCCCGAGCACCGGGCTGCCGCACGCTCTCAGGCGGACGGCGCCCGCGACCCCGCCCGGGTGGCGTCGGCGCCCCAGCTCGCCAGCAGCCGCAGCGCCTCCGCCGACGCCGACCCCGGCTCCGCGTGATAGGTCACCAGCACCTGCTCACTGCCGTCCGACAGCCTGAACCCCTCGAAGTTCAGGGAGAGATCGCCCACCAGCGGATGCGTCATGCGCTTCACGCCGTGATTCTTCTCCTTGACGTCGTGCGTCGCCCACAGCCGCCGGAAGTCCTCGCTCTTCACCGACAACTCGCCCACCAGCGCGGACAGTCGCGGATCGTCCGGATGGCAGCCCGCCTCCATGCGCAGGACGCACACGATGTCGATCGCCTTCTGCTCCCAGTCCACGAACAGGTCGTGGTAGTCCGGGCGCAGAAACGTCAGCCGCGCCCAGTTGCGCTCCGCCACCGGCAGCTCGCCCCAGTCGCCGAAGAGCGCCGCCGCCATCCGGTTCCACGCGAGGATCTCCGAACGCCGCCCGATGACGTACGCCGGCACCGCGTCCATCGCGTCCAGCAACTGCTGCAACGCCGGCCGCGCCTGCGGGGACCGCGCCGTCTGCTTCTTCTTCTGCTTCGGCTTCGCGAGGTGCGTGAGATGGGCGTGCTCGGCGTCCGTCAGCCGCAGGGCGCGCGCGATGGCGTCCAGCACCTCCGACGACACGTTGCGCCCGTTGCCCTGCTCCAGGCGCGTGTAGTACGCCACCGAGACCCCGGCCAGCTGCGCCAGCTCCTCCCGCCGCAGCCCCGGCACCCTGCGGTGCCGGCCGAAGTCGGGCAGCCCCACGTCCTCCGGCTTGAGCCGGGCCCGCCGGGTGCGAAGGAACTCGCTCAGTTCGGCACGCCGGTCCAGCGAGGCGCCGGAGGCGGGTTCGGGGCGTTCGTCCATGTCGTCCAGTATTCACGGTCGTACGCACAGCATCCTGACCCCGCCAGTAGTAGGCACAGCGGACATACGCAAAGGCGTGACCTGGGTGAATGCCGGGAGACGGGGCAGGCTGGCTGCCGTGCCCGGTTCGGAAGGCAGGCCGGACACGAAGCAACCCCCGCTAGGAGACCCCCGGCATGACCACCACCGTCGCCGCGTACGCCGCTCCCACCGCCAAGGCTCCCCTGGAGCGCACGACCATCGAACGCCGTTCAGTCCGCGAGTTCGACGTCCTGATCGACATCGAGTTCGCCGGCATCTGCCACTCCGACATCCACCAGGCCAGGGAGGGCTGGGGCGAGGCGATCTTCCCGATGGTGCCCGGCCACGAGATCGCGGGCGTCGTCTCCGAGGTCGGCCCGGGCGTCACCGGGTTCGCCGTCGGCGACCGGGTCGGCGTCGGCTGCCTCGTCGACTCCTGCCGCGAGTGCGACAGCTGCAAGGCCGGTCAGGAGCAGTACTGCACCGCGGGCAGCGTCGCCACCTACAACGCCGTCGGCAAGGACGGCGAGCCCACCTACGGCGGCTACGCCCAGAAGATCGTCGTCGACGAGAACTTCGTGGTCCGCATCCCCGACGGCCTCGCCCTCGACGTCGCCGCCCCGCTGCTGTGCGCCGGCATCACCACGTACTCCCCGCTCAAGCGGTGGAACGCCGGCCCCGGCAAGAAGGTCGCCGTCCTCGGCATGGGCGGCCTCGGCCACATGGCGGTCAAGATCGCCCACGCGCTCGGCGCCGAGGTGACCGTCCTGTCCCAGTCGCTGCGCAAGAAGGACGACGGCCTGAAGCTGGGCGCCGACCACTACTACGCCACCAGCGACGAGAAGACCTTCCAGGAGCTGAGCGGCTCCTTCGACCTCATCCTCTCGACGGTCTCGGCCCCGCTCGACTTCAACGCCTACCTGTCGCTGCTGAAGGCCGAGGGCGCGCTGGTGAACGTGGGCGCCCCCGAGGAGCCGATCACCCTCAGCCTCTTCTCGGTAATCGGCGGCGGCAAAACCCTCGCCGGCTCCATGATCGGCGGCATCGCGGAGACCCAGGAGATGCTGGACTTCTGCGCCGAGCACGGCCTGGGCGCCGAGATCGAGCTGATAGGCGCCCACGAGATCAACGACGCCTACGAGCGCGTGGTCGCCAGCGACGTCCGCTACCGGTTCGTGATCGACGCGTCGACGATCTGACGCTCCGCTGGTTCGAGGGCTCGTTGGTTGGGGGCCTGTCGGTCTGTGGCCCGGCGGTCCGAGGCCTGGCGGTGCACCGTTGCCGGGGCGACGAGACCGACGGCCGCAGGCGGGTCCGCGTCCGCGTCCAGGCGCGTGGGCGGGGGCGCGGGCCGGTCGTCCCGGCCAGGGAACCGACAGGGCTCCCGGAGCACGCCTCCGGGGGCCCTGCGCCGTCCGCCCACGGCGGTTGGGGCGCGGGCGACGGCACGGGCGGACGCCGTTGCGCGGGGCCGGGGCTGGGACTGACGCCGGGCGCGGGCCCGGCAGTTGGGGCGGACGCCGGGGCCGGAGGCCGGGGCCGGAGGCCTGGCCGGACGCCGTGGGCGGCGCGGGGGCGGTTCGGGCGGAGGGCGGTGGGCGGGTCAGCGGGGCCGGGGGTCGTGCGCGGGTCAGCGGAACCGGAGGCCGTGGGCGGGTCAGTGGGGGACGGGGAAGGACTCCCCGTGGCCGTAGGACCGTACGACGACCCCGCCGCCCGGAGCCGGGCGCAGGGAGTGGGCCCGGCCGAGCCCCGCCACCCGCGCGCGCCCGTCCGCGACCTCGACCAGGGTGTTCTCGTCGACGGCCACCGCGTGCGCGAGCCGCCCGCCGGCCACGAGGGCGGCCGGCCGGCCCGACGTGCCCCACTGCGCGGCGTGCACGTCCACCCCGAACGGCACCAGCCCCAGCCCGGCCCGTGCCTCGACCTCCTCCAGATCCTCGGCGGCGTCCGGCGGGCACACGGGGACCCCGTCCACCAGCCACCCCCCGACCACCGCGTCCCGCGCCGCGATCACGGCCCCGGCCGAGAACCCGGCGTACGGCAGGCCCAGCGAGGCGAGCGCCCGGCCCGCGCCCCCGGCGAACGCCTCCTGATAGGCGGGCGTCAGCCCGCCGCACATGAACACCCCGTCCACGGCCTCGGGCAGCGCTGCGGCGTCGAACGGCCGCCCGACCGGCAGCAGCAGCGGCACGGGCGCGCACGCCCCCGCCCGGCGCAGCGCGCCGTCGTACCGGCCGAACTCCGCGGCCCCGTCGCCCTCGTCGACGAGTACGCACAGGACGCGTGGAACGGCCCCCGCACCGCCGCCCGAACGCCCCGCCGCCGCCCGGAGGAACGGCCCGTGGACGACGTCCGCCACGGACTCGTCCCAGCCGCCGCCGACCAGGAACACGGGCGCGGGGCCCCCGGCGCTCGCTCCGCCGCTCATGCGCGCAGTCCCTTCAGTCCGTCGTAGGCGGCCATCAGCATCTCCATGCCCCGGGTGTCCGCCGCGGGTTCACGCATCTGGTTGGTCACGTACGCCACCGCCACACGCGACTCGGGCTCGATCATGACCGTCGAGCCGCCCCAGCCGCCCCACCCGTAGGTGCCGCCGAAGCGGCCGTAGCCGAGGCCCCAGCTGACCGGCATGCCGAGACGGCGGTCCTGGCCGGCGAACTGCTCCGCCCAGGCGCGCTCGCACCCGGCGCGGGACAGCAGCCGCACCCCGCCCACCGAGCCGCCGCAGGCGGGCACCGACTGGACCAGGGCGACCGAGCGGGCGTTGCCGAAGCCGCTCGCGGCGGGGATCTGCGCCCGCCGCCAGGCCGCACTGTTGCCGTCCCGCACCCGCAGAGCGGTGGGGGCGGGGGCGGCGGACGAGGCGGGGGAGGTGGATGGGGCCGGTGTGTCGGCGTGCGCCCCGGCCTCGGAGGCCGGAGCCGAAGTGGCGGCCGCGCCCGCGGTGTAGTCCTCGTCCCGGGAGGGCGGCGGGACCGCCGGGGCCACCCGGGGGTCGTCGCGCTCCGGCAGCCCCATGTGGAAGTCCGCGCCCAGCGGGCCCGCGATCTCGTCGGCGAAGAACTCGCCCGGCATCCGGCCCGTGATCCGCCGGACGACCTCGCCGACCAGGAACCCCTGGGTGAGCGAGTGGTACCCGGCCGCGCTGCCCGGCTCCCACTGCGGCGCCTGCGCGGCCAGCCGCGCCGTGGCCGTCGGCCAGTCGTACAGCTCCGCCACCGGCCAGACCCAGTCGGGCAGCCCCGCGGTGTGCGAGAGCACGTGCCGGACGAGCACGCCCTCCTTGCCCGCCGCGGCGAACTCCGGCCAGTACCGGGCCACCGGCGCGTCCACGTCCAGCTCTCCGCGGTCCGCCAGCACCAGCGCGCACAGCGCCGTCATCGTCTTCGTGACGGACCAGACGTTGACGAGGGTGTCGCGCCGCCAGGGAACCGTGCGCCCGGCGTCGGCGAAGCCGCCCCAGACGTCGACCACCGGCTCGCCGTCCACGAACACGGCCACCGAGCCGCCGGCGTCCCCCTCGTCCAGCGCCACGGCCAGCGCGGCGGGCACCGCGGCGAAAAGATCGTCGTACGACCCCTGAATGTCAGCCATGACGCCATCTAGCCCCCGCGACGCCGCCCCCGGCAACCGAGATTCCCGCGGGGCGGCAGCGTACGGCTTCCGGCGCGGCGGTGCCACGGCCCCCGGCGAGGGGCCGCGGGGGCCGCGGAAGGGCCGCAGGAGGCGGCGAGGGCAGCGGGGGGCAGCGGGGGGCTCGCTACCGGTCGCCGGCGTCGGTGAAGGTCCACACGGCGTGCGCGCCGGGGCCGACGGTCAGCGTCGAGTGGCCGATCCGTTCCACGTGCCGGGTCTTCACGGGCCGGTTGAGCGACATCTCGACCCGTTGCAGGCCCGCCTGAGCGCGCGGGACGGCGTCGAGGCGGATCGTGGTGCCGCCGCCCTCCGCGACGGCGCCGCCGCCGGGCAGGTCGCGAACGGCGAACCCGCCGGCCCGCAGCAGCGGCAGGGTGTCGGCGAGGTCGTCCCCGGTGACCGCGATGCGCACCGACGTCACGTCACGCATCAGGTGAGCGCGGTAGTCGTCGGAGAGGTAGCGCGCCCGGCCGACGTCACCGGGAAACCTCTCCGGCTCGGTGTTGCTGCGGGGATCGGCGAAGTACTCCGGCCGGTACTCCATCGCCCACGCCTGGAAGGCGTCGTACTCGGTGCTGGTGAGGAGGGCGTCGAACCACGGCACGGGCACACCGTCGCCGAAGTCCTTGGTCTGGAGGAAGTCGACGGGGGTGGCCCCGGCGCTCTTCATGCGCTCGGCGACGGTCGTCAGGTCCCCGTCCCGCTCGGTCGACAGGCCCATCCCGGCGGAGCCGAGGACGCCGTCGGGTCCGGGGAGGTCGCCGACCCCGAACAGTTCCAGATAGGTCTCACGGCCCATCAGATAGCGGCCGGTCCAGGTCTGCCCGCCGGCGCCGCTCGTGGTGCGGACCTGGAAGGAGGCGAAGTCCTTCAGGTAGTCGGAGTGCTCGATGGCGTCGGCGGTCTCCCGGTCCAGGACGCCGTAGGAGTGGTTGGAGAACAGCAACTGCCGCTCGTGCGAGGACGCCCCGCCCCCGTCGGCCCGCGCCGTGCCCACCCCGGCCGCCAGGGCCCCGGCGAGGACCACAGTGAATACGACGATCATCTGTAATGTCCGGCGAATCAGCATGCGAGCGATCGTAGGCGGGGCCGGCCGGGACGATGGCTCATTTCGAACCACCTCGAAATGCCGGACACGGGCCGCCGACACATGCTGCGGGAGACACCCTGCCCGGAGCGACGGCGAGGGCGAGGGGCAGGGGCAGGGGCAGGGCGCGAGTGCGGGGCGGGGCCGGGCGCGGCCGAGTGCGGATGCCCGTCGGGGATCAGTCCCGAACGGCGCGGACCTGGTCGTCGGCGGGGCGGGGGCGGCGGGTCCACAGGGACACGTCACTGCTCGTCGCGACGACGATCGTCTCCCCGGACGGCGAGAAGCCGAAGGCCCGGAGCTCGGAATACGTGGAGTGGAAGATGTGCCACCACCGCTCGCCGTGCGGCCCGGAGTGGGGGAGCCCGCCGTCGGCCGAGAGCAGCACGCGGTCGTGGGGCCAGGCCGGGCTGACCCTCTCCAGGGTCCAGCCGTCCCCGGTCGTGGTGTGCAGCCCGCCGCCGAACAGCCCCGCGATGCGCACGCGGCTGCCGGCGACCGGCCCCAGTCCGGGGCAGGCCAGATCGGCGACCGCGTCGGGCGTGCCGTCCTCGGGGCCGGGGTCGCGGTCCCTGGCGATCTTCTCCCCGGTGACCGCGTCGAGGAGTCCGTGGCCGTCGTGCGAGACGACCATGACCAGGTCCCGGCCGTCGTCGGGATGCGCCGCGAAACCGATGCCGAGCAGTCCGCCGACGGCGATGCCGTGCGTGTGCGCGAAGACGGGCCGCCACGGTCCGGGCGCGGGAACGACCGGCGCCGCGAGGAGCCGCTCGCACATGTCGCGCTGATAGCCCGTGAGTTCCGGCCCATGCCCCACCCGGCCGCCCGCAGCCGTGCCCTTCGTCCACCACTTGTCCACGGGCCCATGATCCACGCCGCGGCGCCGACCCGGCAGAGCGGAGGCGAAGGCGGAACCGTCGCCACTCTCCCTAATCGGTGCCGCCGATCCGCTGACGTGGGGCGTGCGTCGGTGACTGGTCGACCGGTCGAAATTCGGGTGCGATCTGGCCGGGCCGACCCCACGCTGTACGCCATGGAGGAACCGCACCGCAGGATCCGCGCGCTCTGCACGGCGTCCACGATCACCGTCTACCAGGCCTACTCCCCTGGAATAGGGCTGCCCGCCCTTCGCGACGGCCGCTTTCCGGCCGCGTGGAAGCCCGGCCGCATGACGTGGATCAAGCCCAGTTTCCTGTGGATGATGTACCGCTCCGGCTGGGGCGCGAAGGAGGGTCAGGAGACCGTCCTCGCCGTCGAGATCACTCGCGAAGGCTTCGAGTGGGCGCTGCGCCACGCCTGCCTGGCGAGTTACGTCCCCGGCCTGCATGCCGATCGCGACGCCTGGCGGCGAGACCTCAGGCGCGCACCGGCCCGCGTCCAGTGGGACCCCGAGCGCGACCTGCACCTGCGTCCTCTGCCGTACCGCTCGCTGCAACTGGGGCTTTCGGGCGAGGCGTCGGCGCGTTACGCGAACGAGTGGATCGTGTCCATCAGCGACGTGACCCCGCTCGCCGACGAGATCCACGCACTCGTCAGGGACGGTGACCCGGCCTCGGCGACCCGGCTCCTCCCGCGGGAACAGGAGTACCCCGCCGACGACGGACTGCTGGCCCACCTGCGCCCCTGACCGGAGGCCGGACACACCGGCCGGCCGGCAACGCGCCCGCCAGACCGCTCTCGTTCATCAGCAGCGGACGAGGCGGCAGCGCGGCCTGGTGATCCACGTCGTGTCGACCCAAGCCATCCGGTCCCGCTCACCGTGGGCACTTCGGCACGTCGGTCCGCCGCCCGGCGGTCAGTCGCCGGGCGGCGCCGGCGTCAGTGGGGCATCGTGGCCGGGCTGCCGCCGTTCGCCTCGTAGCCGGCGACCGTCATCGCGCGGTGCATCGCGAACTCACCGGCCGGGTCCGGGGAGAGCGTCCAGGGAAGCGCGCCGACATGGCCGTCCACGTGGACGAGCTGGCTCATCGCCTCCGACCACCGTTCCGAGCGCACGAGGAAGAACAGGAGCAGGTGGCGGACGTGCGCCAGCATCGGGTCGTCGGGCCGGGCCGCGTGCACCGCGAACAGCGCGCCGTGCACCGCCTTGGTCACGACCTCGCTCTGGTAGAAGCTGCGCACCAGGTTCACCTCGGGGAGGTGCTCGAAGACCGCGAAGAGCGGCATCGCCGCGAGGAGGGAGCCCCGCGGGGCCCGTGCCGCCGCCGACTCCGCGAAGGCGTACGCCAGCTCGCGCGAGCCGTGCCACTTCTCGCACCAGTAGTGCAGGGCCGCCAGATGCGCTCCCATGTGCGCCGGGTCGCGGTCCAGGATGTTCAGCCAGAGCTGCTCGAACTCCGCCTGCGAGTACCGCAGACCGCGGGCCACCGACAGCTCGACGATGTACGGGACCGGGTCGTCGGGGGACAGCAGCGCCGCCTGGCCGCACGCGTCCCGCGCCTCCTCCATGATGATCCGGAAGTCGTCGGTGCCCGGCGACGACGTCCGCCAGGCCTGCTGCACCAGGAACTCCGCGTGCACCGCCGCACCGCCCGCGTCCTTGGGAGCCTCGGTGCGCCACACCCGCAGCCACTGCCCGCCCGGGGTCTCGCTCACCCCGCCCGGCCGCTGCTGGAGCTCCAGCGCCGCCGCGCCCGCGAAGGCCTGCACGCGCTGCCAGCGCGGCTCACCCCGCGTCTCGGTGCCGGCCAGCAGCTGCTGCGCCGCCCGGTAGTCCTGCGTGTGCTGCACCACGTCCAGGACGTCGAGCAGGTCCTGGTCGGGGCCGGGCATGCGGATGTCCAGCTCCTCGGTCCGCACGAAACCGTACGTCGCCGGGTCCGCCGCGTCCGGGTGGTCGGCCGGGACCAGCCCGACGACACCGCGCCGACGCCGTACGAGCGACACGACCACGTAGCCGATCAAGACCAGCGCCACCAGGCCCCACAGAATCTCCATGCCACAAGCGAACCAGACCGCGCCGACAATTGGCCAACCCGCCCCCGGTCCTGTGGAAAACTCCGCCCCGGCCGGGGCCCCGCTCCGCCCGCCGGGCGGCCGGCCCGCGCCGGGGCCGCGAGCGGACTACCCTCGGTGCCCATGAGCGACAGGCACATCAGTCAGCACTTCGAGACCCTCGCGATCCACGCGGGCAACACCGCCGATCCTCTCACCGGCGCGGTCGTCCCCCCGATCTACCAGGTCTCGACCTACAAGCAGGACGGCGTCGGCGGCCTGCGCGGCGGCTACGAGTACAGCCGCAGCGCCAACCCGACCAGGACCGCCCTGGAGGAGAACCTCGCGGCCCTGGAGGGCGGCCGCCGAGGTCTCGCGTTCGCTTCCGGACTGGCGGCCGAGGACTGCCTGTTGCGTACGCTGCTCAGCCCCGGCGACCACGTCGTCATCCCCAACGACGCCTACGGCGGCACCTTCCGCCTCTTCGCGAAGGTCGTCGCCCGGTGGGGCGTCGAGTGGTCGGTGGCCGACACCAGCGACCCGGCCGCCGTGCGCGCCGCGATCACCCCCAAGACCAAGGCCGTGTGGGTGGAAACCCCCTCCAACCCGCTCCTCGGCATCACCGACATCGCCGCCCTCGCCCAGGTCGCCCGCGACGCGGGCGCGAAGCTGGTCGTCGACAACACCTTCGCCACGCCGTACCTCCAGCAGCCGCTCGCGCTCGGCGCGGACGTCGTCGTGCACTCCCTGACCAAGTACATGGGCGGCCACTCGGACGTCGTCGGCGGCGCGCTGATCACCGGCGACGCGGCACTGGGCGAGGAGCTCGCCTTCCACCAGAACGCGATGGGCGCGGTCGCCGGGCCCTTCGACTCCTGGCTGGTGCTGCGCGGCACCAAGACGCTGTCCGTGCGCATGGACCGCCACAGCGAGAACGCCGGCAAGATCGCCGACATGCTGACCCGGCACGCGCGCGTGACGCACGTGCTGTACCCGGGCCTGCCGGAGCACCCCGGGCACGAGGTCGCGGCCAAGCAGATGCGCGCCTTCGGCGGGATGGTGTCCTTCCGGGTCGCCGGCGGCGAGGAAGCGGCCGTCGAGGTCTGCAACCGGGCCAAGGTGTTCACCCTGGGCGAGTCCCTGGGCGGCGTCGAGTCCCTGATCGAGCACCCGGGGCGCATGACGCACGCGTCCGTGGCCGGGTCCGCCCTGGAGGTTCCCGCCGACCTCGTCCGCCTGTCCGTGGGCATCGAGAACGTCGACGACCTCCTCGAGGACCTCCAGCAGGCCCTCGGCTAGAGCGCAGGTGCTCGAGGGCCGGGGCCGGGGCCGGGGCCAGGCCCCGGCCCCGCCATCCGGCCCGGTGCGGTCACGGCCCCGGGCCCGGTGACCCGGCCCTGGGCCCGGTGACCCGGCCCCGGGCCGCGTCACCCGGCCCCGGCTCACCAGTCCCTGAGCGGGGGAGTCGTCTCCGACGGGGGTTCCACCCACGGCTGCGCCACGATCGCCCAGACCACGAACGCCACGGTCGCCGCGCACAGCAGCAGCCACATCAGCCGACGGGCCGCCCGGCGGCGACGCACGATGCGGGCGCCCCGGCGCACGACCTCCGGGTGGAGGTCGGCCGGCACGTGCGGGGGCGGGGTCCGTTCCATGATCAGGCGGACGGCGGCCTCCCGTTCGGCGCGGTTCACGAGGCGGCCGCCTTCGCCCGGGGCGTCACCGTCGTCCGCGCGCGGGGCGGGCGCAGCAGGGTCGTGGTGGCCCGGTCGCAGAGGGTGCGGACTCGGTCGACGGGCAGGCCCAGCAGGGCCGCCGCCTGTTCCTCGGCGACGCCCTCGTACAGCCTGAGGACCAGTACGAGGCGTTCCTGAGGGGCGAGGAGCGCGAGCGGGCCGGCGGCTGCGGGGCGGCGGCGCCGGGGCTCCGGCACGACGTCCCGGCGCAGCGCCGGGAGGCCGCCGGGGGGCAGGACGCGGTCGAGAGGCAGGGCGTCGTAGAGGCGCCGCACGTACGCGTGCCAGGCGTAGTGGGCGAAGCGCGTCGCCAGCTGCTCGCGGGCGCGGTCGTACGGGTCCTCGCCGCGCAGCCGGTCCCAGCACGCGTACGTGCGCGCGAGGGCGAGGGTCAGGAGGCGGCGCGCGCGGGGGTTGTCCGCCGGGGACTCGGCGGTGAGCAGCGTGGCGGTGTGCAGCAGCCGGCCGCCCGCGCCGGCCACGAACGCCTCGAACTCCCTGGCGCGGTGGATCTCCTGGACCGTACGGCTGTCACGCACACCGAGCCTCCCGCCTGACGGCGTCCCCCTGGGCGGCCATCTGCCCCGGTCTCATATGAGGCCCGGGGCGGGCTGCCGGTCAAGAGTCGCGCGCCCCCGTCGGAAAGTCGGCCCCGCGCGCGTGCCGCGGGTTCAGGAAGCGGGCGTCGAGGAGTCGGCGCCCGGGAGGCCGTGAGCGGACATCCGTGAGGAGAGGGCCGTGTTGAAGCGGGTGAGGAGCGCGCAGAACGTCTCGCGCTCCTCCGGCGCCCAGTCGTCCGTCAGTTCGGCCATCAACTGCCGCCGCGAGGAGCGGACTTCCTCCAGGCGGGCCTGCCCGCGCGGGGACAGCTGGAGCACCACGGCCCTGCCGTCCTCGGGGTGGGAGGTCCGCTTGACCAGGCCGGTGTCGACGAGCGGCGCCACCTGCCGGGTGACGGTGGACGAGTCGATGCCCATGCTCGCGGCGAGTGCCTTGACGCCCATGGGGCCTTCGTTGTCGAGGCGGTTGAGCAGCAGGTATGCGGCGCGGTCCATGGAGTTGCGCACCTGTCCGACGCCGCCGAGCCGGGTCTGCTCGGCCCGGCGGGCGAACACCGCGACCTCGTGCTGCAACGTGTCGAGGAGACCGGTGTCACCGACTGTCGTCATGTCCATCGACATTTCAGGTGTTGTGGGCATGGCCGGAGGCTCACTTCATCAAGGGGCTGCTGGAATGGGGGACAGAGTACGCGGCCGGGAGGCGGGTCGTACCGGCGCTGCGCAAACCGATCTCGGAGGTTGGTCACAGCGGTCGTTCCCGCCTGTGAACTGCGATGCTGGAGTCATGAGCTACGGCATGGCTGACTCCTTTCGCCCCGTCACGCTCGACGACGTGCGCGGCGCCCGGAAGATGCTGGCCGGTGTGGCGCGGACGACCGCGATGGAGGGCAGCAGGCATCTGACCCAGCTGGTGGGGGCGCCGGTCCACTTCAAGTGCGAGAACCTCCAGCGGACGGGGTCGTTCAAGCTGCGCGGGGCGTATGTGCGCATCGCCGGGCTGCTGCCGGAGGAGCGGGCGGCCGGGGTGGTCGCGGCCAGCGCGGGCAACCACGCGCAGGGAGTGGCGCTGGCGTCGTCGCTGCTCGGCGTGCGTTCCACGGTGTTCATGCCGAAGGGCGCGCCGCTGCCGAAGATCAGCGCCACGCGGGAGTACGGCGCGGAGGTGCGCCTGCACGGCCAGGTGGTCGACGAGACGCTGGCCGCGGCGCAGGAGTACGCGGCCGAGACGGGTGCGGTGTTCATCCACCCCTTCGACCACCCTGACGTCATCGCTGGTCAGGGCACGGTCGGGCTGGAGATCCTGGAGCAGTGCCCGCAGGTGCGCACGATCGTCGTCGGGATCGGCGGGGGCGGTCTGGCGGCGGGGATCGCGGTCGCGGTGAAGGCGCTGCGGCCCGACGTGCGGATCGTCGGCGTGCAGGCGGCCGGGGCCGCCGCGTATCCGCCCTCGCTTGCGGCCGGCCGGCCGGTGTCGATCAGCAACCCGGCGACGATGGCCGACGGCATCAAGGTCGGCCGGCCCGGCGACGTGCCGTTCTCGCTCGTCGGTGAACTGGTGGACGAGGTGCGCACGGTCACGGAGGACGAGCTGGCCGCGGCGCTGCTGCTGTGCCTGGAGCGGGCCAAGCTGGTCGTCGAGCCGGCCGGGGCGAGCCCGGTGGCCGCGCTGCTCGGGGCGCCGGACGCCTTCGAGGGCCCGGTGGTGGCGGTGCTCTCCGGGGGCAACGTCGACCCGGTGCTGATGGAGCGCGTCCTGCGGCACGGCATGGCCGCGCAGGGCCGCTACCTGGCCGTACGGGTGCGGCTGACGGACCGGCCGGGCGCCCTCGCCTCGCTCCTGGGGGCGTTGTCAGTGGTCGACGCTAACGTGCTGGACGTCAGCCATCTGCGAACCGACCCCCGGCTCGGGCTGACGGAGGCGGAGGTCGAACTGCACCTGGAGACGAAGGGTCCGGCGCACTGCGCCGAGGTCGGCCGGGCGTTGCGCGACGCCGGATACACCGTCGTCGGCTGAGGCCGCGAGAGGCCGCGAGAGGCCGCGAGAGGCCGGGATAGGCGTCCGGGAGGCGCGTGCACACGCCTCCCGACCAGGCCAGGACCCTCCGCTCACTCGTTCGAGTAAATCCGTTGTGAGACGCGATACATCGCGTTATGGTGTGTCTCGCACCGCCCCATAATTCCGCCGTCAGGCGGAGCGGAAAGTGCAAACCTAGGCTTTCCGAAGAATCCCCGACGACGTGGAGACTGATATGCCAGGCGCCATCTACGCCGAAGGTCTGGTGAAGACCTTCGGCGACGTAAAGGCTCTGGACGGCGTGGACCTCGACGTGCCGCAGGGCACGGTCCTGGGCCTGCTCGGGCCGAACGGCGCGGGCAAGACCACCGCGGTCCGCTGTCTGACCACCTTGCTGCGCCCCGACCGGGGCCGTGCCGTGGTCGCCGGCTTCGACGTGCTCAAGCATCCCGACGACGTGCGCCGCTCGATCGGCCTGTCCGGCCAGTTCGCGGCGGTCGACGAATACCTCACCGGCCGCGAGAACCTGCAGATGGTCGGCCGGCTCTACCAGATGAAGGCCGCCCCGGCGAAGGCCCGCGCCGCCGAACTGCTCGACCAGTTCGACCTCGCGGACGCCGCCGACCGCCCCGCCAAGACCTACTCCGGAGGCATGCGCCGCCGCCTCGACCTGGCCGCGGCGCTGGTGGTCTCACCGCCCGTGATGTTCATGGACGAACCGACGACCGGCCTCGACCCGCGCAACCGCCAACTGCTGTGGGAGGTGATCAAGCGACTGGTCTCCGACGGCACGACCCTGCTGCTGACCACGCAGTACCTCGAAGAGGCCGACCACCTGGCGCACGACATCGCGGTCGTCGACCACGGCCGGGTCATCGCCCGCGGCACCTCCGACGAACTCAAGGCCCGCACCGGCGGCGAGCGCGTGGAGGTCGTGGTGCACGAACGCGACCACATCCCCGTGGCCCGCGAGGTGCTCTCCGGCTTCGGCAAGGGCGAGACCACCGTCGAGCAGCACACCCGCAGACTCACCGTGCCGGTCACCGGCGGCGCCAAGCTGCTCGCCGAGGTCATCCGCGAACTCGACGGGCGCGGCATCGAGATCGACGACATCGGCCTGCGCCGCCCCACCCTCGACGACGTCTTCCTGTCCCTGACCGGACACGTGGCCGAGGCGAAGGCGGAGGAGAGCGGGACAACCAAGGGACAGAGCGAGAAGGAGACCGTCGGATGAGCGCCGTGAACGACTCCCTGGTCATCGCGCGCAGGAATCTGATCCGCATGAGCCGGATTCCGGAGATGATCATTTTTGGGCTGATCCAGCCCATCATGTTCGTGGTCCTGTTCACGTACGTCTTCGGCGGCTCGATGAACGTCGGAGGCTCCACCGACCCGGACGTCTACAAGAACTTCCTGATGGCGGGCATCTTCGCGCAGACGGTCACCTTCGCCACCGCCGGAGCCGGCGCGGGCATCGCCGACGACATGCACAAGGGCCTGATCGACCGCTTCCGCTCGCTGCCCATGGCGCGCGGCGCGGTGCTCACGGGCCGTACCCTGGCCGACCTCGTGCAGACCGCGCTGACGCTGCTCGTCCTGGCGGTCGTCGCGCTACTGGTGGGCTGGCGGCCCGGCTTCGCGTCACCCACCAACTTCGGCAAGGTCATGGCGGGCTTCGGCCTGCTGCTGCTCCTCGGCTACGCGTTCACCTGGATCGGCGCCCTCATCGGCCTGTCGGTCCGCACGCCCGAGGCGGCCACCTCGGGCGGACTGATCTGGCTCTTCCCGGTGACGTTCATCTCCAACGCGTTCGTGGACTCCTCGCAGATGGCGTCCTGGCTGCGGCCGATCGCCGAGTGGAACCCGTTCAGCGCCACCGTCCAGGCGTGCCGCAAACTCTTCGGGGATCCGGGGGTCTCGCCGTCCGACGCGTGGCCGATGGCCCACCCCGTGTGGGCTTCGCTGATCTACTCGGTGGTGATCATCGCGATCTTCCGCACGCTGGCGGTGCGCAAGTACCGCTCGGCCACGGCCTGAGCGGACGCTCCGGCCGGACGCGCCCGACCCGCGTGCCGTACCACTCGGGACGGGTGCGCCCGGCACGGCGCCGCACGACCCGCGGCGGGTGCGCCCGGCACGGCGAAGCCCCCGGCGGCACGAAGCGCCGGGGGCTCGTCGGGAAGACCCGGAAGACCCGCAAGGCCGGGAAAACCCGGGAGGTCCGGGAGGGGACGTCCAGGTGGGGACGCCGGTTCAGCCGTTGTAGGGCTCGGCCTTGAGGATGCGCACGGAGGCCCTCTTGCCGTTCGGCAGCTCGTACTCCGCGTCCTCGCCGACCTTGTGGCCGATCACGCCGGTGCCCAGCGGGGACTGCGGCGAGTAGGTCTCGATGTCGGAGCTGGCGTACTCGCGCGAGGCGAGCAGGAAGGTCATGGTGTCGTCCTCGTCGCCGTCGAAGGCGATCGTCACGACCATGCCGGGCGCCACCGCACCGTCCGTAGAGGCCGGAGCCTCGCCGACCTTGGCGTTCTCGAGGAGCTGGGTCAGCTGGCGCACACGGAGCTCCTGCTTGCCCTGCTCCTCCTTGGCCGCGTGGTACCCACCGTTCTCGCGCAGGTCCCCCTCCTCGCGCGCGGCGGCGATCTTCTGGGCGATCTCCGTGCGCGCAGGACCAGTAAGGTACTCAAGCTCGACCTTGAGCTTGTTGTACGCCTCCTGGGTCAGCCAGGTGACGGACTCGCTGGTCTGGGTCACAGGTGCTCCTCGTCGGTACTGGGAATACAAAGCATCGCCCTACCAGAAGCATGTTCCTCAGGTGATGGGCGAAACCACGAGCCTAACAATTCAGTGGCCGTAGGGGGAGGACATAAGCCACCAGAATTACGTCGGCGCAGGTCAGCGCGTACGTTTTGCGGAGGATTCCGGCCGTGTGGACGGTGTGCACGGCCCGGAGTCAGTCGGCATGGCAGCCGAGCAGCTCGGCCGTCGTGCCCTTCGCCGTCGTACGCAGCGTGACCACCTTGTCGATGCGCGAGTCCCCGCCGGAGAAACGGAAGTCCGCCCGGCCCACCTCGGCGCCCTCGGCGGACTGCGAGCGCACCGTGCAGTAGCCGCTCGTGCCGGAGTCCTTGCGGACCTCCAGGTGAACCTCCACCGCGTCGTCCGCGGTCGCCTTGAACGCGATCACCTCGGCGCTGATCTTGTTCTGGCCGACGTAGTGGTAGGCGAAGTAGCCCATCAGAGCCAGGAGCAGCGCGCCCAGGACGACACCGGCGATCTTGAGCTTGTGGTCGGCGCGCTCGTCCGAGGAACGGCCGTAGCGGCCCTCGGGCGGTCGTGTGCTCGCCGTGCTCATGATCGTCCTCTCGGCGCGGAATTTTTCGTCCCCCGATTCGGTCACTATAGAAGCCTGCGATCGCGCCGGGTCACGCCGGGCGCCGACTTACCGAGGATTGAGTCTTGACTGACCAGCTGCGACTGATGGCCGTCCACGCCCACCCCGACGACGAGTCGAGCAAGGGCGCGGCCACCATGGCGAAGTACGTGTCCGAGGGGGTGGACGTGCTGGTCGTGACCTGCACGGGCGGGGAGCGCGGCTCCATCCTCAACCCCAAGCTGCAGGGCGACGCGTACATCGAGGAGCACATCCACGAGGTGCGCAAGAAGGAGATGGACGAGGCCAGGGAGATCCTCGGCGTCCGGCAGGAGTGGCTCGGCTTCGTCGACTCCGGGCTCCCCGAGGGCGACCCGCTGCCGCCGCTGCCCGAGGGCTGCTTCGCCCTGGAGGACGTCGACGCGGCGGCCGGCGCGCTGGTGAAGCAGATCCGCTCCTTCCGTCCCCAGGTGATCACCACCTACGACGAGAACGGCGGCTACCCGCACCCCGACCACATCATGACCCACAAGATCTCGATGGTGGCCTTCGAGGGCGCGGACGACACCGACACGTACCCCGAGGCCGAGTTCGGGCCCGCGTACCGGCCGCTGAAGCTGTACTACAACCAGGGCTTCAACCGTCCCCGCACCGAGGCGCTGCACCACGCGCTGATCGAGCGCGGCATGGAGTCGCCCTATGCCGAGTGGCTCCAGCGCTGGGCGGAGTTCGGCCGGCCCGAGCGCACGCTCACCACGCACATCCCGTGCGCCGACTTCTTCGAGATCCGCGACAAGGCGCTGATCGCCCACGCCACGCAGATCGACCCGGACGGCGGCTGGTTCCGCGTTCCGATGGACGTCCAGCGCGAGGTCTGGCCGACGGAGGAGTACGAGCTCGCGAAGTCGCGCGTCGATACCTCCCTCCCCGAGGACGACCTCTTTGCGGGCATCCGCGACAATGCCTGACATGAGCGCAAGCGTGAGCCTGGCAATGACGCACCTCGTCCCCCTCGCCAAGGAGGTCGACGAGAACAAGGTCACCCCTGGCGTCCTCGGCTTCATCGTCTTCGCGGCGATGGCGCTGGCGGTGTGGGGCCTGATGAGGTCCATGAGCAAGCACATGGGCAAGGTCGACTTCAAGGACCCGGCGGACCCGGCGGACCCGGAGAACGCCTCCGCCGGCACGACGGCGAACGCCTCCGAGGCGGCGGCGCCGGGTGCGCAGTCCGGCGGCAGGACGACGGGCAATCCCTCGTCGGCAAGCTGAGGCCGGTCGAGGGAACGGCGGACGGCAGGCGACGCGCGGGCACGGGCAGAGGCTCGCCGGCAGGCTGACGTCGCACGGACGGCGGCGCCGGCGGCCGGTGCGGGCGGCGAGCGGACGCCCGTGCCCTCGCCCACGCGAGCGAGGGCACGGGCGGCCCGCCCAACCCGGCCCCGGTGCTCGCGGCACGGCGGCCCGCCCAACCCGGCCCCGGTGCTCGCGGCGTGGCGGCCCGCCCAACCCGGCCCCGGTGCTCGCGGCGTGGCGGCCCGCCCGGCCCGGCCCCGGCGCTCGCGGCGTCATGCCGGGTTCCGTCACGTCGGGTCATGTTCAGCTCTGTGGACTACCCCTTGTTCCCTCTGAGGCGCCGCCCCCTCCAGGGCGCCGCTCCTCCCCAGCACCCGGGGGCGACGTGCCGGGCCGGCGCCGGTGCTCACCCCGGGCCGTCGGCCTTCACCTCAAGTCGGTCTCCGGCGCGGGGGGCGCGGGCGTCGGGGGTGCGGTCACGTTGATGTTCACGTCCACGCCCATCACCTCGCGGGCGGGTCTGCCCGGGACCAGGCCGAGGCGCCAGGCCTGCCAGCCGGACTCCAGGCGCACTCCCCGCTCCAGCAGCAGGCGGTAGGCCTCCAGGCACTCGGTGAGTCCGGTGTCGCGCAGCGGGTGCTCCGCCCGTGTCAGCCGGGCCAGCTCCTCCTGGGCCACGGCCGTGCCGACCTCCACGCCTCCGGGCGACGCGTACGGCAGGAGGGTGCAGCGCAGGAAGCGCGCCCAGTCCTCGCCGCGCCGGTCGCCGTAGGAGGCGAACAGTGCCGTCGCCTCCTCGCACAGGGCCAGCGCGGCCTGCGCCCGTGCGTTGCCCGCGTCGACGATCGCGAGTTCCAGGCAGGTCCAGGCCTCGCCGTGGGCGACCCCGATGCGCTGGAAGTCGGCGCGCGCGTCGACCAGGAGCTGCCGGGCGAACCCGGAGTTGCGCAGCGAGCCGGTCTGGGCGGCGCGCTGGTCGCGGGTGACCCGGGCCGAGTGGTGGCGGGCGCAGGCCAGACCGTAGACGTCCCGCATGCGGGAGAACAGGGAGCGGGAACGTTCCAGCTCGCGGACGGCGCGGTCCAGGTCGCCGGTCTCCTCCAGGGCGAGGCCCAGGTAGTAGACCGTCCAGGCCTCGCCGCGCGCGTCCTCGTTGTCGCGGTGGCGGGCGGCCGCCGCGCGCAGGTCCTCGGCTGCGGGGCCGGGGTCCCCGGCGATCAGCCGGGCCCGGGCCAACTGGGTGAGGGCCCAGGCCTCGCCGCGGGCGTCGCCGGTGCGGCCGTACAGGTCGAGGGCGCCGCGCAGGTCGCTCCGCGCCCGCTCGACGTCGCCGCGCCGCAGATGCAGCTGGCCCAGCTGGAAGTGCGCCCAGGCCTCGCCGTGCACGGAGCCGCCCTCGCGGTGCAGGACGAGGGAGCGGGTGAGGAGGTCCAGGGCCTCGGCCAGGTGTGCCCGGTCGCGTTCCACCGCCGCCAGCGCGTGCATCGTCCAGGCGCGGTCGGTGGCCAGTTCGGGTGCGGCCTGGAGGCCCATCGCCTCGCGCAGTTTCGCCGCGGCCTCGGTGAGCTGGCCCTGATGGTGCAGGGTGATGCCGAGCGAGCACAGGGCGCGGGCGGCGCCGGCGTCGTGGTGGGCTTGGAGGTAGAGGTCGACGACCGAGCTGAGGGTGGTGCGGGCCTTGTCCAGCTCGCCCAGCTGGCGTGCCGCGATGCCGGTGCGCCACTGCACGGAGCGCACCAGCAGGTCCTGGCCGACCGTCTGGGCCAGTTCGCTGATCTCGCCGAGCCGGTACAGGTCGCCGCGCAGCAGGCAGTAGTCGCACAGCGCGCCCAGGAGGCTCATCACGGCGTTCTGGTCGACGCCCTCGGCGTGCCGCAGCGTCGCCGTGATGAAGCTCGACTCGTCGTCGAGCCAGCGCAGCGCCTCGTCGAGGGAGGTGAAGCCGTGCGGGGTGAAGCGGTCCGAGCGGGTCGACATGTTCCCGTCGACGAGGCGCAGCACCGAGTCGGCGAGTTCGGCGTAGCTGACGATCAGGCGTTCCTGTGCCGCCGTGCGCTCGCTCTGCGGCTCCTCGTCCTCGAGGCGGGCCTGGGCGAAGGCGCGGACGAGGTCGTGCAGGCGGTAGCGGTCGCCGCGGACGTGGTCGACGAGTCCGGCGTCGGCGAGGGCCGTGAGGTGGCGGGCGGCCTCGGTGCGGTCGGTGGCGAGGAGGGCGGCGGCGGCCGCCGTGCCGAGGGAGGCGCGTCCGGCCAGCGCGAGCCGGCGCAGGAGTCTGCGGGCGGTGTCGGGCTGGTCGGTGTAGCGCAGCCACAGGGCCCGTTCGGCCGGGTGCACGGGGCCGTAGGCGCCGAGGTCGGCCGCGAGCGTCCGCGGTGAGCGCGGGCCGAGGGAGGAGCCCGCCACGCGCAGCGCCAGCGGCAGTCCGCCGCACAACTGCGTGATCCGGTCGGCGGATTCGGCGTCGTAGGGCCCGGAGAGGTCCTGTGCCGCCGCGGTGAGCAGTTCCTCGGCGCCCGCCGCGTCCAGCGGCCGTACCGCGAGCTGGTGCGCCCAGGGCGACAGTTCGGGGGGCAGCGCGAGCGGGGAGCGGGCGGTGACCAGGACGAGGCTCTCGGACCGCTCGGGGACGAGCGCGCGCACCTGGTCGGGGTCGGAGGCGTCGTCCAGGATGACGGTGACCGGGAGTCCGGTCAGGTGCTGGTGGTACAGCTCGCCGAGCCGTTTGACCTGCTGTCGCGCCGAGGACCGCTCGCGGAAGAGGAGCTGCTCGCGGGGTGCGCCGAGGCGGTTGAGCAGGTGCAGCAGGGCGTCGCGGGTGGGCAGTGGCCGTTCCTGCGCGCTGTCGCCGCGCAGGTCGACGACGCACGCGCCGCGGAACTGGTCGCGCAGGTCGTGTGCGGCCCGCACGGCGAGCGCGGTGCGGCCGCTGCCGGGGTCGCCGTGCAGCACGACCACGGTGGGCCGGGTGCCGGTGCCGGCGCGCGACGCCTGCACCCACTGCCGGATCTGGGCCAGTTCGGTGCGGCGTCCGGCGAAGGGGCCCGCGACCTCGGGCAGTTGGGCGAACGACTGCTCCAGCACGGTCCGTCCGCGGGCGGCCGCGCTCTTGTCGGTGCCGCGCAATTGCGGTCCGGGGGTCTTCTTCGGGACGGTGGTCGCGCGCAGTACCCGCTGCTGGTCGAGGAAGGGCCGGATGCCGCGCACCTCCAGTGCCGTGAGCCACTGGAGCCGCAGTTGTTCGGCGCCGCCGGGCTGTCCCGCCTCGCCGGCCCGGTGGTGGGCGGCGGGCAGGTGCGAGCCGGCCACCTTGACGACGGTCGCGGCGGCCCCGACGACCCCGACGGTCACCCCGGCGCCCAGGGCGGTGCCCGCTCCGGTGCCGAGCGCGAGGTCGGCGACCGCGGCCGTCACGGCGGCGACGCCCGCCACCAGCAGGGGAGTCCGGCCGCCCTCGCGTGCGTAGCGCCGGCCGAAGCTGACGCGCCCGGCTTCCGTCTCGTCCAGGGCGCGCGCGTAGGCCTCGTACTCCTCGGCGGCGGTCTGCGCCATGTCGTCCAGTGCGCCGCGTGCCCGCGTCATCAGCGTCTGCCGGTCGGCACGCCCGCCGGAGCGGCGCACCTCCTCCTCCACGGCCCGCGCCAGCAACCGCTCGGCGTCCGCCCTATGACCGTCCCGCATGTACCGTCCCCCTCCGGCGGTCACCGCTTTCCTCGGTCAAGTGTGCTGCGGCCGGGCGCGCGGCGCGAGGGGGCGGGGGCCGCGGGTCAGGGGAGGACCCCGAGGCTCCACTCCAGGACGGCCGCGGCGCTGTGCATCTTGGCCTCGGCCTGGGTGAAGGCGATCGAGCGCGGTCCGTCCAGCACCTCGGCGGTGACTTCGTCGCCCCGGTGTGCGGGCAGGTCGTGCATGAAGACGGCGTCCGGGCTGGCCTGCATGACGGCGTCGTCGACCCGGAAGGGGACGAACTCCTCGCGCCAGTCCGGGGATTCCTTCGTCGTGCCGGTGGTCTGCCACCGGGTCGTGTAGACGACGTCGACGTCCTTGGGCAGGCCGACGGTGTCGTGCTGCTCGGTGACGGTGGAGCCGTGGCGTGCCGCGAGGTCCTTCGCCCGTGCCAGGATCTCCGGGTCGACGGCGTAGCGCCTCGGGGTCCGCAGGTGCAACTCGGTGCCGGGGTACCGCGGAAGGGCGAGGGCCAGGGCGGCGGCGGTGTTGTTGCCCTCGCCCATGTAGAGCATCCGGCGGCCGGACAGGTCGCCGAAGTGCCCGGCCATGGCGGTCAGATCGGTGAGGGCCTGCGTCGGGTGCTCCTGCGCCGCCATGGCGTTCACGACCGCCATCCGGTCCTGGGAGGCCAGTGCTCGCAGTTCTTCGACGCTGCCCACCGTGCGCGCGACCAGGGCGTCCAGCATGCCTCCCAGGACGCGGCCGGTGTCCGCGCCGGTCTCGCCCGTGTTGACCTGGAGATCGTGCGGGCCGTAGGTGATGATGCGCGCGCCGAGCCGGAGGGCCGCGGAGGAGAACGCGGTACGCGTACGCGTGGACGTGGCGCGGAAGTAGATGCCGACGACGGCGCCGCGCAGGGTCTCGTCCGGCCACGCGCCGGAGGCGAACCGGGCTCCCCTGTCCACGATGCGGTACAGGTCGGCATCGGGGGTGTCGACCAACGAGATGAGGTGGTTACGGGCCATCGCGCGACTCCTGTGCATAGCGGGCTTGGCAATGTAGAGGCGCTGTTTATCAGGGCGGTATCGGCGTCGCCGCCGCCTCGGATGAGCGTGCGATAACAGGCTGAAAGTGCTGCTCCCTACGGTCGGTCACCGTGTCGGACGTGCGTGTGCGCCCCGGCCTTACGAGTTGTCGACGAAGTACAGGAGCCAGCAGCGTGGACCGTCGTGCGACGCGCAATCCGATCGGGTCGAGCCTGGGCGGCGATGCGGCGATGATGTCGCTGCCCGCACTGGTCGAGGCGCAGGTGCGGCGAACTCCCGGGCACCCGGCCGTGGTTTGCGGCCCGACCGTGCTCAGCTACGCCGAACTCGACCGCCGGGCCAACAGACTGGCCCGGCGGCTCATCGGCGTCGGGGCGGGCCCCGAGCACGTCGTGGCGCTGGCCGTGCCGAGGTCGGTCGACGCGGTGGTCGCCATGCTGGCCGTGCTGAAGACGGGGGCGGCCTACCTGCCGGTCGACCCGCGCTACCCCGCCCAGCGGATCGCGTTCATGCTGGGCGACGCCGGTCCGTCGGTCGTGCTCACGACCAGCGCCACCCGTGCCGTGCTGCCCGACTCCGCGGCCCCGGTGGTCCTCCTGGACGACATCGACCTGACGTCGGGTGACGGCACCGCCCCCGGCGTGACGGTCCGTCCGGAGAACGCGGCCTACGTCATCTACACGTCCGGTTCCACGGGGCTGCCCAAGGGCGTCGTCGTACCGCACGCGGGCGTCGCCAACCACATGCTGTGGCAGGCCGGGCAGTGGGGCGTCGACGCGTCGGACGTGGTCCTCGCCCGGACCGCCTTCAGCTTCGACGCGTCCGGCTCCGAGATCTGGCTGCCGCTGATCGCCGGTGCGACGGTCTGCATGGCGCCCGACGACGTGGTGGGCCTGCCGCACCTGCTGATCGAGTACGCCGCCGAACACGGCGTCACCGTCGCCCAGTTCGTGCCGTCGCTGCTGGCGGTCGCGCTGCCCGCGATCCGGGACGCCTCCGCTCTCGCGCTGCGTCTGCTCTTCGTCGCGGGAGAGGTGCTGCCGCCCTCCCTGGCGGACGAGGTCGTCACCAAGCTGGACCTGCGACTCGGCCACCACTACGGCCCGACCGAGGCCTCGATCGACGTGACGGCGTTCGAGGTGCGGCCCGGCGAGAGCTACCGCAACGTCCCCATCGGGTCCCCGGTCGCCCACACCCGGGTGCACATCCTCGACGGCGCCCTGCGCCCCGTCGGACCCGGCGAGGAGGGCGAGCTGTACGTGACGGGCGTCCAGCTCGCCCGCGGTTACCTGGGACGGGCCGGCCTGACCGCCCAGCGGTTCGTCGCCTCCCCCTTCGCCGAGGGCGAGCGCATGTACCGGACCGGGGACCTGGCCAGGTGGAACGCCGAGGGACTCGTCGAGTTCGCGGGCCGGGCCGACGACCAGGTGAAGATCCGGGGCTTCCGGATCGAGCTGGGCGAGATCGAAGCGGCCGTCACCGAACTCGCCGAGGTGTCCACGGCGGCCGTGGCCGTGCACGAGGGCCGTACGGGACAGCAGCGCCTCGTCGCCTACGTCGTGGGCGCGGTGGACGCCGCCACGGTGCGGGAGCGGCTGGCCGCCCGGCTGCCCGAGCACATGGTGCCGTCGGCGTACGTGATGCTCGACGAGCTTCCGCTCACGCCCAACGGCAAGCTGGACCGCGCCGCGCTGCCCGCCCCGGAACAGGCCGTCGCCGCCGGCCGCGCGCCCCGGACGGCCGCCGAGGAGGTCCTCGCCGGACTCTTCGCGGACGTCCTGGGCGTGGACCGCGTCGGCGCGGACGACGGCTTCTTCGACCTCGGCGGCGATTCGCTCCTCGCGGCCCGGCTGATCAGCCGTATCCGCACCGCGCTCGGCCGCGAGGTGTCGGTCCGCGCCCTCTTCGAGGCGCCCACCGTCGCCGGTCTGGCCGCCCGGCTCGACGAGGCGGGAGCGGCACGGCCGCCGCTGACCCGCACCCGGCGTCCCGACCCCATGCCGCTGTCGCACGCCCAGCGCGGGCTGTGGTTCCTGCACCGGCTCGAAGGCGCCGGCGCCACCTACAACATCCCCCTCGTGCTGCGGCTGACCGGAGAAGTGGACCCCGAGGCGCTCCGCGCCGCCGTCCGCGACGTCTCGCGGCGGCACGAGACCCTGCGGACGGTGTTCCCGGAGACGGACGGCGTCGCCCGCCAGGACGTGCTCGACACGCCCGCCGCGCTCACCGTCGTCAGCGCCCCGGACCTCGACGGCGCGGTGCTCGCGGCGGCCCGCCACCCGTTCGAGCTGCGCCACGAGGCGCCGCTGCGGGCCACCCTGTTCTCGCGGCCCGGCACGGACGAACACGCCCTCCTGCTCCTGATGCACCACATAGCGAGCGACGGCTGGTCCGAGCGTCCGCTGATCGAGGACCTGTCCCTGGCCTACACGGCCCGTCGCGCCGGGCGCGAACCGGCCTGGGACGAACTGCCGGTGACCTACGCCGACTTCACCCTCTGGCAGGGCGAGGCGGACGGCGTCGACTTCTGGCGCGCCGCGCTCGCCGGGCTGCCGCCGCGCGTCGAGCTGCCCACCGACCGCCCCCGGCCGCCGGCCGCGAGCTTCCGCGGTGACGAGGTGCGCACGCACCTCGACGCCGACCTGCACCGCGCGGCGACCGCGCTCGCCCGTTCCACCGGCCGCACCGTCTTCATGGTGGTGCAGGCCGCCCTCGCGGCGCTCATGACCCGGCTCGGCGCCGGCACCGACATCCCGCTCGGCACCCCGACCGCGGGCCGGCCCGACGAGCAGCTCGACTCGCTCGTGGGCTCCTTCGTCAACACGCTCGTGCTGCGCACCGACACCTCCGGCGACCCGACCTTCCGTGAACTCCTGGACCGGGTGCACGGCACGGCCGCGGCCGCCTACCCGCACCAGGACGTGCCGTTCGACCGGCTGGTCGAAGCGCTCAACCCGGCCCGGTCCCTCTCGCACCACCCCCTCTTCCAGGTGATGCTCACCTTCGAGAACCTCGGCACGGCCGCGCCCGCCCTGCCCGGTCTCACCGTCGAGGTGGACGAGGCCCCCACCGGCGTCGCCAAGTTCGACCTCGACCTGCGCCTCCAGGAGCGCTTCTCCGACTCCGGCGCCCCGGCCGGAGTGAACGTGGTCGCCGAATACTCCACCGACCTGTTCGACGGCTCCTCGGTCGACACGCTCATCGCCCGGCTCGCCCGGCTGCTGCGTGCCGCGGTGGCCGACCCGCAGCGCCGGATCTCCACGATCGACCTGCTCACCGCGGCCGAACGCGCCGTGATCCAGGGCCGCCGCGACCAGGTGGTCGACGAGCACGGCCGGCCGGTGCCCGACGGCGTGGCCGGCCTCCTCGACGGCGTCCCCGCCAGGTACACCCCCGACGGCCGTCTCGAACGCCTGTGCGCGCCGGTCCTCGTCGGGGGAGCCCCGCTCGACGTCTCCCGCACCGTCCAGGCCCTGCTCGCCCACCCCGCGCTCGCCGACGCGACCGTGACGGACGGTCTCGTCGCCTACGTCGTGACCGCCCCCGGCCTCTCCGTGCGCTCCGTCGACCTTCGTGACCACCTCGCCCGGGTGCTGCCCGACTACCTCGTGCCGGAGACGTACGTCACCGTCGCCGAGCTGCCGCGCACCGAGGACGGCCGCCTCGACGCCGCCGCACTGCCCTCACCCGTCGCCGGGGCCCTCGAATCGACGGGCTCCGCCGAGGAGGAGCTGCTGGCCGCACTCTTCGCCGAGGTGCTCGGCCTGCCCGAAGTCGGCCCGCACCAGGGCTTCTTCGACCTCGGCGGCGACAGCATCGTCTCCATCAAGCTGGTCAGCCGCGCCCGCAAGGCGGGACTGCGCATCACCCCGCGCGACGTCTTCGAGCACAAGACCGTCGCCCGCATCGCCGCCGCCGCCCGCACGGCGGCTCCCACCGCCCCCGTCGCCCGGGACATCGCCACGGGCCCGCTGCTGCCCACGCCCGTCATGGCGGACCTGCGCGACCTCGGCGGTCCCGTCGCCGGCTACCACCAGTCGATGCTGCTCGTCGTGCCGGCCGGCCTCGGCGCCGGGCGCCTGACCGCCGCGCTCCAGACGGTCCTCGACCGGCACGACGCCCTGCGGCTCACCCTGGACGACGAATGGGGACTCGTCATCCCCGCGCCGGGCTCCGTCGCCGCGACCGTCCACCGCGTGGACGCCGCCGGCGCCGGCGCCGACGCGCTGCGCGAGGCGATCGAGGAGCACGGCCGGGCCGCCCAGGCGGAACTCGACCCCTACCGGGGCGACCTGGTGCGTGCCGTGTGGTTCGACGCCGGGGCCGAGGCCGGACGGCTGCTGCTGCTCGTGCACCACCTCGCCGTGGACGGCGTCTCCTGGCAGCCCCTCCTCGGCGACCTCCGGGCCGCCTGGGAGGGCGAGCCCCTCGAACCGGTCGGGACCTCGCTGCGGCGCTGGAGCGCACTCCTCACCGAGGAGGCCGGCAGGCGCACCGACGAACTGCCCTTCTGGCGATCGGTGCTCGAGACGCCCGACCCGCTCCTCGGCGACCGGCCCCTGGACCCGGCGATCGACGTCCGGGCCGACGCCGGGACGCTGACGCTCACCCTGCCGGCCGACGTCACCGAGGCGCTGCTCACCTCGGTCCCCGCCGCCGTGCACGCCGGCGTCCGGGACGTGCTGGTCACCGGTCTCTCGCTGGCGGTCGCCGCGTGGCGCGGCCGGCGCGGGACCGACGCCGGCGCGCTGCTCCTCGAACTGGAGGGGCACGGCCGCGAGGACATCGTGCCCGGACTGGACCTCAGCCGTACGGTCGGCTGGTTCACCAGCGCGTTCCCCGTCCGTGTCGACCCGGGCGGCTCGGACGGCGTCCGCGCCCTGAAGCTCGTCAAGGAGCAGCTGCGCGCGGTGCCCGGCAACGGCATCGGATACGGGCTGCTGCGGCACCGCGACGCGCGCTGCACCGCCGAACTGGCCGCGTACGGCCGCCCCCAGCTGGGCTTCAACTACCTGGGCCGATACGCCGCTCCCGAACTCGCCGACTGGGCGCCGGCCCCCGAGGCCCCCGCGCTCGGCGCGGGCTTCGACGCGGCCGCGCCGCTCGGCCTGGGCATCGAGCTGGACGCCGTGACCGTCGACCATGCCGACGGGGCGCGGCTCGTGGCGACCTGGACCTGGCCGAAGGCCCTGCTGGCCGAGGACGACGTCCGGGAACTGGCGGACGGCTGGTTCGCCTCGCTCACCGATCTCGCGGCCGTCGAGGGCGGCGGACTGACCCCGTCCGACCTGCCCCTCGTGGACCTCTCGCAGGGCGACATCGAGGAGCTGGAGGGGGCGCTGCCGGATCTGGTCGACGTGCTGCCGCTCGCCCCGCTCCAGGAGGGCCTGCTCTTCCACGCCCTGTACGACTCGGGCGCCGACCTCTACGCCGTCCAGGAGGTCTTCGCGCTGAGCGGGCCGCTGGACCCGGGCGCCCTGCGCACCGCGGCGTCCGCCCTCCTCGACCGCTACCCGAACCTGCGGGCGGGCTTCCACCACGAGGGCCTGTCCCGGCCCGTGCAGGTGGTCGTCGACGGCCTCGAACTGCCGTGGCGGGAGGCCGACCTCTCGGGACTCGACGGGGACGAGCGCGAGTCCGCCCTCGCCCGGATCGTGGCCGAGGCGCGCGCCGAGCGCTTCGACCTGGGGCGGCCGCCGCTGCTGCGGTTCACCCTGATCAAGCTCGCCGAGGACGAGCACCGGCTCGTCCTGGTCAACCACCACATCCTCTTCGACGGCTGGTCCATGCAGGTCGTGCTGGAGGAGCTGTTCGCGCTCTACCGGGGCGAGACCCTGCCCGAGCCGGCGGCGTTCCGCGACCACCTGGCCTGGATGGCGCGCCAGGACCGCACGGCGGCGCACGACGCCTGGCGGACCGCGCTCGACGGGCTCGCCGCACCGACCCTCCTCGCCGAGCCGGGCACGGCGGCGCCCGCCCGCCCCCTCCAGGTCTTCTGCGACCTGCCCGACACGGTGTCCGAACGGCTCCAGGACCGGCTGCGCGAGTACGGGATCACCCTCAACACCGCCGTCCAGGGCCTGTGGAGCCTGCTGCTGCGCTCCCGCACCGGACAGGAGGACGTGGTGTTCGGCTCCACGTACTCCGGACGTGCCGCGGAGCTGGCCGGCAGCGAGGCGATGGTCGGCATGTTCATCAACACGCTGCCCGTCCGCGTCCGGCTCGACGCGGCGGAGTCGCTGCCGGAGCTGATGCGGCGGGTCCAGGACGAGCAGTCCCGGCTGATCGCCCACCAGTACCTCGGACTCAACGACGTGCAGCGGCTGTGGGGGCCGGGCGACCTCTTCGACACGCTGACCATCGTCGAGAACTACCCGCACGACGACGACTGGGAGCCCGCGCCCGGCCTGCGCGCGAGCGCGCTGGAGGACCACGACGCCACCCACTACCCGCTGACGCTCTCGGTGCTGCCGGGGACGCGGCTGCGGCTGCGCCTGGAGTACCGGCCGGACCTGCTGGACGGTTCGCAGGTCGACGTGCTCGCCGCCGACCTCGTCCGCCTGTTCACCGCCTTCGTGGACGACGCCCGCGTGTCCGTGGGCGAACTCGTCGGGACGCAGACGGCCGGGACCGCCGGCGTTCGCGGCGCGGCGCCGGCCGGGGGACCGGCCGCGGCGCCGACGCACGGTACGGGCGGCGAAAGCGGCGCGGACGGTGAGGTCGGCGTTGCCGTGCCCCTGTCGTTCCGCGCGCCGCGCACCCCGGAGCAGGAGATCCTCTGCGGCCTCTTCTCCGCCGTGCTCGGAGTGCCGACCGTCGGCATCGACGACAGCTTCTTCGACCTCGGCGGGCACTCGCTCACCGCGATCCGGCTGCTCAGCCGCATCCGCTCGATGTTCGACGTGGAACTGGCCATCCGGCACCTGTTCGAGGCGCCCACCGTCGCCGAACTCGCCGAACGGATGACGGGCGCCGAGCAGTCCAGGCTCGCCCTCGGCCCGATGACGCGGCCGGAGCACATCCCCGTCTCGGCGGCGCAGTGGCGCCTGTGGTTCCTGTACCGGCTCGAAGGCCGCAGCGCCACCTACACCGTGCCGCTGCTGCTGCGCATGTCGGGACCCCTCGACCGGCCGGCCCTCGAAGCCGCGCTGGGCGACCTGGTGGCGCGGCACGAGAGCCTGCGCACCCGCTTCCCCGAGGTGGACGGGCAGCCCCACCAGCTGATCGTCGACGCCGAGCAGCCCGACGTCACCCTGGTCGAGACCGACGAGAGCGGGCTCGCCGAGCAGCTCGCCGTCGCCACCCGCTACGGCTTCGACCTCGCCACCGAACTGCCGCTGCGGGTCACCCTGTTCCGGCTCTCGGAGACCGAGCACGTCCTGCTCTTCCTGCTGCACCACATCGCCAGCGACGGCTGGTCGGACGCGCCGTTCGCGCGGGACCTCTCCGTCGCGTACGGCGCCCGGACCGGGGGGCGGGCGCCGGCCTGGCCCGCGCTGCCCGTCCAGTACGCCGACTACACGCTCTGGCAGCGCGAACTGCTCGGCTCCGAGAACGACCCGCAGAGCCTGCTGTCCCAGCAGCTCGCCTACTGGCAGAAGACCCTCGCCGGGCTCCCGGAGCAGCTGGAGCTGCCCACCGACCGGCCGCGGCCGTCCGCCGCGAGCTTCCGCGGCGACGAGGTCCGCTTCGAGCTCGACGCCGACCTGCACACCGGGCTCCTCGAACTCGCCCGCCACACGAACACCACCCTGTTCATGGTGTTCCAGGCGGCGGTGGCCGGACTGCTCACCCGGCTCGGAGCCGGCGAGGACATCCCGCTCGGCGGCGTCATCGCCGGACGGACCGACGAAGCGCTCGACGAACTGATCGGCTTCTTCGTCAACACCCTGGTGCTGCGCACCGACACCTCGGGCAACCCCACCTTCCGGGAACTCCTCGCCCGGGTCCGGGAGACCGACCTGGCCGCGTACGCGCACCAGGAGGTGCCGTTCGAGCGGCTGGTCGAGGTGCTCAACCCGACCCGCTCCCTCGCTCACCACCCGCTGTTCCAGGTCATGATCCTCTTCCAGAACAACGCCGAGGCGGACCTGGACCTCCCCGGTCTGCGGGCCGGTCTGGAGGACGTCGGTTCCGGGGTCGCCAAGTTCGACCTCGACTTCGACATGCAGGAGAACCACGGCCCCGACGGGGAGCCCGCCGGGCTGTCGGGCCTGGTGGAGTACGCCACCGACCTGTTCGACCGGTCCACCGTGCAGGACGTCGTCGCCCGGCTCGCCCGGCTGCTGCGGGCGGTCGTGGCCGACCCGGACCAGCGGCTGTGGCAGACGGACATCCTGGCCCCGGCGGAACGCCGGGAACTGCTGGAGCGGTGGACCGCGCCGGTCGCGCCGTCCGAGCGCACGACCGTGCCCGCGCTGTTCGAGGCCGCCGTCGCCGCGCACCCCGAGGCCGTCGCGGTCGCCGACGGCGCGGAACGCCTGACCTACGCGCAGCTGAACGCCCGCGCGAACCGGCTCGCCCACACCCTCGCCGCCCACGGCGTGGGACCGGAGTCCGTGGTCGCGCTCGCCCTGCCGCGCGGCGTGGACCTCGTGGTGGGCGTCCTCGGCGTCCTCAAGGCCGGCGGCGTCTACCTGCCGCTGGACCCCAACTACCCGGCCGAGCGCATCGCCTTCGTCGTGCAGGACGCCCGCCCGGCCGTCGTCGTGACCAGCCTGCGCGCGGACGTGGCACTGCCCGACGGCAGCACCCGCCTCGTCATCGAGCAACTCGGCGACGGCCCCGTCACCGACCCGGCACGCCCGGCGCTGGGCCCCGACAACGGCGCGTACATCATCTACACGTCCGGCTCCACCGGGCAGCCCAAGGGCGTCCTGATCCCCCACCAGAACGTCGTGCGGCTCTTCACGCAGACGGAGCAGTGGTTCGGCTTCGACGCCTCCGACGTGTGGACCCTGTTCCACTCCTACGCGTTCGACTTCTCCGTCTGGGAGCTGTGGGGGCCGCTGCTGCGCGGCGGCACGCTCGTCGTGGTGCCGCAGGACGTGAGCCGCTCCCCGCTCGACTTCCTGCGGCTGCTCGAGGACGAGCGCGTCACCGTGCTCAACCAGACCCCGTCCGCCTTCTACCAGCTCATGCAGGCCGACGAGGAGAACCCGGGCGCGGACCTGGCGCTCAGGTACGTGGTCTTCGGCGGTGAGGCGCTCGACCCGGGACGGCTCGCGTCCTGGTACGACCGGCACCCCGACGACTCTCCCGCGCTGGTCAACATGTACGGCATCACCGAGACCACGGTGCACGTCACCCACCACGCGCTCGACCGCGTCTCGGCGGCCGCCACCGCCGTCAGCGTCGTCGGCGCCGCCATCCCCGACCTGCGCGTGTACGTCCTCGACCAGGGCCTGCGGCCCGTCCCGGCGGGCGTCACCGGCGAGCTGTACGTCGCCGGCGCCGGACTGGCCCGCGGCTACCTCGGCCGCCCCGGCCTCAGCGCACAGCGCTTCGTCGCCGACCCGTACGGCGCGCCCGGGACCCGCATGTACCGCACCGGGGACCTGGGCCGCCGGGCCGCGGACGGCACGCTGTCCTACTTCGGCCGGGCCGACGACCAGGTGAAGATCCGCGGCTTCCGCATCGAGCTGGGCGAGATCGAGTCCGCGGTCCTCGGCGCGCCGGACGTCGCGCAGGCCGCCGTGGTCGTGCGCGAGGACCAGCCGGGCGATCCGCGGCTCACCGCGTACCTGGTCGGCGGCGACGCCACGCGGGTCCGGGCGCACGTCGTGGACGTGCTGCCCGCCCACATGGTGCCCGCCTCGTTCGTCACGCTCGACCGGCTGCCGCTCACCCCGAACGGCAAGCTCGACCGCAAGGCCCTGCCCGCGCCCGCGCAGTCCGGCGCCGCGGAGGGCCGGCGACCGCGCGACCCGCGCGAGGAACTCCTCGCTGTCCTCTTCGCCGACGTGCTGAACGCGGACCGCGTCGGGATCGACGACAACTTCTTCGAACTGGGCGGGCACTCCCTTCTCGCCACCCGGCTGATCAGCCGCATCCGCTCCGCGATGGGCGTGGAGGTGCCCGTCCGGGCGCTGTTCGAGACGCCCACCGTCGCCGGGCTCGCCTCCTGGACCGGCCAGGCGGGCGAGGCCAGGCGCGCCCTGGTGCCCATGGAGCGTCCCGAGCGGGTGCCGCTCTCCTTCGGCCAGCGCGGACTGTGGTTCCTCAACCGGCTCGAAGGCCCCAGCTCCACGTACAACGTGCCGCTCGTCATGCGCTTCTCGGGGCCGCTCGACGTGCCGGCGCTGCGGACCGCCCTGCACGACGTCGTCGCCCGCCACGAGGGGCTGCGCACCCTGTTCCGCGAGGCCGACGGCACGCCGTACCAGCACATCGTGCCCGCCGACGAAGCCGTGGTGGACCTGATCGTCGCCGACGTCGACGACGAGCGGCACCTCGAGACCGCCCTCGCGGAGGCCGCCCAGTACCACTTCGACCTCGTGAGCGAACTCCCCATCCGCTGCACCCTGTTCCGGCTCGGCGACGAGGAACACGCCCTGCTGCCCCTCATGCACCACATCGCCAGCGACGGCTGGTCGGAGACCCTGCTCGGCGACGACCTCTCCGTCGCCTACGCGGCACGGGCCGAAGGCCGTGCGCCGGGCTGGCCGCCGCTCGCGGTGCAGTACGCGGACTACACCCTGTGGCAGCGCGAACTCCTGGGCCGCGAGGACGACCCCGACAGCGCGATCTCCCGGCAGCTCGCCTACTGGACCGAGAACCTGCGCGGCCTGCCGGAGCTGGTGAACCTGCCCACCGACCGGCCCCGGCCGCCGGTGGCCACCTACGGGGGCGCCGAGTCGCCGCTGCGCCTGGACGCCTCCCTGCACGACGCGCTCCTGCGTCTGGCCCGGCAGCGCAACACCACGCTCTTCATGACGATCCAGGCCGGCCTGGTCGCCCTCCTGAGCCGGCTCAGCGGCGACACCGACATCGCCGTCGGAACCCCGGTCGCCGGGCGCACCGACGAGGCGCTGGAGGACCTGTTCGGCTACTTCGTCAACACGCTCGTGCTGCGCACCGACGCCTCGGGCGACCCCACGTTCGCCGAACTGCTGGAGCGCGTGCGCGAGACCGACCTGGCCGCGTTCGCCCACCAGGACGTGCCGTTCGAGCGCCTCGTCGAGGTGGTCAACCCGGTGCGGTCGCTCGCCCGGCACCCGCTCTACCAGGTCATGCTGACGTTCGAGAACTTCGACGAGGTCAACCTGACCGTGCCCGGCCTGGAGACCCGCCTGGAGGACGTGGTCGGCGACGCCTCCAAGTTCGACATGGACGTCCGTCTCCAGGAGAGGTACGGACCGGACGGCGAGCCCGCCGGGATCGTCGGCGAGATCGAATACGCCACCGACCTCTTCGACGAGGCGACGATGGACGCGTTCGGCGGCCGCCTGATCCGGCTGCTCACCGCGGCCGCCGCCGACCCGGCCGCGCCGATCGCCGCACACGACCTCCTGTCCGACGACGAGCGGGACACCGCCCTCGTGGACGCCGACGGACGCCTCGTGCCGCCGGGCGTGGTGGCCACCCTCCCCTCGGGGGAGCTGGCCCGCCGCAACCCCGACGGCGCCACCGAACTCCTCGGGCGCCCCGAGGACGTCCGCCTGGTGCGCGGCTTCCGCGTCAACCCCGCCGAGGTCGCGGCCCGGCTGCGCGAGGTCTTCGCGGACGCCGCCGTCGTCGCGGGCTCCGCCCGGGTCGTCGCCCACGTCGTCCACGACGGCGACGCGACGGCCGCACGGCACCTCGCCGGGTCCGTGCTGCCCGACTACCTCGTGCCCGCCGAGTTCGTCGTCGTCACCGAGATCCCCGACGTCCTGCCCGCCGAGGACCTCGCCACCGCCGCCGCCCGGCGCGGCCCCCGCACACCCGCCGAGGAGATCATCGCCGGTCTCTTCGCCGAGACGCTGGGCGTCGCCGCCGTCGGCGTCGACGACAACTTCTTCGACCTCGGCGGCCACTCGCTGTCCGCGATCCGGCTGCTCAGCCGCATCCGGTCGCAGCTCGGAGCGGAACTGTCGGTCCGCTCGCTGTTCGCCGAGCCCACGGTGGCGGGGCTCGCCACCCGGCTCGACGGCGCGAGCGCCGGCCGGCCCGCCCTGCGCCGCCGGGAGCGGCCGGCCCACGTGCCGCTCTCCTTCGCCCAGCAGCGCCTGTGGTTCCTGCACCGGCTCGAAGGGCCGAGCACCACCTACAACGTGCCGATACTGATCAGGCTCACCGGCGAGCTGGACGCGGCGGCCCTCGAAGCGTCGCTGGGCGACGTCGTCGCACGGCACGAGGCGCTGCGCACGGTGTTCCCCTCCGACGTTGACGGAACCCCCTACCAGCGGGTCCTCGGCGTCGACGAGGCCAGGCCCGTCATGGCCACCGATGTCGCGGAACCCGCCGAGGCGGCCCGGCACGCCTTCGACCTCGAGACCGAACCCCCGCTGCGCGCCACCCTGTTCCGGGACGGCCCGGACGAGCACCGGCTGCTCCTGCTGATCCACCACATCGCCGCCGACGGCTGGTCGACCGGCGCGCTCGCCCGCGACCTGTCGACCGCGTACGCCGCCCGGCGGGCCGGCCGGGCGCCGCGCTGGCCCGGACTGCCGGTCCAGTACGCCGACTACACCCTGTGGCAGTCCGAACTGCTCGGCGCCGAGGACGACCCCGAGAGCCTCGTCAGCGGTCAGCTGGCGTGGTGGAAGGCCGCCCTCGACGGCATGCCCGAACTGCTCGCCCTGCCGACGGACCGGCTGCGGCCCGCCGAGGCGAGCCACCGCGGCGCCGAGGTCGCCCTGCGCATCCCCGCCGAGCTGCACGGCCGCCTCCAGGCGGTGGCGCGGGAGACCGGCACGACCCTGTTCATGGTGCTCCAGTCGGCTCTCGCGCTCATGCTGTCCAAGCTGGGCGCGGGAACCGACGTCCCGATCGGCACCCCGGTCGCGGGACGGTCGGACGACGGCCTCCAGGACCTCGTCGGGTTCTTCGTCAACACGCTCGTGCTGCGCACCGACGTGTCCGGATCGCCCTCCTTCCGCGACCTGCTGGGCCGGGTCCGGGAGGCGGACCTGGCCGCGTTCGCCCACCAGGACGTGCCGTTCGAGCGCCTGGTGGACGTGGTGCGGCCCGGGCGCTCGCTGGGCCACCACCCGCTGTTCCAGGTGATGCTCGTCTTCGAGAACGACGACGAGGACGACTTCGCCCTGTCCGGCCTGACCGCCGCGTTCGACGAGGACGTCGACATGGGGGCGGCCCGCTTCGACCTGACCCTGCACGTGCGGGAAACGGTCGGCGCGGACGGCGCGGCCGGGGGCCTCGGCATCGACCTGGAGTACGCCGAGGACCTCTTCGACGCCGCCACGGCGCAGCGGATGGCCGCGCAGTTCGTCCACCTGCTGGAGACGGTGAGCGCCGACGCGGACGTCGTCGTGGACCGGATCGCACTGCCGCAGGCCGTGCCCGGCCGCGCCGGCGGGGCGCCCGCCCACCCGCCCACCCTGCTCGAACTGATCGGCGCGCAGCCGGCGGACGCCGTCGCGATCGTCGACGGCGACGTCGGGACGACGTACGGGCAGCTGCTGGCCGAGCCGCCCGCCGGCATCCTGGCCGCCGTCGTCAGCGGCGAGCCGTTCGTCCTGCGCACCCGCACCGGCAGGCCCGTCGTCGTCCCGCAGGACGTCGTCGCGGCCCGTGTCGCGGCCCGCCAGAGCGTCCACGGCCTGGACGGCACGGACCGCGTCCGGTCGGCGGCCGCACCCGGAACGGTGGGCGAGATCGACGAGGTGCTGTGGCCGCTCACGGCCGGCGCGACCGTCGTACGCGCCGACCGCACGGCCGCACCGCACGGCACGACCCTCGCGCACGGCGCCACCACACTCCACGTCACACCCTCCGAGCTGGCCGTTCTCCTCGGCGACCCGGCGCTGCCGGAGGCCGGACTGCGGCGGGTGTTCTGCACGGGCGAGGCCCTCGCCGAGCCGTTGCAGCGCGCCTGGTTCGACGCCGTGGACGTGCCGCTGTGGCACGGCTACTCGCTGACCGAAGCCGCCGGCGCCGTCACGGAGCGCGCGTGCGACCCCGACGACTGGGACACCGTGGTGCCGCTCGGCGCCCCGCTGCCCGGCACCGTCCTGTACGTGCTCGACGCCGGTCTGTGCCCGGTTCCGCCGGGCGTCGTGGGCGAGCTGCACGTCGGCGGGCCGCTGCTCGGCTCCGCGCCGACGGTGGTCGCCGATCCGTTCGGCGGCGAGGGCGCGCGGATGGTCCGCACCGGGGACCTGGCCCGCTGGACCGCCGACGGCGAGCTGGAGTTCGTCGGGGCGCCGCTGCCCGTACCGGGCTTCACGGCCCACCCGGCGCGGCTGGAGGCGGCCCTCGCCGAGCACGACGGCGTCGCCCGTGCCGTAGTGGCGGTGCGGGACGGATCCCTCGTCGCGTACCTGACGCCGGCCCACGGCCGCACCGTCACGCCCGGCGCCGTCACGGCCTTCGCCCGCGCCGCGCTGCCCGATCATCTGGTCCCGGCCGCCATGGTGGTGCTGGACCGCCTGCCGCTGACCGGGGACGGCCGGGTGGACCGCGAGGCACTGCCGTCGCCGCGTACCGACGGCGCCGACACGGACCGCGGCCCCGGCACGCCGGCGGAGGAGATCCTCCGGGGGCTCTTCGCCGAGATCCTCGGCGTCGAGCGGGTCGGCGTCGACGACGGCTTCTTCGAACTCGGCGGGCACTCGCTGCGCGCCACCCGGCTGATCAGCCGCATCCGCACCACGTTCGGTGTCGAACTGCCCGTCCGTGCGGTGTTCGAGTCGCCGACGCCGGCGGGTCTGGCGTCGCGTCTGGTGGGTGCGGACGCGGCGCGGGGGGCGTTGGTGGCGGGTGAGCGTCCGGCTCGGGTGCCGTTGTCGGCGGCGCAGCGCCGGTTGTGGTTCCTGCACGAGTTGGAGGGGCCGTCGGCGACGTACAACGTGCCGTTGGTGCTGCGGCTCGAGGGTGAGCTGGATGTGGTGGCGCTGGAGTCGGCGCTGGGTGATGTGGTGGGCCGGCACGAGAGTCTGCGGACGGTGTTCGCGGATGTGGACGGTGTGCCGTATCAGCGGGTGCTGCCGGTGGCGGACGCGGGTGTGGTGCTCGAGGTGGCGGAGGTCGGCGGTGGTGCGGGTCTTGCTGCTGCTGTGGATGCCGCGGCGGGGTATGCGTTCGATCTGTCGGCGGAGTTGCCGTTGCGGGTGACGTTGTTGCGGGTGGGGGAGCGGTCGTCGGTGCTGGTGGTGCTGATGCATCACATCGTGAGTGACGGCTGGTCGTTGGGTCCGCTGGCGGATGATCTGTCGGCGGCGTATGCGGCGCGGCTCGATGGCGTGGCGCCGGGGTGGGCGGCGTTGCCGGTGCAGTACGCGGATTACGCGTTGTGGCAGGCGAAGGCGCTGGGTGAGGAGGGTGATCCGGCGAGCACGGCGGGCCGGCAGATCGACTACTGGCGCACCGCTCTCGCCGGGGCGCCCGAGCTGATCGAGCTTCCCCTCGACCGGCCGCGCCCCGCGGTCGCCTCGTACCGCGGCGGAGCCGTCGACCTCACCCTCGACGCCGCGTTGCACGGGCGTCTGCTGGCGGTGGCCCGTGAGTGCGGGGTGACGCCGTTCATGGTGGTGCAGGCCGCGGTGGCGGTGCTGCTGTCGCGGATGGGCGCGGGGACGGACGTGCCGCTGGGCACGGTCGTGGCGGGCCGCTCCGACCAGGCCCTGGACGGTCTGATCGGGTTCTTCGTGAACACGCTGGTGCTGCGCACCGACGTGTCCGGTGATCCGTCGGTGCGCGAGCTGCTGGCCCGGGTGCGTGAGACGGACCTGGCCGCCTACGCGCACCAGGACGTGCCGTTCGAGCGTCTGGTCGAGGTCGTCAGCCCGCAGCGCTCGCTCGCCCACCACCCGCTGTTCCAGGTGATGGTGGTCTTCGACAACAACACCGAGGCCTCGCTGACCCTGCCCGGTCTCGAGGTCCTCGCGGGCGACTCCACCACGACGATCTCGCAGTTCGACCTCTCGTTCGCCCTGTTCGAGCGCCATGACGCGGACGGCGGGCCCGCGGGGATCAGCGGCGAGATCGAGTACGCCTCGGACCTGTTCGACGAGGCGAGCGCCGAGGACCTGGGCAGGCGGTTCGTCCGCGTGCTCGAGACCCTGGTGTCGGCTCCGGACGAGCCGGTCGGCGCGGTGGACGTCCTGGGTGCGGACGAGCGGCGGCGGGTGCTGGCGGAGTGGAACGACACGGCGGTGGCCGGCGCCGGCGAGGCGTCCGTGGTGGAGCGGTTCGAGGCGCAGGCGGCGGCGACGCCCGATGCGACGGCGCTCACCTTCGCCGAACTCACCTTGTCCTACGGCGAGTTGAACGCCCGCGCGAACCGGATGGCGCGCTTCCTCGTGGAACGGGGCGCGGGTCCGGAGACGTACGTGGCCGTGGTGCTTCCGCGGTCGGCGGAGCTGGTGGTCTCGCTGCTGGCGGTCCTGAAGTCGGGCGCGGCCTACGTCCCGGTGGACCCGGAGTTCCCCGAGGACCGCATCGCCCACGTCCTCGACGACTCCCGTCCGGTGCTGACGCTGACCGGGGAGGTCCTGGCGGGCTTCGGCGCGGGCGACGCGTACGACGACGGTGACCTGGGCGTTCCCGGCAGTCCCGGCCGGGCCGCCTACGCGATCTACACCTCCGGCTCCACCGGCCGGCCCAAGGGCGTCGTGATCCCCCACGGCGCGCTGGCCAACTTCCTCGGCTCCATGCAGGACCGTTTCCGGCTCTGCGCCGACGACCGGCTGGTCGCGGTCACGACCGTCGGCTTCGACATCGCCGGCCTCGAGCTGTACCTGCCGCTCCTGAACGGCGCGGGCCTGGTCCTCGCCGACCGGGAGACGGTCAAGGATCCCTCGGCCCTGGGCGCCCTGCTGCACACGTCGGGTGCGACCGTGATGCAGGCGACGCCGAGCCTGTGGCACGCGCTGACCGACGCCGGGGTGGACCTGTCCGGCCTGCGGGTGCTGGTGGGCGGCGAGGCGCTGCCGTCGGATCTGGCGGTGACGCTGGCCGCGTCCGCCCGCTCGGTGACGAACCTCTACGGCCCGACCGAGACCACGATCTGGTCCACGGCCGCGGTCGTGACGGCCTCGGACCGGGTGACGATCGGCCGTCCGATCGCCAACACGCGGGTGTACGTGCTGGACGCGGCGCTGCGCCCGGTGGCCCCGGGGGTGCCCGGTGAGCTGTACATCGCCGGTGAAGGCCTGGCCCGCGGCTATCTCGGCCGTCCGTCGCTGACGGCGGAGCGGTTCCTCGCCGATCCGTTCGGCCCCGCGGGCGGGCGCATGTACCGCACGGGCGACCTCGTGCGGTGGACCGCCGGCGGCGCCGTGGAGTACATCGGCCGCACCGACTTCCAGGTGAAGCTGCGCGGTTTCCGCATCGAGCCGGGCGAGGTGGAGTCGGCCCTGAACGCCGTGGCGGGCGTGGCGGGGGCGACGGCGGTGGTGCGCGAGGACCGTCCGGGCGACCGGCGTCTGGTCGCCTACTACGTCGGCGACGCGGACCCGGCGGCCGTGCGGGCGCAGGTCGCCGCCGGACTGCCGGACTACATGGTCCCGGCCGCCCTGGTGGTCCTGGACGAGATCCCGCTGACGCCCAACGGCAAGGTCGACCGGGCGGCCCTTCCCGCGCCGCGGTGGTCCACGACCACCGGTGGCGGACGCCGGCCCGCCGACGGCCGCGAGGAACTCCTCTGCCGGATCTTCGCCGACGTCCTCGACCTGCCCGCAGCCGGTCCCGACGACGACTTCTTCGACCTCGGCGGGCACTCGCTGCTCGCCACCCGCCTCGTGAGCCGGATCCGCTCCGCCTTCGGGCGCGAGATCGGTATCCGTGCGGTGTTCGAGTCGCCGACGCCGGCGGGTCTGGCGTCGCGTCTGGTGGGTGCGGACGCGGCGCGGGGGGCGTTGGTGGCGGGTGAGCGTCCGGCTCGGGTGCCGTTGTCGGCGGCGCAGCGCCGGTTGTGGTTCCTGCACGAGTTGGAGGGGCCGTCGGCGACGTACAACGTGCCGTTGGTGCTGCGGCTCGAGGGTGAGCTGGATGTGGCGGCGCTGGAGTCGGCGCTGGGTGATGTGGTGGGCCGGCACGAGAGTCTGCGGACGGTGTTCGCGGATGTGGACGGTGTGCCGTATCAGCGGGTGCTGCCGGTGGCGGACGCGGGTGTGGTGCTCGAGGTGGCGGAGGTCGGCGGTGCGGGTCTTGCTGCTGCTGTGGATGCCGCGGCGGGGTATGCGTTCGATCTGTCGGCGGAGTTGCCGTTGCGGGTGACGTTGTTGCGGGTGGGTGAGCGGTCGTCGGTGCTGGTGGTGCTGATGCATCACATCGTGAGTGACGGCTGGTCGTTGGGTCCGCTGGCGGATGATCTGTCGGCGGCGTATGCGGCGCGGTTGGGTGGCGTGGCGCCGGGGTGGGCGGCGTTGCCGGTGCAGTACGCGGATTACGCGTTGTGGCAGGCGAAGGCGCTGGGTGAGGAGGGTGATCCGGCGAGCACGGCGGGCCGGCAGATCGACTACTGGCGCACCGCACTCGCCGGGGCGCCCGAGCTGATCGAGCTTCCCCTCGACCGGCCGCGCCCGCAGACTCCGTCCTACCGCGGCGGGGTGGCCCGCTTCGAGACGGGCGCCGCGTTGCACGGGCGTCTGCTGGCGGTGGCCCGTGAGTGCGGGGTGACGCCGTTCATGGTGGTGCAGGCCGCGGTGGCGGTGCTGCTGTCGCGGATGGGCGCGGGGACGGACGTGCCGCTGGGCACGGTCGTGGCGGGCCGGTCCGACCAGGCCCTGGACGGTCTGATCGGGTTCTTCGTGAACACGCTGGTGCTGCGCACCGACGTGTCGGGCGATCCGTCGGTGCGTGAGCTGCTGGCCCGGGTGCGTGAGACGGACCTGGCCGCCTACGCGCACCAGGACGTGCCGTTCGAGCGTCTGGTCGAGGTCGTCAGCCCGCAGCGCTCGCTCGCCCACCACCCGCTGTTCCAGGTGATGGTGGTCTTCGACAACAACGCCGACGCCGCCTTCGACCTCCCCGGTCTCGACGCCGCCTTCGAGGGGGCCGACCTCGGCGTGGCCAAGTTCGACCTGACCTTCCACCTGGAGGAGACGCCCGACGGGCTCCACGGAGAGGTCCAGTACGCCTCGGACCTGTTCGACGAGGCAAGCGCGCACGGTCTGGGCGAGCGGCTCGTCCGGGTCCTGGAGGGGCTGCTCGCGGAGGTGGACGGCCGGGTCTCGGCGGTCGACGTGCTGTCGGCCGGTGAGCGCGGCCGGGTGCTGGAGGAGTGGGCGGGCCCCGCGCCCCTCGACCGGGTGAGCGACGGCCGGTCGTTCCCCGAGCTGTTCGCGGCCCGGGTGGCGGCGGACCCCTCCGCGCCCGCCCTGGCCTTCGAGGGCGCCGGGTTGACGTACGGCGAGCTGGCGGCGCGGGTCGACGCGTTCGCCGGACGCCTCGCCTCGTGCGGGGTGGGGCCGGAGACCGTGGTGGCCGTGGCGCTGCCGCGCTCCGTGGACCTGGTGGTGTCGCTGCTGGCGGTGCTGCGGGCCGGCGGCGCGTACGTGCCGGTGGACCCGGACTACCCCGCGGACCGGGTGGCGTACATGCTCGCGGATTCCCGGCCGGCACTGCTGGTCAGCGACAGCGCGACGCTGCCGGGGCTCGGTGAGCGCCGGATGCCGGTGCTGCTCGTGGACCGGCCCGCCGACGAACGCGAGCCGTCCGCGGTCCCGCGGGTGGAGCTGCGGGCGGACCACCCGGCCTACGTCATCTACACGTCGGGTTCGACGGGCCGGCCCAAGGGCGTGGTCGTGCCGCACGGCGGCATCGCCTCCCTGGCCCGTGCCCAGCAGGACGCGTTCGGGGTGGGACCGGGCAGCCGGGTCCTACAGTTCGCGGCGCTCAGCTTCGACGCGGCGGCCTGGGAGATCGTGATGGGCCTGCTGTCGGGAGCGACCCTGGTGCTCGCCCCGGCGGAGCGGCTGATGCCGGGACCTGATCTGGCCGCGCTCTGCGCCGAGCAGGCCGTGACGCACGTGACCCTGCCGCCGACGGCGCTGGCGGTGCTCGCGGACGACGCGCTGCCGGCCGGCGCGACGGTCGTCGTGGCGGGCGAGGCGTGCCCGCCGGAGCTGGTGGCCCGCTGGTCCGCGGGCCGCCGCATGATCAACGCCTACGGTCCGACCGAGACGACCGTGTGCGCCACCATGAGCGCGCCGCTGTCCGGCGGGATCGTGCCGCCGATCGGCCGCCCCATCACGGGGACCCGGGTGTACGTGCTGGACGCGGCCATGCGTCCGGTGGCTCCCGGCGTGACCGGCGAGCTGTACGTCGCGGGCGCCGGTCTGGCCCGCGGCTATCTCGGCCGTCCGTCGCTGACGGCGGAGCGGTTCCTCGCCGATCCGTTCGGCCCCGCGGGCGGGCGCATGTACCGCACGGGCGACCTCGTGCGGTGGACCGCCGGCGGTGAGCTGGAGTACCAGGGCCGGGCCGACACGCAGGTCAAGCTGCGCGGTTTCCGTATCGAGCCGGGGGAGGTGGAGTCGGCCCTGAACGCCGTGGCGGGCGTGGCGGGGGCGACGGCGGTGGTGCGCGAGGACCGTCCGGGCGACCGGCGTCTGGTCGCCTACTACGTCGGCGACGCGGACCCGGCCGCCGTGCGGGCGCAGGTCGCCGCCGGACTGCCGGACTACATGGTCCCGGCCGCCCTGGTGGTCCTGGACGAGATCCCGCTGACCCCCAACGGCAAGGTCGACCGGGCGGCCCTTCCCGCGCCGCGGTGGTCCACGACCACCGGTGGCGGACGCCGGCCCGCCGACGGCCGCGAGGAACTCCTCTGCCGGATCTTCGCCGACGTCCTCGACCTGCCCGACGTCGGCCCCGACGACAGCTTCTTCGACCTCGGGGGCGACAGCATCATGTCGATCCGGGTGGTCAGCCGCGCCCGCGCGGGCGGGCTGCTGGTCTCGGCCCGCGACGTCTTCAGGGAGCGCACGCCCGCCCTCCTGGCCCGGGCGGCCACGGCGGTGCCGGCCACGACGGAGGACCGGGACGCCGGAACGGGCGTCTTCGCGCCCACACCGATCATGCGGTGGCTGGAGCAGTACGAGGACACCGACGGCTTCAACCAGTCGATGACCGTGCGCGTCCCGGCGGGCCTCGACGAGCGGGCACTGGTCCGGGCCGCCCAGGCCCTGGTCGACCACCACGACGTCCTGCGCCTGCGCCACCGCCCGGACGGCGCCTACGAGGTGCGCGAACGCGGCGCCGTCCCGGTGTCGGTCGTACGCGTCGACCACGGTGACGGCGACGCCGCGGAGACGGCCCGCCGGGAACTGTCCCCGGCGGCCGGCGAGGTCGCGCGGTTCTGCTGGTTCGACGCCGGACCCGACGCCCCGGGCACACTGCTGATCGTCCTGCACCACCTGGTCGTGGACGCGGTGTCGTGGCAGATCCTGCTGCCCGACCTCGCCGCCGCCTACGAGGCGGCCGCGGCCGGCCGGGCTCCCGAGCCGGCCCCCGTCGCCACCTCGTACCGGACCTGGGCCGGGCATCTTCAGGCGGCGGACCGGCGGGCCGAGCTGCCGGTGTGGCAGGAGATCGCCGCGACCGCGGAGCCGCTCCTCGGCGCCCGCCTGCTCGACCCGGCGGTCGACACCGCCGCCACCGCCCGGGAGATCGAGCTGACCCTGGCGCCGGACGTCACCGAGGCGCTGCTCACCAGGATCCCGGCGAGCGTCAACGGCAACGTCACCGACGCCCTGCTGTGCGGGCTGGCGACGGCGGTCGTGGAAGAACGCGGCGCCGGACCGGTCCTGGTCGACCTCGAGGGGCACGGACGCGAACACGTCGCCGACGGGGTGGACGTCTCCCGGACGGTCGGCTGGTTCACCAGCCTCTACCCCGTCCGGCTCGACCCGGAGGGCCGCACGCCGATCGACCGGCTCAAGCAGGTCAAGGAGCAGATGCGCGCGTTCCCGGACAACGGCGTCGGCTACGGCGTCCTGCGCCATCTCAGGGGCGAGCCTGGACTGGCCGTCGCGCCGCAGATCGGCTTCAACTACCTGGGCCGGTACACCGACGGCGACGAACCGGCCGACTGGGAGACCGTCGACGGGCCGACGCCCGCGCCGCGGTCGCCCGGGATGCCGATGACGCACGCGGTCGAGATCACCGCGGTCACCGAGAACCGCGAGGGCCGTCCGCACCTCGTCGCCACCTGGACCTGGGCGTCCGCGGTGATGTCCGAGCCCGGCATACGGCGGCTCGCCCACGCGTGGTTCGACGCGCTCACCGCCCTCGCGGACGAGCGGCCGGCCGCGGTCGGCCTGACGCCGTCCGACCTGAGCGACGACCTGACACAGAGCGAGATCGACAGCCTCGAGGCTGAACTGGGGGATTGGTAATGAAGCGCTCGCGCCTCGAAGACGTACTGCCGCTGACACCGTTGCAGGCGGGACTGCACTTCCACTCCCTCTATGACGACGAGGCCGTGGACGTCTACAACACCCAGCTCGTGCTGGCGCTGTCCGGCGAGGTGGACGGGGACCTGCTGCGCCGCAGCGCCGAGGCCGTCCTGCGCCGGCACGCCAACCTCAGGGCGGGGTTCCGGCTGCGGGCGGACGGCCGGCCGATGCAGATCATCCCCCGCGACGTGAAGCCCGGCTGGTCCGAGCCGGTCCTGCGGCCCGGGGAACTGGACGCGTTCCTGACGGCCGAACGGGCCACCCGGTTCGACCTCGCCCGGCCGCCGCTGATCCGGTTCAGCCTGGTCCGCCTCGGGCCGCGCGAGCACCGGCTCGTGGTGACCAACCATCACATCCTGCTCGACGGCTGGTCGGCTCCCCTGCTGGTCGACGAGCTGTTCGCGGTCTACGAGGCGCAGGGCAGCACCGACGGGCTGCCCCCGGTCACCCCCTACCGCGACTACCTGGGCTGGCTCGCCCGGCAGGACGCGGAGGCGGGCGCAAGGGCCTGGCGGACGGCTCTCGCCGGCCTCGACGGGCCGACCACGGTGGCGCCGGGCGCGCCCGCGGGCAAGGCACTGCCGGAGCGGATCGCCGCCGAGCTGGCGCCGGCCGCCACGGCCCGCCTGGTCCGGATGGCGGCCGACCGCGGCCTGACCGTGAACAGCCTGGTGCAGGGCGCCTGGGCGATGGTGCTCGGTCAGCTCACCGGCCGCGACGACGTCGTCTTCGGCGCCACGGTCTCCGGCCGCCCGGCCGATCTGCCCGGCGTCGAGGCCATGATCGGCTCCTTCATCAACACGCTCCCGGTACGCGTCGGGCTGGACCCCGCCGCGACGTTCGCCGAGGTCGTCGGCGACCTCCAGCGCCGCCAGGGCGACCTGCTCGACCACCATCACGTCAGCCTCGCCGAGATCCAGCGGGCGGCGGGTCTGGGGGAGCTGTTCGACTCCCTTCTCGTCTTCGAGAACTACCCCTACGACGACGCGAAGGAGAGCCCGGCGGGGAAGCTGGAGATCGCCGACATCGACGGCGGCGGCGCGACCCACTACCCGCTCAGCCTCATCACCGGCATCGCCGGAGACCGTCTCGTCGTCCGGCTCGACGTCCGTCCCGAGCAGTTCGACCGGGCGCAGGGCGCCGCCATCGCCGCCCGGTTCCTCCAGGTCCTCGAAACCGTCGCCGCCGACCCCGACCTGCTCGTCGGCCGTATCGACGTGACCCTGCCCGCCGAGCGGGAACAGGTCGTCGAGGCGTGGAACGCCACCGATCTCGAACTGCCCGCCGCGGTCCTGCCCGAGCTGCTCGACGCCCAGGCGGCCCGCACCCCCGACCGGGTCGCCCTGGTCCTGGAGGGCGAGGAGGTCACGTACGCGGACCTGCACGCCCGGGCCGACCGGCTGGCCCGCCACCTCGTCGGCCGGGGCGCGGGTCCGGGCGGACTCGTGGCCCTCGCCCTGCCCCGCTCGGTGGAGCTGCTCGTCGGGCTGCTCGCGATCGTGAAGACGGGCGCGGCCTACCTGCCGGTGGACGTCGGCTATCCCGCCGACCGCATCGCCCACATGCTCGCCGACGCCGCCCCGATCTGTGTGCTGGACAGCGCCTGCCTGGCGGCCACGGACACGGCGGGCCACGCGGACGGTCCGCTCACCGACGCCGACCGGCTCCGCCCGCTGCACCCCTCCGACCCCGCGTACGTCATGTACACCTCCGGATCGACGGGCCGCCCCAAGGGCGTCGTCATCCCGCACGCGGCCGTCGTGAACCGGCTCGACGGCATGCAGCGCGCCTACCCCCTGGCCGCCGACGACCGGGTGCTCCAGAAGACCGCCACCAGCTTCGACGTCTCGGTCTGGGAGTTCTTCTGGCCGCTGCTCCAGGGCGCCACGATGGTGATGGCCAGGCCGGACGGGCACCGCGACCCCGAGTACCTCGCCGAGCTGATCCGCGCCGAACGCGTGACGACCGTCCACTTCATCCCCGCCATGCTGTCGGCCTTCGTGCAGACCCCGCAGGCCGCCGGCTGCACCAGCCTGCGCCGCGTGTTCTGCGGCGGCGAGGCCCTCCCCGCGGACCTGCACCGCGACTTCCGCGACCTGCTCGACGTCCCGCTGCACCACCTGTACGGCCCGACCGAGGCCACCGTCGACGTCACGGCGTGGGACGCCGGCCGCGAGCCGGGCCCGGGCAACGCGCCCATCGGCTTCCCCGTGTGGAACACCCGCGTCTACGTGCTCGACCGGGCGCTGCGCCCGGTTCCGCCCGGCGTGCAGGGAGAGCTCTACCTCGCGGGCGTCCAGCTCGCGCACGGCTACCTGAACCGGCCGGGCCTCAGCGCGGAGCGGTTCGTGGCCGACCCGTTCGGCCCGGCGGGCTCGCGGATGTACCGCTCCGGCGACCTGGGGCGGTGGAACCCCGACGGTTCCCTCCAGTTCGCCGGCCGCGCCGACCGCCAGGTCAAGGTGCGCGGCGTCCGGATCGAACTCGACGAGATCCGGGCCACGGCGGCCGAACTGCCCGAGGTGGGCCAGGCCGTCGTGACCGTGTCCGGCGAGCGTCTCGTCGCGTACGTCGTCCCCCGCGGGGACCACGGGGGCGGCGACGACCTGATCCGCACGGTCCGCGAGCACCTCGCCGCCCGGCTGCCCGAGACGCTCGTACCCGGTGCGGTCGTCCTCCTGGACGCCCTGCCGCTGACCCCCAGCGGCAAGCTCGACACGGACGCGCTGCCCGCCCCCGAGTTCGAGGCCGCCCCCGCGACGCGCACCGCGGCGACGCCGCAGCAGGAGATCCTCTGCGGCCTGTTCGCCGAGGTGCTCGGCCTCCGGCAGGTCGGCGTCGACGACGACTTCTTCGCACTCGGCGGGCACTCGCTGCTCGCCACCCGGCTGGTCAGCCGCATCCGCTCCACGTTCGCCGTCGAGCTGCCGATCCGCGCGCTGTTCGAGGCGCCGACCCCGGCCGGGACGGCCGCCCGTCTCGACACCGCGGCCACCGTCCGTCCGCCGGTCCTCGCGGGCGTGCGGCCCGAGCGCCCGCCGCTGTCGTACGCGCAGCGGCGCCTGTGGTTCCTGTACCGGATGGAGGGGCCCGCCGCCACCTACAACCTGCCGATCGCGCTGCGCCTGACGGGCCCGCTGGACCGGTCCGCGCTGCGGGCGGCGATCACCGACGTCGTGGAACGGCACGAGGCCCTGCGGACGGTCTTCCCGGACTTCGCGGGCACGCCCTACCAGCAGGTCCTGCCGGCCGGGGCCGGGCTGAGGGTGGAACGCTTCTCCCCGGAGGCGTTCGACGCGGCGGTCGGGCACGCCTTCCGTCTCGAAAGCGAGGTCCCGCTGCGCGTGACGCTCTTCGAGTCCGGCGCCGAGGAGCACACGCTGCTGCTGCTCATGCACCACATCGCCGGCGACGGCTGGTCCGCGGCCCCTCTCGCGACCGACCTCGCCACCGCCTACGCGGCCCGCTGCTCCGGTGAGAGCCCCGCCTGGCCGGCCCTGCGCGTGCAGTACGCGGACTTCGCTCTGTGGCAGCACGAACTCCTCGCGGGCGAGGAGGATCCCGACAGTTTGATGGCCCGTCAGCTCGACTACTGGCGGACGGCGCTGGCCGGCGCTCCCGAACTGCTCGAACTGCCCACCGACCGCCCGCGGCCCGCGGTCGCCGGGAACGGCGGCGCCGTCGTGGAGCTGACCGTGCCCGCCGACGTCCACGCGTCGCTCGCGGCCCTGGCGAGAACCCACCAGGCGAGCCTGTTCATGGTCGTCCAGGCCGGCATCGCGACCCTGCTGACCCGGATGGGAGCGGGCACCGACATCACCCTGGGCACGGCGATCGCCGGCCGCACGGACGAGGCGCTGGACGACCTCGTCGGCTTCTTCGTCAACACCCTGGTGCTGCGCACCGACGTCTCCGGCGACCCGTCCTTCGCCGAGCTGCTGCGGCGCGTGCGTACCGCCGACCTGGCCGCGTACTCCCACCAGGACGTGCCGTTCGAGCGGCTGGTCGAGGTGCTCAACCCGGCCAGGTCGCTCGCCCACCACCCGTTGTTCCAGGTGATGCTGACGTTCGCCAACACCGCCGGCGGCGACTTCGGCATGGCGGGCCTCGACGTGGTCCGCGAGCACGTCGGCGCGGACACCGCCAAGATCGACCTCTCCTTCTTCCTCGCCGAGGAGCACGCCGAGGACGGACGCCCCGACGGTCTCCACGGCGCGATCCAGTACGCGACGGACCTCTTCGAGGCCGAGACCGTGCAGGCGATGGCCGACCGTCTGGTCCGCCTGCTCACGGCGGCCGCGGCCGACTCCGGCCGCCCGGTCGGCGACCTGCCGGTCCTGTCGGCGCGGGAACGCGACAGCGTGCTGGCCGGCTGGAACGGCCCCGTGCGCGACGTGCCCCGGACGACCGTGCCGGAGCTGTTCGCCGCGCAGGCGGCCCGCACCCCCGCGGCCGTCGCCGTGGTGTGCGGGGACGACCGCGTCACCTACGCCGAACTGGCCGCCCGCGTCGACCGCCTCGCCCGGCGCCTGGTCGCACGGGGCGCCGGCCCGGAGACCTTCGTGGCGATCGCCCTGCCGAAGTCCGTCGACCTGGTGGTGGCGGTGCTCGCCGTCTTCCGGGCCGGGGCGGCCTACCTGCCGCTGGACCCGGAGCACCCGGCCGACCGGCTCGCCTTCGTGCTCGACGACGTCGACCCGCTGCTGGTGCTGACCACCGCGTCCACCGAGCTTCCCGGCACGCGCCCGCGCCTCCACCTGGACGCGGACGCGGGCGCGGACGCGTCCCCGGACGCGGTCGGCGACGTCGCGCGGACGGCACCGCTGCCGGCGTTCGCGCCGGACGGCGCCGCCGCGTACGTCATCTTCACCTCCGGTTCCACCGGCAGGCCCAAGGGCGTCGTGGTCGAGCACCGCTCGCTGAACTCGTACCTGGCCTGGGCCCGCGACGCCTACGACTCCGTCGAGCGCGGTGCGCTCGTGCACTCGCCGATCTCCTTCGACCTCACCGTGACCGGCGTCTTCGCGCCCCTGACCACGGGCGGCGCCGTCGACCTCGTGGACCTGAACGGGGACGCCCCGGACACCCGCCCCGCCTTCGTCAAGGCCACGCCGAGCCACCTGTCGTTGCTGCTGAACCTGCCGGACGCGTTCTCCCCGTCCGAACAACTCGTGCTCGGCGGCGAGTCGTTGATGGGCGAACTGCTCGACGAGTGGCGCCGCCGCCACCCCGGCGTGACCGTGGTCAACGAGTACGGGCCCACGGAGACGACCGTGGGATGCACCGAGTTCCGCATCGCCCCCGGCGACGCCGTCCCCGGCGGTGTCATCACCATCGGCCGGCCGGTCTGGAACACCCGGATGTACGTGCTCGACGAGAGGCTGCGGCCGCTGCCCGTCGGAGTGACGGGCGAGCTGTACATCGCGGGCGACCTGGTCACCCGCGGCTACCTCAACCGGCTCGGCCTCACCGCGGTCAGGTTCGTCGCCGACCTGTACGGGCCTCCCGGCTCCCGCATGTACCGCTCGGGCGACCTCGGCCGGTGGAACCGGCACGGCCGACTGGAGTTCGTCGCCCGCGTCGACCACCAGGTCAAGCTGCGGGGCTTCCGGATCGAGCTGGGCGAGGTCGAGTCGGCCGTCGGCACGCACCCGGACGTGTCGCACGCCGCCGTCCTGCTGCGCGAGGACCGGCCGGGCGACAAGCGCCTCGTCGCGTACGTGACGCCCGCCGGGCTGGACCTGGCGGCCGTGCGGGCGTACGCCGCAGACCGGCTCCCCGAGTACATGGCGCCGTCCGCCTACGTGGCGCTGGACCGGCTGCCCTTCACCGCCAACGGAAAACTGGACCGCGACGCGCTGCCCGAGCCCGACGCGACGGCCGCCTCCGCCCAGGGCCCGCGGGACGCCCGCGAGGAAGCCCTCTGCACGATCTTCGCCGAGAGCCTCGGCGTGCCCTCGGTCGGCGTCGACGACGTCTTCTTCGACCTCGGCGGACACTCGCTGCTCGCCGCCCGGGTCGTCGCCCGCGTCCGCGACGAACTCGGCGTCGACGTCGGCATCCGGACCCTCTTCGAGGCGCCCACCGTCGCCGCCTTCGCCGCGCGGATCGCCGCGTCGCGGCCGGACGCCGGACCGTCCCGCCCCGCGCTCGCGCCGCGCCCGCGGCCCGAGCGGGTGCCGTTGTCGGCCGCCCAGCGGCGTCTGTGGTTCCTGTACCGCTTCGAGGGCCCCTCGCCCACGTACAACGTCCCGCTGGCGCTGCGGCTCACCGGCACGATCGACCGGCCCGCGCTGCGGGCCGCCCTGTCCGACGTGGTGGGACGTCACGAGAGCCTGCGCACCGTCTTCGGCGACGAGTCGGGCGCCCCGTACCAGCGGACCGTGACCGCGCAACCCGTCCTGGAGGAAGAGGCAGGCGACGACATCGCCGCCGCCGCCGCGTACGCGTTCCGGCTCGACTCCGAACTTCCCGTCCGCTGCCGGCTCTTCTCCCGGAGCGACGACGAACACGTCCTGCTCGTGCTCGTCCACCACATCGCCACCGACGGCTGGTCGACGGGACTTCTGCTGCGCGACCTGGCCACCGCGTACGGGGCCCGCCGCGCCGGGCGGCCCCCGCGGTGGACCCCGCTCCCGGTGCAGTACGCGGACTTCGCCCTCTGGCAGCAGGAGGTCCTCGGCGACGAGAGCGACCCGGACAGCGTGGTGGCACGCCAGACCGCCTTCTGGCGCGACACCCTCGCGGGCGCGCCCGGCCTGCTGGACCTGCCCCTCGACCGACCCCGGCCGGCCGTCCTCGGCCACCGCGGCGGCTCGGTGCCGCTGACCATCGGCCCCGGCCTGTACCGCGCCGTCGCCGACCTCGCCCGCCGCCGGCACGCCAGCGTGTTCATGGTGGTGCAGGCCGCCCTCGCCGCCGTGCTCGCCCGGTACGGCGCCGGCACGGACATCCCGCTCGGCTGCGCGGTCGCCGGACGCGACGAGGAGGCCGCCCGCGAACTGGTCGGCTTCTTCGTCAACACCCTCGTGCTGCGCACCGACGTCTCCGGCAGCCCCAGCCTGCACGAACTCCTCGACCGGGTGCGCGAGACCGACCTGGCCGCGTTCGCCCACCAGGACGTGCCGTTCGAGCGGCTCGTCGAAGCGCTCGACCCGGTCCGCTCGCCGGCCCATCACCCCCTGTTCCAGGTGATGCTCACCCTGGAGAACCTCGACGTCGCGGAGCCGGAACTGCCCGGCCTGGTCGTGCACGGGGAGCAGGTCGACACGGAAACCGCCAAGGTCGACCTGGCGTTCGTCCTGGAGGAGGACGAGACCTCCGGGCTGAACGGCATCGTGCGCTACGCCACCGACCTGTTCGACCCGGAGACCGCCCGCGCTCTGGCCGACTCCCTGGTGCGGCTGCTCACCGCGGCCGTGGCCGAACCGGACACGCCGCTGGACCGGATGGACGTCCTCGGTCCGGAGCTGGGCCGGCGGGTCCTCCAGGAGTGGAACGACACCGCCCGCGACGTCCCCGCGCTCACCTGGCCGGAGCTCTTCGCGCGGCAGGCGGCCCGCACCCCGGACCACCCGGCCGTCCAGTACGGAGCCGAGACGCTCAGCTACGCCGAGCTGGACCTGCGCGCCAACCGGCTCGCCCACCTGCTGCGCGAGCGGGGCGCGGGACCGGGGCAGATCGTCGCGCTGCGGCTGCCCCGTTCGGCCGACCTCGTCGTCGCCGTGCTGGCGACGCTGAAGGCCGGAGCCGCGTACCTGCCCGTCGACCCGGCCTACCCGGCCGAGCGGATCGCGTTCATGCTCGACGACGCCCGGCCGGTGTGCGAGCTGACGCCCGCCTCCTTCCCGGTCCCGGACGGGCTCCCCGGCACGGAACCGGCCGTCGCCCGGCACCTCGACGACGCCGCGTACGTCATCTACACCTCCGGATCGACGGGCCGCCCCAAGGGCGTCGTGGTGGCGCACCGCGGCATCGCCGGCCTGGCCGCCAACCAGGCCGAGCGCTACGAGGCCGGGCCCGGCAACCGCGTCGCACAGCTGATCTCCCCGAGCTTCGACGCGAGCGTCTCCGAGCTGTGCCTCGCCCTGCTCACCGGCTCCTGCCTCGTGATCCCCCCGGGCGTCCTGGCCGGCGACGAACTCGCCGCGTTCCTCGCCGACCGGCGCATCACCCAGGCGCACCTCACCCCGGCCGTGCTGTCCGGCCTGCCGCGGATCGCGCTGCCCGACCTGCGGGTCATCGTCACCGGCGGCGACGTGCCCGCGGCGGACGTGGCCGCGCACTGGTCGCGGGGCCGCAGGCTCGTCAACGCGTACGGCCCGACCGAGGCGACCGTCGACGTCGCGTCCTGGGTGTACGACGCTCCCGGCCGGCAGCCGGTCCCGATCGGCCGGCCCATCGCCAACGCCGGCGTGTACGTGCTCGACCGGTACCTGCGGCCCGTCCCGCCCGGCGTGGCGGGAGAGCTGTACACGACCGGTCCCGGCCTGGCCCGCGGATACCTCGACCGTCCCGCTCTGACCGCCGGGAGGTTCGTCGCGGACCCGTTCGCACCCGGCGGCCGGATGTACCGCACCGGCGACCTCGTCCGCTGGGACCGCACCGGCCGGCTGGTGTTCGCCGGCCGGGCCGACACCCAGGTGAAGCTGCGCGGCCTGCGCATCGAACTGGGGGAGATCGAGTCCGCGCTCGCCGAGCAGCCCGGCGTCACCCACGCCGCCGCGGCCGTCCACGCCGACCGGCTCGTCGGCTACGCCGTCCCGGCCCCCGGAGTCCGGCTGGACCCCGGGGAACTGCGCGGCCGGCTCGCCGCGCTGCTGCCGGCCCACATGGTGCCCGGCGTGGTCGTGGTGCTCGAGAGCCTGCCGCTGAACCCCAGCAACAAGCTCGACCGCAAGGCCCTGCCCGTACCGCGGGTGAGCGCGGCGACGACCGGGCGCGATCCGCGCAGCCTGCGCGAGGAACTGCTCTGCGGCCTCTTCGCGGAAGCCCTCGCCCTGCCCCGGGTCGGCGTCGACGCGAACTTCTTCGAACTGGGCGGCCACTCGCTGCTCGCGATGGGTCTCGCCACCCGGATCAGCACCGCGCTCGACGTCGTGACGGACGTCCGGACGCTCTTCGAGGCGCCCACCCCGGCCCTGCTCGCCGCGCGGCTCGACACCGCCGACGACACCGGCCCCATGGCGGTGCTGCGCCGGGCCGGCGACCGCCCCTCCCTGTTCTGCGCCCCGCCGGCCCTCGGCCTGAGCTGGTGCTACGCGGGCCTGCTGCGCGGACTGCCCGAGGACGTCGGCCTGTACGGCCTCCAGGCACGGGGACTCGACGGCCCCGGACCGCTGCCGGACTCGCTGGCCGCATGGGCGCTCGACGCCGTCGAGCACCTACGCGCCGTGCAGCCGCAGGGCCCCTACCACCTGCTGGGGTACTCGACCGGCGGCAACATCGCGCACGCCGTCGCCACCGCCCTCCAGGAGCAGGGCGAGCAGGTGGCCCTGCTGGCCGTCATGGACTCCCGGCCCGGCGACCCCGCCCAGGAGGGCCCGGTGGAGGAGCAGCGGCCGCTCACCGCCCGGGACGTGCTCGCCGTCCTGAGCGACGACGCGGGCGGCGACCCCGACGACCGGGGCGACGAGGCGGAACAGCGGGCCCGGGCGCGGGGCCTGGTCGGGGAGATCCTCGGCGGCGCGGCCGACGAGCGGCTCTTCGACGTCATGATCAACACGATCATGGTGGTCACGGCACACCGGCCCGCCGCGTACAAGGGCGAGGTCGCCCTGTTCACCTCGGGCGGCGAGGAGAGGGCCGCGGACCTGGCCGCCGCCTGGGCCCCCTACGTGGACGGGGAGCTGAAGGTCACCCCGTTCCCGTGCGGGCACGACGATCTGCTGGAGCCGGCCCTGCTGCGCGACGTGGCCGCACGTATCGCCGGGTCCTTCGAATGTGCCCCGGAAATGGCCGTAATAGAGGACCGATAAGGCGGCTCAATACCGTGTGACGCAATTCCTGTTGTCCCGCATATTTCGAGGCGGCCCGGTCATGCCTGACAGGCTCATAGCAGAAACTCCACTCGTCCGCCGCGCCCGGCGGTCGAACCGGAGGGTCCGTCTGTTCTGCCTCCCGCACGCGGGAGCGGGGGCGAGCGCTTTCGCCGCATGGCCGGGCCTTTTCCCGCCCGAGGTGGAAATCGTGGCCGTGCAGCTGCCCGGCCGCGAGGACCGCGTCGGCGAACCGCATCCCGCGTCCGCCGACGCCGCCGTCCGCATGGTCGCCGTGGCGCTGCGCCCCTACCTCCAGGGCCCGTACGCGTTCTTCGGCCACAGCGGCGGCGCGCTGCTGGCGTTCGAACTGGCCAGGGCGCTGCGCAGACGCGGCACCCAGCCCGGACACCTGTTCCTGTCCGGCCAGTCCGCCCCGGGGCACGACGTCGCCGCACCGCAGCTGCACCGGCTGTCCGACGACGACTTCGGCGCCGCCCTGCGGAGCCTGGACGGCACCTCGGACACCGTGTCCGGCGACCCCGAGCTGATGAAGCTGCTGCTGCCGACGCTGCGCGCCGACTTCACCCTCTGGGAGAACCACCGGCACCGCCCCGACCAGCCGCTCTCCGTGCCGATCACCGCACTCGGCGGGGACACGGACCCGCGCGCCCCCGTCAGCGGCCTCCACGCGTGGCGCGAGCAGACCACCGGGGCGTTCTCCGTCGAGGTCTTCCCCGGCGGCCACTTCTATCTCAACGACTCCGAGGCGGAACTCGCCGCGATCGTCGGCGGCACGCTGCTGGGCCGCCGGCCCGCGCACGCCGGTCAAGGAGGACCGAACCGATGACCATGCCCGGACCCGACGCCGTGGCCCTGCTGCGCGCGGCGGCCGAATCCGTCACAGGGGTGGAGGAGGCCGCGCCCCTGCTGCGCAGGGAGGCCCGGCTCGGCCGGACGCGCCCCGCTGCGCCCCGCACCGCGGACGCGCCGCCCGCTCCGGCGCGGCCGCCGGCCGTCGCGTACGGCGGCGACCTGCCGGCCGACCCCGCCTTCCCCACCACGTTGCAGGAGGCGCTCCGGCTCGCCGCCGAACTCACCCCCGACCAGGGCATCGTCTACCTGACGGGTGACGACGAGCACGTCCAGAGCTACTCCCGGCTGCTCGCCGACGCACAGCGGCTGCTCACCGGCCTGCGCTCCACGGGCATCGCCCCCGGCGAGTCCGTGCTGTTCCAGTTCGGCGACAACCGCGCCTTCCTCACCGCGTTCTGGGCGTGCGTCCTGGGCGGGTACCTGCCCACCCCGGTCGGCGCCGCACCCGGCTACGACCGCGAGAACGCCGGCACGACCAGGCTGCGCAACGCCTGGCAGCTGCTGGACCGGCCGCTCGTCCTCACCGACGCCTCCCTCGCCCCGGCGGTGGCCAGGCTGCCCGCCCTGTGGGGCGTGGACGACCTGCGGGTGGCCGTCGTCGAGGAGCTGAGCGACGGCCCGCAGAGCACGGACTGGTTCCCGGCGACCCCCGACAGCCCGGTCGTGCACCTGCTCACCTCCGGCAGCACCGGCGTGCCGAAGGTGGTCCGGCACGCCAGCCGCAGCATCCTGGCCCGCACCCGCGCCGTCGCGGCGGTGAACGGATTCGACGCCGACGAGGTCGGGCTGAACTGGATGCCGCTCGACCACGTCGGCGGCATCGTCATGTGGAGCGTGCGGGACGTGGTGCTGCGCTGCCGGCACGTCAACGCGACCATCGACGCCTTCCTCGCCGACCCGCTGCGCTGGCTCGACTGGATCGACCGGTACGGCGTGACCAACACCTGGGCCCCCAACTTCGCCTTCGCCCTCGTCAACGAACGCGCCGCCGCGATGACCGGCCGGTCCTGGGACCTGTCCACGCTGCGGCACCTCCTCAACGGCGGAGAGGCCGTCGTCAGCCGCACCGCGGACCGGTTCATCGAGCTGCTCACGGCGCACGGGATGCCGGCCGACGCGATGCGCCCGTCCTGGGGGATGTCGGAGACCAGCTCGGGCGTGACGCACTCGACGCTGCGCGCCGGCGATCCGGACGCGGGCCGGCTGCGGGTGGACAAGAGCTCGCTCGGCGGGGCCCTGCGCTGGTCGGCCGGCCCCGACGCCGTCACGTTCACGGAGGTCGGCCCGCCGGTCCCGGGCGTGCGGCTGCGCATCGTCGACGCGGACGACGCCGTGCTGCCCGAGGACCACGTGGGACGGCTCCAGATCACGGGGCCGACGATCATGGAGGGCTACTACCGCAACCCGGAGGCGAACGCCGAGGCGTTCACCGCCGACGGCTGGTTCAGCACCGGCGACCTCGCGTTCCTGCACGAGGGCCGGCTCACCATCACCGGCCGGGACAAGGACCTCATCATCGTCCAGGGCGCCAACATCCTGAGCTACGACGTGGAGTCCATCGCGGAGCAGGTGGAGGGCACCGAGGTCACCTTCGTCGCCGCCTGCGGCTGGTCCGGCGCGGGCGACAGCACCGACAGACTGGTGATCTTCTTCGTCCCGGCGCACGGCGACCGGACCTCGGTCCACGACACCATCGCCGCCATCAAGGCACGGGTGGCCGAGACCCTGGGCCTCCAGCCCGACCTGGTCATCCCGGTCGAGCGGGACGACTTCCCCAAGACCGGCAGCGGCAAGATCCAGCGGGCCCGGCTCCTCGCCGACCTCGACGAAGGCAAGTACGCCGCATGGTGCGACGAGCCGGACAGCCCCTGGTACTTCGAGCGGACCTGGATCGACCTCCCCGCCGAACGCGGCGCCCTGCCCCCCGGCCCGTGGCTGGTCTCCGAGGCCCTGCGGGACGAGCTGGCCGCCGTGCCCGGCGTCCCCGAGCTGGTCGTCCGCCCGGCCGGCGGCGCCCGCCCGGCCGGGCCCGCCGGCGCCGTCGTCCACCTGGCCCAGGGCCCCGACGCCGAGGGCGTGACCCTCGACGTGCTCCGGCTGCTCCAGGACCTGTCCGCGCACGATCCCGCGCCCCCGCTCCTGGTGGTCACGAGCGGCGGTCTGTGGACGGCCGCGGGCGACACCCTCGACCTCGCCGCCGCGGGCCTGCCCGGTCTGCTGCGGACGGCGGCCGCGGAACGGCTGCTGCCGTCCGTCCGGCAACTCGACGTGGCCGACCCCGGCGACCGGGCCGCCGCGATCGTCACGGAACTCGCCTGCCACGACGGCGCCGACCTCGTGGCCCACCGCGGCACGCGACGCCTGGCGCCCCGGCTGCGGCCGATGGCCCTCGGCGAACCGGGGCGGGAGGCGTTCGTCACCGGCGGCCGCTATCTCGTCACCGGCGGCCTCGGCGGCGTCGCCCATCCGGTCGCGGAATACCTCCTGGCCGCCCACGGCGCGAAACTGCTGCTGGTCGGACGCGGCCCGGCCGACCGGGGCGAGCGCGCCGAACGCCTCGACGACCTGGGAGCCCTGGGCGACGTCGTGTACCGCGCGCTCGACGTGGCCGACCCGGCCGCGTTGCGGGCCGCGGTGCGCGAGGCGGAGGCACGCTGGGGGGCGCCGCTCGACGGGGTGCTGCACCTGGCCGGCGCCGACGTCTCCGGCCAGTGGGCGCGACTGGAACGCCACCAGGTCGCCCGCGAGTCGCCCCAGGCCTTCCGCGACGCCTACCGCGCGAAGGTGACCGGCACCCTGGCCCTCGCCGCACTGCTGGAGGACCGCCCCCACACGCCCCTGGTGCTCTTCTCGTCGGTCAACGGCGAGTTCGGCGGAAGCTCCTTCGCGGCGTACTCGTCGGCCAACAGCTTCCTGCACGGATTCGCCGACCACTGGGGCCGCGAACGCGGCCGGCCGGTGCACTGCCTGGCCTGGAGCACCTGGAGCGGCCTCGGCATGAACCGGGCCGCGCCCGAGGGCGCCGCAGAGGCCCGCGGCTTCCGCGCCCTCGACCCCGACGAGGGCCTCGCCTCGCTGCTCGCCGTCCTGGGCCAGGACCGGGCCACCGTGCTGATCGGGCTCGACGGCCGCAACGAGCACATCGCGCGCGTCCTCGCCCCCGACAGCCTGCACATCGCGGAGGCGATCGTCGTGTACACCGGGCCGGCCTCCGAGGCCGACGTCCGGGCGGCCGTGGCGCCGGTGGCGAGGGAACTCGACCACCCCCTGCGCTGTCTGCGCGTGGAGAGGCTGCCCGCCGACCAGGACACGCTGCTCGCCGTCGCGGTCGCGGCGCTGGAACGGGGCGGACGGCGGTTCGTGCCGCCGGCCACCGAGCTGGAACGGGACCTGGCCGCCCTCTGGAGCGACGTCCTCGGCAGCGACGTGGGCCGCGACGACCGCTTCTTCGACCTCGGCGGCAGCTCCCTGCGCGCCGCCCAGCTCGTGAACCGCATCAACACCGCGCTGACCGCCCGGCTGTCGGTGCACCAGCTCTACGAACACCCCACCGTCGGCTCCCTCGCCGCGGTGCTTTCCCCGCAAACGCAAGGAGAACGAGGATGACCAATCCGTTCGAGGACCCGGAGGGCACCTACGTGGTGCTCGTCAACGACGAGGGCCAGCACTCCCTGTGGCCCACGTTCGTCGACGTGCCCGCCGGCTGGCAGACCGCCCACCCGGCCGACACCCGCGACGCCTGCCTCGCCTACATCGAGACCCACTGGACCGACATGCGTCCGCGGAGCCTCGCCGCCGCGATGGACGCGCAGTAGATCCATGACCCTTGCCATCGAGGTCGAGGGCCTGGTGAAGCGCTTCGGCGCGCACCGGGCCCTCGACGGAGTCGACCTCGCGGTGCCGGCCGGCCAGATCCTGGGCCTCCTCGGCCCGAACGGGGCGGGGAAGACCACGACGGTGCGCGTCCTGGCCACCCTGCTGCGACCCGACGCCGGACAGGCCCGGATCTTCGGTCACGACGTGGCGAAGGAGCCCCACCAGGTCCGCCGCTGCATCGCCCTGACAGGGCAGTTCGCCTCCGTCGACGACAACATCTCCGGCCGGGAGAACCTGTATCTCATCGGCCGCCTCCTGGGCATGTCCGCCCGGCGGGCCCGCGCGGAGGCGAACGCGATGCTGGAGCGGTTCCGGCTCGCCGAAGCGGCCGGCAAGCCCGCGCGCCAGTTCTCCGGAGGAATGCGCCGGCGTCTCGATCTCGCCGCGTCGCTCATGGGCGAGCCGAGGCTCATCTGCCTCGACGAGCCGACCACCGGCCTGGACCCGCACAGCCGCAACGAGCTGTGGGCCATGGTGAAGGAACGCGCCCGGGCCGGCGCGACCCTCCTGCTCACCACCCAGTACATGGAGGAGGCCGAGGCGCTCGCCGACTCGGTGGTCGTCGTGGACAAGGGACGGGTGATCGCCGCCGACACGGCCGCGGGACTCCGGGCCCGGGTGGGCGGCCGGACCCTGGAGATACGGCCCGCGCACCCCCGGGACCTGGCTGCCCTCGCCGGGAGCCTGGCGCTGGAGGGGCTGGACGGCCGGATCGACCAGGAGGCCTGCCTGGTGCGGCTGCCGCTCGTGGAACCGGACGAACTGACCCGCGCGGTGCGGGCCGTCACCGCCTCGGGGGTGGCGGTGCAGGCCGTGGACACCCAGGTCGCCAGCCTCGACGAGGCCTTCATCGAACTGACCAGGAGCGCCGCGTGACCCCGACCACCGACATCGCGCCGACCGTCGGGACGCCCCCGCTCGCCGGCTCCGCCCGGAACGGGCCGCGGGACGTCGTCAGGCAGTCGCTCGCCCTCGCCAGGCGCAACATGCTCCAGCTGCGCGGCGACCCCGGACAGCTCCTCGACGCCGTGGTCATGCCGATGATCTTCACCCTGATCTTCCTGTACGTCTTCGGCGGCGCCATCTGGGGGGACCGTCCCGGCGACTACCGGCAGTTCCTCCTGCCGGGCATCATGGTGCAGACGCTGATGTTCGCGTCCCGTTCGACCGGCTATCTGCTCGCCGTCGACTTCGACAACGGCGTGATGGACCGGTTCCGGTCCCTGCCCATCGCCCGGTCGGCCGTCCTGACCGGCCGGATCGTGGCGGACATGAGCCGGCTCCTGCTGGGCCAGGTCGTCATGCTCCTGTTCGCGCTCGCCATCGGCTTCCGCGTGGAGACCGACTTCCTGTCCGCCGTGGCCGCGGTGCTGCTCACGCTGCTGTACGGCACCGCGCTGGCCTGGGTGTCGGCCTTCATCGGCCTGACGATCCGCAGCCCCAACACCGTGCAGTCGGTGGGGTTCATCTGGATGATCCCGCTCCAGTTCGGCAGTTCCATGCTGGTGCCGACCAGCACCATGCCGGGCTGGCTCCAGGTCTTCACCGAGGCCAACCCCACGACCCTGGTGACGGACGCGTGCCGCAACCTGCTCGCCGGGGGGCCGGTCGCCCGCCCTGTCCTGGGCACCGTGCTGTGGAGCGTCGGCCTCATGTGCTTCGCGGTTCCCGCGGCGATATCCCGCTATCGACGCCGCTGAAATGTGATCGATAACAGTCGGGAAACCCCCACCCCTACGTTCTTCTCATTCACACTCCGCGAGTGGAGGAGCCTCTCATGAGGTCCGGTCATACCGCCGTCCCGCGGTGGCAGGCGACAATCGGTTCGGCGCCGGGCACGGCGACCGTCGGCATTCCGCTGGAATACGAACCGACGCCGACACAACTGTCAGCGGCGCACGCGAAAGTCGTCGCCGTCCTCAGCGGTGAGGACGAGGTGGCCTTCGGCCCCGCGCCCCGCCTCGTGCCCGTGGCCGGCGCCACCTGGGCCGGCCTCGTGGACCGCGTCCACGCCGCGGCCGCCGCACCCGGCCACGGCTTCGAGACCATGGCCGGCGGAACGCCCGGCGCACTGCCCGACGGCGTGGTGTTCGGGGTGTCGGTCGCCGACGGCGCACTGGTGCTGACGTACCGCACCGAGGACTTCGACGCCGACCACGCGGCCCGCGTCGCCGGCTACCACCACACGGCGCTGCACCGCATCGCCGCGGAACCGCACGCCCCGCACGAGGGCCGCAGCCTGCTCTCCGCCGAGGAGCGGCGCCACCAGCTCGTCGGCATGGCCGGTCCGGCGCGCGAGCTCCCGGACCGCCGCTTCCACGAGCTGTTCGAGGACCGCGTACGCCTGCACCCCGGCAAGACCGCCGCGATCATGGGCGAGCGCCGGATCACGTACGCCGAGCTGAACGCCCACGCCAACCGGATCGCCCGGACCCTCCTCGCCCGCGGCCTGGCCGCCGAGGACCCCGTCGCCGTGGTGACCGAGCGCAACCTGGACTGGATGGCCTGCGTCCTCGCCGTGTTCAAGGCCGGCGGCGTGTACGTGCCGATCGAGCCGCACTTCCCGGCGGACCGGGTCGGCGCCACCCTCGACCGCGCCGGATGCACCCTCGTCCTCACGGAACCCGCAAGCACCGCCAGCCTCGACGAGGCGCTGCGCCACCGCCCGTCCGTCACCGTGCTCCGCGTCGACGAGAGCGACGGGGCGGACCCGGCGGACCTCGGGACCGACGTCGGCCCCGGCCGGCTGGCCTACATCTACTTCACCTCCGGTTCCACCGGCAGCCCCAAGGGGGTGATGTGCGAGCACGAGGGAATGCTCAACCACCTCTACGCGAAGACCGACGACCTCGGGGTGGGCGAGGACGACGTCGTCGCGCAGGTCGCTCCGCAGTGCTTCGACATCTCGCTCTGGCAGCTCGTCGCGGCCCTGCTGGTCGGCGGCACGACCCTCATCGTGCCGCAGGAGGCGATCCTCGACGTGGAGAGGTTCGTGGAGGTCGTCCGCGGCGCCGACGTGGTCCAACTGGTCCCCTCCTACCTCGAGGTGGTGCTGTCGCACCTGGAGGAGCACGGCGGCGGCCTCGGCCGGCTCCGCTGCCTCTCGGCCACCGGCGAGGCGCTCAAGAAGGAGCTGGTCGACCGCTGGTTCGCGGCCTTCCCCGGCACCGCCCTCGTCAACGCCTACGGGCTCACCGAGACCTCCGACGACACCAACCACGAGGTGATGACCGAGCCGCCGCACGGTGACCGGGTCCCCCTCGGGTCGGCCATCGCCAACGTGCGGGTCTACGTCGTCGACCCCGGCCTCGAACCGGTGCCGCTCGGATCGCCCGGCGAGATCGTGTTCGCAGGGATCTGCGTCGGCCGCGGCTACGTCAACGACCCGGAGCGCACGGCCGCCGCGTACGGCACCGATCCGCACCGGCCGGGCGAACGGCTCTACCGCTCCGGCGACTTCGGCCGCTGGCGTCCCGACGGCAAGCTGGAGTTCCTGGGCCGCCGCGACGCGCAGGTGAAGCTGCGCGGCTTCCGCATCGAACTCGGCGAGATCGAGAACCGGCTGCTCGGCGTGGCCGGGATCCGCGACACGGCCGTGGTCGTCGTCGGCGAGAGCCTGGCGGCGTTCTACGCCGCGGCCGCCGAGGTGCCGGCCGACGAGCTGCGGACGCGACTGGCGGCCGCGCTGCCCGAGTACATGGTGCCGAGCCGTTTCCACCGCCTCGACGCGCTGCCGCTCACGGCCAACAGCAAGATCGACAAGAAGCGGCTGGCGCAGCTCGCGGCGGCGGACGAGGACGGACCGGAGCCGCCCGCCACCCCCACGGAACAGCGGATCGCCGCCGCCTGGGCGGCCGTGCTCGGCCTGGCGCCCGAACGGGTCGGCCGCACCAGCCACTTCTTCGACTCGGGCGGCACCTCCCTCTCGGCCGTGCGCCTCGTCGTGAAGCTCGACCGGGCCGTGTCGCTGAAGGACCTCACCCGGTACCCGCGGCTGAGCGAGCTGGCCGCGTTCATCGACGGAACGGGCGGGCCCGAGGGGACGGACGCCGGGACCGGCGTCCTGAACCCCCTCCTCCTGCCCCCCTCCCCGACCGGCACCCTGGTCTGCTTCCCCTACGCGGGCGGCAACGCCGTCAACTTCCGCCCGCTGGCAGCCGAGTTGGCGGACAGCGGACTGGCCGTCCTCGGAGTGGAGCTGCCGGGACACGACCTCACGGCCGAGACCGAGCCGTTCGTCTCCCTGGAGCTCGTCGCCAAGACGGTGGCGAGCGAGATCGGCCGGTGCGCGACCGGCCCGGTCCTGCTGTGGGGCCACTCGTCCGGGGCGGCCCTGGCCGTGGCGACCGCGCGCCTTCTGGAGCAGACGGGGCACGACCTGCGGGCCGTCCTGATCGGCGGCCAGCTCGTCGGCTCCCCCGACGTCCGGCGCGGGCGCAGCGCCGAGATCGCGGCCCTCACGCCCCTGGAGGTCGCGGCCCGGCTCGGCGGAGACGGCGGCTACGCCGATCTCACCGGGACGGACACGGCCCGGGCGGCACTGGTCGGCGCGGCCTACCGGCACGACGTCCTGGAAGCGGACACGTTCTTCGCCGACGCCGTGGAGAACCCCCCGGCCGCGCTCATCGAGGCCCCGCTGACCCTCGTCACCGCCGCCGACGATCCCGCCACCCGGGGCCACGAGGGCGACCTGCCCGCCTGGCGGCGCCTCGCCCGGGCCGTCCAGGTCCGCGAACTGCCCGAGGGCGGACACCACTTCTTCCGCACCAGGCCGGCGCAGACCGCCGCCGTCGTGCGGGCTGTCCACGACACGCACCCACGAGAGCGAGTGTGAAAGTGCCGCCGATCGACCCCGATCTCTTCGCCGGACTCGAAGGACGCCAGGACGAGGGCCGTCCGGCCGTCGTCACCGTCGCCGACGCGCCGGACCCGGCCGCCTGGGCCGCCCGGCACCACGATGCGCTGTACCGCGTCGTCGCCGCACAGGGCGCGGTACTGGTGCGCGGTCTGGAACTGTCCGACGCCGCGGGCGCCGCCGCGGTCCTCAAGGTCCTGGGAAGCGACCTGATGTCCGAACGCGAGGCGTTCGCGCCCCGCTGGACGTACGAGGACCGGATCTACTCCTCCTCCAAGTGGCCGCCGAACCAGCCGATGTGCATGCACCACGAGCTGAGCTACGCGGTCGAGTTCCCGGCCACCATGGCCTTCGCCTGCCTGAGCGCACCCGCCACCGGCGGGGCCACCGCCCTGGCCGACGCCGGCCGTGTCCTGGAGCAGCTGCCCGCCGACCTCGTGGAGCGCTTCGAACGGGAGGGGTGGCTGCTCACCCGCAGCTACAACGACGAGATCGGCGTCCCGTGGGAGGAGGCGTTCGGCACCGCCGACCGCTCCGAGGTCGAGAGGTACTGCGCGGCCAACGACATCTCCTTCACGTGGCACGGCCGGGAACTGCGCACCAGCCAGCGCCGGCCCGCGGTTCTGCGTCACCCCGCCGACGGCCGGCGGCTGTGGTTCAACCAGATCGCCTTCCTCAACCAGTGGACGATGGCGCCCGAGGTGCGGGAGTACCTGGTCGACGTCTACGGCACGGAAGGCCTGCCGTTCAACACGAGTTTCGGCGACGGCGGCGAGGTCACCGAGGACGTCGTCGCGCTGATCAACAAGGTGTACGACTCCGTCACCGTCGCCGAGCCGTGGCGGCCCGGAGACGTGCTGCTCGTCGACAACCTCCGCATGGCGCACAGCCGGCTGCCCTACGAAGGAGCCCGCGAGGTGCTCGTCGCGATGGCGGATCCCACCACCCGTTCCGTATAGAGGTTCAGGACCCACATGACCCAGCACAGCCCAGATTTCGCAGTGATATCCGGCCGGCAGGTGCAGCACGCGCTGAGCGGGCAGGAGAAGCTGGTCACCGAGATCGTCGAAGCCGCCTACATCGCGCACGGCACCGGCAAGACGGTCAACCCGCCATCGTACTTCCTCCGGTTCCCCGACCGGCCCACGGCCCGCATCATCGCTCTTCCGGCGTCGCTCGGCGGCGACGACGCCGTGGACGGGCTCAAGTGGATCTCCAGTTTCCCGGAGAACGTCAGCTCCGGGCTGCCCCGCGCCTCCGCGGTCCTGATCCTCAACGACCCGCGCACCGGCTATCCGTACGCCTGCCTGGAGAGCTCGATCATCAGCGCGAGCCGGACGGCCGCGTCGGCCGCGCTGGCCGCCGACCGGCTCACCCGCGGCCGGACCCGCCCCACCCGGGTGGGATTCGTCGGCACCGGTCTCATCGCCCGCTACCTGCACACGTATCTGGCGGGCACGGGATGGAGCTTCGACGAGGTCGGCGTGCACGACCTGTCCGACGACCACGCCGCCGGCTTCGCGGACTACCTGGCGCGCTCGGGCGAGAACGGCCGGGTGAGCGTGCACGCGAGCGTGGACGACCTGATCCGCGCCAGCGACCTGGTCGTCTTCGCCACGGTGGCGGGCGCTCCGCACGTCACCGACCCGCGGCTGTTCGCCCATCACCCGCTCGTGCTCCACGTCTCGCTGCGCGACCTGGCCCCGGAGATCATTCTCGACTCGGCGAACTACGTCGACGACGTCGAGCACTGCCTGAAGGCCGACACGTCGCCGCACCTGGCCGAACAGCTCTCCGGCAACAGGGACTTCCTCGACGGAACCCTCTACGACGTCATGACGGGCCGCGCCACGGTGCCGTCGGATCGCACGGTGGTGTTCTCCCCGTTCGGCCTGGGCGTGCTCGACCTGGCCGTCAGCGCCCACGTCTACGACCAGGTGGCGAGAAGCGGCGGCCTTCACGTGGTCGAGGACTTTTTCCACGAGATGAGCCGGTACGGCGGCTAGGGGCGACTGCCCGGAACGGGAGAGAGCTGTGCCAATTATTTCAGAGCCGCAGCAGTACCACGAGAACGATCTGTTCGTCGACCTCCACCGGACCTTCGGACGCAGGCTCTACCTGAAGTGCGAAGGGTTCAACTTCGCGGGTTCGATCAAACTCAAGGCCGCTCGGGCCATGGTCGACGCGGCGGAGGCCGGCGGGGTGCTGCGACCGGGCTCGGTCCTGGTGGAGTCGTCGTCGGGCAACCTCGGCGTCGCCCTGAGCATCCTCGCCGCCAGCAAGGGCTACGGCTTCGTCTGCGTCACGGACAGCCGCTGCAACCTGGCCACGAAGCAGCTCATCGAGGCCATGGGCGGCACGGTGCACGTCGTGACGGAACCCGCGGCCGACGGCGGATTCCTCGGCGCGAGACTGCGTCTGGTCAAGGAGCTGTGCGAGTCGGACGACCGCCATGTCTGGCTCAACCAGTACGCCAACCCGAACAACGCGCTCGCCCACTACTGGGCGACGGCGCCGGCGATCGCCGAGCGCTTTCCCGATCTGAAGGTGGCCTTCATCGGCGCGGGCACGACCGGCACGCTCATGGGGTGCGCCCGCTACTTCAAGGAGAACCGTCCCGACGTCAAGGTCGTCGCCGTCGACGCGGTCGGTTCGGTGACCTTCGGAGGGCCGTCCCTGCCGCGGCAGATCCCCGGCCTCGGCACGGGGGTCCGCCCGCCCCTGCTCGACCGGTCCTACGTGGACGACGTGGTCCACGTGGCCGAGGTGGACACCGTGCGGGCCTGCCGCCGACTGGCCAGACGGGGCTTCCTCTTCGGCGGATCCACGGGCACGGTGATCAGCGGCGCGCTGCGCTGGCTCGACGAGTACGCGCCGGGCCCGGACGTCACCGCCGTGGCCGTCGCACCGGACATGGGCGACAGGTACCTGGACTCGATCTACCACAGGAGCTGGGTCGAGGAGATCTACGGCAGCGCGGCGCTCGCCGGCGAACTGGAAGGGCTCGAGGACGTGCCGATGATGTCCACGACAGGTGTGGCCTGATGACTGAGCTGCTGGAAAACGGCGTCCGCGACGACGCCGTCCTCGTACTCGGCGGCGAGGCCGCCGCCGTGGAGGCCGTCGCGCGGGAGATGCTCCACGTCGCGAACGGCCGTGTCGACTCACCCGAGTTCGTGGCCGCCGCCCGGGACGCCTGGGACGGCCTCCCCGCCCCGCTCCGCCGGGAGGTCCGCCGGTTCCGCCGGCACTCCGGCCCCCGCGGACGCCTGCTGATCCGGGGGCTCCCGGTGGGCGACGAGGCGCGGCGCACCCCGTCGGCCGCCGACTCGGTCCAGCGGGAGGCCTCCGTCTCCGCCGCGATCCTCCTCATGGTGGCCTGCGGACTCGGCGACCCCGCCGCCTATCTCCAGGAGAAGTCCGGAGCCCTGGTGCAGGACGTCGTGCCCGTCCCGGGCCGGGAGGAGTTCCAGGGCAACGCGGGCTCGGTCCTGCTGTCCTTCCACACCGAGAACGCCTTCCACGAACACCGCCCGGACCACGTCATGCTGATGTGTCTGCGCACGGACCACGAGGGCGTCGCGGGCACCCGTACCGCCTGCGTCCGCGAGGTCCTGGACCTGCTCAGCCCGGCGGCCAGGAAGACGCTCAGCCTCCCCGGGTTCACCACCGAGGCTCCGCCGTCCTTCGGAGCCGGCCGTCAGGGCGCGCTCCACCACCCGGTGCTGGGCGGCGCGTGGACCGATCCGGACCTGCGCGTCGACTTCGCCGCCACCCGGGCCGCCACCGAGGAGGGGGCCGCCGCCCTCGCCGAACTGGGCGCCCTCTTCGAGCGGGTGTCGACGACGTCGCAACTGCTCCCCGGCGACCTGGTCATCGTCGACAACCACGTCACCGCCCACGGCCGCACGGCGTTCACCCCCCGCTACGACGGCCGCGACCGCTGGCTCCAGCGCACCTTCGCGCTGACCGCTCTGCGGCGCTCACGTGGGCAGCGCCCGGACGACGGCCACGTGCTGGTTGAATGAAACGGAGGTCGACGCAACGGGTCGACCGCCGACGAGGGGGCACGCTGTGCGAGTGGTCATCGCCGAGGACTCGGTCATTCTCCGTGAGGGCATGGTGGAACTGCTGACCGCCCGAGGCTGTGAGGTGCTCGCCACCGCGGACGACGCGGACGGACTGCTCGCCGCGGTGGCCGAACACCTCCCGGACGTCGCCGTGGTCGACATCCGCATGCCGCCCACCCATACGGACGAAGGAATCCGCGCCGCCGTCCAGATCCGTGCGGACCACCCCGAGGTGGGCGTCCTCGTGTTCTCCCAGCACGCCGAGCCGTCCTGGGCGGCCCGGCTGCTCGCCGGCGAGGCGTCGGGCATCGGGTACCTCCTCAAGGAGCGCGTCTCGGCCACCGCCGACTTCATCGAGGCGCTGCGCAGGGTCGCGGCCGGCGGTGTGGCCCTCGACCCGGAGATCGTCAGCCGTATGTTCAACACCGGCAGCCGTCCCCTCGACCGGCTGACGGAGCGCGAACGAGTGGCCCTGGACCTGATGGCCCAGGGCCACTCGAACCGTTCCATCGCCGAACTGCTCGTCATCTCCGAACGAGCGGTCGAGAAGCACGCGGCCTCCATCTTCGCGAAGTTCGACCTTCCGCCGGCCGCCGCGGACAACCGTCGCGTCAAGGCCGTCGTGGCGTACCTCCAGGAGTCCAAAACCTGAGCGCGGGCCTGGATCGCGGTGGGGGAGCGCGGTGGGGACGTCGACGGGGGGTGAAAGCTGCTACAGATTTTCTAGTCATTTGTAGTTATTTCTAGTCGTACGTCGCGGATATCTTGATCTTGTGAAGCTTTCGGAGTGGGCGCGGCAGCAGGGCGTGAGTTACCAGACCGCCTGGCGATGGGTGAAGGACGGCAAGATGCCCGTTCCCGTCACCCAAGCGCCGTCCGGGACGTGGCTGGTCGCCGAGCCCACTGCGGAGGCCTCTGCGGTGGCGGGGCGGGTGGTGGCGTACTGCCGTGTCTCGTCAGCCGACCAGAAAGCCGACTTGGACCGGCAGGCGTCACGGGTGGTGGACGGGGCGAACGGGCTTGGCCTGCCGGTCGCGGAAGTCGTGACCGAGGTCGCCTCGGGGCTGAACGGGCGGCGGCGCAAGCTGCACCGGGTGCTGTCCGACCCGCAGGTCGCGGTGATCGTGGTCGAGCACCGCGACCGGCTTGCCCGGTTCGGTGTCGAGCACCTCGAAGCGGTCCTGTCGGCGTCCGGGCGGCGTCTGGTCGTCCTCGACCCCACCGAGACCGCCGATGACCTCGTCCGGGACATCACCGAAGTCCTCACGTCGATGTGCGCGCGCCTGTATGGGCGGCGGGCGGCGAAGAACCGGGCCGCTCGCGCGGTGGCCGTGGCGACCGGCGAGGACGCCGAATGAAGAAGTTCCAGCCGCAGCCCGGGTTCGTGGTGCAGGCGTTCCGGTTCGCCCTGGACCCGAACGCCACCCAGGAGGCCGCGCTGCGTTCGCACTGCGGTGCCGCGCGGGCCGCGTACAACTGGGCTGTGGGCTGGGTGACGGCGGCGTGGTGGCAGCGCCGCGCGGAGGAGACCTACGGGATCCCCGAGGAGTCGCTGACCGAGTGGCGGCCATGGTCGCTTCCGTCGCTGCGGAAGGCGTTCAACGAGGCCAAGCACACCGACCCGCGTTTCTCCGCCTGGTGGGAGGAGAACTCCAAGGAGGCGTACTCCACCGGCCTCGCGAACGCGTCGTCCGCGTTCGACAACTACGCGAAGTCGAAGAACGGCAAGCGCAAGGGCGCCCGGATGGGCGGCCCCCGGTTCAAGTCGAAGCGGAAGGCGCGTCTTGCCTGCCGGTTCACCACGGGCACCATCCGTGCGGACGCCGACGGCCGGCACGTCACCCTCCCCCGCCTCGGGACGATCCGCACCCACGAGCCGACGGTGAAGCTCCTCGGCCGCGTCCAGGCCGGGACAGCCCGGATCCTGTCCGCGACCGTGCGGCACGAGCGCGGACGCTGGTTCGCCTCGTTCCAGGTCGAGGTCAAGCGCGACATCGTGCGCGTGGCTCGCCCGGATGTGGCGGTCGGCATCGACCTCGGTGTGAAGGCCCTCGCCGTGATGGCCGACAGCACCGGCGAGATCCGCACCGTCGCGAACCCGGGCCACTACGACGCCGCCCGCGCGCAGCTGTGCCGCGCCTCCCGGACCGTGTCCCGGCGCCAGGGCCCCGACCGGCGCACCGGGCAGAAGCCGTCCCGCCGCTGGGAGAAGGCCAACGCGGCCCGCAACCGCGTGCATCACCGGGTGGCGAACCTCCGCGAGGACGCCCTGCACAAGCTCACCACCGCCGTGGCCGCCGAGTACGGCACCGTCGTGGTCGAGGACCTCAACGTCGCCGGAATGCTCCGCAACCGGCGTCTGGCCCGCCGCATCGCCGACGCCGGGTTCGGGGAGATCCGCCGCCTGCTCACCTACAAGACCGGCCAGCGCCACGCCACCCGCCTTGTGGTCACGAACCGCTGGTACCCCTCCTCGAAGACCTGTTCCGGGTGCGGCGCGGTGAAAGCCAAACTGCCGCTGCACATGCGGACCTACGAATGCGATGCCTGCCACCTGGTCATCGACCGGGACGACAACGCCGCGCTCAACCTCGCCGCCCTCGCGGCGGCCTGCATGACTGGTACCGGAGTGGCCGCAGACCAGGACACCACCGTGGTGGTGCCGAAGCCTCGTGGAGCCGACCGTAAGACCCGCGCCACCCGCCCCCGCCGCACGGCGGAGACGGGGCGGGCAGGTGGCGCGACCCTGCCGCACCAGCGGCAGACAGAAACGAGAGACCGTACTCAAGCCGAAGCCCTCACGCTTTGGTGACGAGACGGACCTTCCGGGCCGAAATGCCCGGAATGCTGAGACCTGACTAGGGCCTCAGCAACGGGCGGATATCCGAACCCCCGGGACGGGAGGTAGCACGATGGTCCTGAGCAGCCGTGTTGCCGAGAATGAAGGCATGTCACTGAGCAGTGGGACCATGGCCCGACCTTCCGTGGAAAGCGGTCTGGGAATTCGCGCGGAGAACCTGCACCGCTCGTACGGCCGCGGCCGTGCCGCGGTCCACGCTCTGCGCGGCGTGGACATCGGCTTCGCCCCCGGCACCTTCACCGCGGTGATGGGACCGTCCGGATCGGGCAAGTCGACCCTGCTTCAGTGCGTGGGGGGCATGGACCGCCAGACCTCCGGGACCGTGCACTGGGGCACGACCGACATCACCGCGCTGCCCGAGCGCCGCCTGGCCCAACTGCGGCGCGCGGAGGCGGGGTTCATCTTCCAGTCGTACAACCTGATGCCGGCCATGACGGTGGAGCAGAACGTCGCCCTGACCGTTCGGCTGGCGGGCGACAAGGTGGACTGGGCGGCGGTCGCCGACTGCCTCGAGCGGGTGGGTCTCGCCGACCGGAGGAAGGAACGGCCCGGCCACCTCTCCGGCGGCCAGCAGCAACGCGTCGCCGTGGCGCGCGCGTTGTTCACCCGTCCGCGCGTGCTGTTCGCCGACGAGCCGACCGGCGCGCTCGACCGCGCGACCGGACGCGAGGTGCTGTGGCTCCTGCGCGAGGGGGTCGAGAACGACGGCCGCACGTGCGTCATGGTCACGCACGACCCGGTCGCGGCGAGCTTCGCGGACCGGGTGGTCATCCTCGCCGACGGAGTCCTCGTCGACGAGCTGGTGCGCCCGTCCGCCGCGCAGATCTCCGAGAAGCTGAGTGAACTCGCATGCTGAGGCTCGCACTGGGGCTGCTCCGGGCCAAGCCCTCCCTGCTCGCGGGACCCGCCGCCGTGCTCCTGATGGCCGTCTCCGTGATCACCATGTTCGGCTCCCTCGTCGCCACGGCGATCGACGGCCACGCGGGCTCGCGACTGGGCGTGATCGGGGGGGCGTTCGGCGAGATCGCCATGCTGATGACGCTGTTCACGGTCACCAACACGCTCTCGTTCGCCGTGCGCGGGCAGGCCCGGGACATGGCCCTGCTCCGGACCAGCGGAGCGACGCCCGCCCAGATCAAGCGCCTGATCAGGTGCCAGATCCTCTGGCTGACCCTCTTCGTCTCACCGCCCGCCTGGTTGCTCGGCGCATGGGGCGCCGGACGGTTCCTGGAAGAGCTGGCCGCCCGGGACATCGTCCCCGCGGACGCGACCGTGGTGTGGTCCCCCTGGCCGCTGCTGATCGGCACGGCGGTGACCCTGCTGGTCGGGGTCGGCGCGGCGAAGATCGCCGCACGCCGCGTCGTCCGCGGCCGGCCGTCCACCGTGCTCGTGCAGACGGCCGAGCAGACCGGCGCGGGCTGGCTCCGCGGCATCGCCGGTCTCCTCGTCATCGCGGGTTCCGTGCCCCTCGTGGTCTTCACCTCCCGGCAGCCGGCCGAGAAGTCCGCCCAGCTGGCCCTGCTCGGCTCGCTGCTCTTCCTGGTCGCCGTCGGGCTGCTCGGCCCCCTGCTGGCCCGCGTCTCCATCGTCCTGCTCGGTGTGCCGTTCCGGTTGGTGGGCCGCAGGCACGGGGGAGACGCCGGCGGCGCCCTGGCCGCCGACAACCTGCGCGGGCACGCCCACCGGCTGTCCTCCGCCGTGGTGCCGATCGCCCTGCTGGTCGGACTCTCCAGCACCTTCGCCTCGGTCAGCGGCACCCTCCAGGAGGTCGCTCCGTCCAGCGCCTCCGCCGAGAGCGACATCTGGCTGCGCGGGGTGGAACTCGCCATGCTGGCCGGCTTCGGAGCCGTGGCCACCGTGAACACCCTCGCCTCACTGACCACGGCGCGACGGCGCGAGTACGCGCTGCTCGCCCTGACCGGCGCGACCCGGCGGCAGCTGATGCGCATGCTCGGCACGGAGGCCACCCTGACCGCGCTGGCCGGAGTGGTGCTCGGCGTCCTGGCCGCCGCGCCCATGAGCATGGCGTTCGCCTGGGCGGCCACGGGCGAGCTGCTTCCCACGATCGCGTTCGCCACCTACGCCCCGCTGGTGCTGGGACCCGTGGCGCTGACCGTGGTGACGATCCTGTCCACCGGCATGCGGGCCACCTCGGAGCCGGCGGTCACCGCCGTGGCCGTGCAGTGAGCGCGCCCCGCCTGGCGGACCGGGACCGCGCCGGACGACGGACACCGCGTCCGGGAGCGATCGTGTTCGCCCTCACCGGGGTGCCGCTCTCCCTCCTCGGCATGGCCTACGTCCTCGCGGTCCTCTACGTCGGCGGGCTGCTCTCACTGACCGTGATCGGGCTGCCGGTGCTCGCGCTCGGCCTGGCGGGAGCCCGCCACCTGGGCCGGGGCCACGTCCGGCTGATGAGGACCCTGCTCGGCGAAGGCATCGATCCCCCCGCGCCGCCGGCGGCGGCGCCCGGCGTGCTGCCCTGGATCAGGAGCCATCTCTCCGACGTGACCGCCTGGCGCAGCGTGCTCTACCTCACGCTGCGGCTCCCGCTCGACCTGGTCGCCTTCGTGCTGACGGTCGCGCTGCCCGCCTTCGGCGTGTGGTCGATCGTCTGGACGGTGATCGGTAGCCCGCCGCTGTGGCTGGCGGTCACGGCGGTCGTGGGCGGACTGGCCGCCCTGGCCGTCGCCCCGGTGGCGGCACGCACCATGATGCGGGCGCACCGGCTGCTGGGCAGGAAGCTGCTCGGTCCCAGCGCCTCCCAGCTGCGGGTCAAAACCCTGGAACGGGCGCGCACCCTCGCCTTCGCCGAGGGCGCTCGCGACCTGCGGCAGGTCGAGCGGGACCTGCACGACGGCACGCAGGCCCAGTTGGTCGCGATCGCCATGACGCTGTCGCTGGCCACCGACGCGCTGGGCGACGAGCCGTCCCCCGGACGCACCGGGGCCCTCGTCGCACGGGCCCGCGCCCAGACCGACACGGCCATCGCGGAACTGAGGCGGCTCATCGACGGGATGAGCCCCGCGGCGCTCGACCGCGGACTCGCCGACGCCCTGCCGCAGTTGACGGGCCAGGCCAAAGTGCCCGTGGCCCTGACGGTGGAGATGTCCCAGCGGCCGGATCCGGTGATCGAGCGGGTGGCGTACTTCTGCGTCGCCGAACTGCTCACCAACGTCTCGAAGCACAGCGGAGCGACGAAGGCGTCGGTCGACGCGCGCGTCATCGGCAAGGTTCTGCGGATCCAGGTCCGCGACGACGGCGGCGGCGGAGCCGGGATCGGTGCGGGCAGCGGTCTGCCGGGGCTGAGAGAACGGCTGACCGCGGTCGACGGCACGCTCGCCCTCCACAGCCCGCCCGGCGGCCCGACCACCGTCGTGCTGGAGATGCCGGTCCGGATCTGACCGTCCGCGCCGACGGGCCGCCCCGTCCGGTCGCGGTCCGCCCGGCCCCACCGCACCACCTCACCATCACCTCGGCGTCCTCGACGCCGCTCTTCCCTCGGTCCGACGCGTCGAGCCGACCCATGCCCAGACGAAGGAGAACCGTCCATGCGTGCTGCGCGGATCAGACTCGCCATGCTGATAACCGGCGTCGCCGGCTGCATCGTCGCGTCCGTCACGGCCGCTGCCGCGAACCCCGTGCCCGGCCTGCCGCCCGCGCCCCGGCAGGCGGCCGTCGCGGCCGGGAAGCTGCCCGGCCTCTACCGCGAGAACCGGCGCTACCTCGCCCGGGCCGCCGACGCGGCACGGCGGATGGGCGACGACGGACGGGCCCGCGCGCTGGACGCTCTCGCCTCCCCCGACCGCGACTTCCTCCAGGTCTCCGCCGACGGTGACGGCCAGGCGGTGGAGGTGCTCGGAGACCTGGCGCACGCGCAGCGCGTCGCCCTGCTGGTCCCCGGCTCGGACACCACCGTCGACACCTTCGACCACCTCGGCTCCCGGCACGGCTCGGTGGCCGGCGGCAGCCGGGCGCTGTACGCGCAGATGCGGGCCGTCGCACCGCGGACGCGGGTCGCCGTCATCGGGTGGTACGGCTACCGTGCGCCCCGCACCAAGAGCCGCGACACCGTGACCCAGGACCGGGCGCAGGAGGGCGGGCGGCTGCTCGTCCGCCAGCTCCAGCGGCTGCGGGGAATCAACCCCGGCGCGTCCGTGGCCCTCATGTGCCATTCGTACGGGTCCGTGGTGTGCGGGGACGCGGTGCGCGCCCTGGGCGGGTCCGCGCGGTCCGCGCTGACGGGTCTCGTCGTCTTCGGCAGTCCGGGCATGGGCGTCGGTTCGGCGGCCGAGCTGGGCGCCGGCGTCCCGGTGTGGGCGGGGCGCGGCACCGGGGACTGGATCGCGCACGTGCCGCACGCCCAGTACGGCCTGTTCGGCGAGAGAGTGGGGTTCGGCCCCGACCCGGCGTCCGTGGGGTTCGGCGCTCGACGGCTCCCCGTCGGCGACAGCCGGCACGGCGACTACCTGCGCCCCGGCAGCCTGTCGCTGCGCAGCATCGCGCTCATCGGCCTGGGCCGGGGCCGGGAGGTGACCCATGGCTGATGTGCGGGTCACCACCGACGTCGAGCGCCCCGCTCCCGTGGTCTGGGACGACCTGGCGCCGGCACGGCCCGTCCGGCTGACGCCGGTGCGGCGACTGCACCGGGCGGTGCTGCGGATCGACGCGGCGACTCCGTTCTCCCGCGACCGCGCGGTCGACGTGCTGCGCGCCTACGCCATCCTCGGCGTGGTGCTCGGCCACTGGCTGGTGAGCGCGGTGGTGCTCCAGGCGGGCGGTCATCTGGCGGGCGACAGCCCCCTGCACCACATGCCGGCCCTCGCGCCGGTGTCGTGGCTGTTGCAGCCGCTCGCGCTGTTCTTCTTCGTCGGCGGCCGGGTCGGATCGCAGAGCCACGCCTCCGCGGTGGCGAACGGGACCCGCTACCGGACCTGGCTGGCCCAGCGCCTGCGTCAGCTGGTGCGTCCCACCCTGGCCCTGCTGGGCGTGTGGGGGCTGGTGCTGGCCGGGCTGGCCGTCGAGGGCGTGGCGTACGAGACGATCCGCACCCTGGTACGGCTTGCGGTGTCGCCGCTCTGGTTCCTCTGCGTCTACGCGGTGATCACGGCGGCCACTCCGCTGATCAGGCGGTGCGGCGCGGGCCGGCTGGTGCCGGCGGCCTTCGCGCTGGTGGTGGCCACGGACCTGGTGCGCGGGCTGGCCGGCGACTCGGGACGGGTCGATTCTCTCCGCTGGCTGAACGTCCTCACCGGCTGGCTGGTGCCCTACGCCCTGGGCGTGTTCTGGGCGGCGGGCGGCCTCGCCCGACGCAGGTACGCGGCCGGCCTGCTCGTCGGCGGTGCGGCCGGTGCGGCCGTCCTGGTGCTCCGGTGCGGCTATCCGGCGAGCATGGTCGGCGTCCCCGGGGCCGCCCTGTCCAACCTGAACCCGCCGAGCCTCGCGGCCGTCTGCTTCGGTCTGGCCCAGTGCGGTCTCGGACTGCTGCTGTGCGGCCCGCTCCGCCGGCTGACCGGACAGCCCACGGAGCCGGTCGCGCCGCTCGCCTCCGGCGAGCGCGAGGCGCTGGGGGCGCGGGCCACCGCGGGACAGTTCTGCTGGGCGGCCGTGGCGTCGCTGAACCTCTCGGCCATGACGGTCTTCCTCTGGCACCAGACGGCCATGCTCGCCACCACCGTGTTCGCGCTCGGGCTGGGGCAGCGCTGGCCCGGACTCCACACGGCGCCGGTGCATCCGTCCTGGGTGGCTTTCCGCCTCGTTTGGATCCCTGTTTTCGCCTGTTTGCTCGCTGTTCTTCTGCTGGCTTTCAAAGACGTGGAAAAGGCGGCCAGACGATCTCCCCGATAATCGGCCGATAATCGAATAATGCCGCGCTGGCCTATGGTTTTCAGCGTTTCTCAATTGTATGTCGAAGCAGTCTGAACAGGAGGAATTTCGTGGCCATCTCGAACAATGTCCCGGGTGCGGTGGAGAGCGGTGCCGGCACGGCTTCCGTGCCGGGTGACGTGAACTCCCTGCGCGACCTCACCGTGCAAGCGGTTTCGGATCTCTATGTGAAGTACCAGGACGACCTGCGTGCCGTCAGGGACGCGCAACGGGAGTTCCTCCGGCAGCGCGGCAAGTCGATGAAGGCCCAACTCGACGACTACGAGGCCGAGATCACCTATCTGCTGCTGCGTGAGCACCGGCCCGAGACGGTGGTCGAGATCGGCACGTTCTACGGCTGGTCCACCATGTGGATCCTCAGTGCGCTGCGCGACAACGGCATGGGGCACCTGTATTCGTTCGACATCGTCGACCGGGTGGTCAGCAACGTTCCGGCCGACCTTTCCGCCGACCGCTGGACCTTCACCAAGGGCGATGTGCGGGAGACGCTCGGAGACATCGTCGGCCGCGCCGACTATCTCTTCATAGACGCCGACCACGGCGCCCGGTTCGGCCGCTGGTACCTGGAGAACGTGTTCCCGAAGGTCCGCTCCGGAACCCCGACGAGCGTGCACGACGTCTTCCACGGCCGCCGGCCGAAGCCGATCAGCGAGGGCTCGGTCCTCATGAAGTGGCTCGCGGGACGGAAAGTGCGCTTCTTCACCCCCTCGGCCGCGAAGGCTCCCGAAGTCATCGAGCACCTCAGCAGGACGAAGAAGGAACTGCGGCTCGACATTCCCGTCCGCGACAGCCGCCACAACCCGATGGTCTTCTTCACCCTCGGATAGCGCCGTGAGCCGCCGCCGGCGAGGGCCAGGGGGCCATGGGTCTGTTTTTCCCCGTTGGTCGGATTTCGGGCAGGATATGAAATCTGCCGGTGCGGAAAGGACTTGTCCCGGCGGGGCTGGTGTGATCGGGTTTCGGCGGGGGTGCGCTCGCAGCGGTAGCGCGCCACCGAAACCTCGTTTTCCCGGTCCCGGCGCCGGGGGACCGCGGTGGCTGCACGGCTGCCCGGGGCGAGCGGTCCCGATGTGGGCCGAAAAGGCCGGGACTGTGCGGCGCAAAGGGTCGCGACGGCGCGGAGACGATGCATGAGGTCAAGATCACGAAGCTTTTCGGAGCCTCTTCGGGCGGCCGGGTCGACCGGTGGGAGTAGGGTGTGGACGCTGGCCTCGCTCCCTGGGACGGTCTCGTTTGACCTGGTGGCAGCGGTGCGGGGCGGTTCGAGCGGGCCTGCGGGAGGGGAGGGGACGACCTTGGGAGGGGAAAGCGCTTCCAGCGCGGCCCGTGTCCTTCGGCCGGTTGCCCGTGCGAATGGGGAATGCGGCAGGAGTGTCGTCCTGTACGAGATCGATCGGGTGAGCGTGTTGACCTCACCGCCCCGTCCTGCCCGCGAAACAGAGGAAACCGTCGGAATCTCGTCCGGTGAATCCGCGTCGGCGCGATACGCGCGCGGACGAAGACGGAACGACGGAAAGGCTGCCAAACACATTTGGCAGCCTCTTCGGTTTACGAAGGCACATGAACTGATCAAGATTGCCTAGAACGAAATCAAGATCTTGGTCGCGCGGTAACTAACGGGGACTTAGTAATGCATCATGCGACTGCAGTGTCATTGACCATACCAATAAAAGCAGAGGGAATACCTCCGCACATTCGAGCGCAGCAGGCACATTCCGAACGGACCGAACGGACCGAACCGGCCATCTCCTTCCAGGTTCTCGGCCCGCTGGAGGCGTGGGTAGGACCGCGAAAAGTCGAGATCGGCGGACCCCGCCAGCGCATCGTCCTGGCGATGCTGCTCCTCGCGCCCGACCGGGTCGTGTCGATCGACCAACTGGTCGAAGCCGTCTGGAACGGACGGCCGCCGACGACGTGCCGCACCCAGATCGCCATCTGCGTCGCCAGCCTGCGCAAGGCGTTCCGGACCGCCGGATACACCGGCGAACTGATCGCCACCTCCGCGCCCGGCTACCTGCTGCGCCCGGCCGGACACCACATCGACTCGATGGAGTTCGCGGCCGGAGTCGACTCCGCGCAGACGCTCGCACGCCACGGAGACGTCGGCGCCGCCGCCGACCGGCTCGGACAGGCGCTCGGACTGTGGCGGGGCCCTGTTCTCACCGACATGTCCAGCCCCGTCCTGGAGACGGAGGCGGAACTCCTGGACCACCGCAGGCTCACCGCCTACGAGCAGTACGCCACCCTGCAACTCCAGCTCGGCCGGCATCGCGAGGTCATCTCCGAGCTGACGGCCCTCGTGCACGACCGGCCGCTGTGGGAGCAGGCGCGAGCCGCGCTCATGCTCGCCCACTACCGCTCGGGCCACCGGTCCGAGGCCCTCGCCCTCTTCCGCCAGGCGCAGCGGGTCTTCCGCGAGGAGATCGGCCTCGAACCCGGCCGGGTCCTCCAGGATCTGCACACGGCCATCCTTCAGGAGGCCTCCGACCTGATGCCGGCCGCCGACCCGGCCGCTCCGCTGAACGCCGTCGCCGTCCTTCCCCAAATGCGGTCGGCCGCCGTGGAGTTGATCGGCCGCGACGGTGAGATCCGCTCTCTCGACGCGTTGCTCCGCCGGGCACGTGAGGGAATATCGTCCGTGGGCCTGGTGATGGGCCGCCCCGGAATCGGCAAGACCGCCCTCGTGCTGCACTGGGCCCGCAGGGCGGCGCACGCGTTTCCCGACGGGCAGCTCTACGTCGACTTCGAACGGACCGGCACCGCCGACGCCCCCGCCGCCCTGCTGCGGGCCTTCGGCATGTCGGACGCCGAGATCCCCCGCACCTACCAGGACCGTCTCAGGGAGTTCCACCGGCAGATCGGCGAACTGCGGCTCCTGGTCATCCTCGACGGGGTCCCCGACGACAGCGTCGCCCATGATTTCGTCCCCAAGGCGGGCCGGTGCTGCGTCCTGCTGACTAGCCGGCGCGTCCTGGCGACCGCCGCGCAAGTCCGCCTCAGCGTGCCGGAACTGACCCCGGCGGACTCCGTGACGCTGCTCGGCGCCCTCGTGGACGACGGACGGGTCGAGGAGGACAAGGTCGCCGCGCACCGCCTCGCCACCCTGTGCGACCACCTGCCGCTCGCCCTGTCCGCGGCGGCCGCACGCCTCGTCGCCAAGCCGCACTGGCGCTTTCCCCATCTGCTGACCCGGCTCGGCGATCCCCGGCACCGGCTGGAGGAGCTGAGCGCGGGGGCTCCCGTTCTCCGCCGGGTCCTGGACAGCGTGTACCGGACGCTGTCGCCCGCGGCCGCCGACCTCTACGCCCGCCTCGGACTCATCGACGGCGAGTGCATCGCGGTCTGGGAGGCCCAGGCCCTCCTCGAGGTCAGCGCGATGTCCGCACAGCGGCTGCTCGAGGAGCTGGTCGACGCCACCCTGATCGAGGTGGCGGACACCGGCCCGGACGGCTGGTTCCGTTACCGGCTGCCCACGCTGCACGCCCTGCACGCGGAGGAGACGGCCCACACGGAGGTGGCCGCCTCCGTCCGCAAGGCGGCGTTCGACCGTGTGCTGGCGTCCTCCCCCTCCCAGGTGAAGTGCGCCCGATAGCAGGGCGATACCGAGCCTTCGTATGGTCGAGCGACCGACCGGCCGCCCTCTCGCCGAGCCCGCGACCCGGCGGGTTCCGCGGCGACGGTCCGGCGCGTCCCCTTGCGCGGCGGAGGCCGCGGTCGGGCCCCGGCGCCGGTCGCCACGAGCGGCGGGGAGGGTCCGGCCCGTGCCCGGACCCCCTACTCGAACACTTACTCGGAGGCGTACCTTGATTGCCGCCCAGCAGACCAGCACATGGTTGCGGACACACCGGCCGGTGGACCGGCCCCGGGTGCGCCTCGTCTGTTTCGCGCACGCCGGCGGGGGCCCGAGCGCCTTCCGCACCTGGCCCGCCGCCCTGCCGTCCGACGTCGAGGTGGTCGGCGTGCGCTATCCGGGGCGGCAGGACCGGGTGAGCGAGCCCTGTCTCGACCGGATGGAGCCGATGGTCGCGGCGGTGACGGAGGCGCTCACGCCCCTGCTCGACCGTCCGCTCGTCCTGTTCGGGCACAGCATGGGCGCCTGGATCGCCTACGAGGTGGCGCAGCGGATGCCGGTGCGTGCGCTGATCGTCTCGGGCCAGGTGCCGCCCTCCCGGCGGCACTCGGCGCGCCCCGGCTCGGCCCGCCGCGGCGACGGCAGCGGTGAGCTGAGCGACGAGGCGCTCGTCGAGGAGGTCAAACGACTCGGCGGATACGACGCCCGGCTCTTCGAGGACCCCGAGCTGCGCGACCTCGTCCTGCCGCCGATCCGGGCCGACTTCACCCTCGTGCGGACCTACCGCACGGACCGTCCGAACCTGCTCGACTGCCCGGTGCACGCCTGCTACGGCGAGGACGACGCCGACACCCGGGCGCACGACGTCGACGCCTGGGCCGAGGTCACCACGGGCCCCTTCACGGCGCACCGCTTCCCCGGCGGCCACTTCTACCTGGCCGACCACGAGGCCGCCCTGCTGCGTGAACTCTCCTCGCTCCCGGCGGTGTCCCGTGTTTGATCCGACCGAGGCGACCCTGGCCGGACTGCGGACGGCACTCGCCGACGGGAGTCTCACCGCCCTCGAACTGACCCGCTGGTACCTGGACCGCATCGAGCGCCTCAACGACGAACTGCGCGCCGTCATCGAGGTCAATCCGGACGCGGAGGCGGAGGCCGCCCGGCTGGACGCCGGCCCGGTCCGCGGTCCGCTGCACGGCGTCCCCGTCCTCCTCAAGGACAACCTGGACACCGCCGACCGCATGCACACCACGAGCGGCTCGACGGTCATGCTCGGCTCCCGGCCCGAGCGCGACGCCACCGTCGTGGCCCGGCTGCGCGCGGCCGGAGCCGTGCTGCTCGGCAAGGCGAACAAGACGTCGTGGATCCTCGGGCCCGCGGGCTGGAGCGCCCGGGGCGGCCAGACACGCAATCCGTACGACCCGACGCGATCGCCGCACGGGTCGAGTTCGGGCTCGGCGGTGGGGGTCGCGGCGAACCTGTGCGCGGTGGCGCTCGGCACCGAGACCATCGGGTCGATCCTGGGACCGGCCGCCGCGAACTGCCTCGTCGGCGTGAAGCCGACCACCGGACTCACCAGCCGGGCGGGCATGATCCCCGGCATCCCCAGCTTCGACTCGATCGGACCGCTGACGCGCACCGTCGCCGACGCCGCGGACGTGCTCTCCGTGATCGCCGGGCCCGACCCGCTGGACCGGGCGACGGACGGCGCGCCCGTGCTCGACTACCGCAGCTTCCTCGGCGCCACGGACCTGCGCGGGGTGCGCGTCGGCGTGCCGCGCACCATGTTCTTCGGCTACAGCGAGGCGGCCGACGCGGTCGCCGAGTCCGCTCTGGAGGCCCTGAGCCGGGCCGGCGCGGTCGTCGTCGAGGGGACGGACATCCCGGGGGCCGCCGAGCTGACCGCCGATCCGTCCTTCGGCCACGTCGTGGTGAACGAGACCGCCCACGGCCTGGAGCGCTACCTCGCACGGACACCCGGCAGCCACCCGCGCAGCATCGCCGCCCTGGTGGAGGCCAACCGGGCCAACGCGGCGGTCGAGCTGGAGCTGTACGAGCAGGACATCCTGGAGATGCTCGCCGCGCACACCCCCGACCTCGACGCCCCGGCCTACCGTGACGCGCTGGCCACCGTGCGGCGCAAGGCGCGGGCGGAGGGCATCGACGCCGTCATGGACGAGCACCGGCTCGACGCGCTGGTCATGCCGACCTGCCCGCCGCCGTGGACCATCGACGTCGTCGAGGGCGATCCCGACCCGCACGGAGCCGCGCTCGTGCCCGGACTGGCCGGCTACCCCGCGATCAGCGTGCCGGCGGGCTGGACGGAGGGCCTGCCGGTCGGCGTCACGTTCACCGGCAGGGCGTTCAGCGAGCCCGTGCTGTTCCGTCTGGCGGACGTCTTCGAGCGGACGAGGCCGTCCCGCCGCCCGCCGGGCGTCCCCACCGGCGCACGGTGAACGAAGGTGCTCGATCTTCTTCCCGGAAAGGACGACCCCGCACCGCCGGCGACGACCGGCGGTCTGCGGCTGCTCCCGCTGCGCGGAGTCCGCTATGTGCCGGAGGAAGCCGGCCCGCTGGCGGCCGTGACCTCGCCGCCGCTCGACGGCGTGCCCCGCGGTGACGGACAGGCGCCCGCGCATCCCTACAGCATCGTCCGCCTGATCCTCCCGCAGGCCGACACGGCCGAGGCACGCCGGCGACAGGCGTCGGGGACGCTGCGTACGTGGCTCGCCGACGGCGTCCTCGCCTCCGACGCCGAACCGGCCCTCTACGTCTACGAACAGTCGCGTGGCGACCTCGTGCAGCGCGGCGTCATCGGCGCCCTGGCGCTCTCCCCGCCCGAGGAGGGCGTCGTCCTGCCCCACGAGGACGTCATCGCGCACGTCGTCGAGGAACGGGCGGCCCTGGTGCGGGCCACCGCCGCCCATCTCGAACCCCTGCTGCTCGGCTACCGGGGCGCCGCCGGACCGGCCGCGGCCGCGTCCGTCGTCGAGCGGGCGACGGCCGGCCCTCCCCTGCTGGTCACCACCACGCGGGACGGCTTCCGCCATCGCCTGTGGTCGGTGACCGACCCGGCCGAGGTCGCCGAAGCGGCCGATCACCTCGCCGGACACCAGGCGCTCATCGCCGACGGCCACCACCGGTGGGCCACGTACCTGCGTCTGCAACGGGAGCGGGCCGGGACGCCCGGCCCCTGGGACTACGCCCTCGTCCTCCTCGTGGACACGGCGCTGTACCCCCTCCAGGTCAACGCGATCCACCGGCTCCTCCACCGTCTTCCCGTGTCCGAGGCGCTGGCCGCGGTGGGAGACTCCTTCCGCGTCCGGCGCCTGGACACGTCCCTTCCCCGGGCCATGGCGGCCCTGGCGGAAGCGGCCTCCAAGGGCAACGCCTTCCTCCTCGCGGGCGACGGTTCCTACCACCTCCTCGACAGGCCCGACCCGGCGCTCCTCGCCCGTACGGCGAGACGGGACCGTCCGGCGGACTGGCACGCCCTGGACGCCGCCGTGCTGCACGAAACCCTCCTGGCCCGGGTGTGGCGCGTCCCGGACGCCGCCGACTCCGTCGCCTACGTGCACGACGCGGAGGCGGCGGTGGCGCGGGCCGAAGCCCTCGGCGCCACCGCCGTGCTGCTGCATCCGGTGCGCGAGGAACTGGTCCACGACCTGGCGCGCCGCGGCGTCACCCTGCCGCGGAAGTCGACCTCCTTCGGCCCGAAGCCGGCCTCCGGCCTGGTCCTGCGCACCCTGGACGACCCCGGCCCGCCTCCCGCACAGGCCTGCGGAGGGGCCAGCCCGCCCGCCTCAGCCGAGAAGCTCACGGGCCCGGGTGAGGGCGCTGTCGCGGTGGGCCGCGAAGTCGGCGCCGGTGAAGACGGGCACGCGGACGGTGGGCGCGATACCGGTCCCGTCGAAGGCGGCGCCGTCCGGGGCGAGGTACTTCTCGTTGGGCAAGGTGAGGGACCAGCCGTTGGGCAGGGCCCGGTCCATGGTGTCGGACAGAGCGCCCTGGGTGTTCTCCCCGATGCGGACGGGAGCCGGGACGCGGTTCATGAGGGCCTGGGTGAAGGTCTCTCCCGCGCTGACGGTCAGGCGGCCGGTGAGCACGGCGAGCGGGCCGGTGAAGACCGGACGGTCTGACCGTGGCACCACCTGGATCGGCTGGGCCGGGGTGAACCGCCGCGCACCCGCGCTGTCGTCGCGGGCCCGCTTCGCATAGGCGGGGTACGCGCGGGAGGTGAGCCTGGAGGCGAGGCGCAGCCCGAGGGCGTCGGATCCGCCGCCGTTGAACCGCAGATCGACGACGAGGGCGCGCAGCGCCCGGGGGCCACGGGTGCGCGCACCGGTCAGGACGGCGTCGAGGGCTTCGTCGAGTGCGGCCCGGTCTCCCGCGTAGTCGCCGTTCCCGGTGAAGCCGGAGAAACGGGTGATGCGCAGATAGCCGACGCGGTGGGGCAGGTCGGCGTAGCCGATGGCGCCGCGCCCCCAGCGCCGTTGGGGCGTGCCCACGCTCGCGGCCGTCGCCTCGTCGATCTTCCTGACGGTGTCGGGGGTCGGCGTCCTCGTGTCCGCCCGACGGCCCGTGAAGCGCCGGTTCCCGGCGACGATCGCGGTGTGGGCGTCGTGCAGCGGCCCGATCATGCGCGTGAGGACGCCGAACAGTTCGGCGTCGGTGGTGCGGGCGGTGACGGCGGGGCGGTAGCGGTCGCGTACGGCGGCCCAGTCGACGCCCTTCGCCGCGAACGAGGGGTAGTTCTCCGCGTACGTCTGCCAGAAGACGTCGAAGACCGAGCGGGGGTCCCCGGCAGGCTTCCGGCCGCACCTCGCGGGGAGTCCACGGACGCGGTGCAGGGTGCGGAACCCCGCGTCGTCCTCGAAGCGGAGCCGGACGGAGTCGCCGTCGCCGCCGGTGTCCGGGGTCAGGGTGAGGGGCCCGGCCTCCTGGCTGACCGCCGGCGTGAAGTCCACGGCGCCGCCCGCCCGGGGCGAGCCGTGCTGCTCGGCCTCCAGGCCGCCGGGCAGGCAGCTGACGCGCGTCGTCTCGTAGGTGCGAAGGCGACGGCCGCTGACCGCGACGACGGTGCCGTATCCGCTGCTCCGCCACAGCCCTTGCAGCGACGGGTCCGCGGACGCCGGGCTCCCGGGCGCCGGGGCGCCGCACGTCAGGGCGGGGAGGGCGGCGAGGGCGAGGGTGAGGGCGACGGCGCGGAACGGGACGCGCCTGCGACGGACCGAGAGGTGCATGTCCCTCACGTTACGGAGAGTGCGGCACCCGCCACCATGGGGTGACCACCCGTCCGCGGGTTCGGGAATCCGAACCGAGGGGCCCCGGGCCGCGTATGTCCTCGAGGGCCCCGTCCGCCAGGGCTTCGTGTGCTGGATCGGGTCGTGTGAGAGGCTGAATCGCATGAACCGGCTGGCTGGCGCGACCTCGCCCTATCTGCTGCAACACGCCGACAATCCGGTCGACTGGTGGCCCTGGGGGCCGGCGGCGTTCGAGGAGGCGAAGCGGCGCGACGTGCCCGTTCTGCTGTCCGTCGGTTACTCCGCGTGCCACTGGTGCCATGTGATGGCGCACGAGTCCTTCGAGGACCAGGAGACCGCCGACCGCCTCAACGAGCACTTCGTCAGCGTGAAGGTCGACCGCGAGGAGCGGCCCGACGTCGACGCCGTCTACATGGAGGCCGTGCAGGCGGCCACCGGCCAGGGCGGCTGGCCCATGACCGTGTTCCTGACGCCGGACGGCGAGCCCTTCTACTTCGGCACGTACTTCCCGCCCGAGCCCCGGCACGGCATGCCCTCCTTCCAGCAGGTGCTGGAAGGGGTCCGGCAGGCCTGGACCGACCGGCGGGACGAGGTCGCCGAGGTCGCCGGGAAGATCGTCCGGGATCTGGCGGGGCGCGAGATCTCCTTCGGCGACAGTCAGGCCCCCGGAGAGCAGGAGCTGTCGCAGGCGCTGCTCGGGCTGACCCGCGAGTACGACCCGCAGCGCGGCGGATTCGGCGGGGCGCCGAAGTTCCCGCCGTCCATGGTGATCGAGTTCCTGCTGCGCCACCACGCGCGCACCGGGGCCGAGGGCGCTCTCCAGATGGCCCGCGACACCTGTGAACGGATGGCCCGCGGCGGGATCTACGACCAGCTCGGCGGCGGTTTCGCCCGCTACTCCGTGGACCGCGACTGGACCGTGCCGCACTTCGAGAAGATGCTCTACGACAACGCGCTGCTGTGCCGGGTCTACGCGCACCTGTGGCGCGCCACGGGCTCGGAGCTCGCGCGGCGGGTCGCCCTGGAGACCGCCGACTTCATGGTGCGGGAACTGCGCACCGAGCAGGGCGGGTTCGCCTCCGCGCTCGACGCCGACAGCGACGACGGCACCGGCCGGCACGTCGAGGGCGCGTACTACGCCTGGACGCCCGCCCAGTTGAGGGAGGTGCTGGGCGAGGAGGACGCCGAGCTGGCCGCCCGCCACTTCGGGGTGACCGAGGAGGGCACCTTCGAGCACGGCGCCTCGGTGCTGCAACTCCCGCAGCAGGACGGCCTGTCCGACGCCGCGAGGATCGAGTCGATCAGGAGCCGGCTGTTCCGGGCCCGTGCGGGACGGCCCGCTCCCGGCCGGGACGACAAGGTCGTCGCCGCCTGGAACGGGCTGGCGATCGCCGCGCTCGCCGAGACGGGCGCGTACTTCGACCGTCCCGATCTCGTCGACGCGGCCCTCGCCGCCGCCGACCTCCTCGTGCGGCTGCACCTGGACGACCAGGCCCGCATCGCCCGCACCAGCAAGGACGGGCAGGCCGGCGCCCACGCGGGCGTCCTGGAGGACTACGCCGACGTCGCCGAGGGGTTCCTGGCGCTCGCCTCGGTCACCGGGGAGGGCGTCTGGCTGGAGTTCGCCGGGTTCCTGCTCGACCACGTCCTCACCCGGTTCGTGGACGCCGGATCGGGTTCCCTGTTCGACACGGCCGTGGACGCCGAGCGGCTCATCCGGCGCCCGCAGGACCCGACCGACAACGCCGTGCCCTCCGGGTGGACGGCCGCGGCCGCGGCGCTGCTCGGCTATGCGGCGCACACCGGCTCGGAGCGCCACCGCACGGCGGCCGAGCGGGCGCTGGGCGTGGTGAAGGCGCTGGGTCCGCGCGTTCCCCGGTTCATCGGCTGGGGGCTGGCCGCGGCGGAGGCGCTGCTGGACGGTCCGCGCGAGGTCGCGGTCGTCGGCGCGGGGCCGGACGACCCGGCCGCGCGGGAGCTGCACCGGACGGCCCTGCTGGGCGCCGCTCCCGGAGCGGTCGTCGCGTTCGGGGAGGCGGGCGGCGACGAGTTCCCGCTGCTGGCCGGCCGGCCGCTGGTCGACGGGCGGCCGGCCGCCTATGTCTGCCGCGGCTTCACCTGCGACGCCCCGACCACCGACCCGCGACGGCTGCGCGACGCGCTGGGCGGCTGACGGACGGCAGGGGCGGCGGGCGGGACAGGGGCTGGGGGGAACCGGGGCCGTAGGGCGTGTGTCGCGCTAGCCCGCGAACTCCGCCAGGGCGCGTTCCACGATGGCGACCAGCTGCTCGTGGTGCGCGCCCTTCCAGTAGGCGCGGCCGCAGGAGCGGCACTGGGCGAAGACGTCGTAGGACTGCTGGGTGCCCTGGCGGAGCTGGCCGGCGACCTCTTCCTTGGTGGCCTGCTTCAGCAGCCCGTTGCAGGCGGTGCACCGGGTCCAGGGCCGCAGGCCGGGCGCGAACCGGTCGAGGACGTCGCGGAGTTGTTCCTCGGGGGCGGTGCTGTAGACGTAGGCGCCGGCCCACAGTTCGCGGCGGCGCAGCAGGCCCCGGTCGCGGCTGAGCATGACCCGCTGTTCGGCCGCCGACCGGGCGGCGAGGGCCGGGTCCCCGATGTCGGTCGACTCGTAGGCCGCGTCGACGCCGAGCAGGCGCAGCCGGCGGGCGAGGGTGCCGAGGTGGACGTCGAGGAGGAAGCGCAGCGGGGCGCCCGGCACCGGCTGGGGGCGGGCGACCGGGCGCACGCTCACCGACTCGCCGGCGGCGGGGATGTGCGAGACGGGCCGCTCCCGCCCGTCGACGAGCAGGGCGCCGACCTCGGTGAGGGGCACGCCGAGCGACTCGACGACATGGCCGAGGGTGGAGACGCCGTCGACGGCGAGGTCGGTGGCGCCGGCGCGCCGGGCGTGCGGGACGAACAGGGCCAGTTCGGGCGCGACTTCGACGCGGATCCGGAATGCGTTCACCTGGTCAGGATGGCACGGGGGAGCGGCCGGGGCTCAGCAGTTCTCCCGGCCCAGGCCGTGTTCCAGGACGTCCAGGGCGCGGTCGAGGAGGCCGGCGAAGTCGCCCTGGTGGCCGTTCTCGGCCCAGTACAGGGAGGTCTCCATCAGGCCGCCGACGAGGGACATCGCGTGGACGCGGACCTCCAGGCCGTCGCGGTCGAGGCCGGTGCGCTCGGCGATCGCTTCGCGGAGCAGCCGGCCGGTGACCGACATGCTCTCCATCATCCGCGACCGCACGGCCGGGGCCTCCACCAGCAGCCGCGTGCGCAGCCGGGCCACCTCCATGTCGTCCTCGATGCCCGTGCGGGCGGCGGCGAGCATGACGTGGCGGATGGAGTCCGTCCAGGCCTCGTCCTTCGGGCGGGCCCGCAGTTCCTCCACGATGACGGCGTCGTACTCGTCCGTGAGGACGATGTCCTCCTTGGTCGGGAAGTAGCGGAAGACGGTCGACGGCGACACCTCGGCGCGCTCGGCGATCTGGTCGATCGTCGTGGCGTCGTAGCCCTGTTCCCCGACGAGCGCGTAGGTGGCGGCGCGGATCGCCTCGCGGGTCTTGGTCTTCTTCCGTTCGCGCAGGCCCGGTCGGGGGCGGTCGGCGGGAGAGCTGGTGCGTGCGGCCGTCATGGGCCTCATTGTCGGGCATCGGCGTCGGCGGCCACCACGTCGGGACCGGCGGCCCCGGCGGCGGCGGCGGTCCGGCCGGACCGGGTTCCGGGCAGGAAGGCCGCCGCCAGCAGCGCGGAGACCAGCGCGGCGATCCCGCACACCAGCATGACGAGGCCCATGCCGTGGACGTAGGCGGCGTCCGCGGAGGCGGCGAGCGGGCCCGCGTGGACCCGGTCGGCGACCGCGTGGGCGGCGACCACCGACCCGCCGGCGGTGTCGGCGGCCCCGGCGGGCAGGCCGGTGACGTCGAGCCGGTCGCGGAAGGCGTCCGCCAGCACGCTGCCGAGCAGGGCGATGCCGACGGCGCCGCCGACCTGGCGCAGGGTCATCAGCAGCCCGGAGCCGCTGCCGGCGCGGTCGGCGGGCAGGGCGTCCAGCGCGCCCGACATCGCGGGCACGACCGAGAAGCCGAAGCCGAAGCCGACGACCGACAGCCACAGCGCGGTGAAGCCGTAGCCGGAGTCGGCGGTGGTGCGGCTGCCCAGCAGCGCGGCGAAGGCCAGCACCACCAGTCCCGCGCTCACCACGCCGCGCGCCCCGAACCGGGTCACGACGGGCTGCGCGGCCCGCGCGGCGATGATCAGGCCGCCCATCATCGGCAGCAGCCGGACGCCGGTGCCGAGGGCGTCGTGGCCGAGGACGACCTGGAGGTAGGGAGGCAGCACGAAGAGCAGCCCGGACAGGACGAACATCACCAGGGTCGCGGCGAGCGTGTTGAACAGGAAGCCGCGGTGGGCGAGCAGCGTCATGTCCAGCATGGGCCGCCGCACCCGCCGTTCGCGCAGCACCAGCGCGGTGATCAGGACCGCCGCGGCGGCGAACGCGGCCAGTACCAGCGGGTCGCCCCAGCCGCGGGTGGGGGCCTCGATGATCGCGTAGACGAGGGCGCCGAGCCCGGCCGCGGTGAGCGCGGCGGAGAGGAGGTCCACCCGCGGGGAGGCGGGGTCGCGGGTCTCGGGCAGCAGGAACACGCAGGCGGCGATGCCGAGCGCGGCCATGGGCACATTGATCAGGAAGACCGAGCCCCACCAGAAGTGGTCGAGCAGCCAGCCGCCGATGATCGGTCCGAGCGGCAGGCCGAGCGTCGAGCCCGCGGAGACGATGCCGACGGCCTTGGTCCGCTCCCCGGGCGCGAACAGCGAGGGCAGCACGGACAGCGCGAGCGGGGTGATGAGGGCGGCTCCCACGCCCATCACCGCGCGGGCGGCGATCACGGCGCCGACGTTCTCGGCCAGGGCGCCGACGAGGGACCCGGCGAGGAAGACCCCGAGCCCGGTGATCAGCATCCGGCGCCGGCCGAACCGGTCGCCGAGGAGGCCGGCGGGGAGCATCAGCGCCGCGAAGACGACGACGTAGGCGTCGGCCATCCACTGCTGCTGCCCGGTGGTGGCGCCGAGCTGTTCGGCCATGGTCGGCAGGGCCACGTTGAGGATCGTCGTGTCGAAGCCGAGCGTGAGCATGCTGGCGACGAGGGCGCCGAGGGCCCACCAGCGGCGCGGGTCGGGTTCCACCGCGTCCGGGTTCGCGTTCGTGAGAGTAACCATGAAATGAGAGTAGCTGTCAAAAGATGGCCGCTGTCAATACTCTGGGTCTCCGGGCACACGGAAAACGGCCACGGCTGGAGAGCCGTGGCCGGGTGGGAGGGGTGGCGGGGAGGGCGCCGCCGGTGTGTCATCCGTGCTGGTAGGCCACCAGGGAGATGCCGATGTAGTGCGCGAGGAAGGCGGCGACCGTGAGGGAGTGGAACACCTCGTGGAAGCCGAACCAGCGCGGGGAGGGGTTGGGGCGCTTGATGCCGTAGATCACGCCGCCCGCGCTGTAGAGCAGCCCGCCGACGATCACCAGGAGCATCACGGCGACGCCGCCGGTGCGCATGAAGTCGGGCAGGAAGAAGACGGCGGCCCAGCCCATCGCGATGTAGCAGGGGGTGTAGAGCCAGCGCGGGGCGCCGACCCAGAAGACGCGGAAGGCGATCCCGGCGAGCGCGGCCGCCCAGATGCCCCACAGCAGCCACCGGCCGGTGGAGCCCGGCAGGAGCAGCAGGGCGAGCGGGGTGTAGGTGCCCGCGATGATCAGGAAGATGTTCGCGTGGTCGAGCCTGCGCAGGACGCGGTCCATGCGCGGGCTCCAGTCGCCCCGGTGGTACAGGGCGCTGACGCCGAACAGCAGGCAGGCGGTGACGGCGTAGACGCCGCACGCGATGCGGCCGCGGGTGGAGTCGGCGAGGGCGGTGAGCACGAAGCCCGCGACGAGGGCGACCGGGAACATTCCGAGGTGCAGCCAGCCGCGGAGCTTGGGTTTGACCGGATGCGGCAGGGAGAGCGCCACGGGACCACGGCCGGCGGCCGGCGTGTCCGTGGGCGCGTCGGGAACGGGCGCTGTCATGCACTCAATCGTACCTACGCGCCCGTAGGTCAGAGGCCTCCTGGGCCGGGCCGTGGACCGGGAGTGGCGGGCGTCTCACGGCGCTCCGGTCGACCGGCGATCGGCTGAACGTCAAGTGGACGCAAAGTGACGGCTCTACACGTGGCCATCCTCACTCCGCTCACCTGTGAGGCCCTCTGGACATATGGGCGCGGACATCGGAGGATCAAATGAGTGCGGTCGACACCGGATGAGCGCCCGAGGTCACACCGAGAAGCATCCGGGTCGCAGCCCCCACGGGGCCTCCAACAAAAAATCCCTCTTTTTAGGAGCAATCGTGGCGCGCGAGAACGCGGCTCCCCCCGTCATCCCCACCGACCACCAGGAACTCGTCTCCTGGGTGAACGAGATCGCCGAACTGACGCAGCCGGACAACGTGGTCTGGTGTGACGGATCCGAGGCCGAGTACGAGCGCCTGTGCGGGGAGCTCGTCGAGAAGGGCACGTTCAAGAGGCTCGACCCGGTCAAGCGCCCCAACTCCTACTACGCGGCCTCCGACCCCACCGACGTCGCGCGCGTCGAGGACCGCACCTTCATCTGCTCCGAGAAGGAGGAGGACGCGGGCCCGACCAACCACTGGAAGGCCCCCGCCGAGATGCGGGAGATCTTCACCGGTGAGAAGGGCCTGTTCCGCGGCTCGATGCGCGGGCGCACCATGTACGTGGTCCCGTTCTGCATGGGCCCGCTCGGCTCGGACCTCTCCGCCATCGGCGTCGAGATCACCGACTCCGCCTACGTCGCCGTATCCATGCGCACCATGACCCGCATGGGACAGCCGGTGCTGGACGAACTCGGCTCCGACGGGTTCTTCGTGCGTGCCGTGCACACGCTCGGGGCGCCGCTGGCCGAGGGCGAGGCCGACGTCCCGTGGCCGTGCAACTCCACCAAGTACATCTCGCACTTCCCCGAGAGCCGCGAGATCTGGTCCTACGGTTCCGGCTACGGCGGCAACGCCCTGCTCGGCAAGAAGTGCTACGCCCTGCGCATCGCGTCCGTCATGGCCCGCGACGAGGGCTGGCTCGCCGAGCACATGCTGATCCTCAAGCTCACCCCGCCCACCGGCGAGTCCAAGTACGTGGCCGCGGCCTTCCCGAGCGCCTGCGGCAAGACCAACCTCGCCATGCTGGAGCCGACCGTCTCCGGCTGGACCGTCGAGACCATCGGCGACGACATCGCCTGGATGCGCTTCGGCGAGGACGGCCGGCTGTACGCCATCAACCCCGAGGCCGGCTTCTTCGGCGTCGCGCCCGGCACCGGTGAGCACACCAACGCCAACGCGATGAAGACGCTGTGGGGCAACTCGGTCTTCACCAACGTCGCCCTCACCGACGACAACGACGTCTGGTGGGAGGGCATGACGCAGGAGACCCCCGCCCACCTCACGGACTGGAAGGGCAACGACTGGACGCCCGCGTCCGGCGTCCCGGCCGCGCACCCCAACGCCCGCTTCACCACCCCCGCCGCCCAGTGCCCGATCATCGCGCCCGAGTGGGAGGACCCGCGGGGCGTGCCGATCTCCGCGATCCTCTTCGGCGGCCGGCGCGCGAGCGCGGTCCCGCTGGTGACGGAGTCCTTCGACTGGAACCACGGCGTCTTCCTCGGCGCCAACGTGGCCAGCGAGAAGACCGCCGCCGCCGAGGGCAAGGTCGGCGAGCTGCGCCGCGACCCGTTCGCCATGCTGCCGTTCTGCGGCTACAACATGGGCGACTACATGGGCCACTGGGTCGACGTCGCCAAGGGCAAGGACCAGGCGAAGCTGCCGAAGATCTACTACGTCAACTGGTTCCGCAAGAACGACGAGGGCAAGTTCGTCTGGCCCGGGTTCGGCGAGAACAGCCGCGTCCTGAAGTGGATCGTGGAGCGACTGGACGGCCGCGCCGAGGGCGTCGAGACCCCGATCGGCGTCCTGCCGGCCAAGGGCGCCCTCGACACCAAGGGCCTGGACCTCGCCGACGAGGACCTCGACTTCCTCCTCACCGTCGACAAGGAGATCTGGCGCGAGGAGGCCGCCCTGGTCCCCGAGCACCTCAACACCTTCGGCGACCACACCCCGAAGGAGCTGTGGGACGAGTACCGCGCGCTGGTGGAGCGCCTGGGCTGAGTCCCGCCCCGAAAGACTCCGCGGCCGGTGTGGGTGAGCCCTGACCAGTGATCGTCACGGCCGGCCGCGGTGCGAACCGGCGAGCCGCGTACAACGGCGTGCGCGGCCATGGGCCCGTCGTCGTCCCCCCGTCAGCCCCGACGGGAGGACGACGGCGGGCCCTCGCCCGTTCCCACCGGTTCGCGCGCGTCTTCGGGCGGCCCATGCCCGTATCGGGGCGGGGCTGGGCGGGGCGTGGGGAAAATGGCGCCCGGTCCGCGCGTCGCTGCGGGTGCACGCGGACCGGGGCCGTTCAGGGACCCCGCGGAGGGGGTCGGCCGGCGGCGGTTCAGCCGGCGGCGCTCAGCTCGCCGGTCCCGACCAGCGCGGCGGCGTGCGCGTCCATGCGCTGGGCCGCCAGGATCGCCGCCGAGGTGTCCGCGCGGGAGGCGGCGACCACGAGGGCGCGGCCGGCCAGGGCGTGCGCCCGCTCGTGCGCGGCCGTCAGGCGCGGCTTCGCCGGGTCGGCGGCGAGGGGCGCGCGGGCCGGGGCGCGGCCGCCCCGCAACCGGGTGACCTGCTGGGCGAGCCGCGCGGCCGCGGAGTCCAGGTCGTCGGAGGGCGCCGCCGCGCGCAATTCGTCGGTGACGGCGAGCAGCGCCGCGAGATGCCCCGCGAGCTGGATGTCCAGCTCCTCCTCGCGCGAGCGGTGCGGGAAGTCCGCGGGCGAGTCGGCCATCGTGGTGGGGACGGACCCACGGGAAGAAGGGGTGCGGATCGGCTCGTACATGAGGATGGCCTCCTGTGCTGTCAGGAAACCATCCTAGCTTGGATTTCGTCTAAAGTAGCGACTCGGCCGAAGTCGCCGCCCACATCGCGTTTAAAGCTGGCCGTAGCCGTCCAGGAAGCGCGCGATCCGGCCCATGGCGTCCCGCAGGTCCGTCACCGAGGGCAGGGTGACGACCCGGAAGTGGTCGGGCTCGGGCCAGTTGAAGCCGGTGCCCTGGACGACCATGATCTTCTCCCGGCGCAGCAGGTCCAGGACCATCCGCCGGTCGTCCTTGATCTTGAAGACGGCCGGGTCCAGGCGCGGGAACAGGTACAGCGCGCCCTTGGGCCGCACGCACGTCACGCCCGGGATCTGCGTGAGCAGGTCGTACGCCGTGTCCAACTGCTCCTTGAGGCGTCCGCCCGGCAGCACCAGGTCGCCGATCGTCTGGCGTCCGCTGAGCGCGGCCACCACTCCGTGCTGGCCCGGCATGTTCGCGCACAGGCGCATGTTCGCCAGGATCGTCAGGCCCTCGATGTAGGAGTCGGCGTGCGCGCGCGGGCCGGAGATCGCCATCCAGCCCACCCGGTAGCCGGCCACCCGGTACGCCTTCGACATGCCGTTGAAGGTGAGGGTGAGCAGATCCGGGGCGACCTTGGCGGTGGGGGTGTGGACGGCGCCGTCGTAGAGGATCTTGTCGTAGATCTCGTCCGAGCAGACCAGCAGGTTGTGGCGGCGCGCGATGTCGGTCAGCCCCCGCACCATCGCCTCGTCGTACACCGCGCCCGTCGGGTTGTTCGGGTTGATGATGACGATCGCCTTGGTGCGGTCGGTGACCTTGCGCTCGACGTCCGCGAGGTCCGGCATCCAGTCCGACTGCTCGTCGCACCGGTAGTGCACGGCGGTGCCGCCGGAGAGCGACACGGCGGCGGTCCACAGCGGGTAGTCCGGGGACGGGACCAGGACCTCGTCCCCGTCGTCCAGCAGGCCCTGCATCGCCATGACGATCAGCTCGGAGACGCCGTTGCCGACGAAGACGTGCTCGACGTCCGTCTCGATGCCGAGCGTCTGGTTGTGCATCACGACGGCCCTGCGGGCGGCCAGCAGCCCCTTGGCGTCGCCGTAGCCGTGCGCCGTGGAGACGTTGCGGAGGATGTCCTCCAGGATCTCCGGCGGGCAGTCGAAGCCGAAGGCGGCCGGGTTGCCGGTGTTCAGCTTGAGGATGCGGTGGCCGGCCGCTTCCAGGCGCATCGCCTCCTCGAGAACCGGTCCCCGGATCTCGTAACAGACGTTGGCGAGCTTGGTCGACTGGATCACCTGCATGTCTGGGAGCTTACGGCCCGGTAACGCTCCGTGGGGCGTGTTTTCCGCCACGCGAGACGGGTGATTTGGTGCGTTTTGGTCGGCGCTCGCGCCGGCCGGACGCCCCCTGCGTCACACCCGCCTCCGGCGCCCCCGCCGTTTCGGGCCCTCCCGGCGTTCCCCGCGCCCCGCGGGTTTCCCGGGGCGCCCCCGGCGGGCGTTCCCGGGCCGGGCGGAGAAGCCGCGCCCCCGGTGCGGCCGAACGTGTGCCGGACGTGTGCCGGACGTGTGCCGCCCGTGCGCGGCCGCGATCGCGTGCGCCGCCGCGTTCCCCGCCGCCGGGCAAGCGGACGCTCCCTTCCGGCGGCCGAAAACCCACCCTTGTCCTCACCTCTCCGTGCACTAACAATGCGCATGACAACTCCACGGGCGGCCGGAAGATCTCCGGCCGTCCTGTCGTAAGAGGGGACCCCCACATGAGAAAGCCTCTCGTCGCCGCGTTCTTCGCCCTGGCCGTCGCCGGGGCCGGTGCGGCGCCCGCGGTCGCCGCACCGGCGGACGCGCAGCCCGCCACCGGCGCCTCCACCGTCACCGCGGCCCCCGCCCCCGCGGGCGGCGCGACCGCGACCGCGTCGGCCGCTCCCGCGCTGCGGGCCGTCAACCTCGCCGGCACCGTCGCGCTCAGCAACTGCTCCGGCTCGGTCGTCCGCTTCCCGAACTCCCTGGACACCGACCCGGCGCTGGTCCTCTCCAACGGCCACTGCCTGTCGACCGGCTTCCCCGAGCCGGGCGAGGTGCTCGTCAACCAGGCGTCCAGCCGCACGTTCAGCCTGCTCAACTCGTCCGGCGGCCGCGTCGCGACCCTGCGCGCCAGCAAGCTGGCCTACGGGACGATGACCGACACGGACATCTCCATCTACCAGCTCACCAGCACCTACGCGTCGATCAAGAACGCGTACGGGATCTCCGCGCTCACCGTGCAGGACACCCACCCGGTCGCCGGCACCGCCATCACCGTGGCGTCCGGCTACTGGAAGCGGCTCTACAACTGCGCCATCGACGGGTTCGTCTACCGGATGAAGGAGGGCGCCTGGACCTGGAAGGACTCGGTCCGCTACACCTCCGCCTGCCAGACCATCGGCGGCACCTCCGGCTCGCCGGTGATCGACCAGTCCACCGGCAAGGTCGTCGCCGTCAACAACACCGGCAACGAGGACGGCCAGCGCTGCACGGAGAACAACCCGTGCGAGGTCGACGCCAACGGCAACGTCACCGTCCGCAAGGGCATCAACTACGCCCAGGAGACCTACCTCATCCCGGCCTGCTTCACCACCGGCAACCAGCTCAGCCTGAACAAGAGCGGCTGCACCCTGCCCAAGCCGTAGGACGGGACGGCGGGGCGGCGGGGCGTCCCGTCACACGGGACTGCGACGGACCGCCCGCCCCGCCAGCACGTCCGTGCGCCGGCCGTCCTCGACGACGAAGCGGCCGTCGACCAGGACGTGCGGGATGCCCGTGGGCAGGGTGCGCGGGGAGTCGTACGTCGAGCCCGCCGCCACCGTGCGCGGGTCGAACAGCACCAGGTCGGCCCGGTACCCCTCGCGGACCAGACCGCGGTCCGGCAGCCGCAGCCGGGCCGCCGGGCGGCCGGTCAGGTGGGCCACGCACTCCTCCAGCGTGAGGATCCCCAGCTCCCGCGTGTAGTGGCCGAGATAGCGCGGGAACGTGCCGTACGCGCGCGGGTGCGGCTTCGCGCCCGTCAGCAGGCCGTCGGAGCCGCCCGTGTGGACGCGGTGGCGCATGATCGCGCGCACGTTCTCCTCGTGGCCGACGTGCTGGAGGATCGTCGGCCCGAGCCCGTCGTCGATCAGCAGACGGCGCGCGGTCGTCCACGGGTCCTCGCCCAGCCGTTCGGCCGACGCGCGGACCGTGCGGCCGACGAAGCCGCCGAGCGCCGGGTCCGTCACCCCCGAGATCTCGATCGTCCCCCAGTCCACCGGCACCCCGTGGCAGCCGTCCGCGCCGGTCACCTCCAGGTCGTGGCGGATGCGCTCGGCCGTCGCGTCGTCGGCCAGCCGGCGCAGGACCTCGCGCGGGCCGCCCTCGCTCGCCCAGCTGGGCAGCAGGGCCGCGAGCGTGGTGCAGCCGGGCGTGTAGGGGTAGGTGTCGAGGCTGATGTCGGCGCCCGCGCCGAGCGCCTCGTCGAGCAGGGCGAGCAGGTCCGGCGCCCGGCCCTCGTTCACGCCGAAGTTCATGGTGGCGTGGGCGAGGTGCAGCGGGCAGCCCGCCTCGCGGGTCAGCTCGACCATCTCCGCGTACGCCTCCAGCGCGCCGGCGCCGTAACTGCGGTGGTGCGGGCAGTAGTAGCCGCCGTACCGCGCCACCACCCGGCACAGCTCGGTCAGTTCGGCGTTCCCCGCGTACATGCCGGGCGTGTACGTCAGCCCGGACGACATGCCGACCGCGCCCTGCTCCAGGCCCTCCGCCACCAGCCGCCGCATCCGGTCCCGTTCGCGCGCCGTGGCCGGGCGGTCCTCCCAGCCGACGACGAGGGCGCGGACCGTGCCCTGGGGGACGAGGTAGGCCGCGTTGACGGCGATGCCGCGGCCCCCGAAGCCGTGGTCCAGCCGGTCCAGGTACTCGCCGACCGACCGCCAGTCGAAGTCGACGTCGTCGCCGGGGCCGTTCCACCCGGCGACGGCCCGGCGCACGCCGTCCAGTGTGGGCCCGTCGACCGGCGCGTACGACAGGCCGTCCTGGCCGAGGACTTCGAGGGTGACGCCCTGCGCGGCCTTGGCGCTGTGGTCGGGGTCGCGCAGCAGGGCGAGGTCGCTGTGGGCGTGCATGTCGATGAAGCCGGGGGACAGGACGAGCCCCTCGGCGTCCAACTCCCGCACGGCCTTCGGGCGCAGACAGCCCGCGGCCGCCGCCTCCTTGACGATGGAGACGATCCTGCCGTCGTCGATCACCACGTCCGCGCGGTAGGAGTCCGCGCCGGTGCCGTCGACGACGTCCGCGTCCCGGATGACGAGGTCTTCCATGGTGGCCTCCGGCCCGGTGCTCTAGAAGAACGTGCGGATGTAGTCGACGACCGTGCCGTCCGCCTCGGCGAGCGGGATCAGCGGCCACTTGTCGAAGGACGTGCAGGGGTGCGACAGGCCCAGGCCGATCCAGTCGCCGACCTCGACGTCCGCGCCGGCGGTGGTGCGCAGCCAGGCGTGCTGGTCGGACAGGGCGGTCACCTCGACGCCGGTGGCGGGGCGTTCGGCGCCGTCGCGGCGGATCGTCTGCGCGACGGGCAGGTCGAGGTCGTAGGCCGCGTCCCGTTTGCCCGCGTTGACGAACGCCTGGCCGGGGGAGGGGCGCGAGACGACCTGGGTCCACAGCCGGAACGCGGGCTCCAGCGCGCCCTCCTCGGGCACCCGGTTGAACGGCGTCAGCCTGCGGTAGTGGCCGTCGTCGTGCGAGACGTACGCGCCCGAGCGCAGCAGCTTCAGCACCGGCCGGGACAGTTCGCCGATGCCGGCGAACACCTCGGCGACCGCGTCGAACCAGGCGCTGCCGCCCGCGCTCACGACGATCTCCTCCACGTCCGCGAACCGGCCCGCCGCGTCGAAGCCGGCGGCGAGGGCGACCAGCCGCCGCAGCCAGGCGTGCACCCGCTGCGGGTCGGCCCCCGGCACCTCGCCCTCGTAGCCCGCCACCCCCACCAGCCGCAGGGCGGGCGCGGCGGCCACCGCGTCGGCGACCGCCGCGCACTCCCGCTCCGTGCGCACACCGGTGCGGGCCCCGTCGCCCGCGGCCAGTTCGACGACGACGTCGAGCGGGCGGCGCGCGCCGCGCAGGGCCGCGTCCATCAGCCCGACGCCGCGCACGGAGTCGACGTAGCAGACGAAGCGGAAGCCCTCGTCGCGGTCCAGCTCGGCGGAGATCCGGCGCAGCGCGGCCGGGTCCACCAGCTCGTTGGCGAGGAAGACCCGCTGGACGCCGTACGCCCGCGCCACCCACACCTGGTGCGGGACCGCCAGGGTGATGCCCCAGGCGCCGCGGTCGATCTGGCGGCGGAACAGCTGCGGGGCCATGGACGTCTTGCCGTGCGGGGCGAAGGCGAGGCCGTGCCGGGTCGCGTACGTCTCCATGAGCGCGAGGTTGTGCTCCAGCCGCTCCGCGGACAGGGCCAGGACGGGGGTGGTGAACCCGCCCGTGAACAGGTTGCGGCGCTGGGCGGCCAGCTCGCCCACGGTGAGGCCGGCGGCGTCCGGGGGGAGGCCCTTGAAGCGGTGGTCGACGCGTTCCCCGGCCAGCCGGGCGAGCGCCGCCAGTGCCTCGGTACTCATGGAACCTCCCTGATCAGGAGCGTTGCAGCACCTGCAACGTCCATTGCGTATGTCGCTTACCGCTGTCTAACATCTCGGCCAACGCGGGGTCAACGGATGAGCCGGCCCGCACTGCCCTACGGAGCCACGACGACGTGACCGCCATCGGACCCGGCGACGCCCCCGGCGTCGTGGACGTCGTCGCGCTCGGCGAGTCCATGGTCGCCCTCCTGCCCACCCGGCCCGGACGCCTCGCCGACGTGCCCTCCTTCGACCGGGGCATCGGCGGCGCGGAGTCCAACGTCGTCTGCGTCCTGGCGGCGGCCGGACACCCCGCGCGCTGGGTCAGCCGCGTCGGGGCGGACGGCTTCGGCGACCACCTCGTCGAGACGATCGGCTCCTACGGCGTCGACGTGAGCCGCGTGCGGCGCGACCCCGGCCGCCCCACCGGCGTCTACTTCCGCACCGCCGCCGACCGGGCCGGCGACGACCACGAGGTCGCCTACTACCGCGCCGGGTCCGCCGCCTCCGCGATGTCCGCGGCCGCCGTCGACCTCGACGCCGTGCACGCCGCCCGCGTGCTCCACCTCACCGGCATCACCGCGGCCCTCTCCGCGACCTGCCTCGGCCTGCTGCGCGAACTCACCGCCCGCCGGCCCGGCCGGCCCCTCGTCTCCTTCGACGTCAACCACCGCCCCCGGCTGTGGACGGACGGCAACAGCCCCCGCGTCCTGCTCGAACTGGCCCGCGGCGCCGACCTCGTGTTCGTCGGCGAGGACGAGGCGGCCGACCTGTGGGGACTGGACGGCGCCGACGCCGTACGGCACGCGCTGCCCGGCCCCGAGGTGCTCGTCGTCAAGCAGGGGGCGCGCGGAGCGACCGTCTTCGACCGGGAACACGTCCTGCACGTCCCCGCCCCGCGGGTCGACGTCGTCGCCGCCGTCGGCGCCGGGGACGCCTTCGCCGCCGGGTTCCTCTCCGCGACCCTGCGCGGCCTGCCCCTGCGCGACCGGCTCCGGCACGGGCACCTGACGGCCGCCGCCGCCCTCACCGTCCCCGGCGACCTCGCCACGCCGCCCGCCCGCGACCACGCCGACCGCCTCGCCGCCCTCGACGACACCGCGTGGGGGAGACTGCGACTCGGCCCGGGCTGGACGCAAGCCCCGGCCGCACCGGAGGAGGCACGCACCCCATGAGCCAGACCGTCGACCGCGCCCTGAGCATCCTGCCCCTGCTCGCCGAAGGCCCCGCCGACCTCGGACAGGTCGCCGACCGCCTCGGCGTGCACAAGTCGACCGCCCTGCGGCTGCTGCGCACCCTCCACGAACACGGCCTCGTCTACCGCCAGTCCGACCAGCGCTACCGCCTCGGCGCCCGCCTCTTCGCCCTCGCCCAGGAGGCGATGGAGAACCTCGACGTCCGCGAGATCGCCCACCCGCACCTCGCCCGCCTCAACGAGGCCTGCGGCCACACCGTCCACCTCGCCGTGTACGAGGAGGGCGAGGTCCTCTACATCGACAAGGTGGAGAGCCGCTACCCGGTGCGCATGTACTCGCGGATCGGCCGGCCCGTCGCCATCACGGTCGCCGCCGTCGCCAAGCTGCTCCTCGCCGACCTGCCCGAGCCCGAGCGCCGGGCCGTCGCCGAGAAGCTCGACTACCCCCTCTACACGGCCCGCTCGACGCCCAGCGCCCCCGCGTTCCTGCGGGAGCTGGAGAAGGTGCGCGAGCAGGGCTGGGCCACCGACCTCGGCGGCCACGAGGAGTCCATCAACTGCGTCGCCGCGCCGATCCGCGGCGCCGACGGCCGGGTGGTCGCGGCGATGTCGGTCTCCGCGCCGAACGTCGTCGTCACCGCCGACGAACTCCTCACCCTGCTCCCCCTGGTGCGCCGCGCGGCGGACGCCGTCAGCGGCGAGTACTCCGGCAGAAACCCGATCACGCAAGCAGCGAAGGACTGAACGCCGCATGACCGACAAGACCGCGCTCACCCCCGGCACGCACACCACCCCGCCCGCGAAGTTCTCGCACGGCGTGAAGAAGGGCAACATCCTCCAGGTGGCGGGCCAGGTCGGCTTCCTCCCCGCCGAGCAGGGCAGGCCCCCGGTCCCCGCCGGGCCCACGCTGCGCGAGCAGACCCTGCAGACCCTCGCCAACGTCAAGGCGATCCTCGAGGAGGGCGGCGCGAGTTGGGACGACGTGATGATGATCCGCGTCTACCTGACCGACACCGCGCACTTCGCCGAGTTCAACGAGCTGTACGACGCCTACTTCGGGGAGCAGGCCCTCACCGCCCCGCCCGCCGCCCGCACCACCGTCTACGTCGGCCTCCCGGCGGGCCTCCTGATCGAGATCGACGCGCTCGCCGTCCTCGGCTGACGACCGCCCGCCCCCGTACCCGCCCCCGCACCCGCCCCCGGCCGTCCGGCCCGCGACCGCCCGGCCGAACCCGGCTCCCGCCGCCCCCTTTCGGCTCCCGCCGCCCCCTCCCTCCCGTCCGGCCCCCTTCTCCCGCCGGCCCGCCGGCCCGCCGGCCCGCCGGCCCGCCTGCCTGCCTGACCCCGTACCCCTCACCCCGTACGGCTGCACGGCGCGGCGCCCCCCTCGCAGGGGTGCGCCGTGCCGCGATCCCCCCTGCCCGAAAGCCCGATGCACCTCCCCAGAGGACCCCCATGTCGCCCATGTCCCCCGTCTCCTCCTCCCTCGCGGCGGCCGCCCCCGCCGGGGCCCCGCCCCACACCGGCGGGCTGCTCCTGCTGATCGACGGCACCGCGGGCCTGCTGACGGTCGCCGCCCTCGGCATCGCCCTCCTCCTCTACCTGATCATCAAGGTCAGACTCCAGCCCTTCGTGGCGCTCCTGGCCGTCTCCATAGCCGTCGGCCTGCTGGCCGGACTGTCCGTCACCGAGCTGTTCGGCACCGTCCAGCGCTCGGACGCCGTCTCCACCGTCGAGTCCGGCATGGGCGGCATCCTCGGCCATGTCGCGATCATCATCGGCCTGGGCACCATGCTCGGGGCGGTCCTCGAAGTCAGCGGCGGGGCCGAGGTGCTGGCGTCCCGGCTGCTCGGCCTGTTCGGCGAACGGCGCGCGCCCCTCGCCATGGGGCTGACCGGCCTGATCTTCGGCATCCCGGTCTTCTTCGACGTCGGCATCTTCGTGCTCGCCCCGATCGTCTACGCGGCCGCCCGGCGCGGCGGCAAATCGATCCTGCTGTACTGCCTGCCGCTGCTCGCCGGCCTGTCGATGACCCACGCGTTCCTGCCGCCGCACCCCGGCCCCGTCGCGGCCGCCGGACTCCTCCACGTCGACCTCGGCCGGGTCATCCTCATGGGCGTCGTCTGCGGCGTCCCGGCGGTGCTCGCGGCCTGGGCGTACGCGGCGTGGGTCGGCCGCCGCATCTTCGTCGCCGTGCCGCAGGACATGGTCGAGGCGACGGCCGAGGCGAAGCAGGCCGTCGTCGCGGAGCAGCGGGCGCAGGGCGTGACGCCGCGCGAGGACCCGGTGCCGCTCGGCACGGTCGTCGGGATCATCGGCACGCCGCTGGTGCTCATCCTCGCCGCCACGTTCTCCTCGATCGCCCTGGACCCCTCCACGGGACGCTCGGTGATCGAGTTCTTCGGCAGCCCCTTCGTGGCCCTGACCATCGCCCTGCTGCTCGCCTACTACCTGCTGGGCATCCGGCGCGGCTGGTCCCGCAAGTCGCTGGAGACGGTCTCGACGGCCTCGCTGAAGCCGGTCGGCAACATCCTGCTGGTCGTCGGCGCGGGCGGGGTCTTCGGCGCCGTCCTGAAGGCGAGCGGGGTGGCCCAGGCGCTCTCGGACACCTTCAACGACGTGGGCCTGCCGGTGATCGTGCTGTCCTACCTGATCTCGGTGGTGCTGCGGGTCGCCCAGGGCTCGGCGACGGTGGCCATCGTGACGACGGCGGGCATCGTGGCGCCGCTGCTCGCCGAGGGCGACCACTCGCAGGCCTTCGTGGCCCTCGTCATCATGGCCGTGTCGGCGGGCTCGATCTTCGCCAGCCATGTCAACGACGGCGGATTCTGGATGGTGGCCAAGTACTTCGGCATCAGCGAGCGCGACACGCTGCGGACGTGGACCGTGCTGGAGACGGTGCTCTCGCTGGCCGGGTTCGCGATGGCGGCCGTATTGAGCCTCTTCGTCTAGGTCTCACCCGGGTCCCGGTGCGCGAGTCCCGTAACGAAGTAGGGGCTGGCTGTGTCCGGCACAGGATCTTCGACCATACTGCCCGCTGTGGAGCAGCGCATAGGTTCGAGCAGCCAGCCCCTGGAGGGCGCCGGATTCGACCCGGCATTCATCCCCGGGCTCACGTCGCCCGCGGCCGCGAAGGCGGCGGACGGGCCGCAGCCCGGGGACGAGGCCGTCGACGCCGGGGAGGTGAAGGCCGAGGACGCGAAGGGCGCGGACGCGAAGACCGCGAACGCGAAGGGCGCGGACGCGAAGGGCGCCGGTGCGGGCGGCGCGGAGCCCGTCGCCGAGGAGGGCGCCGCCGAAGGGCCGGACGCCCCCGGTGCGGAGGAGCCCGCCGACGGTCCCGTCTTCGAGGCCGCCGACCGCCGTGCCCGGTTCACCGCCGACGCGCGGGGCGTGCGCCTGCGGCTCGACGAGGAGGCGTGCGAGTTCCGCTGGGACGAGATCGGCGCCGTCGAGACCGAGTCGCCGCGGTTCGGCAAGCGGTTCACCATCACGGTGCACACCCCCGACCGTCGCTGGTACCCGATCGAGATCGAGGCCACGGCCAGGGCGCGCTTCCAGGAGTGGGAGGAGCAGCTCGACGCGGTCCTCGACGCCTACTTCGAAGAAGGCGACGCCGAGGACCCGGACGCCGACGTGAAGGATGCTGACGCCGACACCGGCTCCGACGTCAAGGACGCCGACTAGCCGGGCGCGGTGACCGGTGGTCAGGCGCAGTACTGGCTCTGCTTGCCGATGGACCGGTACATGCAGTCCGCGTTCTCCAGGAGTTGCAGCACGGCGTCCCGGTTGCGGGAGGTCTCCCGCTCGATGACCTCGTCGGGCGGGTAGAACCCGCCTCCCGCACCGGACGCCGGATACATCTCGAAGGTGTACGAGAAGATCTTCTGCGTGCCCCAGAGATAGTCGTCGATCGACCCGTCGGTGAGGTAGAGGTCGCTCGACTGTTCGGCCGTGTACCCGTTGCTCGCGGCCATCTTGCGCCCGACGGCCTTGAACGCGGCGTTGTCGTCCGCGGTCATGCCGCTCGCCGTGTCGGAGTAGGTGTACCCGAACGGCCAGAGCACGAGTTCGCTGTACGTGTGGAAGTCGATCCCGGCGGTGATCTGCTGCCTGCCGCCCACCACCCGGCCGCGCACGAAGTCGGCCACCACCTTGACCTCGGGCGCCGACCCGGCGGACGCGCCCCGGTAGGTCTCCGACGACCTGGAGCCCGAAGAGCCGCCGCAGCAGCCCCACTTGAAGTCCCAGTTGCGGTTGAGGTCCGTGCCGACGTACGAGGAGCCGGAGTCGGGCTGGCGGTTCTTGCGCCAGGAGCGGTAGGAGCCGGTGGCGATGTCGTACTCGCCGCCGTCCGGGTTGAGGTCGGGGACGATCCAGATCTCGCGGCCGTCGACCATGCTCGTCACCCGCGGGTCCGACCCGTAGCCCGCGCTCAGTTCGCGGATCAGGTAGAGCGCCATCTCCACGGTGAGGTGCTCGCGGGCGTGCTGGTGGTGGGTGAACAGCACCTCGGGCTCGGCCTCGTCGACTCCCACGTTGTCGCTGATCTTGACGGCCACGATGTCCCGGCCCTGGTAGGACCTGCCGATGACGCGCTTGCTCATGATGGCGGGGTGGGCGGCGACGCGCTGGTCGATCTCCGCCGTCATCTCGGCGTAGTTGTGGTACTTCGCGTCGGCGGAGGGGAAGTCGAAGAGCCGTCTGCCGTCCTGCCCGGCCCGGTCCGGGACCGCGCCCAGCGCGGAGACCTCGTAGCCCTGGGCGCGCAGGCGGCGGATCTGCTCGGCGCGGCCGGAGACCACGACGCGCTCCTCGTCGGCTTCGTCGACGCTCACCCCGGACGCGGCGATCGCGGTGCGCAGGTGCGGGGTGCTGTGCCGGACGTGGACCTCGTACTGCCGGACGTCGTCGGCGGACGGCGCGGTCCTCGGGGCGCCGCCCGCCGCCGCGTCGGTGACCGTCGTCGACAGGGGCGCCGCGAGGGTGAGGGCCAGCAGGGCGGCGAGGACGGCGGTGCGCCGGCCGCCGGCGGCGCCTGAGCCGCGGATGCGAAGTCGCATGAACTCTCCTCGTGGGGAGTCGGGGCGTGGGGGGCGGTGCGTGTGCCGGGTGCGGCGGTGCGGTGCCGCACATCGTCGATGCGTGGCATGGACAGGTCAAGGGAGGACAAAGCGCTGATGGCCGGAACCATGCGAAGAACGGCGCATGACCGGCCGAGAAGTGTAATTGCGGCCCCATCCGCGGAAAGCGATCACACGCGCGAGCCCGGTGAGCACATCGGGTGGAGATCGCGCACGCCCTCTTGCCGCCCGTGTGTCTTTGGGCTTTCTTGACCTCATGGCGGACACCACGGGACCCCCCACGGGAAACTCCACGGGACATTCCACGACCACCGGCACTCCACCCGGAAGCGACGACAACGCCGCACCGCGCAAATCCAGTTGGAAGTACATCGGCCCCGGCATCGTGGTCGCCGCGACCGGCGTCGGCGCCGGCGACCTGGTGGCCACGCTCATCGCGGGCAGCAACTTCGGCTACACCCTGCTCTGGGCGGCGATCGTCGGCTGCCTCGTCAAGATCTCCCTCGCCGAGGCGGCCGGCCGCTGGCACCTGGCCACCGGCCGCACCCTCTTCGACGGCTGGGCGAGCCTGGGCCGCTGGACGACGTGGTTCTTCGTCGCCTACGTCGTCGTCTGGGGCTTCGTCTACGGCGCGGCGGCGATGTCGTCGAGCGCGCTGCCGCTCCAGGCGCTGTTCCCGGACGTGATGGACCTGCGGTGGTGGGCCGTCGCCTGCGGGCTGGTCGGCCTGGTGTTCGTGTGGTTCAACAAGTACGCCGTCTTCGAGAAGGTCATGACGGTCCTGGTGGGCGTCATGTTCGTGGTGACCGTCTATCTGGCGGTCCGCGTCACCCCCCACCTCGGCGAGGCGTTCGCGGGCCTGCTGCCGGTCCTGCCGGACGAGAAGGACTCCGTCCTCAACACCCTCGGCCTGATCGGCGGCGTGGGCGGCACCATCACCCTCGCCGCGTACGGGTACTGGGTCAACGCCAAGGGCTGGACCAACGCGGGCTGGATGAAGGTGATGCGGCTCGACAACCGGATCGCCTACCTCACCACCGGCGTGTTCGTCGTCGCCATGCTCTTCGTCGGCGCGGAGCTGCTGCACTCCGCGAACGTGGCGATCGCGAGCGGCGACAAGGGGCTCGTCCAGCTGAGCGACATCCTGGAGGCGCGGTACGGGAGCGCGACGGCCACGTTCTTCCTGATCGGCTTCTTCGCCACCTCCTTCACCTCGCTGATCGGCGTCTGGCACGGCGTCAGCCTGATGTTCGCCGACTTCGTGGCCCGCTACCGCGACCGCGCCGAGACCACCACCGCCACCTCCGCCCCCGGCTCAACCCCCTCCCCTTCCCCCTCCTCCTCCTCGTCCACCGCCGCCGCGCACGTGGCCTCCGGCGACCGGGAGCGGTCCTGGCCCTTCCGGGCCTACCTGCTGTGGCTGACGTTCCCGCCGATCGTGCTGCTCTTCCAGGGGCAGCCGTTCCGCCTGATCATCCTGTACGGCGTGCTGGGCGCGGCCTTCCTGCCCTTCCTGGCGGGGACGCTGCTGTGGCTGCTGAACTCCGCGCGCACGCCCCACCCGTGGCGCAACGGACTGCTGAGCAACGCGATGCTGGTGCTGGCGGGCCTGCTGTTCCTGGTGCTGTGCGTGAAGCAGATCTGGGACCAGCCGTGGGGGGACGTCTTCTGAGCGGCGGCCCGGGCGGCGGCGCGGCGGATCGCACGGCCGGTCGCGCGTCGCGTTCGCGGCCGGCGGCGCGGCGCTCTGTGTCGCCGACGCCCGGGCCCGAGCCGGAAGGCCAGTCCATCGCCGGTTTCCTCGTCAGTCCTCGGAGCCGCGCCACCGCGGGCTGAGCGCGATCGCCCGCAGCTGCCCGATCGTCAGGGCGGGCTCCTCGCGCGTCGCCGACCGGTCCTGTGCAGCGGAGTTGAAGGCGCTGATCACCACCCGCAGGCCGTCCTTGCGCAGGGTGTCGACGGTCCACATCACGACGCCCTCGCCGCCCTTCTCGCCCGGTCCCTGCCGGGTCGCGACGCGTGTGCCGTCGGCCAGCGTCTCGGCGTCGGAGCCGAACAACTCGCCGGCCGTGTCGGACATTCCCGGCTGCACGTTGACCTGGACCAGGCTGCCGCCCTTGCCGTCGTCGACGACGAAGTAGGCGTAGCCCGTCTCCTGGCTGCCGTGCGCGACGCGCTTCAGGTCCTTGGGCAGCAGGAGGGTGAGCTTGCGCAGGATGAGCCAGCCGGTCATCTCCCCGCGCGGGGCGGCGGAGCCGGACGACCCCGGCGAGGGGACCCGCTCCTTCTCCTCGGGCATGGCGTCGATGATCCGGCGCCAGTCGGGGGCCGCGGCCAGGGCCTTCAGCCCGGCGACCGTCAGCGGCGGTTCGGGCCGGGTCACCGGCTTGTCCTTCTCCGCGGCGGCGTTCCACTCGCCGACGCTGACATGGTGCCCGGCCGGGGTGACCAGGTCCGCCCCCCACGCCTTGGTTTCCGCGCGGCGGTCGGGATACTCGTAACCCCGATAGACGGTGATCGCCGACCCGTCGGGCAGCAGCCCGGTGCTGCAACTCTCGAAGGGCGACTGCCCGCCCTTCTCCGGGCAGGGCGTCACGGCGGTGGACGGATCGAGCTTGTGGGTGCCGTTCGAGCGGACCCGGTCGAGGCTCACGGAGACGGACCCCACGCCTTTGCCGTCGTCGAACGCACCCGCCGCGAGCGGGGGCAGGTCCCCGTCGGTGCCACGCGCGTCGGTGGTGGTGAACTTTCCTCGCGGCAGCAGCTTGCGCAGGGTGCGGACCACGTCGTCGGCCGAGTAGGCCTTCGGCGCGGCGCTGCCGTCGGCCGCGAGCGAGGGGGGCTTCGGGGCGGACGCGTCCTGCCACGGCGTCAGCAGCGCCCCGCCCACACCCGCGAGGGCCAGGCCGGCCGCGCCGCCCGCCACGGCCGCCCTGCGCCGCAGCCGCAGCCGCTGTCCGCGCGCTGCCCCGGCGGCCACGAGCGCGCCGCCGGGGCTGCCGAAGGCGCCGCCGGTCTCGTGGAGGGCGGCGGCGAGCCGCTCCTCGAAGGGGTCGGTGTGCTGGTCTGCGGGCATGGGGAAACCACCGTCTCTCGCGGAAGGGGATGGACGTCGTCGTCGGCCGGGCGTCGGGAGACCCGCGGCTCAGGGTCTGGCGTACTCGCTCATGTCCTCGCCGAGCAGCTCCCGCAGGCGTACGAGGGCCCGGGAGCAGCGCGTGCGGACCGCCGCCGAGCTGGCGTTCATCGCCCCGGCGGTCTCCTCGACGGAGCGGTCCTCCCAGTACCGCAGGACCACGACGGCCCGGTCCTTGGCAGGCAGCCGGCCCAGCGCCTGGAGCAGGGTGAGCCGCAACGGCATGTCGGCCGCCCCGCCGTCGGCGACCTCGGGGAAGGCCGCGACGGCCCGCTCGCGGCTGCTGCGCCGCCGCTGATGGGCGAGGAAGGCGCGGGTGAGGACGGTCTGCGCGTATCCGGCCGGGTTGTCCACCCGGGACACGCGCGCCCAGCGCAGGTACAGCTTGCCGAGGGTCTCCTGGACCAGGTCCTCGGCGAGGTGCGTGTCCCCGGCGGTGAGCAGGCACGCCGAGCGGTACAGATGCCCGGCGCGTGCCGCCGCGAACTCGGTGTACCCGTCCGCGGGTGCGGACTGCCTCATGAAAGCTCCCCCTGTGCCGGTCGGCGTGCTGTCCTCACCTCACTGATGCGGTGGGGGGCGGGAAATGTTTCACGGCGGACCGAAAGCGGGGCCCGCCGGCGGCGCCGGGTAGGTTTTCGCTGTGACAGACCAGCCGCCGCCACCGCCTTCCGTGCCCCCGGGTTTCGGCCCGCCCCCGCCGCAGTACGCCCCGGGGGCGACCGGGCCGCAGCCCGTTCCGCCGCAGCCCGTTCCGCCGCAGCCCGTTCCGCCGCAGTACGCCCAGCCGCAGTACGGCCGGCCTCCGTTCGCCCCGCAGCCCGGACCGCCGGGGCCGGGGCCGGAGTTCCTCGCGGTCGACAAGAACAACTCGGTCGTCGTCGACGCGTCGGGCGTCGCGTTCGAGATGTACGACATCACGGTCGACTTCCCGTGGCCCGAGATACGCAGCGTGCACCACAAGCCGAGCCCCGACGGCAAGGCCCTGATGGTCGCCGTCGTCCACCTGGACGGCAGGGTGTACGAGTGCGTGGTGCGGGCGAAGCCCAGGGAGCGGCTCCAGGCCTGGCTCGCCCAACTGCCCTGGGTGGTGGGCCACTACCGCCCGGCGGGGCACTGACGAGCGGCGCACCTCGCCACGGGGGCAGCCCCGTGCCGAGGTGCGCCGCAGGCCGTGGCGGGCGGTGTTCCCGCCGTCCTGCGGCAGCCCGTCCTACGGCAGCCCGTGCACGTGCGGGCCCACCGCCGACGACCAGGCGTTGCCCGCCGTCGCGTCCCAGTTGGTCGACCAGGTCATCGCGCCGCGCAGTGCGGGATAGGTCTTCGAGGGCTTGAAGGAGCCGCAGTTGGCGCCCTTCGTCAGACAGTCCAGGGCGTTGTTCACCACGGACGGGGAGACGTAGCCGCTGCCGGCGCCGCGGGTGGAGGCCGGCACGCCGAGGCCGACCTGGGACGGGGACAGGCCGCCCTCCAGCTGGATGCAGGCGAGCGCCGTCAGGAAGTCCACCGAGCCCTGGCTGTAGACCTTGCCGTCGCAGCCGAGCATCGAACCGCTGTTGTAGTACTGCATGTTGACGACCGTGAGGATGTCCTTCACGTTCAGCGCGGTCTGGAAGTAGGCGTTCGACGTCGACTGCATGTCGATGGTCTGCGGGGCCATGGTCAGGATCAGTCCCGGGCCCGCCTTCGCGGACAGGGAGCGCAGCGCCTGGGACATGTAGGTGGCGTTGAGGCCGTTCTCCAGGTCGATGTCGACGCCGTCGAAGCCGTACGTCTGCATCAGCGCGTACACCGAGTTCGCGAAGTTCGCCGCGGACGTGGCGTCGTTGACGGACACCGTGCCGTTCTGGCCGCCGATGGAGATGACGACCTTCTTGCCGGCCGCCTGCTTGGCCCTGACGTCCGCCTTGAAGCGGTCCACGGTGTAGCCGCCGAGGCCGGCGGAGTCCAGCGTGAAGGACACCGCGCCCGGCGTCGAGGCGGCGTCGGCGAAGGCGACCGCGATGATGTCGTACGCCGCGGGAACGTCGGAGATCTTCTGGACCGTCGCGCCGTTGTCGAAGTTCTGCCAGTACCCGGTCACGGCGTGCCCGGGCAGGGCGCCGCCGCCCCCGCCGTCTCCGCCGGTCGCGGCGGTGGTGCCCGTCACCGCCGCCGACTTCGCCGACTCGCCCGCCGCGTTGGCGGCCGTGACCTGGAAGGTGTACGCGGTCGAGGCGGTCAGCCCGGTCACGGTCGCGGAGGTCCCGGTCACCGTCGCCGCCTTCGCGCCGCCGCGGTAGACGGAGTAGCCCGTCGCGCCGGACACCGCGTTCCAGGACAGCGACACCGACGACGACGTCGTGCCGGAGACGGTGAGACCGCCCGGCGCGGACGGCACGGTGGGCGCCGGGTCGCCGCCCCCGCCGCCGTCGGGCCCGAACACCGAGACGTCGTCGGCGTAGTAGGCCGCCTGGCCGTACCAGCCGTGCGTGTACACGCTCACCGAGGTCGTGGACGCCCCGGTGGTGAACGTCGTCGACAGCTGCTTCCACGCCGGTGAGTCCGGGGTCCAGGTCGAGACGTCCGTCGTGCCGGTGCCGGTGACGCCGAGGTAGGTGTAGCCGCCCTGGACCCAGGCGCTCAGCGTGTAGGTGGAGGAGGGCTTCACCGCGACCGTCTGCGCGCAGCGGGCGTTGTCCTGCCCGGCGGGCGTCGCCTTGAGGGCGGACGCGCCGCCGTGCACGGGGGAGGAGACCGTCGTGCCGCTGCCGGCGGTACAGGTCCAGCCGGTCAGGCCGGCCTCGAAGCCCGCGTTCCCGGCGTTGTTCAGGTCCGTGGCGGACGCCTGAGCCGCGCCCGTCAGGGACAGGACGAGGGCGGCGGCGACGGCTCCCGCGGCTCCCGGCCAGAGTCGTGTCACGTGCTTAAGTGGGGACATGACAACAAGTTGGTCCAGACCAATTCTGTTGTCAAGGGTTTCGCCCGTGGAGGGCCCGTGGAGGAGGGCGCCGCGTAACCTGCCCCGGTTTGCTGCGAGTTGCGCCCGGAAGAGTTGTCAGGCAGCTACGGAAAGCTGTTCTCCGGCCACAGGGGGCTGGATACAGTGCTGAGGTAGTCACGCAATGAAGTCACCCCGGTGCACCGGAGTAACTCCGGTGGGCCGGACCGCGGGAATCGGGGAGCTGCGCGTGCCAACAGCCATTGCCGTGACCGGAGCCGACCTGGCGCTGCCGCCCCAGGACGAACGCACGCTGCCCGCCGCCGTCCTCGCCGACCTGGACCGCCGGCCGCTCGACGAGGCCCTCGCCGCCGTCCAGACCCTCGTCGACCAGCACGGGCACGTGATCGTCCTGTACTCGCGGACCGTGCCGCCCGCCGTCGAACAGCGGCTGCACACCGTCCGCTCGCTCCTGGAGAGCGACCGCATCGCGCTCTTCCGCCCCGACCTGCCGCCCCTCGCGGTGGCCGTCCTGGCCCGCCAGCTGCGCCAGCTCGCCTCCTGCGACCTCGGCCCCGGCGTCGTCGCCTCCGCCGGCCGGCTGCTCACCCACTACCTGCACGCCGGAGCGCTCCTCGGCTCGGTCGCCCGCCTCGACCGCGTCCCCGGCGTCGGCCTGAAGTCCCACGCCCGCTCCTGGATCCCGGGCAGCCAGTTCGGCGTGCTCGCCCACCCCCAGCCGCAACTGGTGCGGGCAACACCCGAAACCGTCCTGCCCGGACCCGAGTTCGGCACCTGGCTGCTCGTCGCACGCGGCCACCTCCAGTCCGACTGGGTCACCGACGTCCTCGCCCCCGCCTGGAAGGCCCAGGGGCTGCGGGAGACGACGCTGCCCGCCGAGTCCGCCGACTGGTGGGGCACCGGCAAGGCGATCGAGTTCTGCGCCTACCTGCCCGACCTGTCCGTCCTCTACCAACTGGTCGCCTCGGTCCGGCAGAGCGTCTGCCACTGGTGCGGCATCGACGTCATCGGCGACCGCTGCGTCTTCTGCTCCGCGACCCCGCCGGCCGCCGCCGAACTCACCGCCCGCACCGCCCGTGCGCTCACCGCGGGCGGCTGAACCCGCATGACCCGCCCCTGCTCCCCTCGCCCCTGCGCCCCCCGCCCCTTTGCCCCCGCCCGTCCGACCCGACCCCCGACGAGGTTGTCCGGCTCATGAACTCCCGTCAGCGCCGCGGCGTGATTCTCCTGCTCCTGTCGGTGGTGTGCGCCCTCGGCGCGTTCGCCGGCGTCCTGTCCGTCATGGACGACGTGAAGTCCAAGGTCGGCCCCGAGGTCACCGCGTACGAGCTGCGCGCCGACGTGAAGCCCTACACCACCCTGAGCGCCGACCAGTTCAAGAAGATCGAGATGCCGAAGCGCTGGCTGTCCGGGAACGCCGTCACCGACCTCGCGGCCATCCGCGGCAAGATCGCCGTGACGACCCTCAGGAAGGGCTCGCTGCTTCAGAGCGACATGATCGTCGACCAGCCCGCCCTCCAGCCGGGCCAGCAGGAGGTCGCCATCATGGTCGACGCCGCCACCGGCGTGGCCGGCAAGATCACCCCGGGGTCCTCGGTCAACGTCTACGCCACCTTCGAGGGCGCCAAGGAGGGCGACCCCGACCAGTCGAAGATCATCGTCACCGGCGCCCGCGTCCTCGACGTCGGAGAGATCAAGGCCCTGGAACCGGACCAGAACGACCGCGGCCGCTCGGCCACCGACGCCGTCCCCATCACCTTCGCGCTGTCCACCCTCGACGCCCAGCGCATCACGTACGCGGAGTCGTTCGCCAAGCGCGTCCGCCTCGCCCTCGTGGCACCCGGCGGCAGCGCCACGGTCCCCGACCGGGACCGCACGTACGAACTCGCCACGGACAAGTGAGAGGCCGCCGCCCATGCCCACGAGGATCCTCCCGGCCGTCGGCGACGCGGACGCGGTCCGTTCCCTCACCACCCTGCTCAGCCAGCTCCCCGACGCCGAACCCGTCCCCCCGGTCGGCGACTCCACCCAGCTCGTGGACACCCTCGCCCGGCTCGCCGCCGAGTCCGTCGACGAACTGCCCGAGGTCGTCGTCGTCCACGAGCGCATCGGCCCGGTGCCGGCGCTGGAACTGGTCCGCGAGGTCGCGCTGCGCTTCCCGGCGGTCGGCGTCATCCTCGTCACCACCGACGCCGGCCCCGGCCTGTTCGCCGCCGCCATGGACTCCGGCGCCCGCGGCCTGGTCACCCTGCCGCTGAGCTACGAGGACCTCGCCCACCGCGTCCAGGCCGTCGCCCAGTGGTCGGTCGGGGTACGGCGCCACCTCGGCCACGGCGGCGACGTGTTCACCGGCGCCGGCGGCACCGTCGTCACCGTCAGCGGCGCCAAGGGAGGCGTCGGCGCGACCCTCACGGCCGTCCAGCTCGCCCTCGCCGCCCAGGCCTCCGGCCGCCCCACCGCCCTGGTCGACCTCGACCTGCAGACCGGCGACATCGCCTCCTACCTGGACGTCCAGTTCCGCCGCTCGGTCGTCGACCTCGCCGCCATCGCCGACATCTCGCCGCGCATCCTCGCCGAGGCCGTCTTCCGCCACGACACCGGCGTCGCCCTGCTGCTCGCCCCCGGCGAGGGCGAGCGCGGCGAGGAGGTCACCGACCGCGCCGCCCGCCAGATCCTGTCCGCCCTGCGCTCGCGCTACGAGGTCGTCGTCGTGGACTGCGGCGCCCAGCTCAGCGGCGCGGGCGCGGTGGCCGTCGAACTGGCCGACCGGGCCCTGCTGGTGACCACCCCCGACGTGGTCGCCGTCCGCGGCGCCAAACGCGCCGTCCGGATGTGGGACCGGCTCCAGATCCGCAAGGCGGAGGAGACGACCGTGGTCGTCAACCGGCACAGCCGCGCCACCGAGATCCAGCCCTCGCTCATCCAGAAGATCACCGGCACGGCCGTCGCCGCGACCACCGTGCCCGCCAACTTCAGGGAACTCCAGGCCGCGGTCGACGCCGGGCGCGTCCACGCCCTCGACGCCAAGGGCGCCGTCCGCCAGGCCCTGTGGGCGCTGGCCGGCGAACTGGGACTGGTCAGGGCGCCGGAGACGGCCCTCGTGCGCAGGAGCGGCGGGCGCGGCCGCGGCCCGGACCGGGGCCCGGCGGGGTTCCGGCGGCGGAGGGAGTGAGATGACCGCACGGCGGACGAGGACTCACCTCGCGGGCGACCGGGGCCAGGTCACCGTCGAGTTCCTCGGCATGCTCCCGACGATCATCGTGACCCTGGTGGTGGTATGGCAGTTCGTCCTCCTGGGATACACGTACACGCTCGCGGGGAACGCTGCCGACGAGGCGGTGCGGGCGGGCACGGCGGCGCATCCGGGGGCGCGGTCGGCGGCCTGCGCACAGGCGGGCAGGGACAAGCTGGGGGACGCGTGGCAGGGCGGCGCCGACGTGAGCTGCGGCGGCAGCGGCTTCGTGACCGCCGAGGTCACGCTGCACGTCCCCGTCCTGGTCCCGGGCCTGATCGACTTCCCGTTCCCGGTGCGCGCCCACGCGGGCGCGGTCGAGGAAGAGGACGGCGACTGAGATGGCGTACCTGGCGGACCGAGGGCGCGGACGGCGGCGGAACCCCTCCCGAGACCGACGGGACCGTCGGGGCGGGCGGGGCGGGCGTGACAGCGGCCAGGCGGCCATCGAGTACCTGGGCTTCCTGCCCGTCCTGCTCGCCGTCGCCCTGGCCGTCGTCCAGCTCGGCCTGGTCGCCTACGGCGCCCAGCAGGCGGGGACGGCGGCCCGCACGGGGGCGCGCAGCGCGTCCCTGGACAGGGACTACGCCGGGGACTGCGCGCGGGCGGTCAGCAGCTGGCTGGACGCCGCCTGCGCGTCCGCCTACTCCGGCGACGAGGTCCGGGTCACGTCCACCGTCACCATCCCGTCCGTCATCCCCGGCGTCGGGGACTTCGAGGCCCACCGGACGGCCACGATGCCGGTCGACCACTGAGGGAAGGGCATCCGACATGAGCCTGCGGGCGCGCATCAGCTCCCCCGAGGAGAACGGGCGGGGCGAGGACGGCCATCTGGTCGCCTCCTACCGGACCAAACTCCTGGAGGAGATCGACCTCGCCGAGATGAGCTCGCTCGCGGCGGCCGAGCGCCGGGCGCGCCTGGAACGGGTCCTCGGGCACATCATCAGCCGCGAGGGCCCGGTCCTGTCGACGGCGGAACGCGCCCAGCTCATCCGCCGGGTCGTCGACGAGGCGCTCGGCCTGGGCATCCTGGAGCCGCTGCTGGAGGACGCCTCGATCACCGAGATCATGGTGAACGGACCGGACGCGATCTTCGTCGAGCGCGGCGGCCGGGTCGAGCAGCTGCCCCTGCGGTTCGCGTCCCACGACCAGCTGATGCAGACGATCGAACGCATTGTCTCCACCGTCAACCGCCGGGTGGACGAGACGAACCCGATGGTCGACGCCCGCCTCCCCTCGGGCGAGCGCGTCAACGTGATCATCCCGCCGCTGTCGCTCAGCGGGCCCGTCCTCACCATCCGCCGCTTCCCCCGCTCCTTCACCCTGCACGAGCTGGCCGGCTTCGGCTCGCTCGACGAGCAGATGCTGTACCTGCTCGCCGGCCTGGTGCAGGCCAAGTTCAACGTGATCGTCTCGGGCGCGACGGGCACCGGCAAGACGACCCTGCTCAACGCGCTCTCCGGCCTGATCCCGGACGGCGAACGCATCATCACCATCGAGGACTCGGCCGAGCTCCAGCTCCAGCAGTCCCATGTGATCCGCCTGGAGTCGCGCCCGCCGAACGTCGAGGGCCACGGCCGCATCACCATCCGCGACCTGGTCCGCAACTCGCTGCGGATGCGCCCGGACCGGATCGTGGTCGGCGAGGTCCGCGGCGGCGAGTCGCTCGACATGCTCCAGGCGATGTCGACGGGCCACGACGGCTCGCTCGCCACCGTCCACGCCAACAGCGCCGAGGACGCCCTGATGCGGCTTCAGACCCTCGCCTCGATGTCGGAGGTCGAGATCCCCTTCGTCGCCCTCCACGACCAGATCAACAGCGCCGTGGACGTCGTCGTCCAGCTCACCCGGTTCGCCGACGGCGCCCGCCGCGTCACCGAGATCGCCCTGCTCGACAGCCACGGCGGCGAACCGTACCGGCTGGCCACGATCGCCCGCTTCCACGCACGGCCGATGACGGCCGACGGCCTCGTCCACGGCGCCTTCGAGTACTTCCCGCTCCCGCGCCGCACCGCGGACCGCCTCTACATGGCGGGCCAGCCCATCCCCCAGGCCTTCGGAGTGGCGCGAGCCGCACACGAACTGACGACAAGGGAAGCCCGGTGACGTCGATGGACCTGCACACCCTGACCACCCTCACCACCGGCCTGGCCCTGCTGACCTGCGTGCTCGCCGTCGCCGGCCTGCGCGCCCACGAACGCGGCCGGGCGCAGCGGGCCGAGCTGGTCGAACGCCTCACCCACGCCGGGCAGACCGCCGCCGCCGGCCGCCGGCGCCGGTTCCGCGGCCTGGACCGGCGGCTGCGCCGCACGAAGGCCGGCCGCACGCTGGAACTGAGGCTCGCGGCGACCGGACTCGACGTGACACCCGGCGAGTTCTCCGCCTGCATGCTGGCGGCGGTGGCCGGCCTGTGGCTCGTCGGACAGGCCGCCCTGGCCCCCTTCTTCGGCCCGCTGGCCGGGCTGCTCGGCGTCTGGGCCGCCTGGCAGTTCCTCAACTGGCAGCGCCAGAAACGCATCGAGAAGTTCATCAACCAACTCCCCGAACTGGCCCGCATCCTGGCCAACGCCACACAGGCCGGACTCGCGCTGCGCACCGCGGTCGGCATGGCGGCCGAGGAGCTGGAGGCGCCGGCCGGCGAGGAACTCGCCAAGGTGGCCAACCAGCTGGCACTCGGCCACTCCATGGACGACGCCCTGGGCGAACTCGCCGACCGCCTCCCGTCCCGCGAACTCGTCGTCCTCGTCACCACCCTCGTCCTCTCCAACCGCGCCGGCGGCCAGGTCGTCGGCGCGCTGCGCAACCTGACGGAGACCCTGGAGGAACGCAAGGAGACCCGGCGCGAGGTGCGCACCCAGCTGTCCCAGGTCAACACGACCGCCTACGCGGTGCCGGTGCTGGGGGTGGGCTCGCTCTTCCTGATGAACGGGGTCAAGGACGGCGCCCTGGAACGCATGACCGGCTCACCGGTCGGCCAGGGCGCGGTCATCATCGCCTTCGCGCTGTACGCGGTCGGCTTCGTCCTCATCCGGCGCATGTCCCGGATCGACGTCTGAGGCCCGGGGAAGGGAGCACGAACCATGGAACTGCTGCTCGCGGCCGTCATGGGCCTGAGCGTCTGGGGCGTCTTCGCCGGGATCCGCATGTACCGGGCCGACGCCAAGCTGCCCCCGGACCTCGCGCTGGCCCTGGAGGTCGGATCGACCCGCACCGGCGCCGTCGACTCCCTCGTCGACCGGATGGGCATGCGGTACGCGCCCGCCGTGCTGCGCCTCATGGGCCCCCGGCAGGTCGCCCGGTACCGCAGGAAGATCGACCTGGCGGGCAACCCGGGCGGCCTCACCATCGACCGGTACGCGGCCCGGCGCGCGGTGTACGGCGCGCTGGGCGGGTTCGGCGGACTGGTCTTCCTCCTCCAGGGCCGGCTCGTCCTGGCCCTCGTGCTGTTCGCGTTCGCCGCGTTCTGGACCGAGGTCGGCATCTGGGCGGCGATCCGCATCCGCAGGGACGTCATCGAACGGACGCTGCCCGACTTCCTCGACGTCCTCGCCGTCGTGGTGAGCGCCGGGCTGGGCTTCCGGCAGGCGCTCGGCCGGGTCGCGTCGAGGTACGAGGGGCCCTGGGCGGACGAGATCCGCATCACCCTGCGGCAGATGGACCTCGGCGTGAGCCGCCGCGAGGCCTTCGCCGAGCTGCGCCGCCGCAACGACTCCGAGCAGGTCGCCATGTTCGTGACGGCGCTCCAGCAGGGCGAGGAACTCGGCGCTCCGATCGTGGACACCCTGGTGTCGATCGCCCGCGACATGCGCCGCACGGACGCGCAGAACGCCCGCCGCAAGGCGGCCCGCGCGGTGCCCCGCGCCACCCTGATGATCACCACGTTCATGGTCCCGGCCACCATGCTCCTGCTCGGCGCGGGCCTCCTGCTCGGCTCGGGCACCGACTTCAGCCCCCTCACGGGCGACTAGGGCGAGGGGGAGACGGCGATGGCGGCGATCACACGAACGGCACTCGCACGAGCGGCGGGCGTCCGAGCGGCGGGCAGCCGAGGGGCGGGCAGCCGAGGGGCGGGCAACGGGCCCGGCGGTGTTGCCGGAGCCGCCGAAGTCGCGGGGGACGGCGGGGTCGCCGGAGTCGCTCTGGACGCCAGAGTCGCCGGGGAGGCCGGGGACGCCGAAGCCTCCGGGGGACTGGCGGACGTCTCCCTCGAAGTCAACGCGCTTCAGGCGCTGTGCCGGCAGGTGTTCGGGTTCCGGCTCGCGATGATCGCCGTCGCCGCGCCGTCCGCGCTCCTCAACGCCGCGCCCGGCACGGGGGCGCGGCTGGTGGGCGCGGCCGTCGTCGTCACCTTCATGGGCTCCTACCTCCTGTTCCGCGACTGGGAGCGCTTCGGGCCCCTGCTGCTGCGCCACCCCTCGCTCCTCGCGGTCGACACCCTGTTCGGCGCGCTGCTGCTGGTCTCGGCCGGCCCGGACACGACCCTCGCCTACGTCAGCGTCTGCACCCCGCTCCTCGCCGGCCTCGTGTACGGCTGGCGGGGCGCGGCCTGCTTCGCCTCCCTCCAGTCGCTGATACTGCTGCTCGTCCACGCGGCCCTGCGGCCGGGCCCGGACACCGGCGTCGCGGAGCGGCTGCTGCTGCCCGGCCTGTGCGTCGTGACCGGCGCGATGGGCTCCACCCTGCGCCGGCTCATGCTGCGCTTCGGCTCGGCCACCCAGGCGCTGACCACCGTCCGGGCCCGGCTCGCCGTCACCGAGGCGGTCGCCGCCGAGCGCGCGCGGCTGGCCCGGGAGATGCACGACTCCGTGGCCAAGACCCTCCAGGGGGTGGCCCTCGCGGCGGACGCCCTGGCCCGGTCGGCGGGCTCGCCCGGCATGGACCCGGCACGGGTGCGGCAGGACGCCGACCTGGTGGCCCGCGCCGCCCGCCGAGCCGCCGCCGAGTCCCGCGAACTCCTCACCGAACTGCGCCGGGACGACCCTGATCCGGCGCGGGAGGTCGACGTCCTGCCGGAACTGGCCGCCCGCACACGGGCGTTCGCCGACCGCACCGGCCTGCCGGCCAGCTACCACGCCACGGGCGACCGGGCGACCCTGCCGGTCCCGCCCGCGGTGGCCCGCCATCTGCTGACCATCGCCTCGGAGGCCATGGACAACGTGCGCCGCCACGCCGGTCCCACGCGCGTCGACGTCCGAGCGGGCGTCCACGGCGACGCGCTGTGCATCAGCGTGTGCGACGACGGACGCGGCCTGCCCGACGGCGCCACGCTCGAACAACTCCGCCGCGACGGCCACTTCGGCCTGGTCGGCATGGTGGAACGGGCCGCCGCCATCGGCGCCCGCATCCACATCGGCCCCGGCGCGCACTGCGCGGGCACCGAGGTCCGCCTGGAACTCCCCCTGACCGGATCCCGCCCGTGAACGACACCACCCCCCACCCGAACGGAAGCCACGTCATGCCGGACCGAACGCCGCACCCGGGCGCCGTGCACCCCCTGTTCCCCCCGCCGCCCCGGCCCGCCCCCGTGCGGGTGCTGGTGGCCGACGACAACCCGGTGGTCCGCGCGGGTCTGACGGCCCTGCTCCGCGACCGGGACGACATCACCGTCGTCGCGGAGGCGGCGGACGGCCGCGAGGCCTGCGAGGCGGCCCTGCGGCACCGGCCCGACGTCGTCCTGCTGGACGTCCGCATGCCCGGCGTGGACGGCCTCTCGGCCCTGCCGCACCTGGCGAGGACCGCCCACGTGCTGATGCTGACGTACAGCCACGAGGCGGCGGTCGTCGAGGCGGCCCTGCGCGGTGGGGCGGGGGGCTACCTGGTGCACGGGGAGTTCACCGTGCAGGAGCTGGTGTCGGCGGTGCGGGACGTCGCGCTGGGCCGGGCCCACTTCACGCCGACAGCGGCGACGGCCGTCCTGGCCCACCTCAAGAAGAGTGCGACTGCACACGACAAAGTGAGTGATCACCCCCTATATTCCATGACTCAAGCCGAACCGCTTTCGCAGTTGCAACCATCCATGAGAGCATCGGGGATGGAGGCCGGAGCACGGGGAGCGCTCAGCGGGAGGGAGGCGGAGATCATGGATCTCATCGCGTCGGGCATGAACAACCGGCAGATCGCCGCCACCTGCTTCATCAGCGAGAAGACGGTCAAGAACCACATCAACCGCATCTTCGCCAAGCTGCACAGCAGCAGCCGCTCCGAGGCCGCCGCCAAGTGGCTGGGCACGGCGGGGGCGTCCCGGCGAGGAGTGGGGTGACGGACGATGACGCGTCGCGATTGGGCCCGCGATTGGGCCCGCGGGCCCTTATCCGGACCGCGCGTCGAGGCCTACGCTCGAACGGCCGACATCGGCACCGGCGCCGAGCGAGCCGGTCACGCGACACCCGGAGGGGAACAGCATGACCAACTGGAACTGGATCCACACCACCGTCGCACGCCTCCAGGCCCGGTCCGCCCGCAGCGACAAGGGCCAGACGGCGGTGGAGTACCTGGGCATCATCGCGGTGGTCGTCGCCATCGTCCTGGCGATCACGGGGACGGACATCGGTCAGACGATCTACAACGCGATCACCGACAAGATCAACGAAGTCATCTCGGGCTGACGAGGTCCTCGCGATCCGCAGACGCAGGGCAGGCCTTCCCCATCTACATCACGGTGGTGGCGGGTCTGCTCTTTCTGGCGTTGGCCTACCTCGCCGTGGGCCAGGCCGGGGCGAACCGCAACGGCGCACAGACGGCAGCCGACGCCGCGGCGCTCGCGGCGGCCCTGGACACCAGGGACCAGCTCGCCGAGGAATGGGTGAGGAACGTAGACGACCCCGACACGTGGCAGGACGTCTTCCACGCCGTGGAAGCGGTGTTCGACGGCTGCGACCGCGCCGACCGGCTGGCCGCGCAGAACGACGCCTCCCGCCTGGCGTGCGGGCGGGCGGAGGGGGCGCTGCCCGGCTACACGGTGCGCGTGGAGAGCACCAGATCCGTCGGCGACTCCATCGTCCCCGGGACTGAGAACATGCACGCCAAGGCGACCGCCACCGCGGTGATCGAACCGGCCTGCACGTTCAAGCTGCCTGGCGAGTCCCCCGCCGACGCACCACTGCCCACGCTCACCTGCGACGGCGTCGAATGGCATCCCGATCCCGAGCGCCCCACCGAACTCCCCGGCCCCGAAGACCTCTTCGACGTCCACCTGGCCGACTGAGAAGCGAACGACGAGCGAAGGAAACAGCGTGATGAGCATGCGGTTCACGGCGAAGGCCGTCAGGAGGACGACCGCACTGACTGCTGTGGTCGGGCTGGTCCTCGGAGTGGCCGGGTGCGGCGGAGGGGGCGGCGACGACAAGCCCCGGGCGTCGGCGTCGGCTCCGGCGTCGAAGGGGGACGCCCCCGCGCCCACTGCCCAGGAGGGGCAGTCGGACGAGCCCCTGGCCGAGCTGAAGGGGCCCAGCGGCCTGCTGTTGCAGATCACGTCCGCCGTGCGTGACTCCGGTGGCTTCGTCACCGTGACGGCGGACCTGAAGAACGACAGCGCCAAGCTGCTCACCATCCCGGCCCAGCTGAGCGGCAACGAGACGGAGATCATCAGGAACGGGCGTTCGTTCGGCGGAGCGACCCTGGTGGACTCCAAGGGGAAGAAGCGCTACTACGTCCTGCGCGACACGGACGGCAGGCCCCTCACCACCACGGGCGTCTCCAGCATCAAGTCCGGTGACGCGGTACCGGTGTTCATGCAGTTCCCCGCACCGCCCTCCGGTACGTCGGAGGTGTCCTTCCAGATGCCGATGTTCGCGCCCGCCGACATCGCGATCTCCGGGTGAGGCCGCTCATGAACCCACGCCTCACCCTCTCCCTCCTCACCCTCACCGTCGTGTTCGCCGCCCCCGTGCCCGTCGTGCGGGCCGACACCTCGCCCAGCGTGCCCCCCGGCACCGAGCCCACCGCCACCGCGCCCGTGCGGGTGGACCCCAACGACCCCGACCTCAAGCTGCCCGAGGGCGGCACCCTCGCCGAGCCGAAGGTGCTCGACATCAAGCAGGTCGTCGAGGACGAGTCGGGGGACGAACGCCGTGAGGACACGAACGCGGACGTGACGTTCGCCCTCCAGGCCGAGGTCCTCTTCGGCAAGGACAGCGCACGGCTCGGCCCGGCGGCGAGGTCCCGCATCGCCAGGATCGCCGAGGAGATCGAGAAGCAGCAGCACACGACCGTCGTCCGCGTCTTCGGCTTCACGGACGACCTCGGCTCCGCCGCCCACGGCGACGTCCTGTCCAAGCAGCGGGCGGACGCCGTCCAGGCGCAGCTCGCGGGCCAGTTGAACGATCCGGACATCACCTTCGAGGTCCGCGGCTACGGCGAGCAGTACCCGATCGCCGACAACTCGACCGAGGCCGGCCGTAAGAAGAACCGCCGGGTGGAGGTCACGTTCCCGCGCACGGCGAGCTGACCGGCGGGGTCCCCTCGCCCATCCGCCAAGCGGGAATGCCGGCGTGGGAAGGGCGGCCCGCCGGGGCGAGCCGACGGGCCGCCCATGCCGCGAGGATCTGCACGGCACGTGTCGCCGCCCGTCGGCCGTCCCACTGCCGTTCACCGTCCGCATGCGACCCAGGAGCGGTGAGGGCGACGGGCGACCCCTGCGCACCTACAGGGCGTCCGGGACGTGCAGGTCGTTGGTGCACGGCAGCCCCTCGGCCAGTGCGCGGACGAACTGGACGGTCAACTCATCGAGGAGCTTCGTGTCGAAGTCGGGCACGTTCTTGACCTCGGTCTCCACCTCGAAGGGGAGGTCGGCTTCCTGGTCCTCATGGGAGTTCTTGATCTTGCAGGGGAACACGGCGATGACGCGCAGGCCCGCGTCCTCTCGCTTGACGAAGGCGTCGCTGCCTGCGGGCTTCCAACCGAGGCCCGCCTTCCTGGCCTTGATGTTCGCCGGCATGTCCGATGCCCAGGTCGCGTACGAGTTGAACCGCTTGCCGGTGTTGTCCACGCCCAGGTCGCAAGGGTGGTCCGTGGTGCGCAGGCTCAACTCCCTGCCGGGTTCCCAGCGCCGAGTGAGGGCAGCCCGGTCGGACATCAACTCGTCCACGGGGACGGCATGGTTCAGGGTCTCCAGGTCCCTTCACCCATCTCGTCCTGGAGGGCGTCGATCCGGTCGGCACCGAACAGCGCGTTGCAGGCGCTCCAGCCGACCGGGGCGTCATTTCTGGCCTTGCTGCCATCGCCGTCCCTCGAACCGGAGCACGCGGAGAGAACGGCCAGTACCGCGGCCACCACGCAGACGGGGGGAAGCTTTTTCCGGACGGGCTTCACTGCGACACCTTCTCCGCGTCCGAGATGGCGTCCTTCCCATCCCTGCACGAACCCTCGATCTCCCGGTTGAGCTCGAGTTTTTCTGCCTGTGTCATACCTATGGCGTCGGCGTAGTTGTTCACAGGCACCCAGGCACCGCGCTCGCCGGCGGCCTCGAGGCCCTGCACCGACCGCAGCGCCTCAGGGTCGTTCTTGTACTCGTTGTCCTCCAGGTATTGCAGTGTGTGAGTTCCGTATCCGGTGTCGAGGGTGGACCCGACGACCTCCACGACGACGGGGACCGCGGTGGCGGCGACCACGCCGGCAGCCGGTCCCAGGAACACGGCCGTCGCGCCCGCCGTCACAGCCGCAACACCTGCCGCGACGCCCCCTGATGCCATCGTCTTGCGCCACTCGCCCTGCTTTTCCATCGCGAGGTTCCGGGCGGTCTCGTCGTCTTTGAATTCCTCGCGAATCTGGTGTGCCCGGGACTCGTCGAGGATGCCGTTCACCTTGGCCGAGTTGTGAGCGAAGGCGATTCCGTCGTCACGGGCGCCCTCGTGGGAAGCGAGTCCGCTCGCCGCTCCCACTCGTCCCACGCCATGTTCCGCCGTCCCTCCCCCGTTGCCCGGCCGTGGACTTGGTCGGGGCTTTGCCAGGATCAAGGGAGTGTAAAGCAGTGTTCGGCTAGGGGACCGGTGTTTCCCCGTCGGTCTGCACGGCCTCTTCACGCGCACGCTGGTAGTGCAGCAGGACGACTCCGTTGCCGAAGGTGTGGGAGTCGAGCAGGGTGAGGGGCGTCATGGTGTCGGGGTGGGGGAACAGGGGTGTGCCGCGGCCGACGAGGACGGGGTGGACGTACACGCGGATCTCGTCGACGAGGTCGTGGTGCAGGAAGGCGGCGGCGAGGTCGGCGCCGCTGAGCCCCAGGTCGCCGCCCGGCTGCCGGGTGAGGGCGCGGACCTCGTCGGGCACGACCTCCCGGACGATCACCGTGTTCCAGTCGGCGTGCCGCAGGGTCCGGGAGTACACGTACTTCGGGATCTGCCGCCAGATGCCGGCGAACTCGGCCATCGCCCCGTCGGGATCGACGTCCGGGCCGGAGTCGTACGTGGGCCAGAAGCCGGCCATGAGCTCGTGGGTGACCCGGCCGGAGAGCAGCCCGCCCAGCCCGCGGACGACGTCGTTCATGTGCCGGTGGAGTTCCTCGTCGACACGATGCCAGGAGATGTCGCGGTCGGGGCCTTCGATGTAACCGTCCAGGGACGTCGACATCATCAGGACGATCTTGCGCATCACGCACCTCGCTGGACCACGGACGGACTCGGCGGACGGTCGGAAGGGTAGGCCCTGGACGACGCGAAAGGTGGGACATGAGGCGGCGTTGGCGTGACGGGCGGGGCCGGTTGACGGTGCACGGGGACGGCGGGACCCTCGCGATCGTCCCGCTGGAGGTCGCCGCGTCCTACCGGGCGCGCACCAGGGGGCTGCTGGGGCGGGACGCCGTCGACGGAGCGATGATGCTCACCCCGGCCTCCGGCATCCACACGTTCCGGATGCGCATTCCCATCGACGTGGCCTATCTGAGCGCAGACCTCACCGTCCTCGCCGTTCGCACCATGCGCCCCGGCCGCCTGGGCCTGCCGCGGCCGCGCGCCCGGCACGTGCTGGAGGCGGAGGCGGGGGCCATGGCGGGGTGGGGAGTCGAGGCGGGCGCGCGGGTCACGGTCGAGGTGGACGAAAAGGGCTGAGGGGCCCGAGGGTCGAAATTCGCACGCGTTCGGTATCGGCCCTCTGGGACGATCCCCTGATGAAGAAGGACGACGGGCGTGACGAGTCTGCTCTCTTCGAGGGGCTGGTGGCCGAAGGCGCCGCCGTCCCCACCGAGGGGTGGGACTTCTCCTGGTTCGAGGGGCGCGCCACCGAGGCGCGGCCCTCCTGGGGGTACGCGATGTCGCTGGCCGCGCGGCTGGCGGGCGCGGACGCCGCGCTCGACGTGCAGACCGGGGGAGGGGAGGTCCTCGACTTCGCCCTCGGCCGGGCCGCCCCCAAGGCCCCCGTCCTCACCGTCGCGACCGAGGGCTGGCCGGCGAACCTCGCCAAGGCGACCGCGCTGCTGCGGCCGCGCGGCATCGCGGTCGTCGCGAACGCGGAGGACGCCCCGCTGCCCTTCGCGGACGCCGCCTTCGACCTGGTGAGCAGCAGGCATCCGGTGCGGCCCCTCTGGAACGAGATCGCCCGGGTCCTGCGGCCCGGCGGGATCTACTTCGCTCAACACGTCGGCCCGCGCAGCGTGTTCGAGCTGGTCGAGTACTTCCTCGGACCGCAGCCGGAGGGGGTGAGCGCCGACCGCCGTCCCGACCGTGAGCGCGCCGCGGCGGAGGCGGCGGGGCTGGAGATCGTCGGCCTGCGGGCGGAGCGGCTGCGCGTCGAGTTCCACGACATCGCCGCCGTCGTCCACTTCCTGCGCAAGGTGGTGTGGATGGTCCCCGGTTTCACGGTGGAGGCGTACCGGCCCCGGCTGCGCGCCCTGCACGAGCGGATGGAGGCCGAGGGTCCGTTCGTCGCCCACAGCACGCGCCATCTCGTCGAGGCCCGGCGCGGCTGACAAGGCGGGGGACGGGGCGGGGAGCGGGGCGGGGGACGGCCGGGAACGACCGGTCGGGCCGTCCGCGGCCGGATCGGGCCGAGCGCGGTCTCCACGAGGTTTCCACATCGTTATCGCGTGTGGTCCACATCGACGCTCCGCCTCACGTAAGTTCAAGCACAGGCAATTCGCGTGAGCAAAGCTGCGTGGACGTCACCGCGCAGTGGAGGGGGCCGCGCGGTGACGCTCGCGTCAAGCGGGCGTTCGTGGCCGGGTTAGCCCGTCAGGGGGACGGCCGGGCGGGGGGTCGGTGAGGCCCAGGTGCCGCCGAACCTGAGCTTTCTTCGGTGTCGGGGATCAATCCCCTGTGAATCAGCCCTTTTCCGGCCATGAACCACCCAGGAACCATGCCTGCGACGGCCGCCGGGGCGTCGCCGCGCGACTCCGGAGAGTAGTTGTGGCGCGCCGATGCGCGCGGCATCCCTCACGAAGGGTTATGGTGGAAACCCCCCCTCGGGCCGGTCCGTCTCCCCCCCACGGACCGGCCCGTTTTTCTGCCCAAGTGCGCACAGGGGTAGGCTGCGCCCCGCGGGGACCGCACCGTACGGAGGGGCTGACAATCACGTGAACCTGCGCGACAAGCTGCGCGGCCTTCTGGTCAGGCTGTACGCACGCCGGGTGGAAGGCCACCTGGACCACGCTCAGGTGCCCAAGCACATCGGCGTCATCATGGACGGCAACCGGCGCTGGGCGAAGGCCGCGGGTTCCACCACCGAACACGGTCACCGGGCGGGCGCGGACAAGATCGAGGAGTTCCTCGGCTGGTGCACCGAGACGGACGTCGAAGTGGTCACCCTCTGGCTGCTGTCGACGGACAACCTCGACCGCCCCCAGGAGGAGCTGGTCCCCCTCCTCGGCATCATCGAGGACGTCGTGCGCACCCTCGCCGCCGACGGCCGCTGGCGCGTCCACCACGTCGGCACCCCCGACATCCTCCCCTCGCACGTGCAGACCGCGCTGAAGGAGGCCGAGGAGTCCACCGCCCACGTCGACGGAATACTGGTCAACGTCGCCATCGGGTACGGCGGTCGCCAGGAGATCGCCGACGCGGTCCGCTCGATGATCGTGGACGCCGCGGAGAAGGGGACCTCCATGGAGGACCTCGCGGACTCCGTCAGCGTCGACCTCATCGGCCGTCACCTCTACACCGGCGCCCAGCCGGACCCCGATCTGGTGATCCGCACGAGCGGCGAGCAGCGGCTGTCCGGATTCATGCTGTGGCAGACGGCGCACGCCGAGTACTACTTCTGCGAGGTCTTCTGGCCGGCCTTCCGCAAGGTCGACTTTCTGCGGGCGCTGCGCGACTACGCGGCCCGCCACCGGCGTTACGGCGGCTGACGCACACCCCTGCCACGGCCCCGGCGCGGGCGCTCCGTATACCCCCTCCGGGGCGGAAGTAACGTGGAGTTCACCGCCTCGCCGTCATATGCCGTGGCATGGTCGCGCCTGTTCGAGGGCATAAGCCAAGCAGGTCGACGCCCGAACCACGGGTGTCGGATCTCAGCGGACGGCACGGGGCCGTCCGCCCGGGAGGCCCTTTGCACCAGCCCGACCGTGCGGTCACGGCACGGAACAAGCAGCGGGGCGCCGGTTCTCGGCCCGTGCAGGGCATTCGAGCACCGGCCTGGTTCTCTCCACCCTTCCGGCCCTGACTCCACTCCGTCGCTCCCCGACCTCATCCGAGGGGGTACGTCCTTCCGTGGTGACCAGCACAAAGCGCCGTATGCCAGACCGGCGCACCTATGTTCTCGACACCAGCGTCCTGCTGGCCGACCCGAACGCCATGACCCGCTTCGAGGAGCACGAGGTCGTGCTCCCCATCGTCGTGGTCACGGAACTGGAGGCCAAGCGGCACCATCCGGAACTCGGCTACTTCGCCCGGCAGGCCCTCCGGCTGCTGGACGACTACCGGGTGAAGTTCGGTCGCCTCGACGCCCCCATCCCGATCGGGGAACTCGGCGGCACCGTCCGTGTCGAGCTCAATCACTCGGACCCCAGCGTGCTGCCGACCGGCTACCGCCTCGGGGACAACGACTCCCGCATCCTCGCGGTGGCCCGCAACCTGCAGGCCGAGGGATTCGACGTCACGGTCGTGTCGAAGGACCTCCCGCTCCGGATCAAGGCCTCCTCGGTCGGCCTCCTCGCCGAGGAGTACCGCGCCGAGCTGGCCATCACCGGCTCGTCCGGCTGGACCGGGATGTCCGAACTGACGCTGTCCGGCGAACAGGTGGACATCCTCTTCGAGGAGGGCCGTCTGCACGTGCCCGAGGTCGCCGACCTCCCCGTGCACACCGGGCTCACCATCCAGTCGGAGCGGGGCAAGGCCCTGGGCCGGGTCACCGCCGACGGCAGCGTCCGCCTGGTGCGAGGCGACCGGGAGGCCTTCGGGATCAAGGGCCGCAGCGCCGAGCAGCGCATCGCGCTCGACCTGCTGCTCGACCCGGACGTCGGGATCCTGTCCATGGGCGGCCGGGCCGGCACCGGAAAGTCGGCACTCGCGCTGTGCGCGGGCCTGGAGGCGGTCCTGGAGCGCCGTCAGCACAAGAAGGTGATGGTCTTCCGGCCGCTGTACGCGGTGGGCGGGCAGGAGCTGGGCTACCTGCCCGGGTCCGAGGCCGACAAGATGGGCCCCTGGGCGCAGGCGGTCTTCGACACGCTGTCCGCGGTCACCAGCCGCGATGTCATCGAGGAGGTCACCGCGCGCGGGATGCTGGAGGTCCTGCCGCTGACCCACATCCGCGGCCGCTCCCTCCACGACGCCTTCGTGATCGTCGACGAGGCGCAGTCCCTCGAACGCAACGTGCTGCTCACCGTTCTGTCCCGGATCGGCGCGAACTCGAGGGTCGTCCTGACCCACGACGTCGCGCAGCGGGACAACCTGCGGGTGGGGCGATACGACGGCGTCGTGGCCGTCGTCGAGAAACTGAAGGGGCATCCGCTCTTCGCGCACGTCACGCTCAACAGGTCCGAGAGGTCCCAGATCGCGGCGCTCGTGACCGAAATGCTGGAGGACGGGCAGATCTGATCGGTCCGCCCCGGTATCCCGGGGTTCGGCGGCGGGCGCCGCTCGGCAAAGGCTGTGAGCCTAGCCGGGCGGCGCCCGCGTGTGTGGGGGTTTCGCGAAAACCCAGGGGCCTCCGCAGGTGTGAGCTTTCACACGCAACCCGGAATTGCCTTGCGGTGTCGGGTTACGGCAGAGTCTCGGTTCTGTCAGGCCCCGCATACGGCACACCTGTACCCGCAGGGGTACGGAAACCCAGTTGCACCACTGTCCAACTCCATAGCGTCGTCGTATGCCGCCCGAGCACCACGCGGCGCTCCCCTTCCGGGAGTTGCCCACCGGGCCCGTGTCTCCCGTGACCCCGCAGTTCGGAGACCAGCGTCAAGGGCACGATCGCGTCCGCCAGGGTCAACGAAGCGGACGATGCTGGAAGGAAAACCGTGTGAGCCGGATCTCGGTCCGGGGATTCGCAGTGGCTTCGGCCACGGCGGTCACCGCTGTCGGAAGCGTCGTCGGCGTTGCCTCGGGCAGCGTCGCGCAGCCCAACGACGCAGAGGCGACGGCGAGCGACGCGACGCTCCTCGCCGATCTGCCCGTCGGCCAGCAGGCCCAGGTGCAGACGGCGTCCCTCACCCAGCAGGCCGGCTACCAGGCCATCGCCGCGGACGAGGGCGCGAAGAAGGACGCCGAGGCGGCGGCCCGCAAGGCCGCGGCCGAGACGGCCGTCGCGAAGAAGAAGGCCGCCGAGAAGGCGGCCAAGGAGCGCGCCGAGGCCAAGGCCAAGGCCAGCCGCAGCGCCGGTGACTTCCCGGTCCTCAGCTCCTACTCCACCGCGCAGATCCAGGCGATGGCGGCGCAGATGGTGCCGGGCGGCCAGTTCCAGTGCTTCAGCAACATCGTGGACCACGAGTCCAGCTGGAACTACCACGCGGTCAACGCCTCCTCCGGGGCCTACGGCCTCTTCCAGGCGCTCCCGGCCGGCAAGTACGCGTCCGCCGGCGCCGACTGGCAGAGCAACCCGGCCACCCAGATCAAGTGGGGCCTCAACTACATGAACAGCCGGTACGGCAGCCCCTGTGAGGCGTGGTCGTTCTGGCAGGCGAACCACTGGTACTGAGCGCGGGGGCGGCCCCGGCCGTCCTTCCCCTTCATCTGATGCATCTGATGACACAGCAGAAGGAATCCGAGTGAGCCCGATATCCGCCAGGGGATTCGCCGTGGCCTCGGCCACCGCGGTCACCACCGTGGGCGCCGTCATGGGTGTCGCCCAGGGCAACGCCCTGCACCCCGTCGACGACGCCCAGGCGACGGGCGGCTCGACGCTGCTCGCTGATTTACCCGTAGGCGAGCAGGTCGAGGTCCAGACCGCCTCCCTGTCCCAGCAGGCCGACGTCCAGGCCAACGCCGCCGACGCCACCGCCAAGAAGGCGGCGTGGGAGACGGCCCGCAAGCAGGCCGCCAAGGACGCGGTGGCCAAGCAGCGGGCGGCCGAGGACAAGGCGAAGGCCGAGAAGGCCGAGAAAGAGGCCAAGGAGGCCGAGGAGCGCGCCAAGGAGAAGGCCGGCGCCCGGACGCAGTCCGCCTCGGGCGGTTCGACCTTCGTCCAGCAGGGGTCGTACTCCACCTCCGAGGTGCAGGCCATCGCCCGCCAGATCGTCCCCGGCGGCCAGTTCCAGTGCTTCAGCAACATCGTGGTGCAGGAGTCCGGCTGGAACTACAAGGCCGTCAACCCCTCCTCCGGCGCCTACGGTCTCGTCCAGGCCTACCCCGGCTCCAAGATGTCGTCCGCCGGCGCCGACTGGCAGACCAACCCGGCCACCCAGATCAAGTGGGGCCTGAACTACATGAACGACCGCTACGGCAGCCCCTGCGGCGCCTGGGACTACTGGCAGGCCAACCACTCCTACTGACGGCCCGCCACCCGGTGCCGGGAACCGCTCCGGTCCCGCACGATCCCGCGCAGCCCCTCCCCGTCTCCGGGGGAGGGGCTTTCGCCCTGTACGGTCGACAGCGGCCGTGACCGACGACTCCAGGGGGAGTGGTGGGGAGAGACGGGGGAAGAGGACGGATCATGTCGCGAGTGCCAGGGTGGCTCGGCCGGCTCGGCGCCGGGTTGAGCGAGATGAGTGAGCGGCTCGACGAGCGGCGTGCCGAGGTCGAGCGCGAGGGCGCCGAGCAGGAACCGGCGGCCGCCAAGGCGTCGGCGCCCGCCGCCGAGGAGTTCCCGCACGAGCCCGTGACCCCGGTTCCGCGCCCCGACCCCGCGCAGGCGGTGCCGTGGGGGGTCCGGGTCGCCGCCGAGGCGGGCTGGCGGCTGCTGGTGCTCGCCGGGACGCTGTGGGTGCTGATAAGAGTCATCAGCGCGATCCAGCTGGTCGTCATGGCGTTCGTCGTCGCCCTGCTCCTGACCGCGCTCCTGCAGCCCACGGTGGCCCGGCTGAAGCGGGCGGGCGTGCCCGGCGGGGCCGCCACCGCGCTGACCGCGATCCTCGGGTTCGTCGTCATCGGGCTGATGGGCTGGTTCGTGACCTGGCAGGTCATGGCGAACATCGACAACCTCTCCGACCAGGTCCAGGACGGCATCGACGACCTGCGCCGCTGGTTGCTGAACAGCCCGTTCCACGTCACCGACAAGCAGATCAACGGCATCGCCCAGAACCTGCGGGACGCGATCGGGAACAACACCGACTCGATCACCTCGGCGGGTCTGGAGGGCGTCACCGTCGTGGTGGAGGCGCTGACCGGCATCCTGCTGGCCTTCTTCTCGACCCTGTTCCTGCTCTACGACGGCCGGCGCATCTGGGAGTGGACGCTCAAGCTGGTCCCGGCCGCCGCGCGACCGGGTGTGGCGGGGGCCGGTCCGCGGGCCTGGGCCACGCTGACGGCGTATGTGCGCGGCACGGTGATAGTCGCCCTGATCGACGCGATCTTCATCGGTCTGGGCATCTACTTCCTCAACGTGCCGATGGCGGTCCCGCTCGCCGTGTTCATCTTCCTGTTCTCCTTCATCCCGCTCGTCGGCGCGGTGGCCTCCGGCGCGCTGGCCGTCGTGGTCGCGCTGGTCACCCAGGGCGTCTTCGCGGCGGTGATGACGCTGGCGGTCGTGCTGGCGGTGCAGCAGATCGAGGGCCACATCCTCCAGCCGTTCATCCTCGGCCGCGCGGTGCGCGTCCACCCCCTCGCCGTGGTCCTGTCGGTCGCGGCGGGCGGCATGGTGGCGGGCATCGGCGGCGCGATCGTGGCGGTGCCGCTGGTGGCCGTCACCAACACGGTGGTGGGCTATCTGCACGCCTACTCCCGCGAGCAGGCCCTGCGGCAGGCTCCTCGTCCCCGGGGGGCGACGGCGTCGAACGTGGCCCCCGTGACGGCGGCCCCGGCGGGCGGCGCCGCCGAGGCCCCGCCGGGCCCGGCCACGGAACCCCCCGCCCCGGACCACGCCTGACGACGACGAAGGCCCCGCACACCCTCAGGGGCGGATTCTCGGGGTCCTCGCAACACCTGATGGCTTATGCGGCCGTCAGTAGATCACGCAGGCGCTCGGCTGGGGTTCTCCAGCCGAGCGTTTTGCGTGGCCGGCCGTTGAGTTGCTGGGCAACGTGTTCGAGGTCTGCGGGACTGTGCGCGGAGAGGTCGGTGCCTTTGGGGAAGTACTGCCGCAGCAGGCCGTTGGTGTTCTCGTTCGATCCGCGCTGCCAGGGCGAGTGGGGGTCGCAGAAGTAGACTGGCACGCCGGTGGCCACGGTGAACTGCTTGTGCGCGGCCATCTCGCAGCCCTGGTCCCAGGTCAGCGAGCCACGCAGGTGCTCGGGCAGGGTCTGGATCAGCGGCACCAGCACATCGCGGACTTCCTCGGCCGTGTGCCCGCCGGGCAGATGTCCGAGCAGGACGTAGCGGGTGGAGCGCTCGACCAGGGTCACTATCGCGCTCTCGCTGCGGGGGCCGACGATCAGATCGCCTTCCCAGTGGCCAGGAACAGCCCGGTCCTCGACCTCCGGCGGCCGCTCGGAGATCATCACCATCTCGTCGACGAAGCGGCGAGTGCGCTGCTCCGGGCTGCGGTGGGGCTTGCGGCGGGTGCGTCCGGTGCGCAGCGCCAGGGCGACCTCGCGGCGCAGTCCGCCGCGGGCCTGGACGTAGATGGCCTGGTAGATCGTCTCCGGACTCACGCGCATGCTCTCGTCGTCGGGGAACTCGATGAGCAGAGCGTGGCAGATCTGCTCGGGCGACCAGCGTTCCTGGAGCTTGGCCGTAGCGAAGTCGCGCAACGCTCCTTCCCGGGCCAGCTTGGAGTCCTTTGGACGCGACCGGCTCTTCGCCCATGCCCGCTGGGCTTGGTGCGGCCGGTAGACGCCGTTGACCGCACGGGCGTCGATCTCACGCTTGACGGTGGAGGCCGGCCGGCCGAGTGCCCGTCCGATCGCGCGCAGCGAGCGGCCCTCACGGCGCATGTCGGCGATCAGCTCCCGCTCGGCCACGGTGAGGAAACGGGGGTGCAGCCCGGCCTCGACCGCGGCAACGGACGGCTTCGACGCGGCAGTAACGATGGTGATCACACCGGTCGTATAGTCGATCAGGCGGCCGTCTGCATGCAGGCGCGAGTGGCCGATCTGCCGGATCCCTTGGTCCCAGTCCCGAGCGGTGCGCTCGTGGACGCCGACCTGCGCGGCGGCATCGCGGCGATGGACTCCGGCCGCACGCAGCCGCTCGTACTCCGCCCGACCGGGATGCCCGGATGTGCCGGGCTTGCCGCGACCTCGGACACCGGCCTGACGGGCCCATCCGAACGCCGTATTGCGGTTCACTCCGACTGCGCGAGCGGCAGCGGTGATGCCGCCGTCCTCCCGATCCAGCGCCTCGAAGAACTTCGCCTTCAACACCTCAAAATCCACGATCCCCGCAACTCCCTGAACTCCAGGGTGTTGCGGGGATCAATAGAACCCGCCCAGGGTGTGCGGGGCCTTCGCGCGGCCGCGTACGGCCGGCCGCGCACGCCGGCCGTGCGGGTCAGTCGCCGAGGACGGCTTCCGCGTCCAGCGTCACGCCGACGGCCTGGATCACCGAGGCGATCTTGAAGGCCTCCTGGACGGTCTCGCGCGAGACGCCCGCCTTGCGCAGCACCTGCTCGTGGGAGTCGAGGCACATCCCGCAGCCGTTGATCGCGGACACGGCGAACGACCACAGCTCGAAGTCGACCTTGTCGACGCCGGGGTTGCCGATCACGTTCATCCGCAGACCGGCCCGCAGGGTGCCGTACTCGTGGTCCGAGAGCAGGTGACGGGTGCGGTAGAAGACGTTGTTCATCGCCATCACGGCGGCGGCCGACCGGGCCGCGGTGTACGCCTCCGGCGACAGGTTCGCCTTCGCCTCCGGCGCCAGCTCGCGCAGCACGATCGGGGAGCGCGAGGCGATCGCCGTCGCCAGCACCGTGCCCCACAGCTGCTGGGCCGGCAGCTCGGAGTTGCCGATGACCGAGCCGAGGTTCAGCCGCAGGTCCTTGGCGTAGTCCGGTATCGCCGACTTCAGGGTGTCGAGGGACATCTCAGCTCACTCCCCGGCCAGCAGCTGGACCGGGTCGAGGGTGCTCTCGCCCTTGGTCCAGTTGCAGGGGCACAGCTCGTCGGTCTGGAGGGCGTCCAGGACCCGCAGGACCTCCTTGGGGTTGCGGCCGACGGAGCCCGCGGTGACCATCGTGAACTGGATCTCGCGGTGCGGGTCCACGATGAACACGGCACGCTGGGCGAAGCCGTCCTCGCCCTCGATGCCGAGGTCGCGCATCAGCTCGTGCCGGGAGTCGGCCATCATCGGGAACGGCAGGTCGGTCAGGTCCGGGTGGTCCTTGCGCCAGGCGTGGTGGACGAACTCGGAGTCGCCGGAGAAGCCGAGGATCTGCGCGTCGCGGTCGGCGAACTCCTCGTTCAGCTTGCCGAACGCGGCGATCTCGGTCGGGCAGACGAAGGTGAAGTCCTTGGGCCACGCGAAGACCACGAGCCACTTGCCCTCGTAGGACTTGTGGTGGATCTGCTCGAACTCCGCACCCTTCTCCAGCGAGACGCAGGCGGTCAGTTCGAACTCGGGGAACTTGTCACCGACAGTGAGCACACGCTCTCCTTGCAGCGAGGAAGTGTCCGGATCGCGGACGCTTCCCTTGGGTTGGACGACGCCGATCGTGGCACAGGGTGCATTGATTCAGGAAATGGCTACACTCGATCGAATTGATCGGAGGAAGCTATCAGTGACCGTAGGTAATTCCCGGGCCAGAAGACGGCCGCCCAGCCCGACCCAGCTCCGCGCCTTCACGGCCGTCGCCGAGCATCTGCACTTCCGGGACGCGGCCGCCGCCGTCGGCATGAGCCAGCCCGCCCTGTCCGGCGCCGTCGCGGCCCTGGAGGAGGTCCTCGGGGTCACCCTCCTCGAGCGTACGACCCGCAAGGTGCTGCTCTCGCCCGCCGGCGAGCGGCTCGTCGTCCGGGCCAGGGCGGTCCTCGACGAGATGGACGCGCTGATGGAGGAGGCCGAGGCGGTGCGGGCCCCCTTCACCGGAGCGCTGCGCCTCGGCGTCATCCCCACCGTCGCGCCCTACCTCCTGCCGACCGTCCTGCGGCTGGTCCACGAGCGCTACCCGCAGCTCGACCTCCAGGTCCACGAGGAGCAGACCGCCGGCCTCGTGGACGGCCTGCACACCGGCCGGCTCGACCTGCTGCTGCTCGCCGTCCCGCTCGGCGTCCCGGGCGTCGTCGAACTCCCGCTGTTCGACGAGGACTTCGTGCTGGTCACGCCCCTCGGCCATGAACTCGGCGGGCGGGAGGGCATCGCGCGCGAGGCGCTCAGGGAGCTGAACCTGCTGCTCCTCGACGAGGGCCACTGCCTGCGCGACCAGGCGCTGGACATCTGCCGCGAGGCGGGCCGCGGGGACGCGCCGGTGACGACCACCGCCGCCGGACTGTCCACCCTCGTCCAGCTCGTCGCCGGCGGCCTGGGCTGCACGCTCCTGCCGCGCACCGCCGTCACCGTCGAGACCAGCCGCAGCACACAGCTGCTCACCGGCGCCTTCGCCGACCCCGCGCCCGCCCGCCGCGTCGCCCTGGCCATGCGCACCGGCGCGGCGAGGGGGGCGGAGTACCGGGAGCTGGCGGACGCCCTGCGCGAGGCCCTGCGGCCGCTTCCGGTCCGGGTGCTCGGCGACGGGGGCGACGAGAGGCGCGCCGGGGGGTGAGGAGAGGCGCGGCGGGGGGTGCGAGGGGCGGCGGGGGTGAGGTCCGGCTGGGTGCTCCACTCGGTCAAATAACGTCCGCCGTAAGCGAATTGGGCTTCCCGGCGAGGCAAGTTCCGTCAGCTGGGGGCAGGTCGGAAATCCCGCGCGGGACCGTGCGCCCCGGCTGATACACATTCCCTCCTCAGCGCTACGCGTCAGGCGTATGTGCGAGAGGCCCAAGGGGAGTGATGTCGGGCTACGAGCTGCTCGCACGCGACCTCACCGCGTGCGGCCGGGACGGCTTCACCGGGGAGCTGCGGGTGTCCGGCTCGCCCGGCGGCGCCTTCCACCTCCACGGTGGACTGGTCGTCGCCGTCGAGTCGCCGGGCGCACCCGGCCCGGAGGCGCTCCTGCTGCGCTCGGGGCGGATCGGCGGCGAGGAGTGGGCCGCCCTGGTGCGCGAGTCGGGCGGGGCGCGCTGGCCGGCCGCCGGGCTGATCGCCCACGGTTACGCCGGGGCCGCCCAGCTCCGGGTGGTCTGCGCGATGTCCCTCCAGGACGCCGCGTTCGCCGTCGTCGCGGGCGGCGTCGACGGCTGCGAACGCGGCCCGGCGGCCGGGCCCCCGCCGGCCGCCGTCGCCGTGGGCGAACCGCCCACCCGGCTGCTCCAGGAGGCGTCCCGCAAACTGCGCGCGCTGCTCGCGCTGCCGTACCCCGTACGCCCGGACCGGGAGCGGCCCGCGCCCGCCCCCGTCTCCTGCGCCGCGACCCGCCTCGGCGCTCTGCGATGCGAGCTGCTCGAACACGCCGACGGCCGCCGCACCGCCCGCGACCTGGCCTTCCGCACCGGGCGAGGGGTCTACACCGTCACCGTCGAGGTGGCCCGGATGCTGGGCGAAGGGCTGCTGGAGTGCGTGGACGCGCCCCACCCGATCCCGGTCCGGCTGCCCGCCGACGGCGACGGTCTGCGGCCCCGGGAACCCGAGCCGCCCGCCGCGCCGCCGCGGGCGGGGCCGCCGGACCCGGACGCGTCGGCCCTGCCCCGGCGGCGGCCCGGCGCCAGCGGCATCAACGAGGCCCTCACCCCGGAACCGAACGGCGGCACCGGCTGGAAGGAGTTCTTCCGCCTGCGCAATCCCACGGCGAGATGACCCGCCGCGCCCACCCCGACCGCCCCGACCGCCCCTCCACGCGGCCCCACCCGCCTCCCCACGCACCCCCACCCCCACCCACGGCCCCGCACGACCCCCACGCACGGCCCCACGGACAGAAGAACGGTCATATGCGATCAGAGACAGGGGAGTTGCCCACATGGACCACGAAGCCCTCGCGCGGGAGATGCGCGGCCTGCGCGAGCAGGTGACCGGCATCACCGACACCGCGGTGGCGGCGGCCGACGGACTGCTCATCGCCGCCGACACCGCCGACTCCATCGACCCCGAGGGCCTCGCCGCCCTCGCGGCGGCGGGCCTCGGCCTGGCCCGCCGCACCTCCGAGGCGACCGCCCGCGGCGCCCTGCACCGCACGGTGGCCTACGGCAGCCACGGCTGCGCCGCGTTCTACGCGGTCGGAGACACCGCCCTGATGGTCGTGCTCGGCGACGAGGGCATGGACGTGGAGCGCCTGCACACGGCGACCCAGCCCGCCCTGCGCCGCATCGACCTGATCCTCACCAGGAAAGCCGCCGAAGGAGTCTGAAGGGATGGCGACGAAGCGTATGACCCCCGGTTTCTCCGATCAGGTGATGGGCCTGGTCAAATCACTGCGAACGGACGCCCCCGACTGCCTCGCCTCCGGCGTGGTCGACATGGCCACCGGCATGCTGCTGTCCTACGAGACGGTCGACAACCATCCGCCCGAGGTCCTGGACCTGCTCGCGGGCGCGACGCTCGACCTGTTCCAGGGCCGCACGGTGGTGATGATCGAGGACGTCTTCAAGGAGCGCCGCGGCGTCCAGAGCGACAACCACTTCTTCCAGGAGATCCTCGTCAACAGCGAGAACCTCACCCACCTGTTCGTGCGGATGACGGAACAGCAGGACGTCGTCGCCGTGGTCGTCTGCCGCAAGTCGGTGAACGTGGGCATGCTCTTCGCCCAGGTGCGAAGGGTGGTGCGGGAGTACCGGCTGTGAACACGGACGGCCCCTCCCCGCAGGGGGAGGGGCCGGACCGGGCGCCCGCGGCGGGCGGCGGCTACTCGGTGCGCAGCCCGTCCGGCCGCAGCAGCCGCAGCAGCGGCGGCAGACTCAGCAGCGTCACCGCGAGGACGACCAGCGCGCCGATGCCCGTCATGGCCAGCACGCTCGACCAGTCCACGTCGACCGGGGTGTCCGTCATCCGCAGCAGCACCGCGCCCAGGGTGATCCCCACCGTCGCTGCCAGCAGCAGCCCCAGCACGATCGGGATCGCCGTCTGCCACAGCACGGACAGCCCCAGCGTGCGGCGCCGGGTGCCGAAGGCGACCAGGGACGACAGCAGCTTCCTGCGTTCGCGCAGCTGCTCCAGCTGGGAGACCAGCAGGCTCGCCCCGATCAGCGCCAGCACCGCGGCCGAGCCGACCAGCAGCCCGGTGCGGATGGAACTGAACTTCGTGTCCTGCCGGGTGGCCGTCCAGTTCATCGGCTGGGACAGCGGGTCCACCCGGAACGCCGTGTTGCGGGCGTACTCGTAGGCGTCGGGCACGGACTCGTCGATCGAGAGGTAGATCTCCCCGCTGACCCGCTTCTCGGCCGTCTTCGGCAGCGCGCCCGGCGTCATCAGGAAGCCGTCGCGCTCCCAGTCGGTCAGGCCCTTCACCGAACGGGCGGACCGGACGCCCGGCGGGACGGTCCACACGACGTCCCCGCTGTCGTCGTCGGAGGACGGCTCGAAGTACAGCTTCCGGCCGGGCACGTTCAGCGCCGCGCTGTCGCCGGAGTTCTCGCCGCCCACCAGGACGAAGACGTCGCCGTCCTTGCACGTGGGCAGCTTCGCCAGCTCGCGCAGGGCGGAGCACTCGCCGACGGCCAGCGAGCCGAGGTTGTCCGGGCCCTCCTCGGTCTTCCAGGAGGAGTCGCCGAGGTAGCCCTCCCACAGCGCCGTCACCTTGCGGACCGCCTTGGTCTCGGCGAACTTCCGCGCCGTGGGGGCCAGCGGCGCGCCGTCCGGCACGCCGACCTGCATCTGCGCCCGGCTGACGTCCTTCCCGGTGGACTTGGTGTAGTCGCCGTCCACGCCCGCGAACAGCATCTGGAGCGCGATCGCCCCGGCCACCGCCACCGCGATGCCGTTGACCATCCGGGCCGCCGAGCCGCTGCTCAACTGGAGCCGCCGAACGGCCAGTTGCCAGGCGACACCGCCCGAGCCGAGCCGGGCGACGACCGCCTCCACGAGCCAGGGCAGCAGCGCGGTGATGCCGACCAGGATCAGCATGACCCCGCCGCTCACCAGGTACTGGTTGAAGTCGCCGTTGGCATGGCCCTGGCCGATCATGGGGTAGAGCATCGCGACGCCGGCCAGGGGCAGCAGCAGCCGCCACCACAGGCGCCGTCGTGCGGGCTTGGCGGTGCGCACGACCCCGAGGGGCTCGATCACCACACCGCGCAGCGCGAACAGGGTGACCAGCACCGCCGCCGTCGGCACCGCCAGGACGACCAGCGCGGCCAGCGCGGGGGAGGGGTCGAGGTAGCTGGGCCACACGCTCACGCCGACCACCTCGACGGTGCCCGCGAACTGGCGGCCGGCCAGGAAGAACACGGTGCCCAGGACCAGGCCCAGCAGGGAGCCGGCCATCGCCTCGCCGGCCGCGATGCGCCGGGTCATCCGGCTGTCGGAACCGATCAGCCGCAGGGCCGCGAGCCGGCGGTCGCGCCGCTCGCCGCCGAACCGCACGGCCGCGGCGATGAACACCGCGACGGGCATCAGCAGCACCACGATGACCACGAGGATCAGCAGGAGCAGCACCGGGTCGGTCTGCTCGTGCGACGGGTCCGGGTTGCCGAACCTCTCCAGCCGGGTCACCGGTCCCGAGCCGTTGACGTGCGCCTGAAGCCCGGTGGCGCCCGCGTAGTAGGCGAGTTCCTGCGAGCCGACCAGCCCGCCCTCCCCGATGGTCCCGACGACGTGGTACGGCAGCCGTTCGCGCAGCGGCGCGGAGCCGTCGGCGGCCAGCAGCTTCTTCAGCGCGGGGGAGACGTACATGTCGCCCTCGGCCGGGAAGCGGCTCACGCCGGGCGGCAGGGGCGCGCCCGCGCCCTCCGGCTCCACCATCCGGCCCCGGATGTCCTTGTCGCGGAACGTCGTGTCGGACTGCGCGATCAGCAGGGTCCGGTCGGACTTCGCCGGCGGCTCGCCGAACGGCCAGTCCAGCCGGGACTGTTCGCGGTCGTGGCGTACTTCGAGCGCGTTGGGCGCCGCGGTCGTCAGCAGCAGCACGGCCACGCCGAGGCCGACGCCCACGGCGGTCAGAACGGCCCGGATCCAGCCCTCGCGTCCGCCGCTGAAGGCGAACCGGACGCCCAGTCCCAGGTCTCTGGACCTCCCCCACTTTCGGCTTCGCTCAAGCGGGCGGTGCCCCCTGCGCAGACTCATACGACGCGCTCCATGTCCCGCGACCGGCCGTCCCGTACGACGATCTCGCGGTCGGAGTAAGCGGCCACCCGCGCCTCGTGCGTGACGAGGACGACGGCGGCGTTGGCCGTGCGGGCGGCCTCGGTGAGCAGTTCCATCACGCGTTCGCCGTTGAGCGAGTCCAGCGCGCCGGTGGGCTCGTCGGCGAAGAGGACCCGGGGGGCGGTGACGAGCGAGCGCGCCACGGCGACCCGCTGCCCCTGGCCGCCGGAGACCTCGCCGGGCCGCTTCCCGCCGAGGTCGTCGACCTCCAGGCGCTGCATCCACTCCAGCGCGGTGCGCTCGGCCTTCTTGCGCGGGGCGCCGTTCAGCCGCAGCGGCAGCGCGACGTTCTCCACGCAGGTCAGCTCGGGCACGAGCTGGCCGAACTGGAACACGAAGCCGAAGTCCGAGCGGCGCAGCGCGCTGCGCTGGGCGTCGCTCATCGTGGCGAGGTCGCGGCCGTCGTACATGATCGAGCCGGAGTCGGGCGTCACGATGCCGGCGAGGCAGTGCAGCAGCGTCGACTTGCCGGACCCGGACGGGCCCATCACCGCGACGACCTCGCCGGGGTGGATGGAGAACTCGGCGCCGTCGAGCGCCATGGTCGGGCCGTAGGCCTTGCGCAGATCCTCGGCGACGAGCAGGGATCCCCCGGGAGCCTTCACGCCTGCATCGCCGCCTTCAGCTTGTCGAGACGTGCGGCGGCCAGCTCCAGCCAGCGCAGGTCGGCTTCGAGATGGAACAGCGCGTGGTCGCAGATCAGCTGGTCGGCGAGATCGCCCCTGCGCTTGCGGTCGGTGAGGATGCGCATGCTGCGCAGGTGCTCCGAGCGCTGGGTGTCGAGGATGTCGGCGGCGTCGCGGTGGGTGAGCAGCGCCAGGACGATCTTCGTGTAGAGCGTGGACTGCAGATACGGCTCGGGCTTCTCGGGCGTGGCGAGCCACTGCTCGACGTCGGTGATCCCGGCGTCGGTGATGGCGTAGCGCTTGCGCTCGGGGCCGCCGCCGGTCTCGATGCCGTCGACCTCGACGAGCCCGTTCTTCAGCAGGCGCGACATCGTCGAGTAGACCTGGCCGTAGTGCAGCGGCCGGTCGTGACCGAACTTCTCGTCGAAGGCCCGCTTGAGGTCGTAACCGTGGCGGGGCCCGGACTCCAGGAGTCCCAGGAGGGTGTGACCGATGGACATGCGAGGACTGTACATGCGGTGTATACCCGCCGTGTATACGCGGAGTGCGCAGGTGGCAGCGGTGGGTACGGCTTCGCAGGTGACGGTCCATTGTCACCGTTTGGCTACAGGCTCCCCGGCGGCCGGGCCGTCAGGGCGTCGGGGGCCTCGGGGCGGAGCCGCCCGGGGGGCGGCCGCGGCGGGGCAGCGGGCCGGTGTCGCCGGGCAGCCGGCCCGCCTCCTTCAGGGCCCTGCGCAACAGGAACTCGATCTGCGCGTTGGCGGACCGCAGATCCTCCCCGGCCCACCGGGCCAGCGCCTCGTACACCGCCGGGTCCAGCCGCAGCAGCACCTGCTTGCGCTGCGGCCGGCCCTGGGGGGCCGTGCCCCCGGAGGGAGCGGTCACTGGTAGAGCGTCCCGGTGTTCAGCACGGGCTGGGGCGCCCGGTCCCCGCACAGCACCACCATCAGGTTGGACACCATGGCCGCCTTCCGTTCCTCGTCCAGCTCGACGATGCCCTGTTCGGCGATCCGGGCGAGCGCCGCCTCGACCATGCCGACGGCCCCGTCCACGATCTCCCGCCGCGCGGCCACGACCGCGCCCGCCTGCTGGCGCTGGAGCATCGCCGAGGCGATCTCCGGAGCGTACGCGAGGTGGGTGAAGCGGGACTCGATGATCCGCACGCCGGCCGCCTCCACGCGCGCGTGGAGCTCCACGGCGAGCTTCTCGGTGATCTCCTCGGCGTTCCCGCGCAGGGAGAGCCCGTCCTCGTCGTGCGAGTCGTAGGGGTACTCGATGGCGATGTGCCGCACGGCCGCCTCGGTCTGGGTGGCGACGAACTCCAGGAAGTCGTCCACCTCGAAGGAGGCCTGCGCGGTGTCGCGCACGTTCCACACCACGACCGCGGCCAGCTCGATCGGGTTGCCGTAGGCGTCGTTGACCTTGAGGACGGCCGTCTCGTGGTTGCGGACCCGGGTGGAGATCTTCGTGCGGGACGTGAAGGGGTTCACCCAGCGCAGGCCGTCCTCGCGGATGGTGCCCCGGTAGCGGCCGAAGAGCTGCACCACGCGGGCCTCGCCGGGCGCCACCGTGTTCAGTCCGCACATCGCGAGGAACGCCGCCAGGGCGACCAGGACGCCGAGGACGATCAACGCCGCCTTCAGGCCGGTCGCCGTCACCGCGGTGGCCGCGGCGATCGCCCCGGCCCCGGCCAGCAGCCCGGCAAGACCGAGCAGCAGCGCCAGGCCGCCGCCCACGCTGTGCGCGGGGAACTCGGTCACGCGCGGGGCGGGCATCTCGGGGGCGTCGACGGATTCGGCGACGGCCCGGCCGGCGGCCGAGGGGCCGTGGGGTGAGGGGTCGTGTGCGGACATGGTGGTTCCCCGTCTCTCGTCAGCAGCCTTATATGCGATCGGCTGTCTAGCTAAGTGATATCACTTTAACAGGGAATGGCAACCCTGTACCCCTCTCGAACGTCGAATCGGTGGGGAGGTCACGCCGGTTCCTCGGGGTGGGGTGCTGATTCTCACGCCCTCCGAAGGCCGGATCGACGGCACTTCGTCATAGAGAGCGGTGTTAGCTTTCTGAGCTGACCTGCCCCTGCCCCCGGGCACTGGTGTGACTGCCGAGTAGGAAGCGGAGCGAGCGGACTCATGGGACGAGCGGAAGAGAGACGAGCGCGACAGCGCGGTGGCCGCCGCGCGGCGCCGAGGAACCGCTCCGCGGAGACGGAGTCCGCGCCGACCGCCGACCGCGACACCGCCGCCGGGCCCGCGACCGCGACGACGACCGCGCCCGCCACCGGCGGCCGCGCGGCCGCCCGCAAGGGCGCCAAGAAGGCCGGCAGGGGCGCCAAGGGCAAGGCGGGCAAGGCCGGCAAGGCGGACCGCAGCCTCATACGCCGGATCTTCACCTGGAAGAAGGTCCTCGGCACGTTCCTCGGCCTCACCGTCGCCGTCCTCGGCGCGTTCGTCTGGCTGTACGTGAGCACGCCGATCCCGGCCGGCAACCCCGACGCCGACCTCCAGAGCAACGTCTACAAGTACGGCAACGGCGCGATGCTCGCCCGCGACGGCGACGTCAACCGCGAGAACGTCGACCTCGCCACGGTCCCCAAGGCCGTCCAGCACACCTTCGTCGCCGCCGAGAACAAGTCCTTCTACAACGACAACGGCGTCGACCTGAAGGGCACCGCCCGCGGCGTGCTCAACACCCTGAGGGGCAGGGGCGCGCAGGGCGGCTCGACGATCACCCAGCAGTACGTCAAGAACTACTACCTGTCCCAGGAACAGACCGTCACGCGCAAGCTGAAGGAACTGGTCATCTCCCTCAAGCTGGACCGGGAGAAGGACAAGGACTACATCCTCGCCGGATACATCAACACCAGCTACTACGGCCGCGGCGCCTACGGCATCCAGGCCGCCGCCCAGGCCTACTACCGCGTCGACGCCGACAAGCTCTCCGTCGCCCAGGGCGCCTACCTCGCCGCACTGCTCCAGGCCCCCAGCCAGTACGACTGGGCCACCGCCTCCGACACCGGCAAACGCCTGGTCCAGGCCCGCTGGAACTACGTCCTCGACAACATGGTCGGCCAGGACTGGCTGAAGAAGTCCGAGCGCGACGCCATGAAGTTCCCCGTTCCCCAGGACCCCAAGGCCGCTCCGGGCAAGGAGGGCCAGATCGGCTACCTGGTCGACGCGGCCAACGCCGAACTCGCCAACCAGCTCGTGGCCACCGGCGTCGCCGACGACTACGAGTCGGCCGCGGCCCTCGTCCGCAAGGGCGGCTGGAACATCGAGCTGAACATCGACAAGAAGAAGCAGAAGGCGCTGGAGACCGCGGTCAAGGAGCAGCTCACCAGCAAGCTGGACAAGAAGAAGCGCCCGGTCGACGGCGACGTCCAGGCCGGCGCGGTGTCGGTGAACCCGAAGACCGGCGCGGTCGAGGCGATGTACGGCGGCACCAGCTACACCCAGCACTACCTCAACAACGCCACCCGCACCGACTACCAGCCCGCCTCCACCTTCAAGCCGGTGATCCTCGCCGCCGCCTTCGACGAGAACGCGGTCACCCAGGACGACCGGAAGATCACCGCCAACACCATCTACGACGGCACCAGCAAGCGCCCCGTCGTCGGCAGCGACATCGGCTTCGCCCCCGAGAACGAGGACGACCAGGACTACGGCCCCGTCACCGTCCAGACGGCGCTCAACAAGTCCATCAACTCCGTCTTCGCGCAGATGGGCGTGGACGTCGGCATGGACAAGGTGCTCCAGGTCGCCGACCAGCTCGGCATGCACACCAAGGACCTGAAGGCCGTCCCGGCCCAGACCCTCGGCACCATGGGCGCGAGCCCCCTGCAGATGGCCGGCGTCTACGCCACCCTCGACAACCACGGCAAGAAGGTCACCCCGGCGCTCATCAAGTCGGCGGAGAACAGCGCCCACCCCTCCTTCAAGCACACCGCCCCCATCGGCGGGCAGGTCATCGACCGCGAGGCGGCCGACTCGGTCACCTCCGTGCTCACCGGCGTGGTCGACGACGGCACGGCGAAGCTCTCCGTGCGGGACAACCCGCTGCGCAGGGGCCAGAAGGTCGCCGGCAAGACGGGCACCTCCGACAACAACAAGTCCGCCTGGTTCACCGGCTACACCCCCGACCTCGTCACCTCGGTCGGCCTGTTCGGCGAGTCCGCCAAGGCCCCCCACCCGCAGGTCCCGCTCACCGGCGCGACGAACGGCCTGAAGTCGGACGACGGCCGGGTCAACGGCGGCGGCTTCCCGGCGCAGATCTGGGCGGCCTACACCTTCGGCGTCTCCACCAAGGTCTCCAAGTTCGACCTGGAGACCGATCAGGGCGCGGCGGTCCAGACGGCGCCCCCGTCGCCGTCCTCCTCGCCCTCGCCGAGTTCCTCGCCGTCCTCGTCGCCGAAGCCGAGCACCTCGCCGTCCTCGTCGCCGAAGCCGAGCACGTCCCCGTCCTCGTCGCCCAAGCCGAGCACGTCCCCGTCCAGCTCGCCGTCCGGCGGCCCCTCGACCGAACCGAGCACGGACGACCCCTCCACCGGCTCGGAGCGCCCCGACAACCCGATCTTCGGCCAGTAACGCCGAACGGACGACGAAGGGGGCGCCCGGAGATCTCCGGGCGCCCCCTTCACGCGTCCACACGTCCGCGCTCCCGGCGTCTCACGCGTGGCCCGCGTGGCTCACGTGGCTCGCCTGTACCGCGTCAGTTCCGGTTCAGCTCGAACCAGACCACCTTGCCCGTGCTGAGCCGCGTGGCCCCCCAGCGCCGGGCGAGCCGGTTCACCAGGTACAGCCCGCGCCCGCCCTCGTCCGTCGCCCTGGCCTGCCGCAGCCGGGGCAGCTGCGGGACGTCGTCCCCGACCTCGCACCGCAGCACGTCGGTCCGCAGCAGCCGCAGGGTGACCGGGCGCGTCGCGTACCGCACCGCGTTCGTGACGACCTCGCTCACCAGCAGCTCGACCGAGTCGGTCATGTCCTCCATGTCCCAGCGGGACAGCGCCCGCCGCGCCAGCCGGCGCGCCCGCCCCGGCGCCGCGTCCTCCGGCTCCAGGAACCAGTACGCCACGTCGCTGGGCGCGATCCCGTCGAACCGGGCGGCCAGGAGCGCGATGTCGTCGTCCCGGTCGCCCGGACCGAGCATGTCGAGCACCTCGTCGCACAGGGCCTCGAGCGGCGGCGGATGATCCGGTCCGGTCAGCTGGGCCGTCGCCGCGAGCTTCTCCCGCAGCTGCTCTATGCCCGTCGCCACGTCCCGCAGCCGGGACTCCACCAGGCCGTCCGTGTACAGCAGCAGCGTCGCCCCCGCCGGCGCGTCCAGCTCCACCGCCTCGAAGTCGACCCCGCCGACGCCGATCGGCGCGCCCGGCGGCACCCGCAGCACCTCGGCCCGGCCGCCCAGATGCAGCAGGATGGGCGGCGGATGCCCCGCGTTGGCGATCGTGATGCGGTGCGCGACCGGGTCGTAGACGGCGTACAGACACGTCGCCATGCGGTCGGTGCCCAGCCGCTGGGCCTGCTCGTCGAGATGGTGCAGGACCTCCTGCGGCGGCAGGTCCAGCCCGGCGAGCGTCTGCGCCGTGGTGCGCAACTGCCCCATGATGGCCGCCGACGTCATGGAATGCCCCATCACGTCCCCGACGACCAGGGCCACCCGGCTGCCGGGCAGCGGGATCGCGTCGTACCAGTCGCCGCCCACCCGCGCCGTCTCCGCCGCCGGCAGGTACCGCGACGCCAGCCGCACGCCCGTGGGACGCGGCAGCGTCTCGGGCAGCATCGTGCGCTGCAACTCGTCGGCGATGTACGCCTCACGGTCGTACAGCACCGCCTTGTCGATGCCGAGCGCGCTGTGCGTGGCGAGCTGGGCCGCCACCAGCAGGTCGTCGTTCTCGAACGGCAGGCGCTCGGGACGGCGCAGGAACACCGCCGCGCCGATCACCCGCCGCCGCCCCCGCAACGGGGCCAGCACGGCCCGCTGACCGCCCGGCACCACCAACGTGCTGTCCTCGCCCAGCAGTTCGGGCAACGCGGCCCGCGCCGCCGGATTGTCCGCGAACACCGGACGCACCCCGCGCAGCACCTCCGCGAGCGCGCCGCCGGGCCGCACCTCGCACATGTCCCCGACCGACGCCGACAGCTCGGCCGTCAGCTCCCCCGGCTCCGGAGGCGGCAGGGCGAGCGCGGCGAAGCCGGTCTCCGTGTCGCGCTCCTCCGGGATGCGGTCGGTGCGGCGCAGCCGCAGCATGATGCGGTCCGCCGCCGGCCGCTCGTCGCCGACCGGCAGCGGATCGCGCAGATAGACCAGGATCGCGTCGGAGAAGGTCGGCACCGTGGCCCGGCACAGCCCCATCACGATCTCGTCCAGGTCCAGACCGCGCGCGATCCGCCGGGTCGCCGCGCCCACGAACCGCAACCGGTCCCCGTCCCGCCGCATCGGCGTGGGCCGGCCCGGCGCCACCGCCATCCCGGCCCGCCGCTCCTGCCCGCCGGGCCCGCGCTCGGCGCGCGCCTCCGCGCCCGGCTGGGCCGGGATGGACTCGGGCACGGGCCGCGGCCGGTGCGTGTCCGGTTCGGTGGACGCGGACGGCTGGGAGTGCTCGGTCCCGGAACCCGCCTCCGGACCGGCCGCCGCATCCTTTCCCGCAGCTCCCTGGCCGCCCATGGTGCCCTTTCCGCCCTTTCCGCCCTTTCCGCAGGTCGTCGTACCCGAGCCGTCGGGCGGTAACGCTGCCGCACCCGGCGCGGGCGCCGGGGTGTGCAGGAGTGCCCCACGGGGGTCCGTGGGGTCGACGCCCTGGGGGCGTTCGTAGGAGATGGGCTGCTCCGTCACGCGTGTCGAATCCGTCCGTCCGGGGCTGCGCGCCGCGCGCGCAGCTGGTCCCGCAGGAAGTCCGATACCCGGAATACATGTCCCTGGAACGGAATTCCCGCGTGGTCAGAGGTTGTTCCTGTGTCGCCGGTGGACCTCGCGCGACCCTGGGAGCCTACGTGGAACGTCCCGCCGGTGTTTCCCTCGTGCCCCTCGCTCACGTCCTGCCGCCCCTCGGTGACGTTCGGTCAGACCCGTTCCGCACCCCGGGAGTTACCGACCGCGGTGCCTTGCGGAGGACGATCCTACGTTTGCCGCCCGGGGGCGCATCAAGGGTCTCATGTGGACATGTGCGCGGGGGTACGGTCCCAGTCCTCCGGCAGCAACGGTACGGCCCACGCCGGATCAGGGCGCCAGTGCTGCCATCCCTCGTCGAACGGCGACCCCCAGGCGCGGATCCGCTCCACGGCCCTGCGGCCCGCCTCACGGACCCGCCGGGCCGCCGACGCGTCCATCAGCCCGTCCTGCTGGGCCTGCGCGAACTCGTCCTCGTCACGCCAGCCCCAACTGCGGTCCGGGTACACACAGATGTCCAGGAAGTGGTCCACGGAGTCCACCCCGCCGTCCCAACGGGCCAGCGGCTCCTCCAGGTTGACGTACCAGTTCTTGAACCGCCAGCCCGGCTCCCAGAACAGCCACACCGACCAGGGCTCGCCGGGCCGGGCCAGCTTCAGCACACCCGTGCCGAACCAGCGGTCGCGCTGCACGGTCCGCGGCTTGGTGTACCGGGTGGGCAGCGGCTCCTGGTGCAGCGGGGTGCCGTCCGCGAGCACCGGCTTGACGCACTCCGTGCCCGGCGCCATCCACACGGCGAGGAGCTCCTCGTCGTCCCGCACGACGGTGACCGGGCGGGCGATGTGGAAGCGCGCCCCGCCGTTCTCCCGGTAGCGCCACAGGATCCGGTCCCCCGGCTCCCAGAAGGCCGCCGCACCGCCCGTTCCCTCGCGTCTCACCGCTCCGCCGTCAGCCATGGAGAGATATTAGGTGCCATGGCCATATGACGCTGCGGCGCGTGTCACGGTTCTCGCGCCGGGGCGCGAAACGTCACGGGCGCGTCATCCGCAGGACATCCAGCGCCTCGTCGAGCTGCGCGACCGTCAGGTCCCCGCGCTCCACGTACCCGCCGTCCAGCACCACCTGGCGGATCGTCCGCCGCTCCGCCAGCGCCTTCTTGGCCACCTTCGCGGCCTCCTCGTACCCGATGTACTTGTTCAGCGGGGTGACCACGGACGGCGAGGACTCCGCGTACTCCCGGGCGCGTTCGCGGTGGGCGACGATCCCGTCGACGGTCCGGTCGGCGAGCAGCCGCGACACGTTGGCGAGCAGCCGGATCGACTCCAGCACGTTCTTCGCGATGACCGGCAGCATGACGTTCAGCTCGAAGTTGCCCGCCGCGCCGGCCGTGGCGACGGTCGCGTCGTTCCCGACGACCTGCGCGGCCACCATCAGCACCGCCTCCGGGATCACCGGGTTCACCTTGCCCGGCATGATCGAGGAGCCCGGCTGGAGGTCGGGCAGGCTGATCTCGGCCAGCCCCGTGCGCGGCCCCGACGCCATCCACCGCAGATCGTTGGCGATCTTCGTGAGACCCACCGCGATCGTCCGCAGCTGACCGCTGGTCTCGACGATCCCGTCCCGCGCCCCCTGCGCCTCGAAGTGGTCGCGCGCCTCCGTCAGCGGCAGCCCGGTGACGCGGGCGACCTCCTCGATGACGGCGGCGGAGAACCCGGGGGGCGTGTTGATGCCGGTGCCCACCGCCGTGCCGCCCAGCGGCAGCTCGGCGAGCCGCGGCAGGGAGGCGTTCAGCCGCTCGACGCCGTACCGCACCTGCGCCGCGTACCCCCCGAACTCCTGCCCCAGGGTGACGGGCGTGGCGTCCATGAGGTGCGTGCGCCCCGACTTCACGACGTCGGCGAACTCCTCGGACTTGCGCGCCAGCGAGCCGGCGAGGTGCTCCAGCGCGGGGATCAGGTCGCGGGTGACGGCGGCCGTGGCGGCGATGTGCAGCGACGAGGGGAAGACGTCGTTGGACGACTGGGAGGCGTTGACGTGGTCGTTGGGGTGCACGTCGCGGCCCAGACGCTCGGTGGCGAGGGTGGCGACCACCTCGTTGGCGTTCATGTTGGACGACGTCCCCGACCCGGTCTGGAACACGTCGACGGGGAAGTGCTCGTCCCACCGGCCCTCGGCGACCTCGGCGGCGGCCTCCTGGATGGCGTCGGCGATGTCCTGGTCGACCACCCCGAGCCGCGCGTTCACCTTCGCCGCGGCCCCCTTGATGCGCGCCAGCGCCTCGATGTGGGCGCGCTCGATGCGCTGGCCCGAGACGGGGAAGTTCTCGACGGCGCGCTGCGTCTGGGCCCGCCATTTGGCGTGCGCCGGAACGTGTACCTCGCCCATGGAGTCGTGCTCGATGCGGTAGTCGCTCATGCCCCGTACAGCGATCGGCACGGCCCGCTTGTTCCTGGACACGGCCGTCCGGGCCACGCCTCCGGGCGGAGGAGGGCGGAGTAGGGGCGGGGAAGGGCGACAGCGGGGGCGACGGGCGGCGACGGGCGACAGAGGGCCGGTGCGCGGCGGGGGCGAGGTCGGCCCGCGCCGCGCACCGGGGCGCTACGCCAGGCCGGGGCCGCGCACCGGGATGGTGGTGAACGTGGGGGCGGGCGCGGGATCCTGGAAGAAGTCGTTGCCCTTGTCGTCTACGACGATGAACGCCGGGAAGTCCTCGACCTCGATCTTCCAGACGGCCTCCATGCCGAGCTCCTCGTACTCGACGACCTCGACCTTCTTGATGCAGTCCTGGGCGAGGCGCGCGGCCGGGCCGCCGATCGAGCCGAGGTAGAAGCCGCCGTGGGCGTCGCACGCGTCGGTGACCTGCTTGCTGCGGTTGCCCTTGGCCAGCATGACCTTGGAACCGCCCGCGGCCTGGAACTGCTCGACGTAGGAGTCCATGCGGCCGGCCGTCGTCGGGCCGAAGGAACCGGACGCGTACCCCTCGGGGGTCTTCGCCGGGCCCGCGTAGTACACCGGGTGGTCCTTGAGGTACTGCGGCATCTCCTCGCCCGCGTCCAGCCGCTCCTTGATCTTGGCGTGCGCGATGTCGCGGGCCACGACCAGCGGGCCGGTCAGCGACAGCCGGGTCTTGACCGGGTACTTGGTCAGCTCGGCGAGGATGTCGTCCATCGGCTGGTTCAGGTCGATGCGCACGACGTCGGACGACTCGTCGAGGTGCTCGTCCGTGGTCTCGGGGAGGAACCGCGCCGGATCCGTCTCCAACTGCTCCAGGAAGACGCCCTCGGCGGTGATCTTCGCGACGGCCTGGCGGTCGGCCGAGCAGGAGACGGCGATGGCGACCGGGCAGGACGCGCCGTGCCGCGGGAGGCGCACCACGCGCACGTCGTGGCAGAAGTACTTGCCGCCGAACTGCGCGCCGATGCCGATCTTCTGGGTCAGCTCGAAGACCTTCTCCTCCAGCTCCTTGTCCCGGAAGCCGTGGCCCAGCTCGGAGCCCTCGGCGGGGATCTCGTCCAGGTAGTGCGCGGAGGCGTACTTCGCGGTCTTCAGCGCGTACTCGGCGCTCGTGCCTCCGACGACGATCGCCAGGTGGTACGGCGGGCAGGCGGCCGTGCCCAGCGACCGGATCTTCTCCTCCAGGAACTTCATCATGGAGGCCTCGTTCAGGACGGCCTTCGTCTCCTGGTAGAGGAACGACTTGTTGGCGCTGCCGCCGCCCTTCGCCATGAACAGGAACTTGTACGCGCCGCCGTCCGCGGCGTACAGCTCGATCTGCGCCGGCAGGTTGGAGCCGGTGTTCTTCTCGTCCCACATGGTCAGCGGGGCCATCTGCGAGTAGCGCAGGTTGAGGTTCAGGTAGGCGTCGTAGATCCCGCGGCTCAGGGCCGCCTCGTCGCCGCCCTCGGTGAGCACGTTCTGGCCGCGCTTGCCCATGACGATCGCGGTGCCGGTGTCCTGGCACATGGGGAGCACGCCCGCGGCCGCGATGTTCGCGTTCTTGAGCAGGTCCAGCGCCACGAACTTGTCGTTGGCGGAGGCCTCCGGGTCGTCGATGATCCGGCGCAGCTGGGCGAGGTGGGCGGGGCGCAGGTAGTGCTGGATGTCGTGGATCGCCTCCGCGGCGAGCTTGCGCAGCGCCTCCGGCTCCACCTTGAGGAACGTCCGCCCGTCGGCCTCGAAGGTGGAGACACCCTCGGAGGTCACCAGCCGGTAGGGGGTGGTGTCCTCTCCCATGGGGAGCAGATCGGTGTACGCGAACTCAGGCATCTCGCCCATTCCTCACTCGGCAGACGGCGCCCGCCTCCATTGGCGGGCGCCCACCAGCGTAGAACCTGCCGGGGACGGGCCGCCTGTGAGGTCCGGCTCAGTGACGGCGGGCGGCGGCCGGGGAGTGACCACCGGCGGCCGGCGGCCGGGGAGCGGCGACCGGCGACCGGTGGGTGGGGGGCGGGGGAGCGGCGACCGGCGGCCGGGGTGGCCGGGTGGCCGTGAACAGGGGTATCGCGATCTATCGTGTTTCGGTACGCTGCTGTCGTGGACCTTCAGAAGCAGAGCAGCGCCCCTGCCGCCGCCCCCACGGCCCCCGCGCCGGCCGCCGAACTGCGTGCGTCCGACGCCGACCGCGACCGTATCGCCGACATGCTGCGCGACGCCCTGGCGGAGGGCAGGCTGACGGCCGACGAGCACGCCGAGCGGGTCGAGGGCGTGCTGGCCGCCAAGACGGTCGGCGAGCTGGAGGCGTTCGTCCGGGACCTGCCCGCGGCGCACGCCCGGCGTGCGGCTCCCGCCTCCGCCCCCTCCCGTCCCACCGCCGGCGCGATTCCGGCCGACCCCGACGACAACGTCGTCGCGATCTTCAGCAGCGCGGTCCGCCGCGGGCGCTGGCGAGCGGGCCGGCGCATCCACGCCTACGCGGTCTTCGGCAGCGTGGAGATCGACCTCACCGAGGCCCTCTTCGAGTACCAGCAGGTGGTGATCAAGGCGATCTCGGTCTTCGGCAACGTGGAGGTCCGCGTCCCGGAGAACGTGTCGCTGCGCGGCACCGGCGGCGCGGTGCTGGGCAACTTCGAGGTGGACGCGCTCGACTCCCCGCAGCCGGACGCGCCGGTGGTCTACGTGGACGGCTGGGCGGTCCTGGGCAACGTCGAGGGCCGGCCGAAGCGGGGCAAGCTGGTGGCGGACATCCTCGACCGCGTGCAGCACAAGATCGACAAGGGGCTGCGCAGGCACCTGGACCGCTGAGGGGCGAGAACGCGCCAACACCGGTGGTGGCGCGGTCCGGCGCCTGCGAACCCTGTGCATAGGCGCGCGTACAGCGGGTAGGCCTTGCTGCATCGTCGCTCGCTCGCGAAGCCGTCGTCAGGAGTAGACCCGTGCTGCAACCGCCGCATTCGTCCCTGCAGGTCGCCGCCGTCCCGGCCCAGCGGGTGCCAGCGCGCGACAGGGACCAAGACGCTCCCTGGCACACCGAGGCGGTGTGCCGCCGGGACGAGGCAGGCCTGTTCTTCGCCCCCTCCAAGGAGCCCACGGCCGCCCGGCTCTCGCGGGAGGAAGCGGCGAAGCGGGTCTGCGCGCGCTGTCCGGTGATGGTGGAGTGCCGCGAGCACGCGCTGTTGCAGCCCGAGCCCTACGGCGTGTGGGGCGGCCTCACCGCCGCCGAGCGCCGTGTGGTCCTCGCCCGGCGCCGGCGCCGTGACGTCGAACTGCAGAAGGCGCGCGCGGCGGGCCGCATAGCGCAGGCCGGTTAGGGCCGGGCGTCCGCCTTCGCAGAACGGCAGACTCCCGGCCTCCCCGGCCCGACCCTGGGCATGAAACGGGCGCCCCCCTCCGCACCGGGGGGCGCCCGCTCACCGGATCGGGCCGCTCGGCCCGCCGCGGCTACTTCGCCCGGTCGAAGTCGACGGCGCTGTAGGCGCGCAGTTTGCTCAGCCGGTGCTCGGAGTCGATGCGCCGCACCGTCCCGGACTTCGACCGCATCACGATCGAGTCGGTGATCGCGGTCTCCGAGCGGTAGCGCACCCCGCGCAGCAACTCGCCGTCGGTGATGCCGGTCGCGACGAAGAACACGTTCTCGCCCGTGACCAGGTCCTCGGTGGTGAGCACCCGGTCGAGATCGTGTCCGGCGTCGATCGCGCGCTGCCGCTCCTCGTCGTCCTTGGGCCACAGCTTGCCCTGGATGACGCCGCCCAGGCACTTCACGGCGCAGGCCGAGATGATGCCCTCGGGCGTGCCGCCGACGCCGAGCAGCAGGTCGACGCCGGTGCCCTCGCGCAGGGCCAGGATCGAGCCGGCCACGTCGCCGTCGGAGATCAGCTTGATGCGCGCGCCGGTCGCCCGGATCTCCTCGATGATGCCCGCGTGCCGCGGCCGGTCCAGGATGACGACGGTGACGTCCTCGGGCGTGGCCCGCTTGGCCTTGGCGATCCGGCGGATGTTGACCTCGACGGGCGCGTCGATGTCGACGAACTCGGCCGCCTCCGGCCCGGTGACCAGCTTGTCCATGTAGAACACGGCGGACGGGTCGAACATCGCCCCGCGCTCGGTGGCGGCGAGGACGGCGATCGCGTTCGGCATGCCCTTGGCCGTCAGCGTGGTGCCGTCGATCGGGTCGACCGCGATGTCGACCTCGGGCCCGGTGCCGTCGCCGACGCGCTCGCCGTTGAAGAGCATCGGGGCTTCGTCCTTCTCGCCCTCTCCGATGACGACCACGCCGTTCATCGACACGGTGGAGACGAGGGTGCGCATGGCGCGCACCGCGGCGCCGTCGGCGCCGTTCTTGTCCCCGCGTCCCACCCAGCGGCCGGCGGCCATGGCGGCGGCCTCGGTCACCCGGACGAGTTCCAGGGCGAGGTTGCGGTCGGGGGCCTCGGAGGGAACGTCCAGCTCGGACGGCAAATGATGATGCTCGGTCATCGGAGCGCACCTTTCTGACTGATACGACGACGGCCGGATGAGGGTTCGATGCCCGACTCTATCGTCAGTCCGACAAAATGAGCAGGGGACCCCACGGATGAGCGCGCCGGGCACCTGCGACGATAGGGGGCGTGGCAGGTTCGAACGGCAAACAGAAGACGGCCCGGGACATGATCCTCTCCCTGGGGCTGATCATGATCGCGGCGTGGGTCATCTACCTCTTCATCCCGCACGAGGACCACGCTCCCGACGTCAAGCGGGTCGACTACCGCGTCGAGCTGCTCACCGCGCGCCGCGCGGCGTCGTACCCGGTGGCCGCGCCCGAGGGCCTGCCCGACACGTGGAAGGCGACCTCGGTGCGCTTCAAGGGCGACGACTTCGACGCCTGGCACCTCGGTTTCCAGGCCCCCGACGGGGAGTACGTGGCCATCGAGCAGTCCACTCAGCGCCGCTCGCAGTTCATCGACGAGGCCAGCCAGGGCTCGACCGCGACCGACGTCACCGAGCGGATCGGCGGCCGCACCTGGACCCGCTACACCGGCGGCCGCTACGACGCCCTCGTCCTCGAGGACGCCAAGGGCTCCACCACGGTGGTCGCGGGCACGGGCGGCTTCGGCCGGCTGAGGACGATGGCGGGTGCGCTGAAGCTGGCGTGAGGCGGCCGCGGGCGTAGGCGTGCAGACGCCCCCGGCGCAGACGTGAAGAGGCCCGTGCGCCGGGGGCCTCTTCGCGTGTCAGCGGTCTCAGACGGTGGTGACGACCTCGTCGTAGGCCAGGCGCGGGGAGCGCGGGTACCAGGCGCCCTCGCCGGGGCGGCCGATGTTGACGACCATCAGCGGGGTGTGGTCGCCGTCCAGGAACTCCTTGCGGACGCCCTCCAGGTCCACGCCGGTCATCGGGCCGGCGGCGAGACCCGCGGCGCGGACGCCGATGATGAAGTACGCGGCCTGGAGCGCGGCGTTCAGCGCGGCGGCGCCCTCACGGGCCGGACGCTCGCTGAAGAAGAGGTCCTTGGCCTGCGGGAAGGCCGGGAAGAGGGTGGGGAGTTCCTCGTGGAACTCGTTGTCCGCGGAGAGGATCGCGACCAGCGGGGCGGTCGAGGTCTTGGCCTGGTTGCCCTCCGCCATGTGCCGCACGAGGCGCTCGCGGGCCTCGGGGGAGCGGACCAGGGTGATGCGCAGCGGGGTCTGGTTGAACGCCGTCGGCCCGTACTTGACCAGGTCGTAGATCGCCTGGACCTGCTCGTCGGTCACCGGCTCGTCGGTGAAGGTGTTCGCGGTGCGGGCCTCGCGGAACAGCAGGTCCTGGGCGGCGGGGTCGAGAACGAGAGACATGCGTGGGCTTCCTAGGGTTGCGTGCGGTACGACCGGATCCAACCGGACCGTGGTCCGGATAGGCTGACGTCGTAGACCGTACGTCAGGTATGTTCAAGTTTCAACAAAGGGGTGGGTCGGAGTGATCCGCTTCACAGCGGCACCCCGCGGTCACCCGGCCGACCCGACTCGCCCTGACCCCCGACCCCGCCCCATCCGACCCGACCCGACGCCATCCGACCCGACACCATCCGATCCGACCCGACCGGGCTGATGTCCGGGGATCACGCGTCGGCCGCGCCTCCCGGAACCTCCTCGTCCTCCACCGCCAGGGCCGCGTCCAGTCGCGCCCGGGCGCCCTCCAGCCAGCGGCGGCACACCTTGGCCAGCTCCTCGCCCCGCTCCCACAGGGCGAGCGACTCCTCCAGCGTGGTGCCCCCCGCCTCCAGACGCCGTACGACCTCGATCAACTCGTCGCGGGCCTGCTCGTAACCGAGGGCCTCGTCCGTCCTGCTCGTCATGCACCCATTCCCTTGCCGGTTGCTGCCTGCTCGTCGACGCGCCCCGCGCCGCTTGCCGTGTCCGCGCCGCTTCCCGTCTCCGTGCCCGGGCTGTGGGCCTCGTCCGTGGGCGCGGCGCCGTCCGAGGCGTCGACGCGGACGGTGAACTCGCCCTCGGCGACCCGCGCGCGCAGCACGTCGAGCGCCGTCACCTCGTCCGGGCCCCGGACCACATGCCCGTCGGCCCGCTGTAGCACCGCGTACCCGCGCTTGAGGGTGGCGGCCGGCGACAGGGCGACCACGCGCGCGTGCGTGTGCGTCAGCTCGGAGTCGGCACGGTCCAGGAGGTGGCCGAGCGTGCGCCGTGTGCGGTCCACCAGCGAGGCGACGTGGTCGGACCGCTCGTCGATCATCCGGTGCGGATCCTGTATCGCGGGCCGCGCGAGGGCGTGCGCGAGCCCGCGCTCCTCCCGCTCCACGGACGACTCCACGCACCTGCGGGCGCGCCCGCGCAGCATCCGCACCCGCTCCAGCTCCTCGCCGACGTCCGGCACCACCTTCTTCGCGGCGTCGGTCGGCGTCGAGGCGCGCAGGTCGGCCACATGGTCGAGCAGGGGGTTGTCCGGCTCGTGCCCGATGGCCGAGACGACCGGCGTACGGCAGGCGGCGACCGCGCGGACCAGCTGCTCGTCGGAGAACGGCAGCAGATCCTCCACGCTTCCGCCGCCCCGCGCGACGACGATGACGTCGACCTCCTCCAGCGCGTCCAGCTCCTTCACCGCCTGGACGACCTGCGTCACCGCGTGCACCCCCTGCACGGCGACGTTGCGCACCTCGAAGCGGACCGCCGGCCAGCGGTGCCGGGCGTTCTCCAGGACGTCCCGCTCCGCGGCGGAGGCCCGCCCGCACACCAGCCCGATCAGCTGCGGCAGAAAGGGCAGCGGCTTCTTCCGCGACGGGGCGAAGAGCCCCTCCGCGGCCAGCGACTTCTTCAACTGCTCCAGCCGCGCCAGGAGTTCCCCGACGCCGACCGGCTTTATCTCCAGGGCCCGCAACGACAGCTGTCCGCGCGGCGCGTACCACTCCGGTTTGGCGTGGACGACGACCCGCGCGCCCTCGCCGACGACGTCCGCGACCGCGTCGTAGACCTGGCGGAAGCACGTCACGCCCACGGAGATGTCGTGCGAAGGGTCCCGCAGCGTCAGAAAGACGACGCCTGCTCCCGGGCGCCGGGAAAGCTGGGTGATCTGCCCCTCGACCCACACCGCGCCGAGCCGGTCGATCCATCCTCCGATGAGCCGCGAGACCTGGCCGACGGGCAGCGGGGCGTCCGCGGACGTGTTCACAGCCATGCCGTCGAGAGTATCGGCCCCCGCTGACAACGAGGGGCCGACGCCCGCCCGTAGCGTGGGCCCCAAGCGTGGGCCCCAAGCGTGGGCCCCAAGCGTGGGCCCCAAGCGTGGGCCCCAAGCGTGGGCTCTGAGCGTGGGCTCTGAGCGTGGGCTCGGAGGGCGGGCCTGGAGGGCGGCGGACCCCGATGACGCCGACGGGGGCGGGGCACGGCCTTACGATGGGACGCATGACTGCTTCGCCTGGCCGCCGCCGTGTCCTGCTCGCCGCTCCCCGGGGCTACTGCGCGGGCGTCGACCGCGCCGTGATCGCCGTCGAGAAGGCGCTGGAGCAGTACGGGGCGCCGGTCTACGTCCGGCACGAGATCGTCCACAACAAGTACGTCGTGCAGACCCTGGAGAAGAAGGGCGCCGTCTTCGTCGAGCGGACGGAGGAGGTGCCGCCGGGCAACATCGTCATGTTCTCCGCGCACGGCGTCGCCCCCGTCGTCCACGAGGAGGCCGCGCGCGGGCGTCTGGCCACCATCGACGCGACGTGCCCGCTGGTCACCAAGGTTCACAAGGAAGCCGTGCGCTTCGCCCAGGAGGACTACGACATCCTCCTCATCGGGCACGAGGGCCACGAGGAGGTCATCGGCACCTCCGGCGAGGCCCCGGACCACATCCAGCTCGTCGACGGCCCCGCGGACGTCGCCAAGGTCGAGGTCCGCGACCCGTCGAAGATCGTCTGGCTCTCCCAGACCACGCTCTCCGTCGACGAGACGATGGAGACGGTCGACGCCCTGAAGGAGAAGTTCCCGCAGCTCGTCTCCCCGCCGAGCGACGACATCTGCTACGCCACGCAGAACCGTCAGCTCGCGGTGAAGCAGATGGGCGCGGAGGCCGAACTCGTCATCGTGGTCGGTTCGCGCAACTCCTCCAACTCCAAGCGGCTCGTCGAGGTCGCCAAGCTCGCCGGATCCCGCGCCGCCCACCTCGTGGACTTCGCGAGCGAGATCGACGAGGCGTGGCTGGAGGGCGTGACCACGGTCGGCGTCACCTCGGGCGCCTCCGTCCCGGAGGTCCTCGTGGAGGAGGTCCTGGGCTGGCTCGCCGAGCGCGGGTACGCAGACGTCGAGCTGGTCAAGGCCGCCGAGGAGCACATCACCTTCTCGCTGCCCAAGGAACTCCGCCGTGACCTGCGCGAAGAGGCAGCGGCGCTGGTCGCCGAGCGTGGCGGAAGCGGCGCTTCCGGCTCCTCGGCTGAGTGACTGTCAGTCGATCGTCGTAACGTAGGGCCATGCAGATCTTCGGCGTGGACATCGGTGGGTCCGGGATCAAGGGCGCTCCCGTGGACCTCGACAGGGGCGACCTGGCTCAGGAGCGCCACAAAGTGCTCACCCCGCAACCGGCGACTCCCGAGGGCGTCGCCGACGGTGTGCGGCAGGTCGTGGAGAACTTCGGCTGGAGCGGGCCCGTCGGCCTGACGTTCCCCGGCGTGGTGACCGGCGGATCGACCATCCGCACGGCCGCCAACGTCGACAAGAGCTGGATCGACACCGACGCGCGCGCGTTGTTCGGCGAGCGGCTCGGCGGCCTGCCGGTGACCGTGGTCAACGACGCGGACGCGGCGGGCGTCGCCGAGGTGTCCTTCGGCGCGGGCCGTGACCGCAGCGGCACGGTGATCCTGCTGACGTTCGGCACCGGCATCGGCAGCGCCCTCTTCGTCGACGGTGTCCTGGTCCCCAACACCGAGCTGGGCCACCTCGAACTGAACGGCCACGACGCGGAGAAGCGGGCCAGCAGCAAGGCCAGGGAAGACCACGAGCTGACGTGGGAGCACTGGGCGCGCCGCGTCCAGAAGTACCTGGCCCACGTCGAGATGCTCTTCTCGCCCGAGCTGTTCATCATCGGCGGCGGCGTCAGCCGCAAGGCCGACAAGTTCCTGCACCTCATCGAGGGCATAAGGGCGGAGATCGTGCCCGCCCAGCTCCAGAACAACGCGGGAATCGTGGGAGCGGCGATGCACGCGGCGGCCAAGCCGGAGTAGAAGGGGCCTGGGCCTCCTCGGGCGTCCGCAACCCGGCGGCGCAGGGATTCGGGTCGGCGGCGGCCGGCGGTGGGGAATCCGGTTCGGTGGCGGGCGGCCGACGGAGGAATCCGGTTCGGCGGCGGGCTGGGATGTAGGGATTCGGTTCGGCGGCCGGCTAGCGGCGCGGGGATCCGGTTCGGCGGCGGGTCGCCGCCCGGCGCAGGCCGCGGGCCAGGATGGTCAGTCCGGCCAGCAGGGTGCCCGCGTAGAGCCAGCCGACCTGCGTGGCCAGCGCGGTCACCAGGCCCGCCAGCCGCTCCCCGGCCCCGTCGCCGCTCCTGGCCACCGGCAGCAGCCCGAACGTGAAGGCGATCGGCGCCACGACCGGCGCGGCGAGCAGCTCGGGCCCGCGCACCCAGAGGCCGGTGAGCACGCACACCGGCAGGAACAGCACGCTGTACACGGTCAGCGAGCCCTCGAACAGCACCTGGTCCAGGCACCCCAGCAGGAACATCAGGGTCCCGCTGAACAGGCCGCCGCCCAGTCCGGTGAGCCGCGGATTCGGCAGCCGTCGCACCGCGCCCGGCGCGCCCGTCCCGCCCGACGCGCTCGGCTCGGCCGGGACCGCCGTACCCGGCCGCCGCACTCCGGGGCGGCCGGGCCGGCCGGAGGGGTGCGGCGATCTGCGGTTCCCCTCCCGGTCGGCCTGCGGCGGCAGCGGCTGCCCGCCGGGTCGGGTGCCTTGGTGCGGGGGGCGCGTCCTGTGTTGCTCCACCGGACCAACTTAGGTCGGTTTATGTGCTGAATCGGGTGTCGGACACGCCGTGCGGAGGGGCTTGGCCATCCGTTCGACAGGGCCGCCGGGCCGAGGCCGGGCACGCCGTAAACTGGTGGACCGGTCAGCCCTCTGGCCCTGGCCCTCTCACTCCGGGAACGGGCCCTATGGCCCTCTCACCACGGGAAGTCGCAACGTGTCGCTCACGATCGGAATCGTCGGTCTGCCGAATGTCGGCAAGTCGACCCTGTTCAACGCCCTGACCAAGAACGACGTGCTGGCGGCCAACTACCCGTTCGCCACGATCGAGCCGAACGTGGGCGTGGTCGGCGTCCCCGACGCCCGCCTCACCAAGCTTGCCGAGATCTTCTCCTCGCAGCGCATCCTCCCGGCGACCGTCGACTTCGTCGACATCGCGGGCATCGTCAAGGGCGCGTCCGAGGGCGAGGGCCTGGGCAACAAGTTCCTGGCGAACATCCGCGAGTCCGACGCGATCTGCCAGGTCATCCGCGCCTTCAAGGACGAGAACGTCGTCCACGTCGACGGCAAGGTCTCGCCCAAGGACGACATCGAGACGATCAACACCGAGCTGATCCTCGCCGACCTCCAGACCATCGAGAAGGTCCTGCCCCGCCTCCAGAAGGAGTCGCGGATCAAGAAGGACGTCGTCCCCAAGGTCGCGGCGGTCGAGGCGGCGAAGGAGATCCTGGAGAAGGGCGACACCCTCTTCTCCGCGGGCATCGTCCAGGGTTCCGGCAACGAGGAACTCCTGCACGACCTGCACCTGCTCACCACCAAGCCGTTCCTCTACGTCTTCAACGTCGACGAGGACGAACTGGTCGACGAGGACTTCAAGGCCGAGCAGCGTGCCCTGGTCGCCCCCGCCGAGGCGATCTTCCTCAACGCCAAGCTGGAGCAGGACCTCGCCGAGCTGGACGAGGACGACGCGATGGAGCTGCTGGAGTCGGTCGGCGCCGAGGAGCCCGGCCTCACCACCCTCGCCCGCGTCGGCTTCGCCACCCTCGGCCTGCAGACGTACCTCACGGCCGGTCCCAAGGAGTCCCGCGCCTGGACGATCAAGAAGGGGGCCACCGCCCCCGAGGCCGCCGGCGTCATCCACACCGACTTCCAGAAGGGCTTCATCAAGGCGGAGGTCATCTCCTTCGCCGACCTGGTGGAGACCGGCTCGGTCGCCGAGGCCCGCGCGAAGGGCAAGGCCCGCATGGAGGGCAAGGAGTACGTGATGCAGGACGGCGACGTGGTGGAGTTCCGGTTCAACGTGTAGCGGCTGACGTATCACCACGTCGCTGATCTGGTGAACATGCAGGTCAGAAGGGGCTCGACTCTTCGGGGTCGGGCCCCTTCTGTCTTTTCCCGTGCTGGCATCGTGCTGGGACGGGATGGGATGCCCGTGCCGGGATCGTGCTGGGATTGGTGCGAGCGGCCTGGTCAACGCCGACAAGGGGGCCGCTGTCGGTGGCAGGCAGGTCAACCTGGGGGCCGGGATCACCGAGTCGATCGGGAAGTCCGCCGCGAGCGGGGACAGGATCGACTGGAAGGTGATGGACGAGAAGGAGATGAAGGAGGAACTCGGCAAGGGCGAGCTGTACGGCGCGCTCGTCGTCCCCGCCGACTTCACCTCCGCCGCCACCGCACTGATCGGCACGGCGAGCACCGCGAGCACCGGGATCCCGGCCCGCCCGACGCTGACGGTGCTGACGAACCAGTCCGCCGGCAGCGTGGGCTCCAGCCTGGCCCGGACGGCGACGACGCAGGCGGCCGAGAGCGCCTCGCACCAGGTGGGCAAGGGGCTCCTGTCCCAGGGCGGGACCGGGCAGGCGAAGCTGCCCGCGGCGGCCCGCGTCCTGCTGGCCGACCCGGCCGCCGTCACCGTCGAGGACGGCCATCCCCTCGACCCGCACAGCGGCCTGGGCCTGACGGCGTTCTACTACGCCCTCGTCCTCGTGGTCTGCGGCATGCTCTCCGCCAACGTCATCAGCGGCCAGGTGGACCACGCCCTCGGCTACACCCACAACGACATGGGACCGCTGCGCCTGCACCGCCCGCTGATCCGGGCGACCCGGGTGCAGACCCTCGCCATCGGCAGCACCCTCATGGCCGGGCTGTCCCTGCTGATGGGGAGCCTGGTCATGGCGGGCGCGGTCGGTCTCATGGGGATGCACGCCGCCCATCTGCCACTGCTGTGGCTGTACTCGGTGTGCGCCATCGCGGTCTCCGGGATCGGCGCGCTGACCCTGCTGGCCGTCTTCGGCACACCCGGCATGCTGGTGGTCACGCTGGTCTTCATCGGAATGGCGGTGCCGACGGCGGGCGCCACCACGCCGCTTCAGGCGCTGCCCGGCTTCTACCGCTTCCTGGCGGAGTTCGAACCGCTGCGGCAGATCACCGGCGGCATCCGCTCGATCCTCTACTACGACGCCCAGGCCGACGCCGGCCTGACCCGGGGCTGGGTCATGATGGCGGTCGGCCTCGTGGCAGCCGCCCTCTTCGGCTTCGGCATGACCGGCTGGTACGACCGCAAGGGGCTGCATCGCATCCCCGCCGAGACGGAGCCCGGGCTCGGGACGACGGCTGCCCCGGCGTAGCGGAGGCGGCTCACTCATGACGGGGCCATTGCTCGGAGTGGCCCCGGTGTGCGTCGCCCCCTGTGGGGACGAGAGGCGCGTGCACCGTCAAGGCTCGGCGACGGCCTTTCCCCCGAGATAGTCGCCGAGCCGCCGAGCCGCCGAGCCGCCGAGCCGCCGAGCCGCCGGGCGGCCGAGCGGCCTTCGGGCGGCCTTCGGGCGGCCGCGCGGCGGCGGGCGGGTTCCCGACCTTCCCCGCGCGGAAACCGATCGGTTTCATTTCCGTCCGATTCGGGTTAACCTCGCGGTATGACTACCGAAGTGAAGCAAAGCCCCCGGGGGCGGCTGCTGGAGGCGGCAGCCACGCTCACCTACCGCGATGGCGTCGGCATCGGTGTCGAGGCGCTGTGCAAGGCGGCGGGGGTGTCGAAGCGCTCCATGTACCAGCTGTTCGAGAGCAAGGACGAACTGCTGGCGGCGAGCCTGAAGGAGCGTGCCGCCGCTTTCGGGGCGAGTCTCCTGCCCCCGGCGGATGACGGCCGTTCCCCCCGCGAGCGGATCCTGTACGTCTTCGAGCGGGTGGAATCGCAGGCGGTTGCGCCCGACTTCCAAGGCTGCCGGTACCTGGCTGTGCAGATCGAGCTCAAGGATCAGGCCCACCCCGCGAGCCGGGTGGCCCACCAGATCAAAGCGAACCTGACGGCCTTCTTCCGCTCCGAGGCCGAACGGGGTGGGGCGAGTGATCCCGACCTGCTGGCCCGGCAGCTCACCCTGGTCTTCGACGGCGCCAGCGCGCGCGCGGGGATCGGCGCCGACAATCTGACCGGGCTCGTCGCGCCCACGGTGACCACCCTGCTGGATGCGGCGGGCATTGCGGCGGGCGTGAACTCATGAACTGATCCGCCGAGTCTTCGGCAGGATCGGCGACCGAAGCGCTCCTTCGGGTTGACGCGAGTCGATGTGAGGCGAGTCGATGTGAGCCGAATCGAATTGAGGCGAGTCGAGGCGAGGCGAGTTGACGCCCGACAGTCGATGCCCGGCTTCGGCGGTCGAAGCAGCGCGCATGGCCTCACGCCCCTGCTTTCCCGTGCGGCCGCGCATGACGAAGTCGCCCGGCGCTCCATCTGACTTGCATGAGGAAACCGATCGGTTTACGGTGGTGAAACCGATCGGTTTTCATCTTCGTGGAGGCAGTCATGACAGCAATCAAGGGCGCCGGCGTTTTGGTCACCGGAGGCAGCCGCGGCATCGGCAAGATGCTGGTCGAGGAGCTCTACGCGCGCGGGGCCGGCAAGGTCTACGCCACGGCCCGCGACCCGCGCACGGTGACCCATCCCGATGCCGTTCCGCTGGCGCTCGAGGCCACCGACCCGGCATCCGTGGCGGCGGCCGCCGAGCAGGCCCAGGACTTCACCATCCTGATCAACAACGCCGGCGCATCCGTCCGCGCTTCGTACCTCGACTCCCCGATGGAGGACGTGCGCCGGGATCTGGAGACCAACTTCTACGGGCCGCTGCTGGTCACCCGGGCCTTCGTGCCGATCATCGAGCGCAACGGCGGGGGCCACATCCTCAACGCCCACTCCGTCCTGTCCTGGCTGGCCGACGGCACGCCCTACGGCGCCTCCAAGGCCGCCCTGTGGTCGCAGACCAACTCCCTGCGCCTGGAACTGCGGCCGCGCGGCATCGCGGTGACCGGGCTCCACATGGCCTACGTGGACACCGAGATGACCTCGGGCGTCGACGCGCCCAAGGCCGACCCCCGCGACATCGCCGTAGCCGCACTCGACGGCATCGAGACGGGAGCGCACGAGGTGCTGGCCGACGACATCACCCGCTCGGTCAAGTCCCAGCTGTCCGCCGACCTGGAAGCCATGTACGCCCAGCTGGCGAAGGAGTAGCACGCGCCTCCGCATGGCACGGCCTGCCGGCAGGCGCAGCTCGTGTTCGGCTGCTCCGGCGACGAGGCGGGAGAGCGGGATGCCTTCTTCCTCGGCGGCTCCGGCCAGGGCCTCGACCAGGGATTCGTCGAGGGTGATAGTCACCTTCTTGGCAGCCATACATCAACCATGGCGTGGTATGGCATCCGACGCCGATGCAGGGATCACGCGCCGACGACCACGAAGGGCGTGAGCGCATCCGGCGGGGAGGGGGTCGCCCGTTCCGGGTTCATGTGCTGGGACGTCTCGTCCACTCAGACCTTGATGATCTCCGCGGAAGGGTCGCACAGGAGTGTCAGATCCTCGGGCTCGGACGTGAGGACGGTGACCGGCCGGGGTGCGTTGCGGGCGATGACGGCGAAGGCGGCATCGATGGCGTACTTGTGGCCATGGAGGTGATGGGCGCGCAGAAGCGCGGCCGCCTGGTCGGTGATCTCCCTGGTGACGTCGTGAACGTCGATGCGGGAGAGGACCCACTTGACGCGGGCCGGGTGGATACGCGCGTAGTCGGCCTCAAGTGTGGTCATGGCGCTGGTGGCCACGCGGATGCCTTCCTCCGACGCCGCTCGGACCAGAGCCACGACGGTACGGTCCTTGCGGTAGAGCTTCGAGAGGCCTTCGCTGTCGAGCAGGAGGGTGCCGGGCATCAGGCGGCAGCCCCGCCGGTCTGCCGGTGGTCGTGGCGCAGCAGCGCCCGGGCGGCCTCGACCTCCTCGCGGGTGAGAGCCTCGTTGTCGGTCCCGAAGTCCGCGACGATCTCCTCGAGCTTGTCCATGGCGACCCGCTGTTCGAGGGCCTCGGCGACGTAGGCGGAGAAGCCGCCGGGCCCGATGTGGGCGCGTACGGCCTCGGCGAGGTCCTCGGGCAGGCTGATGGAGTACTTCCTGCTACCGCTCATGGTGCCGATCCTGCCGGAGGGCGTAAGTCTTCGGTGGTGAAGGGCTCCCGCGGTGGGGCCATGGGGCCATGGGGCCATGGGGAATCGTCGTCCGCGCCGGTGTCCGGGCGCCGGACTGCCGACCGGCGCCCCGGGCCTGGTGAACGAGTGTGCTATGACTCGATCGCAATCAGTGAACCGAGCCCTCGAAGATCCCGGGGCGGTCCGTAGGGGGCCGCCCGTAACCTGCCGGCGACCAGCGGCGCAGGACGGGTCGCCCGCTGCCAGGGGACGGGGTCGCGCCGAACGAGGGGGACGTGTGAACGAGGAGAGCGAACGGATACGCCGGCGGCTCTACGGGCTGATCTACCGGCACCCGGCCTGGTCGCTGGAGCAGATGGCGGCCGAGGTCCGCTGTTCCCTCGCCGTGGCGGACCAGATGTGCGACGAACTCTGCGCCGTCGGACTGCTGATCCCCGCGTCCGCGGCGCCCTGCGGATATGTGACGGTGACGCCGGAAGCCGCGCTGACCCGGCTGTTCTCCGCCGAGGAGCGTCAGACCACGGCCCACGCACAGCACGTGTCCAGGATCCGCGGCGCCATCGCCTCGCTGATCGGCGACTATCCGCGGCTGCGCGACGAGCGGCGCGAGTCCCTCGAGATCGAGGTCCTTCCGACCCCGACCCTGGTGAACACCTTCCTCGAGGACGCGGGCAGCACCTGCAACGTGCGCATGCGGTCGATGCATCCCGGCGGGCCGCCGCCGGAGGACCTCATGGAGGACATGCTGCTGCGCGACAAGGAGATGGAGAGCCGGGGGATCCGGGTGGAGACGCTCTACTCGCGGCGGACGGCGGAGGTCCCCTACATGGCGGCCTATCTGTCGGACGTCGAGCGGCTGGGGCGCGAGGCGCGTACGGCGGTCTATCTGCCGCTGCGGATGATCCTGTTCGACTACGACCTCGCCGTGCTGCCGATCAACCCGCACGACAGCGGCGAGGGCGCCTTCGCCGTCCACGGGCAGGCGCTGGTGCGGTCCCTGCACGCGCTGTACGACTACTGCTGGCACACCTCGGCCCCGTTCCGTCCGGTGGCCGCGCACGGCGCGGAACTCGACTCGCAGGATCTCGCCGTGCTGCGCATGCTCGCCGACGGCGTCAAGGACGAGGCGATCGCCCGTCATCTCGGAGTCTCCTCACGGACGTTGAGCCGGCTGATGACCGGCCTGCTGGACCGGCTGGGGGCGCAGACGCGCTTCCAGGCGGCCCTGCGGGTCGCGGAGCTGGGGCTCCTGGACTGAGGACCGGCCGGCCGGTCTGCCCACGACGACGGCGGCACCGCCGGCCCGCCGGGCGGCGCCGGCCGCAGCGGCCCGCCGGGCATCGACCGCGGCACCGGCCCTCCGGGTGCCCGTCGGGTGCCCGCCGCAGGGCCCCGTTCCGGATCCTGTTCACGACCGCGGGAGGGCTCCGTAGCGCTGCCGCGGAGGGCTTCCGTTCCGCTGGAGCGGAGGGGCTTGTTCCGTTTCGTCTCACATCGTGAGACTGATCGGGGGTGTGTCGTCCTGTCGCCATGGCCGGTCGCCGCCTGTGGAATGGCTTGAACCCGGGGTCCGCGTGACAGCAGCATGGGTCTGCCGGACGGGACGGGCGGCGCTGACCGCCTTCCCGTCCGCCGCGTCTCGCACACGTCAGACACCACCGGGGGATACGTATGTCTGCAACACTTCGCCGCTTCGTCTGTAGCGCCCTGCTGTGCGCCTCTCTCCTCGCCGTGGCCGGAACCGTCCGCGCCGTCACGCCCGAGCCGGACGCCGCCGGCGGCCGGGTCGCATCGGCTGCCGAAGCGACCCCCCTGTCCGCGCCCCAGGGCGACAACGGCTGGTGGTAGGCGCACCCGCGCCTCACCCGCCCGCCCGTCAGTCCGCGCACCAGGAGAGTTCGATGGACGTCATCGCCGCCGCACCACCCGGTCCACCCGAGCCGGTCTTCACCACGGATCTCGCTCCGGCAGCGCACCGCGACCGCATGGTCGACGCGGTCGACGCGGTCGACGTGGCCGTCGTGGGCATCGGTTACGCGGGCCTTCCGCTCGCGGTGGCCGCCGCGCTGGGCGGGCACCGCACCCGTGGGCTCGATCTGAGCGACTTCCTGGTGGCGCAGGTCAACATCGGCCGGCCGCCCGTCGACACGGTGACGTCCGCCGAACTGGAGTCCGCGGCGCCGCTGCTCGACGCCACCACGGACCCGGCGTTCCTGCGCGAGTGCTCCGTCGTCGCCCTGTGCGTGCCCACGCCGGTGGACACGCACGGCGTGCCGGACCTGGAGCCGCTGCTGGCCGCGGTGCGCACCGTCCGCCACCACCTGACGGCGGGGCAGCTGGTGATCATCGAGTCCACCACGTACCCCGGCACCACCGACGGCGTCATCCGCGACATCCTGGAGGAGTCCGGACTGGTCGCGGGCCAGGACTTCCACCTGGCCTTCTCGCCGGAGCGGGTGGATCCCGGCAACACCCGGTACGGCTTCCACAACACGCCCAAGGTGGTAGGCGGGCTGACCGCGGCGTGCGGCGCCCGTGCCGCCGCGTTCTACGCCGGCCTGACCGACCACGTCCACGTCACCCGGTCCAGCCGTGAGGCCGAGGCCGCGAAGATCCTGGAGAACACCTACCGCCAGGTGAACCTGGCGCTGGTCAACGAGTTCGCGCAGATCTGCCACCGGCTGGGCGTCGACGTCTGGGACACCATCGCGGCCGCGGCCACCAAGCCCTTCGGCTTCACCCCGTTCCGGCCCGGCGCGGGCGTCGGCGGCCACTGCATCCCCGTCGACCCGCTCTATCTCGTGCACCGCGCCACACAGGCCGGGGTGCCGTTCCGGATGGCCGAGCAGGCGCAGCGCATCAACGACTCGATCCCGGTCTGGGTCGCCTCCCGTGCGCAGGAACTGCTAGCCGCGAGGAAGATCGCCGTCCGCGGGGCCAAGGTGCTCCTGCTGGGCGTCACCTACAAGCCGGACGTCGCCGACACCCGGCACTCGCCGGCCGAACCGCTCGCTGCCGAACTGCTCGGTGCGGGCGCCGACGTGATGTTCCACGACCCGTACGTCAGCACCTTCTCCGCGCGGGGACGGGCGGTGCCCGCCGGGCAGGACCTGGTGGCCGACCTCGCCGCCGCCGACCTGACGATCGTCGTGCAGCGGCACCGGATGTACGACGGCGGACTGCTGGCCCGCGCACGGCTCGTCCTCGACCCCAGCGGACCCGGTACGACGGCGGAGGGCGTGTACGCATGACGCAGCACCCCGGGGTCGTGGAGCTGATCCACGCCCACGCAGCCGCACGCCCCACGGCCACCGCCCTGCGGACCCCGGCCGGCGCCGTGACCTATGCCGACCTGTGGGCCCGCGCCGGACTGGCCGCGAAGGCTCTCACGGACCGCGGCGTGCGCCCGGGCGACACGGTCGTCGTGCGCATGCCCTCCGGTCCGCGGGCGATCGTCGCGATGCTCGGGTCCTGGCTCGCCGGCGCCGCGTTCGTGCCCGTCGACATGGCGACCCCCGCCGAGCGCCTCGTGCACGTCATCGGCCACAGCGGCGCCGTCGTCGTCCTCGACGGCGACACGGCGCTCGAGCCCTCGACCGGACACCTGCCGGCGGCCTCGACCGCGGCCGGGACGCGGCCTGTCGGAGCCGGCGCGGACGCCCCGCTCGACGACCGCGGCGCGTACGTCGTCTACACCTCGGGGTCCACCGGAGTGCCCAAGGGAGTCCTGGTGGGACACCGGGCGCTGGCCGGTCACGTCCGCGCGTCCGTGGACCTGTTCGCGCTCGGGCCGCACAGCACGGTGCTGCAGTTCGCGAGCCTCGGCTTCGACGTCGCCCAGGAAGAGATCTGGCCGACGCTCGCCGCGGGGGCGACCCTCGCCTTCCACGGCACGGGGAGCGTCCCCGACACCGCCCGTCTCGCCTCCGTCGCCGCGGCACTGGAGGTGACCGTCCTCCAACTCCCCACCGCCTACTGGCGCATGCTCTGCGCGGAACTCGACGGCGCGGACGGCCCGTCGTTCGCCGGGGTCCGCACGGTGGTCATCGGCGGCGAGAACGCCACGACCGCCGACGCCCGCGCCCACCGACGCACCCCCCTCGCGCACACCGTGCTGGTGAACGGGTACGGCCCCACGGAGACGGTGATCACCGCCACCGCTCTGGTGCTCGCCCCCGGCGACGACGTGCCGGCGACGGCCGGACTGCCCATCGGCAGGCCGGTCGGCGAGCGCGTCGCGCGGGTGCTCGACGAGGAACGGCGACCCGTCGCCGACGGCGAGCCGGGCGAACTGTGGATCGGCGGCGAGCTGCTCGCCACGGGCTATCTGCACGACGAGGCGAGGACGCGCGATCAGTTCCCGCCCGACCCGTACGCGGCGGCCCCCGGCGCGCGGATGTACCGCACCGGCGACATGGTGGTGCGGCGGGAGGACGGCGGCATCGAGTTCCTGGGGCGCGTCGACAACCAGGTGAAGGTGCGCGGCCACCGCATCGAGCTGGACGAGGTCGACCGCCATCTGCTCGACGTCCCCGGCATCGTCTCCGCGACCGCGTTCACCCTGGACGACGGCGCCGGCGGGAACGTGCTCGCGGCCGCCGTGGCCGGCGACGGCTCCGGCCCCGACCCCCGGGCGGTCCGCGAGCACCTGCGGGAGCGGATTCCCGCCTACCTGGTGCCGGGCCGCATCGCGGTGCTCGACCGGCTGCCGCTCACCACGTCCGGCAAGACCGACCGCCGTGCGGCGGCCAAGGCCGCGGCGGCCGTCCTGGCGACCGGTGCGACGCCCGTCCCGGACGGCTCCGGCCCGCCGCGATCCCCGCTGGACGCGGTCCTCGCCCTGCTCCGGTCCCTGCTGCTCGCACCTGAGTTCGGCCCCGACGACGACTTCCTCGCCCAGGGCGGCGACTCCCTCATGGCCCTGCGCGTCTGCGCGCGGATGCGGGGACGGGGCATCTCCATGAATCCCGGCGATCTCCTCGCGGGGCGCACCGCCCGCGCCGCCGTCGCCCTGGCGGAGCGCCGCCGCGCGCCGCGCACCGCCGAGGAGGAGCCGGCCGGCCCGCTCGACCTGCTGCCCGCCCAGCACCGCTGGCTCCGCGACGGCGACCTCCCCGAACGCGACCACTTCTGTCTGAACGCCCTGTTCACGACCGGCTCCGGCCTGTCGGCCCGCCGTCTGGCCCAGGCGGCCGGGGCACTGCAGAGGCGCCACCCGGCGCTGCGCACGGCCCTGCGCGAGGACGGCACGGCCGAGCTGGCGCAGACCGATCCGGCCGACGCCGTCCGCGTCCTCGACCTGGGCCCGGTCCTGCCGCGGGACCGCACCGCCGTCCTGGAGGACGCGCTGGCCGCGGCCCAGACGTCGATGTCGCTCGAAAGGGGCCGGGTCCTCCAGCTGCTGTACGCCGACGGCGTGGACGGCGACGCCCGGCTGCTCCTGACGGTGCATCACTTCGTGCTCGACGGGGTCTCGATGAGCGTGCTCGTCGACGACCTGGAGCTGCTGCTGGCCGACGGCCGGCCGGAAGCCGCAGCGACGGGGCCGCGCGCGATCGGCGCCGCCCTGCGGGACTGGGTGCGCACGCCGCAGGCACGGGCGGACGCCGCCGAATGGGCCGCCCGCACCACCCGGTTCACGGCACTGCGCCCCGACGCGGACGGCGCCGCCCGGCTGCCCACGCTGCGCACGCACCGCTTCCGGCTGCCCGCGGACCTCACCCGTCAGGTGACCCACCGTCTCCCCGCCGCCGGCGTCTTCCCCCACCACTTCGCGCTCGGCTGCCTCGTCGGCGGCCTGGCGGCCTGGACCGGGGAGCCCGTGCACGGCGTGGACGTCTACGCCCACAGCCGTGACGTGTCCCCGGGCGACCTCGACCTGTCCCGCACGGTCGGCTACGTGCAGAGCACCTACCCGGCCGTCCTGCGCTGGGAGGGGAAGGGCATGGCCGCCCTCGTCGAGGCACTCGAAGGGCCGGCCGCCCTGCCCGAACGCCGGTACGGGTTCGACGCGTTGCGCTTCCTCTCGCCCGATCCCGGGGAACGCGCGGCCCTGGCCGCGTGTCCGCGCCCGCGGGTCCGGCTCAACTTCCGGGGACATCTGCTGCGACTGGAACAGCGGTCGTCCGGCGCCGTGCTGCGGCCCGCGAGCGAGAGCTTCGGCGCTCACCGCTCGCCGCTCCAGCAGGAGCGGTATCTGCTCATGGCCGAGGGCGACATCGTCGACGGGCGACTGGAGATGAGCCTGAAGTACTCCACCGTCCACTGGAGCGCGGAGCGGATCGAGGAGCTGGCCGGCTGCGTCGACCGGGTGATGCGGCAGACGCTGGACGACTCCGGCGACGCGTCCCGGGCTCCCGCGGGCCCGCCGCGTCCGCACACCGCCCCCCTCGCGGACGGGGGCGCCGAATGACACCGGTCCCGCCCACGATCGCCGGCATCCCCGCCGAGCACCAGCCCGCGACGGGCAGCGCCCCGCGGTGGCCGCTGGTTCTGTACTTCCACCATGTGCACCCCGGCGTACGGCACTACACGGCTCTCTCCCCGGACGAGTTCGAGCGGGGACTGGAGCAGGTGCTCGAACGGTTCGACCCGTACGATCCGGCCGACCTGCTGGCCGACGGAGGGCCCCGCCGGCCGGAGCGTCCCACGGTGCTGGTCACCTTCGACGACGGCTACCGCGACAACACGACCCACGCGCGGGACATCCTGGACCGCCTCGGCGTCCGCGCGGTGTTCTTCGTCTGCACGGGGATGCTGGGACGGCGCAGCCCCCGTCCGCGTGAGGACTACCTGACGTTCGAGGCGTGCGACCGGCTGGCGGGCGAGGGACACCTGATCGGCGCCCACACCCGCACCCACCCGCACCTCGACCGCATCCCCGCGGCCGACGGCCGCGCCCAGACGCGGGGGTCGCTCGACGACATCCGCGAGCGGTACGGCCCGGGTCCGGCCCGGCTCTTCGCCTACCCGTACGGCGGGGTGCCCGCCGAGCCGCACCTGCCCGACGACGTCCTCGCCTTCGGGACGGTCCGTTCGCCCGCCACGCCGTGGACCGCGAACCCGCAGCAGATCCGCAGAACCTATCTGCCCTCCGGGGCGGCCGACACCTGGGCCGAGCTGGTGCTGCACTGGCGCACCGCGTGGGACGGGCCGACGGCGCCGTCCGCGCCCGGCCCGTCCTGACCGCTTCCGAGAGGGAAGACAGATGACCGAACGGAAAACGTGGCGCACCCGGCTGACCGGGGCGCTGCCCGCCACCCGGGAATCCCGCATCATCGCGCTGAACGCGCTCATCGGCTCCATGGGCACCGGCATGTTCCTGGCCGGCTCCGCCCTCTACTTCACCCGCTTCGCCGGACTGAGCGAGACCCAGCTCGGCGTGGGCCTGGCCGTCGCGGGAGTCGTCGGCCTCGCCACCGCCGTGCCGATGGGCATGCTCGCCGACCGCTTCGGCCCGCGGAACATCATCCTGGTGGTCTGCCTGTGGCGGGCGGTCGGCTACCTCGCCTATCTGAGGGTCGACGGGTTCGCCGAGTTCGTGCTCACGGCCAGCCTGCTGTACGTCATGGACCGGGCCGGCCAGCCCCTCAACCAGGCCCTGGTGGGCCGGCTGATCACCGGGTCCGAACGCAACCGCACGATGGGATTCATCAGGTCCCTGCGCAACCTCGGCTTCACCGTCGGGTTCTCGCTCGCCGGCATCGCCCTGACCACGGGGTCGAAAACGGCGTTCCAGTGGCTGTTCATCGGCAACGCCGTGAGCTTCCTGGTGGTGTTCGCCCTCGTCTGGCTGCTGCCGCGCGTCGGCCCGGCGGCGGCCAAGGACACCGGCGAGGGGGAGAGCGCGAAGGCGGTGGTCCCGCCCATCCGCGACTGGCGGTTCGTGGCGGCCACGGCGGCGAACGGCGTCATGTTCCTGCACGACGCCATCCTGATCACCGTGCTGCCGCTCTGGGTGGCCGAGCACACCGCGTCGCCGATCTGGATGATCACCGTCCTGATCACCACCAACACGGTCATCACGGTGCTGGGCCAGGTCAGGGTGACCCGGCACATCGACAGCCTGGCCTCGGCGACCCGCGCCACCAGCTGGTCGTCGATGCTGCTGCTGTTCGCCTGCGTCGCCTTCGCGTTCAGCGGCTGGTCGGACTCGGCCGGCTGGGCGGTCGCGACCCTCATGACGGCGCTGCTCCTGCTGACGTTCGGGGAGCTGCTGCACTCGGCGTCGTCCTGGGAGATCTCCTTCGCCCTGTCGCCCGAGGCGGCACAGGGCCGGTACCTCGCCTTCTTCAACGTGGGCTTCTCGGCGGCGGAGATCGCCGGACCGGCCGTGGTGCTGTGGCTGCTGTCCCGGACCGGCCCCGGCGGCTGGCTGGTCATCGCGGTCTGCTTCCCGCTCTCCGCCGCCCTCAGCTGGCTCGGCACCCGGCAGCGGCCGGCGCCCGTCCCGGCCGGGCCCGGCGCGGCCGCCGAACCCGTGACCGCCGCGAGCGGCTCCTGACCGCACCACCCGCCCGGCGCCCGTCGGGCCGACCGCGGCCCGACCGGCGAAGACGGCCCGATCCACGCGAGGCGCGCCCGGACCCGCCGCCCGACGAGCCCGCGGCGACGCGCCCCGCACCGACGCGACCCGCACCGACCGCATTCCCACCGACCGGCGGAATGCCCACTGACGGAGGAAAGCATGTCCGACACACCCGCCCCCCAGCACCTCCTGATCGTGAGCGGCGGCCGTGATCTGCCGGACCGCGCGCGCGACGCCTGGCCCGGGCTGCGCACGACGGTCATCTGCCGGCCGGAGGTGGTGCCCCGGCTGCGCAGCCGCGAGAAGATCCAGCGCCTGATCGTGCTCCGCGAGGACGCCCCCGTCGAGGAGTGGGTGGCCGCCGCGCGGTTCGTGCACGCGATCGACCCCGTCGACCGGCTGACCAACTTCACGGAGAAGGACACCGAGAAGACCGCGGCCATCGGACGCGACCTCGGTCTCGCCTGGCACAGCGCCCATACCGTCCGGGCGGTGGCCGACAAGCACGAGATGCGCAGGGTGCTGGCCGAGGCCGGGATCGGCGGCGTCGTCGCCGAGACCGTCCACGACGTCGAAGGCGTGCTCAAGGTCGTCGAGCGGACCGGCTACCCGCTGATCTGCAAGCCCGTGCGCGGGGTCGCCAGCAAGGGCGTCACCCGTATCGACGGACCGACCGACATCGAGCGGGCTCTGGAGTGGGGCGCCGAGGGAGCCGGCGATCTGGACGCGCCGGACCTGCTCGTCGAGCAGTTCCTGAGCGGCGACGAGTACAGCGTGGAATGCGTCAGCGAGGACGGCGAGCACCTGGCCGTGGGCATCACCCGCAAGATCTCCGAGCACGACCACTTCGTCGAGGTCGGGCACGTCGTCCCCGCCCCGCTCGCGGACCCGGACGAACGACGGATCCGCGACGCCGTCACCGACATGCTGACGGCCCTCGGCGTCCGCCAGGGCGTCACCCACACCGAGGTCATCGTGGCCGCGGACGCCGTGCACATCGTGGAGACGCATCTGCGCCCGGCCGGCGACGAGATCCCCGAGCTGTGGGCACGGGTCAGCGGCGTCGACCTGATCGACGTCGTCGCCCGGCAGGCCGTGGGCATCAAGGTCCTCGACGACGTCCGGGCGGCGCTCGCCGCCCCGCACGACGGGCCGAGCGCGGCGGCCATCTGGTACGCCTGCCCGGACGCGGTCGGCGAGATCGTGGAGATCACCGGCGAGGACGAGGCCCGCGCGCTCGAAGGCGTCGTCGACGTCGAGGTGCTGCGCGAACCGGGCAAGCGGCTCAAGGGAGTCACCGGATCCTTCGCCCGGGGTGCGCACGTGTGCGCGGTGGGCACGTCACAGGACGAGGCGCTGCGGCGCGCCCAGGAAGGGGTGCGGAAGCTGTCGTTCACCGTGCGCAGCGACGGCATGGCCGCCCGCCACGAGGCCCTGGCCTCGACCGGCTGACACCGCGGCGGGCCGCACGGACCGCTGCGGCCCGCCGCCCGGCGCGCCCACACGACCGGGACACCAAGACACACAGGCAGCACAGACAGCCCAGGCAGCACAGACTCCCAGAGCCACCAGAGAACCAGAGAGAAGAGAGTGAAGAGAGATGACCGCACAGAACAGTGAACCGGCCACCACCGACTACGCGTTCGGCGGCCTGCACCACGTCCAGCTCGCCATCCCGCCGGGCGGCGAGGACCAGTGCCGGGCGTTCTGGGGCGAGGTGCTCGGGATGACGGAGCTGGAGAAGCCTCCGGTGCTCGCCGCCCGCGGCGGGTGCTGGTTCCGCGGCGGCGGCCTCGAGGTCCACCTCGGCGTCGAGCAGGACTTCTCGCCCGCCCGCAAGGCGCACCCCGGCATCCTCGTCCGGTCGCTGCGCGGCCTGGCCGAGCGCCTGGAGAAGGGCGGCCACGAGGTGACGTGGGACGACAACTTCCCCGGCCACGACCGCTTCTACGCGTTCGACAAGTTCGGCAACCGGCTGGAGTTCCTGGAGCCGCAGACCGCGTCCTGACCCGGGCCACCGGGCCCCGGTGTCGTCCGACCCCGTACCACGGCATTTCGAGGAGCCAGCAATGACCGAAGCAGCGGGCAGGCCGCCCGCCTTCCGCGTGGCGGACCTGATCGTGGCCGAAGGCCCCGAGGGAGCCGAGCGCATCCTGATCGCGGGGCTGACCGTCACCGTGGCCGCCGGCGAGATCGTCGCGGTGCTCGCGGACGACACCGGGCCCGCGGCCGCGCTGATCGAGGTGCTCGCCGGGCGCCGCCGAGCCCAGTACGGCGCCGTCACCGTCGGCGAGGCCCCCAGGCCCCGCCGCATCACCCCGGTCCTGCCCCCCGGCGTGACCGTGGTGAGCGCACGGGCAGCCTCCCCGGCCGCGCCGGTCACGGCGCCCGTCGTGGTCGTCGAAGCCGTCGGCGGCCCGCATCCGGACGACTCCCGCACCGATCCGGCGCGCTCGGCGGCCCGGCGGGGCAGCGCGGTCCTCCTGGTCACCACCGACGCCCGGACCGCGGCGTCGGCCGACCGGACCGTGCACCTCAACCGCGCTCCCCGTCCCGCGCCCCGGCCGGCGGCGGAGGCGGAGGTGCGTTTCACCCCCGACGCGCTGCTGACGGCGGCGACCGGATCGCTGACCGCCGCCGGTGTCGGCGCCGAGCGCGCCGCCCTGGTCGCCCGCGTCCTCGTCGACGCCGACGTCCGGGGCCACTTCTCGCACGGTGTGGGCCTGCTGCCGATGTACCTCGACCGGCTGCGGCAGGGCGGCATCGACCCCGCCGCCGAACCGGAGTGGACCCGCGAGGACGGCTCCGTCGTGCTCGTCGACGCCCGCGGCGGGTTCGGCCAGGTCGCCGCCGATCTCGCGGCCCGCCGGTGCGCGGAGCGTGCGGCCCGCGACGGCATCGCCGCCGTCGCCGTCCGGGGCAACAACCACGTCGGCATGCTGGCCGCGTACCGCGACCACTTCGTCCGCCACGGCGTGGTCGGTCTCGTCCTCAACGTGTCGGGCCCGAGCGTCGCCGCCCCGGGCGCGGGGCGCCCCACCCTCGGCAACGACGCGGTCTGCATGGTGGTACCCCGCGAGGGCCGGCCCCCGCTCGTCGTGGACTTCGCCACCGGCACCGTCGCCAGCGGAAAGATCAGGCATGCCGCGCACCGCGGTGAACGCGTGCCCGCGACCTGGCTGGTGGACCGCGAGGGCCGTCCCACCACCGATCCGGAGGAACTCGACCGCGGCGGCGCCGTCCCGGTCTTCGGCGGTCACAAGGGCCTCGGAGTCGCCGTCATCACCGAGGTGCTGGCCGGCATCCTCGCCGGCGGCACGGTGAGCCCCCTCGTCCACAAGCAGCGGGCCGAGCCCGAACGGCCGATGGACTGCTCCCAGCTGTTCCTCGCCCTGTCGCCGGGCGCGTTCGGCGACCCGCCGGTGGACGAGCTGCTCGACGTCCTGTCGGGCGCGGTGGCCGCCGGCTACCCGCAGGGGCCGCCCGCGGTCCACCTGCCGGAACAGCAGGAGCGGCTGGCGGAGGCGCTGGCCGCCGAACACGGCGTGCCCGTGCCGGCGTCGGTCGTCGAACGCCTCGGCTGGGACGCTCCCGAGACGGCCGCGGCCGCCCCGGCGGGAGGTGCCGCGTGAGCACGCGCCTCGGTGTGGGAATCGTCGGATTCGGAGTCGCCGGACGGCAGCACGCCGCCGCCCTGGAGCGCCTGCCGGGCGCGGGGATCGTGTCCGTCCTGGAAGAGGCCTCCACGGTCGACACCGGCGACCACCGCCGGGCCGGTTCCTGGCGGGAGCTCCTCGACGACCCCGACGTCGGGCTGGTGGCCCTGTGCGTTCCCCCCGGCGGGCGGGCCGGGCTGGCGGTCCAGGCGCTGGAGGCGGGCAAGGCCGTCCTGCTGGAGAAGCCGCCCGCCGTGTCCGTGGCGGAGATCGACGCCGTGGCGGCCGTGGCCCGCCGGACCGGCCTGCCGGTCGGAGTCATGCTCCAGCACCGGATGCGGCTGCCGGACGCGGCCCTCGCCGCCACCTGGTCGGCGCCCTCCGTCACCGCGGTCCTCGAGGTGTCCCGGTTCCGCCCTCCGGCCCACTACCGGCGTGCCGGGTGGCGCAGCGACCCCGCCGCGGCCCTGGGCGGCATCTCCGCCCATCTGGGCGTCCACTACCTCGACCTCGCCTGTCAGCTGCTCGGGCAGCCGGAGTCGGTGCGCCTGACGCCGGCCCGGGAGGTCGCCGCGGGGATCGACACCCGCGTCACGGGAGTGGTCACGTTCGTGTCCGGGGCCACCCTCGCGTTCACCGTGACCGCCGAGTCGATGGTCCGTTCCGAGCGGCTCCAGGTCCTCGGCCCCGACGGCGGCCTCAACATCACCGACGGCACGGTGATGACCCAGATCGGCGGCGCGGAGCGGACCTGGCCCACGGTGCCGACCGCGGAGCTGCGCACCGACGTCTACCGCGAGATGGCCGAGGCCATGGCCACGGGACGGCCCCCCGCGCGCTGCCACCTCGACGGCGCCCGGGGAGTGACCGGGATCCTCTCGTCGGTCGCCGAAGCCACGGCGGTGATGGCGTGAGACCCCTGACAGGCGTCTCCTCCGGATCGGCGCCGCACCTGGACGCCGGCGCCCTGGCCGGCCTCGTCCTCTCGCTGGGCGGCACGGCCGTCGACGTGCGGGAGGGCAAGGGCCACGCCTGGGAGGCCGGAGGGCTCGACGCACTGCGGGCCGCCGGAGCCGAGGTGTGTTTCGTCGGCGTCGGCACGGTGCTCGGCGACACCGCCCACCCGCCCGCCGCGATCGACGGCCTGCGCTCGCCCGAGAAGGGGCTGCCGGTGAAGGTCTTCGCGGCTGCCGGATGCACCGCGCCCGAGCGTCTCGGCCTGACGCTCGCCCAGGTCGAGGCGCTGGTGGCGAGGGTCGGCGACAGCTCCCTCGTCCTCGTGGAGACCCATCACGGATACGCCCCCGTCCCCGAACTGGAGGAGCTGTGCCGCCGGGCAGGCACCTCGGTCCTGCTCGACACGATGGGGCTCGCCAGAATCGACGGCGATCCCGTCGCGGCGGCGGCCCGGCTCGCCCCGTGGATCCCGTACGCCCAGGTCAAGGGCTTCGACTGGGACGCGCCCGGCACCTCGCGCCACCGGCCGCTGGCCTTCGCCCGGCCCGAGCTGACCCGGCGGGTCCTCGACGCGGCCGGTGCGCTGCGCGCGGTCACCGTCGAGTCGAAGGCGCCGTCCCTGGCCGAGGACACCGCGCTGCTGCGCGAGTGGTACGACCCCGGCCCGCCCCCGTCCCCGGCCCTCAGCGAGGAGACCCCGTCGTGAGACTCGCCATCATCAACGACGAGTTGTCCCAGGACATCGAGGAGGCGGCCGCCGTGACGGCCCGCCTCGGCTTCGACGGCCTGGAGATCCGCTCCAGCGACGGCGTGCCGCCGCATCGCATGGACGACGCCGCCCTCCTCGCCGTACGGGACGCCGTGACCCGGCACGGACTGCGGGTGGCCGGGTTCGACCCGCCGGCCCTGAAGTGCGAACTGCCCCGCACGGCGGCGGAGACGGACGCCGCCCGCGACCTCGTGGTGGACTCCGTGCGCAGGGCCGAACTGCTCGGCGCGCCGTTCGTCCGCGTCTTCACCTTCTACCGGCAGGGCGACCCGGACCCGCGCAGGGCGGCCGCGGCGGCCCGCGAGGTGCTGGACGGAGTGCCCGCGGGACGGGTCCCGCTGCTGGTGGAGACGGGCATGCGGACCAACAGCCCCACGATGCGCCACACGCTGGAGTTCCTGGACGCGCTCGGCGACGACCGCCTGGGCGTGCTGTGGGATCCCGGCAACAGCGTCTTCAGCGGCTGGGACCCCGCCCCGTTCCCGCAGGACTACGCGCTGGGCCGCGAACGCATCCGGCACGTCCACGTGAAGGACCCGGACGGGCAGCGCGCCTACGTCCGTCTCGGCGACGGCGATCTGCCCTGGCCCGCGATCCTCGCCCGGCTGGCCGAGGACGGATACCGGGACTGGGTCTCCCTGGAGACGCACTGGCGGGTCGGACGGGTGCTGACGCAGGCCCAGCGCGACGAGCCGTGGGGCGAGGACTTCACCGCCGGCGGCTTCGAGGCCAGCACGGCCTGCATGCGACTGCTCCGCGAGATGACGCGGGGCCCGGGCGGGGACGCCGTTCCCGCCGGCACGGACGCGCACACGGTGGAGGCCGGCGCATGACCATCTCACCCGTGATCCTGCTCGGGGGCCAGCGCTGCGGCACGACGGCCCTCGCCTACGCGATGAACCTCGCCTTCCACGACGCGGGCGGCCACTTCACCGTCAACGGCAAGCTGCCCTACCTGCTGCACCGCTGGCTGGGCGGCCAGGACCTCGCCGACCGCCATCTGCGCGCCGACGAGATCCTGCACGCCCTCGACCGGCGGCCGCCCGACGGCGCGGGAGTCGAACAGTGGCGGGCCCGGGTGGAGCGGAGCCTGCGGGCCGCCGCCAGGGACGTCGCCGAGGGCGCCGCCGGGGACGATCCGGTGGAGCTGGCGCGGCGGATCCTGGGCGCCGCCCAGGGCGAGTCGCCCTACTGGGGCGACAAGTACAACGAGTACCTGCTGCACCTGCCGTGGTTCGGCAGGGTGCTGCCCGACGCCCGTTACGTGATGCTCGTCCGCCACCCGGTGGAGGCCGCCCGCTCGATGCTGCGGTGGAAGGGCGACCGGCCGTACGTGCCGCTCACCGAGGAAGCCGCCCTCGCCAAGTGGACCGCGTGGAACAGGCACTGGCTCGCCTTCGCGCCCGGGGTGCCGGCCGAGCGCCGTCTGGTCGTCGAGTACCACGCCCTGTGCCGGGGGGAGGAGACCGAGCGGCTGTCACGGTTCACCGGGCTCGATCTCACGCCGTACCTCGCCGGCCTCAAGCCCCGGTCCCCGGCCGCCGACACCGGCGTCGTCCTGCCGGCGGACACGCAGGCCGTGTGGGAGGAACTGCGCGCCGCCGCCCCCGCCGCCACTGCCCCCGCACCCGCCTGACCTGAGCTGCCCCGACCTGCCTGATGAACCCCGATCTGCCTGATGAACTCCGACCTGAGGTGACTCCCTTGTCCGCAACCCGCGTTCTCGTCGTCGGCGGAAAGGCCGGCATCGTCCGCAAGGCCGCAGCACTCGGCCTCGAGGTGGTGCACGTCCAGAAGCCGTCCGCGTTCGACCCGGACGTGGTGCCGTACTGCGCCCAGCTGCTGCTGGTCGACTACCAGGACGTTCCCACGGTCACCGCCCTGGTGCGCGCCCTGCACGAACAGCGCCCCTTCACCCGTGTCTTCACACAGACCGAGGCGGCCCAGGCCGTGGCCGGACATCTGACCGACACGCTCGGACTGCCCGGGAACAGCGAGCGGACCACGCGGCTGCTGCACGACAAGCCGGCCCTGCGGGCCCTGCTGAACGAGCGGGGCATCGGACCGGTGGCGACCCTGACCCGGCCCACCCGCGCCGAGCTGCGCGACTTCGTGAAGGCCTCGGGAGCGGCCGTCCTCAAGCCGACCATGGGCTCCGGCAGCCTGGGAGTCCGCCGCATCGCGTCCGTCGACGAGGTCGACGAGGCGTGGGCGTGGCGCGAGGCCTTCGGCCTGGACGACTTCATGGCCGAGGAATGGCTGGTCGGCGAGGAGCTGAGCGTCGAGACGTTCTCCCGCGCCGGATCCCACACGGTCGTCGCCGTCACCGGCAAGGAGACCGGGCAGGGGGTGGTCGAGCTCGGCCATGTCGTGCCCGCGCCGCTGGACGACGCCGACCGGTCCGCCGTCGAGGCGACGGTGCGGGCGCTGCTGGACGCCGTGGGCTTCGTCGACGGCCCCGCGCACACCGAGCTGATCCTCACCGCCGCCGGCCCGCGCGTCGTCGAGTCGCACAGCCGGCGGGGCGGGGACCGCATCAACGACCTGGTCCGCCTCGTGCACGGCGTCGACCTGGAGGAGGCCACCTACCGGCTCGCCCTGGACGACGACCCGCCGGCGCAGCGGCGGGCGCCGGACGGCGCGGCCGCCATCCGCTTCCTCGTGGCCGATCCCGGGACCGTCACCTCGGTGACCGGCGCGGCGGAGGCGGCGGCCGCGGACGGCGTCGTCCAGGTCGACGTCCAGGTGGAACCCGGGGACACCGTGCACGAACTGCGCTGGTCGGAGGACCGCTGCGGGTTCGTCGTGGTGCGCGCGGCGGACCCGGCGGCCGCGGTGCGGCTGGCGGGCGAGACCGCGGCCCGCATCGTGATCGCCACCGAGCCGGCCGCCGCCGGCCACGGCTATCCCGTCACGCTCGGCGCGCTGCTCGACGAGGTGGACGAGGTCCTCGACCCGTTCGCCGCCGCCACCGCCGAGCCGTCCGCCACCGCACCCCGCTGACCGGCCGCGTCCCTCCCACCCCCTTCGCATCCCCGGCATCCTCCGCACCCTCTCCGAACCCCACCCGACCCACGGACGTGGCCGCCGGCGAACGTCCGCAAGGAGTACGGCAATGAGCACGACACATCCAGACGGCGGCAAGCAGGTCTCCGTGGTGGTCGCCACCCGCAACCGGCCGACCGACATCGACCTCCTGCTGGCCGCGATCGCGGCGTGCGACACGGGCGTCCTGCACGAGGTGATCCTCGTCGACGACTGCTCCGACACCCCCCTGCGCGTCGACGGCGACGCCCACCCCTTCCCCGTACGCCTGCTGCGCCACGAGCGGCGGCGCGGCGCGGCGGCCGCGCGCAACCTCGCCGGCCAGGAGGCGACCGGCGACGTCATCGCCTTCCTCGACGACGACGCCCGGCCGCTGCCCGACTGGTTCGACGTCCTCGACACGGCCCTGACCCCCGACCGGGCGGCGATCACCGGCAGAGTGCTCCCGTTCGACAGCAGTGTGGTGGCCCGCGCCCGCCAGTACCGCTACGAGGTCCGCTACGCACAGCACGGCCCCGGCAGCGAGGTCACGTTCTTCGCGGGCGGCAACTCGGCCGTGTGGACGGAGGCGTTCCGCGCCGCCGGCGGGTTCCCCGACGTCGTCACCGCGAGCGACAACGGTCTCGTCGAGCGGCTCGCCGAGTCCGGGGGGCGGGTCCACTTCGTCCCCGGCCTGCGGATCGCCCACCGCAACAGCAAGGGCGCCGGCATCGCCCTGCGGGAGGCGTGGCGCGCGGGCCGTCTGGCGCCCCGCAGCACACCGGCGGCCGCGCTGCGCCGGTTCGCCACCAGCGCCCGGACCCAGCCCTGGTCGGACGATCCCGCCGCGGCAGGCCTCAACCTGGGTCTGCAGGCGGCGAACTCGCTCGCCACCGCCCTGCCGGCGGCCTGAGCGATGGCGGGCACGGGGGACGTGCGCCGGGCGGACACGGGAGCCACGGTATGGCTCACGGGCCTGCCGAGTGCGGGCAAGACCACGATCGCGCGGGCACTGGCCGGGCGCCTGCGCGAGCAGGGCCGGCGCGTCGAGGTGCTGGACGGTGACGAGATCCGCGCGTCCCTGTCGGCGGGCCTGGGGTTCGGCCGGGCCGACAGGCACACCAACGTGCAGCGGATCGGCTTCGTCGCCGAGTTGCTGGCGTCGCACGGGGTGCTGGCGCTGGTGCCGGTGATCGCGCCGTACGCGGACAGCCGGGAGGCGGTACGCCGGCGCCACCGGCAGCACGGCACGGCGTATGTGGAGGTGCACGTCGCCACACCGGTGGAGGTGTGCTCGGCGCGGGATGTGAAGGGCCTGTACGCGAAGCGGGCGGCGGGCGAGATCAGTGGTCTGACCGGGGTCGACGACCCGTACGAGGCGCCGGCGGCGCCGGATCTGCGGATCGATTCGCAAGGCCGGACGGTGGCGGAGTGCGCCGCGGCCGTCCACGCGCTGCTCACCGAGAGGGGTCTGCTGTGACGACGTCCGCCGCGACGGTCCGGGAGAGGACGGCCAGCCCGGCCAGCCCGTACGCGCTGTCCCATCTGGACGCGCTGGAGTCCGAGTCCGTGCACATCTTCCGTGAGGTGGCGGGGGAGTTCGAGCGGCCGGTGGTGCTGTTCTCCGGCGGCAAGGACTCCGTCGTCATGCTGCACCTGGCGTTGAAGGCGTTCGCGCCGGCGGCGGTGCCGTTCTCGCTGCTGCACGTGGACACCGGGCACAACTTCCCCGAGGTGCTCGCCTACCGCGACCGGGTGGTCGCGCGGCACGGGCTGCGGCTGCACGTGGCCTCGGTGCAGGAGTACATCGACCGGGGCGAGTTGCGGGAGCGGCCGGACGGCACGCGCAATCCGCTGCAGACGGTGCCGCTGACGGAGGCCATCCGACACCACCGTTTCGACGCGGTGTTCGGCGGCGGGCGGCGTGACGAGGAGAAGGCGCGGGCGAAGGAGCGGGTGTTCTCGCTGCGGGACGCGTTCTCGCAGTGGGATCCGCGCCGTCAGCGCCCGGAGCTGTGGAACCTGTACAACGGCCGGCACGCGCCGGGTGAGCATGTGCGGGTCTTCCCGCTGTCGAACTGGACCGAGCTGGACGTGTGGCAGTACGTGCGGCGCGAGCACATCGAGCTGCCCGGGATCTACTTCGCGCACGAGCGGGAGGTGTTCCGGCGCTCGGGGATGTGGCTGACCGCGGGCGGGTGGGGCGGTCCGAAGCCGTCGGAGACGGTGGAGAGGCGGCTGATCCGCTACCGCACGGTCGGTGACATGTCGTGCACCGGAGCGGTCGACTCCCACGCGGCCACACCGGACGCGGTCATCGAGGAGATCGCCGCGTCCCGGCTCACCGAGCGGGGCGCCACCCGCGCCGACGACAAGCTGTCCGAGGCCGCGATGGAAGACCGCAAGCGCGAAGGGTACTTCTAGAGATGACCAGCACCACCGAGCAGCCCGGCGCCCGGTCGTCGACGACCACCCTGCTGCGTTTCGCGACCGCGGGCTCCGTGGACGACGGCAAGTCGACCCTGGTGGGGCGGCTTCTGCACGACTCCAAGTCGGTCCTCGTGGACCAGCTGGAGGCGGTGCGGGAGTTCTCCCACGGCCGCGGCCAGGAGGCGCCCGACCTGGCGCTGCTGACCGACGGCCTGCGCGCCGAGCGCGAGCAGGGCATCACCATCGACGTGGCCTACCGCTACTTCGCCACGCCCAGGCGGCGGTTCATCCTCGCGGACACGCCGGGGCACGTGCAGTACACCCGCAACATGGTGACGGGCGCGTCGACGGCCGAGCTGACGGTGATCCTGGTCGACGCCCGCAACGGCGTCGTGGAGCAGACCCGCCGTCATGCGGCGCTCGCCGCGCTGCTCCGCGTCCCGCACGTGGTCCTCGCGGTCAACAAGATGGATCTGGTCGGCTTCGCGCGGCCCGTGTTCGCCGCGATCGCCGAGGAGTTCACCGCGTACGCGACGAAGCTCGGCGTGCCCGCCGTCACCGCGATCCCGATCTCCGCGCTCACCGGCGACAACGTCGTGGAACCCTCGGCGGCCATGGACTGGTACGGCGGTCCCACCGTCCTGGAGCACCTGGAGGCGGTGCCGGAATCCCGTCCGCCCGCGGGCGGACCGTGCGCGGACGGAGGGCCGGCGGGGCCCACCCGGTTCCCCGTGCAGTACGTGATCCGGCCGCAGACGGCCGAGCACCCCGACTACCGGGGATACGCCGGCCAGATCGCCGCCGGCGTTCTCCGGGTGGGGGAGGAGATCGCCGTACTGCCCGCCGGCCGCACCTCGAAGGTCGCCGGGATCGACCTGCTGGGCCGGTCCGTGGAGGTGGCCTGGGCCCCGCAGTCGGTGACCCTCCTCCTGGAGGACGACATCGACGTCTCGCGCGGCGACATCATCGTCCCGGCCGACGACGCGCCCGTCGCCACCCGCAACGTCGAGGCCACCGTCTGTCAGGTCGCGGACAGCCCCCTGACCGTGGGCCGGCGGGTGCTGCTCAAGCACACCACCCGCACGGTCAAGGCGATCGTCGAGGACATCCCCTCGCGCCTGACCCTCGACGACCTCACCCAGCACCCCGCCCCGGAACGGCTCGTCGCCAACGACATCGGCCGGGTCGTGATCCGCACCGCGGAACCGGTCGCACTCGACTCCTATGCCCGCTCCCGGCGCACCGGCTCGTTCCTGCTGATCGACCCCGCCGACGGCGCGACCCTCGCCGCCGGCATGGCGGGCGACGCCTTCACCGGCAGCGGCGCCGCCGACGCCCCCGCACCCGGCGCCCCCGGACCGGGCGGCGCCGCGGACGAGGGCTGGGACTTCTGAGGTGAGCGGACACCCCACGGCCGTCGAGGTCCGCGGCGCCACGAAGACGTACGGCACGGGCGCCGCCCGCCGTGTCGTGCTGGACGACGTCCATCTGCGGCTGGAGAGAGGCGAGTTCGTGTGCGTGGTCGGCGCCTCCGGTTCGGGCAAGTCGACTCTGCTCCAGCTCGTCGCCGGTCTGGAGACCGCGACCGCGGGGCGGATCGAGGTCATGGGCGGACGTCCGGCGGTGATGTTCCAGGACCACGCCCTGTTCCCCTGGCTCACGGCGGGGAGCAACGTCGAACTGGCGCTCCGTCTCGCCGGAGTGTCCGGCGCGGCCCGGCGCTCACGGGCCAGGAGCCTCCTCGCGCTGGTGGGGCTCCCGGACAGCCATGGACAGCGGGTGCACGAACTGTCCGGCGGCATGCGCCAGCGGGTCGCCCTGGCCCGCGCCCTGGCGCAGGGCGCGGACGTGCTGCTGATGGACGAGCCGTTCGCGGCGCTGGACACGGTGACCCGGAAGGCGCTGCACGGCGAACTCGCCCGGGTCTGCGCGGAACGGGAGGCGACGGTGCTCTTCGTGACGCACGACGTCGGTGAGGCCGTGGCGCTGGGGGACCGGGTGGTGCTCATGTCGTCGGGGCCCGGTCGCGTCGTGGCCGAATGGCCCGTCCGGCGAGGCCCGGCGCGAGGGGCCGACCCCTGCGACGCGGCCCGTCTCGTCGACGAGATCACCGCCCGGCTCGCCGAGGAGGCCGACCGCCATGCCCGCCGTTGACAGCCCCCGCCGCCCCACACGGGCACGGCTCGACGGCCGCGTACGTCCCGGGGCGGTCCGCCCGCACGGGACGCCCGCGGGCATCGCCCGCCGAGGCCGCGGCGAAGCACTGCTCAGGCGCGCCGCGGCCCGGCTCTGGCCCGGCTGCTCGGCGCTGCTGCTGGTGGCGGGCCTGTGGCAACTGGTCCACCTGCTCGGCCTGTCGCCGGTGCTGCCCGCGCCGTCGGCCGTGCTGCGGGACCTGTCGGACGCCTGGTCGGCGGGGACGCTCGGCTCCGGGCTGCTGCACAGCCTGGGACGCTGTCTCGCCGGGTTCGCGGCGTCGGCGGGAGTGGGCGTGCCGCTCGGTCTGCTGCTCCACCGGTTCGGGTTCCTGCGCACGCCCGTGGCCCCGGTGCTGGGAGCGTTCCAGTCGCTGCCGGCCGCGGTCCTGGTGCCCGTCGCCGTGATGTGCCTCGGCCCCTCGCGCGGCGCCGTGTACCTGGTGGTCCTGCTCGGCGCGGTGCCCTCGGTGACGACCGGGGTCCTCACCGCCCTCGACCAGGTGCCGCCCCTCCTGGTGCGGGCGGGCCGCGCGATGGGGGCGACGGGTGCCGCCGCCGTGCGTCATGTCCTGCTCCCGGCCGCCCTCCCCGGTGTGGTGGCGGCGCTCCGGCAGGGCTGGGCGTTCGGCTGGCGGGCCCTGATGACGGCGGAACTCATGACGGCGACCCCTCTTCCCGGCCTCGGCCAGATGATCGACGCGGGCCGGCGCAGCGGTCGGCTCAGCGCGGTTCTGGCGGCCGCCGTGGCCGTGCTGGCCGTCGGCGTGCTGGTGGAGGCCGGCGTCTTCGGACCGGTGCAGCGGCGGGTGCTGCGCGCCCGCGGACTGCCCGGCACGGACGGACGGTGAGCGGCGGCGCCCCGCGGCCGGCCCGCGCGCGCCTTGCGGTGTCCGGCGCGGGGATGCCGGACAGGGCGGGTGCCCGGCGCTTCTCCGTCCCCGGGCTGAGAGTGCGCCCCGGCCGGGGCGCCGGCCGACGGCGGTCGCACGTCAGTGCCATGCCGGGGCCGGCGCCCTGCCAGACTGGCCCGGGCGACTCGACGACGACCGGCTGCCCGCCCGACCGCGTAACCCGTCAGAACCAGGAGCACGGTGCTCGTGTCCATACCTCCGTCACCAGGGCCCCACCAGCCTCAGGACGACCCGTACCGGCCTCCGCAGCCGCCGGACCCGTACCCGCGAGACCCGTTCGCCCCGCCGAAGGACCCGGACGCGCACGACCCGCACGCGCCGCACGCCCAAGGCCCGTACCCTCAGGGCCCGTACGGGCCGCAGGGGCACCCTGCGGGCGCTCCGGGACATCCGGCGAATGCGGGGCATCCGGGGCATCCGGGGTATCCGGGCCCGTATCCGCAGGCACCCTACGGGGGTGCGCCCTACCCGGGCTGGGGGCAGGGGTACAGCCCTTACGGGCGGCCGGCGGCGGTCAACGGTCTGGCCGTCGCCGCCCTCGTGCTCGGCATCCTGTGCTTCGTGCCGACCGTCGGCCTGGTGCTCGGGGTCGTCGCGCTGGCGCAGATCAGGAAGCGGGGCGAGCGCGGCAAGGGGATGGCGGTGGCGGGCGCGGTCCTGTCCTCCGTCGGGCTCGCGCTGTGGGTCCTCGCGCTGGCCACGGGCGGCGCGTCCGACTTCTGGCAGGGGTTCAAGGACGGCGCGGCCGCGCGCTCCGGCTTCTCGCTCGTCAAGGGCGACTGCTTCGACATCCCGGGCGAGACCTTCGACGAGGAGGTCTACGACGTCGACGAGGTGGCGTGCTCGGGCGAGCACGACGCCGAGGTCTTCGCGACGATTCCGCTGTCCGGCAGCGGCTTCCCGGGCGACGACCGCGTCGGGCGGATCGCGGACGACGAGTGCTTCCGGCTCCGGGACGCCTACGCGATGGACTCCTGGGCGCTGACCGACGAGGTGGACGTCTACTACCTTACGCCCACCTCCGGGAGCTGGCGCGCCGGCGACCGGGAGATCACCTGCGTCTTCGGACCGGTGGACGACAGGGGCACCCTGACCGGCTCGCTGCGCGCGGACGAGACGACCCTGGACGCCGACCAGCTGGCCTTCCTCAAGGCGATGGCCGCCGTCGACGTCGTCCTCGGACGGGAGCCGGAGGACTCCGCCGACGCGGACCTCGCGGCCGGCCGGAAGTGGGCCGCGGACACCGGGGACGTCACCGCGGACCAGGCGACCGCGCTGGGGGACCGCGCCTGGCCCGCGAAGGCCGGCGGGCCGGTCGCCGCGCTGGCCGAGGACATGCGCAGGTCGGGCCGGGAGTGGGCGGCGGCCGCGAAGGCCACCGACGCCGACGCCTTCTACGAGCACTACGAGACGGCCTACGCGTACGTCGACGGCCGCACGACCGTCACCGCACGCGAGGCTCTGGGCCTGGCCACCACGCCGCCGGCCCACGACGAGGGCTCCGACAGCGGGGACGGCGGGGCCGTCGGGGGCGACGGCGACACCGGCCTCGATGTGTGATCACGTACACAGCGGGGAGAAAGTGCCTGGGCAAAGCGTTTCACGAGCGGATGTCATCACATCGAGTGATTCCCTGGCCTTTGCTTGCACGGTCCAACCCACGGTTGCCAGGCTGTAGCTGTCTGTACAACCTGATGGGAGTGGCCAGTGACATTCGGTGAGCAGCCGGCGTATCTGCGTGTCGCGGGTGATCTCCGCAAGAAGATCGCCGACGGATCGCTGCCACCGCACACCCGCCTCCCGTCCCAGGCGAGAATCCGCGAGGAGTACGGCGTCTCCGACACGGTGGCCCTGGAGGCGCGCAAGGTGCTGATGGCCGAGGGCCTGGTCGAGGGCCGCTCCGGTTCGGGCACCTATGTGCGCGAGCGGCCCGTCCCCCGCCGGATCGCCCGCTCCGGCTACCGCCCGGTGAGCGGGGCCACGCCGTTCCGCCAGGAGCAGGCCGAGGCCCACACGCGGGGCACGTGGGAGTCCAGCAGCGAGCAGGGCGAGGCGGGCGTGGCCGTGGCGGAGCGGCTCGGCGTCAAGCCCGGCGACCGCGTGATGCGCACGAAGTACGTGTTCCGGGAGGCCGGTGAGGCGATGATGCTCTCCACGTCCTGGGAGCCCCTCGCGGTCACCGGCCGCACCCCCGTGATGCTCCCCGAGGAGGGTCCGCTCGGCGGCATGGGCGTCGTCGAGCGGATGCGGGCCATCGACGTCATCGTCGACAACGTCACCGAGGAGGTCGGCGCCCGCCCCGGTCTGGCCGAGGAACTCCTCACCCTCGGCGGCGTCCCCGGCCACGTGGTGCTGGTCGTGCAGCGCACGTACTACGCCTCGGGCCGCCCGGTGGAGACGGCCGACGTGGTGATCCCGGCCGACCGCTACCGGGTCGCGTACCACCTGCCGGTGAAGTAAGCCGCCCGCGGAACACTGCCCGCGGAACCACTGCCTTCGGAACACCGCCCGCGATCCGTCGCCCGCGGAACACTGCCCGCCGACCCGACCCGGTTGCCCCCGGTGGGAGGCGGAGAGGGTCGGCGACGACCGTGTCCTGCGGGGCGGGTGGAGCGGGGGAGGCGCGGGGGCGGCCCGGAGCCGTAGCGCATACGGCCGGGCGGCGCACACCCTTGCGGCAGTTGCCGCCGGAACCGGCCCGCCCGGGAGCCGGCCGCGCGCCGTCGGAATCCGGACGTTTCCGCTGGTTCCCGCAGGTCGACCGGTACCCGCCCGCAACCCCGCCGACCGGACGCGTTGCGGCGCGCGCACGGCGCGTTCGGTCCCGTGCGCCCCCTGCGTCTTGGCTGGTTGCGTACCTCTTTGTGCAAAGTCGTGTTCGGTGCGTAAAGGTAAGGCGTACGCTCGGGCATATGCGGATTGCGGTTTCCTTGGCAGGCGGGGCGCGCGGCGCGCCGCGGACGGGATCCGGCCGGGCCGGGACGGCGAGGGGGCGGAGGGCGCGATGAACGACAGCACCACCTCCCTGCCCTGGCTCGTCATCCGGCAGGACGACAACGGCAACCGCTACCGCGTGGGCAGGTACGCGACCCGGGCCGAGGCCCAGGAGACCGCGGACAGCCTCGACGCCCGCGGGCACAAGCAGCTCTACTGGGTCGAGCGGATCGGCCAGACGCAGGGGCAGCCGCAGCGCCACGCCCAGACCCCGCACCACCCCCAGACACCGCCTCCGGCCCAGGCGCAGGCGCAAACGCAGGCCCAAACGCAGGTGCAGGCGCAGGTGCAGAACGGGGACGGCACCCTGAACTGACCGGGCGTCGGACCGGACCCGCCGTCAACCCGGCGTCTGCGCCGACCCGAACGGGCCGCCCTGACCGCGCCGGGCCGACCCGGCCGCCCCACCCCCGGCCCACCCGCTCCCGTCCCGTAGGCTCCGCCGCATGACGGAACGGACCGTGGTGGTGGGAGCCGCGCTGCTCGACGCCGGCCGCCTGCTCGCCGCCCGCCGCAGCGCGCCCCCGGAGCTGGCCGGGCGCTGGGAACTGCCGGGCGGCAAGGTCGAGCCGGGGGAGAGCCCCGAGGCGGCTCTCGTGCGCGAACTGCGCGAGGAACTCGGCGTCGAGGCCGAGACCGTCGGACCCGTCCCGGGGGAGTGGCCCCTGAGGCCGCCCCACGTCCTCCAGGTGTGGAGGGCCCGGCTGCGGCCCGGCTCGGCCGCCCCCGAACCGCTCCAGGACCACGACGCGCTGCGCTGGCTCGCCCCGGACGAGGTCTGGGACGTCGACTGGCTCGACCAGGACGTTCCCGCGGTGCGCGAGACGCTCGCCGTCATCGCCGCCGACGCACACTGAGCCCAAGCCCTGTTCCGTGGCCAGTGGCCAGTCGCCAGTGGCTCGTCGCCAGTGGCTCGTCGCCAGTGGCGGCGGGCCGGGCAGGGGCGGGGTGTACGCCGTTCGTGCCACTGTGCGCCCTGCCGCGCGGTACTCGCCCAGCGATATCGGGTATGTGCCCATTAACCCCACGAAACCGGACATGGGTGCACTCGCTGGGCTGGGAAGTGATCGGCGTGATCGACACCGAGGACGACCGGGCCGAGTGGTCGTTTCCCGCGGAGCCCGGTGCGGTGCGCACCGCCCGCGCGGCCGTCCGCGACCAGCTGCACCGCTGGGACCTCGACAGTCTGGGCGACATCGCGGCCCTGCTGGTCAGCGAGTTGGTGACCAACGCGCTCCGGCACGCGACCGGCCCCATCGGCGTCCGTCTGGTCCGTCAGGCCCGGCTGCGGGACGTGCTCCTGGTGGAGGTGTCCGACCCGCTGCCCGACCCGCCGCGCGAGCGGATCGCCCGCCCCGACGACGAGAGCGGGCGCGGACTTCAGCTCGTCGCCTCCGCCGCGCGCCGCTGGGGCACCCGGCCGGGGAGCGCCGGCAAGACCGTGTGGTTCGAACTGGCGGTACCGGGTTGACGGGACGTGACACGGGGATGACCCGGGTGGACGGCGGGCCTCCCGCCGTCGCCGGTCCGCGACCGGTGCCCGAAGGTGTGATTCGACCACGTGCCCGCTGGTTAGAAGACTGGAAGTGTTGTCGCGGGACGGGCCGGAAAACGCCTGGACCGTGCTGTGATCGTGAACACCGTGTCGTGCGGACCCGTAGTGCTGGATACTGCGGGCAGCCGCCGCCGGTGACCGGTGCCGGACGCGGTGAGCTGGAGGGGACGGTTCGCGTGAGCGAGATACCAGCGAAGGCCACGGAGTCCGAGGACCCGTCGGGCGGCGCGAGGGCGGAGGCCGCGGATGCGCACGCCGCGGACGCCGTGCGCGGCCCCGGCGACGGGGAGGGCGAAGCGGCGTCGCTCGGTGACGCCATGTGGCAGAGCAGCCCACCCGGTTCGATCTACGACTACATCAGGGTCGCCTCGTTCTCCATCGGCCCCGACGGCCTCGTCGACCAGTGGAGTCTGCGCGCCGAGCAGATCTTCGGCATCCCCGCCGAGCGCGCCGTCGGCATGGACCCCATCGACGCGTTCGTCGACCCCGACCTGCGTGAACGCGGACAGCGCAAGATGGCCGAGATCCTCGACGGGCGCGAGTGGACCGGCGTGGTCCCCTTCCGGATGCCCGACCCGGCGCCCGGCGGCGGACGCGGCGAGCAGGGCCTCGCCGAGGTGTACGTCATGCCGACGCGCAGTCTGGACGGCGAGAAGGCCGCCGTGTGCATCGTCGTCGACGTCCGCACGCTCCGCAGCATCGAGACCGACCTCGCCGCCTCGCAGGCGATTTTCGGCCAATCCCCGTTCGGCTTCCTGCTGATCGACCCCGACCTGCGGGTGCGCCGCGCCAACGAGCGGTTCGCCTCCATCTTCGGCGGCACCCCCGACGAGCACCGCGGCAAGGGCGTCCACGACTACCTGCCCCGGCCCGAGGCCGAGCGGGTCAGCGCCACCCTTCGCCGGGTCCTGGAGACCGGCGACTCCATCACGGACATGCACGTCACCGGGTTCGTCCCCGGCTCCGACGAACGACGGCACTGGTCGATCAACCTGTACCGGGTGCACAGCGGCAGCGGCCGCCCCATCGGCATCGCCTGGCTCGGCACCGACATCACCGCCCGCCGCGCCGCCGCCCGCGAGGCCGCCGCCGCACGGCGCAATCTCGCCCTCCTGAACGAGGCGGGAGCCCGCATAGGGAACTCCCTCGACCTGGAGACGACCGCGCGCGAACTCCTCGACGTGGTCGTGCCCGGCTTCTGCGACCTGGCCACCGTCGACCTCTACCAGGGACTCCTGGCCGGCGACGAGACCCCGCCCGGACTCGCCGACGGCAGCGCCGAACTGCGCCGGGTCGCCTTCGCGTCCGCCGTGTCCGACGCCCCCTTCCCCGGCGCGGGCCCGCCCGTCGCGGTCGGCGCGGTCCACCACTTCCCGTTCAACTCGGCCTGCGCGGACGCCCTGCGCACCGCCCGCCCGCAGAGCATCCCCGGCGAGGAGGGCGGCCTCGTGCAGTCCAGCCTCGCCGTCCCGATGGTCGCCCACGACACCGTCGTCGGCCTCGCGCAGTTCTCGCGGACCAAGGGCAGCGAGCCGTTCGGCGACCGCGACCGCGATCTGGCCGTGGAACTGGCGGCGCGCGCCGCGGTCTGCATCGACAACGCCCGTCTGTACCGGCGCGAGCACGAGCGGGCGCTGATACTGCAGCGCTCCCTGCTGCCGCCCGGCGACCCGGTGGCCTCGGGCCTGGACATCGCCTGCCGCTACCTTCCCGGCAACGTCTCCATGGGGCGGCCCAGCGAGGTCGGCGGCGACTGGTTCGACGTCATCGAACTGCCCGGCCACCGCACGGCGCTGGTGGTGGGCGACGTGATGGGCCGCGGGCTGCGGGCCGCGGTCGCGATGGGCGAACTGCGCACGGCCGTGCGCACGCTGGCCCTGCTCGACCTCGAACCGGCCGAAGTGCTCTCCGCGCTGGACGAGATCGCGCGCGGGCTCGGCACCCCCGGCGGCGTCCAGCAGGCCACCCGGGCCGCCCGCCGGCCCCGCGAGGCCGACCTGTCCGAGGTGTACCTCGCGACCTGCGTGTACGCGGTCTACGACTCGGTGACCCGGCGCTGCACCTTCGCCAACGCGGGCCATCTGCCCCCGGTCCTCGTCGAGCCCGGAGAACCGGCCCTCATGCTCGACGTGCCGCCGGGCCTGCCGCTCGGCGTGGGCGGTGAGCCCTTCGAGGAGGTGGAGGTCGACCTCCCCGAGGGCGCGCTGCTGGCGCTCTACACGGACGGCCTGGTCGAGTCCCGCGACCACCCCCTCGACGAGGGCCTCAACGCGTTCGTCGGGGCGCTCACCGACCCCACCAGGCCGCTGGAGGACGTCTGCGACCACGTCCTGAACACGCTCGACTCGCACCACGGCGAGGACGACATCGCGCTGCTGATGGCACGGGTGCAGGGGCTGCCCGCCGACTCGGTCGGCGACTGGACGCTGCCGCGCGAGCCGCGCAGCGTGGGCCGGGCGCGGGAGTACGCGCGGGGCCGGTTGCAGTCATGGGGCCTCGAAGCGCTCGTCGACACCACCGAGTTGCTGGTCAGCGAGCTGGTCACCAACGCGCTGCGCTACGGCGAGGGGGACATCAGGCTCCGGCTGCTGCTGGACCGCACCCTGGTGTGCGAGGTGTGGGACGCGGGTCTCGTCCAGCCGCGCCGCCGCCGCGCCCGGGACACCGACGAGGGCGGCCGCGGTCTCCAGCTGGTGGGGCTGCTCTCGGCGTCCTGGGGTTCGCGCCGCACCCCGCGCGGCAAGACGGTGTGGTTCGAACTGCCCCTGCCCGACGGCGAGACGACGCTCGCGGACCCGGCGGAGGCCCTGCTGAGCCTGTTCTGACGGGCGCTCACCCGTCGGCGGCGGGCTCGGCCGGTCCGGCGAAGCCCGCCGGCCGCCCGCCGTCGGGATCCCCGGCCGGTACGACGCCGCCGAGGACGGCCCCGCCGACGCCCGCCGTGTGGTCCGGCCCTGCATACGGGTTCCCGTGCGCGCGGACGTCGAGTTCGGCCAGCTCCCTGGCCTGCCCGGCGAGGTCGTCGGCGGACGGGCGGTCCGCCGTGTCCCCGGTCGCGAGGAGCCGCCGCGCCTCCGCCAGCCGGGTGCGCGCGGTCACGCCCACCGCCCCCCGGTGCGTCTCGACGAAGTCGGCCGCGCCGCCGACGGCGGACCGGGCGGTGAGCAGCGCGGCGGCCTGCAACGCCTCGCCCGGCTCCGGCCCGAGGGACACGGCCGCCCGCACGATCCGCCGAAGCTCCCCGACCGGATCCCAACCCCCTGAGCCCGGATCCGAGTCGGTCCCGACCGCACCTGAATGCGCTCCGACCGGCTTCGGGTCCGTCCCGGCCGCACCTGAATCCGCTCCGACTGGCTTTGGGTCCGTCCCGGCCGCACCTGAATGCGCTCCGACTGGCTTTGGGTCCGTCCCGGCCGCACCTGAATGCGCTCCGACTGGCTTTGGGTCCGTCCCGGCCGCACCTGAATGCGCTCCGACCGGCTTTGGGTCCGTCCCGGCCGCACCTGAATGCGCTCCGACCGGCTTCGGGTCCGTCCCGGCCGCACCTGAATCCGCTCCGACCGCACCCGGGTTCGACCCGACCGGATCCGGGCCGGGCGCTTCCCCCTGGTCCGGGCCCGCCGCTGTTCCCCGGTCAGGGTCCGCGTCCGCCGCGCCCTGCCGGGCCGGCTCCTGCCCGCGCCCCGCGGCACCCGGCGCTCCAGCGTCGCGGCCGTCGGGGTGGACGGCGGGCGGGCCGTCCGGAGTCCGGTGGTGGTCCGGCAGCAGGCGCCGGACCGACGTCAGCACGGCGTCGGCGTGCAGCAGCCGGGCGTGCAGCTCCCCCGGCGAGGCGTCCGGCGGCGCGACGATCACCCGCCGTGTCGTTCCCGTTCCCGTTCCCGTTCCCGTTCCCGTTCCTGTTCCTGTTCCCGCGCCGGCGTCCGCCGCCGCGGCCTCCCCTTCCCCGGTCCCGTGCGCGACGCCGTCCGCGTTCGCGTCCGCCCGGTCGTTCCCGACGTCGCTCCGTCCCGCTTCCGACGCGCGGGCCCGGGACAACTGCTCCTGGGCCGCCGCGAGGGCGGCCGGCGCCGCCCGCTCGGCCGCTCGCAGTTCGGCGGCCAGCCGGTCGACGCCCTCCAGAAGGACGGCGGCCTGGGCTATGACCCCCTCGGCGGCCCCCAGATGGCGAGCCGCCCCCTCAGGCTGTCCCGCATCGGCCGCCTGACGCGCCCGGTTCAGCCGGTCGGTGGCGAACAGCAGCCGGTCCCTGGCCTGTTCGACGTTGCCGACGACGCCGTCGGTGGCCGTGTGCGCGTACCGGGCCCGCAACCCGGCGAGGACGGCCTCCGCGGTCCCCACCCGCCCGGTCAGCTCCCGGAACCGCCCCTCGGCGACCACCAGGGCCTCACCCGACGCCCGCCCCGGTGCGCGCAGCTCCCCGAACTCCCCGGCCGCAGAGTCGAGCAGCCCTTGTACCTCCTCGCACCGGCCGATGATCCCGGCGAGCGCGTGCTCCCGCGCCGCCTCCTGCGCCGGCACACCCTCGTCGTAGCGCTGCCGCATGCGGAAGGCGGCGGCCAGCTCGGCGGCGGCCTCGTCGACGGTCCGCCGGAACCGGGCCGTGTCCTGCGCCGCGAACAACTGCTCGGCGAAGCCGAGTTCGCCGCGGGCGGCCCGGATGCGGTCGTCGGCCGCGACCAGTGCGGCGCAGGCCCGCTCGTCGAGGGCGGCGGGCCGCGGCGACGACTGCGCGGACTGCGCGGACTGCGCGGGCTGTGCGGACGGTGCCGAGCGGACGGACTGCGGCGGTGCGGGGCGGCCGGTCCCGCCCGGGGTCGTGCGGTCGTGGGTGCGTCTGACCCGGCGTATGTACCCGTACCCGGCAGCCGCGCCGGCCGCGCCGACGGCCACCAGCGGCAGCACCAGATCGACGGTCGACCTCCCGCCGTCGGCGGTGACGGTGACGGTGACGGGAGCCGTGCTCGCGGCGGGCGCCGGGTCCTTGATCGCAACCGGAACCCCCGCATCGGACGTCATCGCAGGCAACACCAGCCACACGATGCCGACCGCCCCGCCCAGCACGGTGTGGGCCACCCGTACGGACAGGTGCGAGCCGGTTCGCCGGGGCCGGCCTCGACGAGGCTGCGAAGAGGTCACATTTGCGAGCGTATGGCCGTCAATGCGGGCACGCGAGCGGGATGCACCCGACTCGGGGGGCGTGGGGCGGAACGACACGGGAGGGGGCCCCGATGGAACGACCACCGGGACGGACGACCGCGGACACCGAGCCGGAGAGCGAGGCAGGGTCCGGTACCGAGCGGGGGAACCCGGAAAGCCCTAAGAGCACGGAGGAACAGAAGACCCCGGAGAACCCGGAGAACCCGGAGAACCCGGAGAACCCGGAGAACCCCGAGACCCCGGAGGCCCCGGAGGCCCCGGAGAACGCGAAGAACCCCGAGACCCCGGAGGCCCCGGAGAAGCAGGGGAAGCGGTGGAGGCGTTGGGCGCGGCGCGGGGCGTTCGCCGTGGTGCTGCTCGTGCTCGTGCCGGTGCTGATAGCCGAGGCGGCGCTCGGTGTGAACGGCATGGGCGATCCGGCCGAGAGTGCCCGCACGCGCGGCAAGGACGCCCTGTGGCTGGGCCACGCCTGGGTGGACGGCCGCAAGACCGACGCCGATGTCGAGGCCCTGGCCCGCCGCCTCGCGGACACCGGCATCCGGGACCTCTATGTGCACGCCGGTCCGCTGGAGCACGACGGCACGCTGCCCGCGTCCGCCTACCCGCGTGCGCGGTGGTTCGTCGCCGCCGTGCACCGGGCGGCCCCCGGGCTGCGCGTCCAGGCCTGGCTGGGCGACGTGCTCGCCTCGGAGACCCCGGACGGCATGCGGCTGGAGCGGCCGGCGACCCGCGCCGCCGTCGTACGCTCCGCCCGGGAGATCCTCGCGGCCGGCTTCGAGGGCGCCCACTTCGACCTCGAACCCCTGCACTCCGACGACGCCCACTACCTTGCCCTGCTGGACTCCCTGCGGGCCGTCACCCGTGCGCACCATGCCCAGCTCTCGGTGGCCGCGCACCAGATCGACCCGGTGCCGGGGTTCCACTCCTTCTGGGGCACGACCACCGGGCATCCCAAGTGGTGGTCGCAGAAGTTCTTCGGCCAGGTCGCCAGGCGGGTCGACCAGATCGCGGTGATGTCGTACGACACCATGCAGCCGTTGCAGCGCACGTACAGCGGTTACGTCGCCCAGCAGACCTCCCTCGCCCTGGAGGTCACCCCGCGCTCCACCGACCTGCTGATGGGCCTGCCGTTCTACCAGGAGAACCGCTTCGGGCACTGGGCGCACGCGGAGACCGTCGCCGCCGCCGTCCGGGGCGTCCGGCTGGGCCTGTCCCGCACCGACGCCGACCGCGCGAACTTCGGTGTGGCGGCCTACGTGGACTTCACGGCGACGGAGACCGACTGGCGTGCGTACCGGACGGGTTGGGTCCGCTAGGCGGCCTCCCGGCCTTCACGCGTCCTCGGGCGACCGCCTCCTGATCTTCGAGCCCAGCCACACCAGCGGGTCGTACTTGCGGTCGACCGCCCGCTCCTTCAGCGGGATCAGCGCGTTGTCCGTGATCTTGATGCCCTCGGGGCACACCTCGGTGCAGCACTTGGTGATGTTGCAGTAGCCGAGCCCGTGTTCGTCCTGGGCGGCGCGCTTGCGGTCCAGGCCGCTCTCCTCGGCCGCGTCCAGGGGATGCATGTCCAGCTCGGCGACCCGCATGAGGAAGCGGGGGCCCGCGAAGGCCGTCTTGTTCTCCTCGTGGTCGCGCACGACGTGACAGGTGTCCTGGCACAGGAAGCACTCGATGCACTTGCGGAACTCCTGCGACCGGTCCACGTCCTCCTGGAACATCCGGTACTCGCCCGGCGCGACCCCCTCGGGCGGCACGAACGCCGGGACCTCCCGCGCCTTGTCATAGTTGAAGCCCACATCGGTGACCAGGTCGCGGATCACGGGGAAGGCGCGCAGCGGGGTGACGGTGATCGTCTCGGCGCGGTCGAAGACCGACATGCGCGTCATGCACATCAGCCGGGGGCGCCCGTTGATCTCGGCCGAGCAGGAACCGCACTTGCCCGCCTTGCAGTTCCAGCGGACGGCGAGGTCGGGGGCCTGGGTGGACTGGAGCCGGTGGACGATGTCGAGGACGACCTCGCCCTCGTTGACCTCGACGGTGAAGTCCTCCAGGTCCCCGCCCCGCACGTCGCCCCGCCACACCCGGAAACGGGCGTCGTAGCCGCTCATTCGTACAGCTCCTCTTCGGTGAGGTACTTGACCAGCTCCTCCTTCTCGAAGAGGGCGAGCAGGTCGGGGCGGATGGGCTCGGTGGTCTCCCGCACCAGCCGGATCTGGCCGTCCTCGGGTCCGGCGGCCGCCGGGCCGTCGCCCGGCCCGGTCAGCCGGCACAGCAGGTTGACGTTGCGCCAGGCGCGTTCCATCGCCGGGTGGTCCTCGCGGGTGTGGCCGCCGCGCGACTCGGTGCGCTCCAGGGCCGCCCGCGCCACGCACTCGCTGACGAGCAGCATGTTGCGCAGGTCGAGGGCGAGGTGCCAGCCGGGGTTGAACTGGCGGTGGCCCTCGACGCCGGCCCGCCGGGCCCGGACGCGCAGTTGGGCCAGCTTGAGCAGGGCCTGCCTCATCTCGCCCTCCCGGCGGATGATGCCGACCAGGTCGTTCATGGTCTGCTGGAGTTCCTGGTGGACCGCGTACGGGTTCTCCGGGGGGCCGGGTGCGGGTTCCTCGCCGTCGGCCTCGGCGGAGAAGGGGCGCAGGGCCTCCGCGGCCGCCGCGTCGACCTGGGCTTCGTCCACCGGCGGCCGTGCGGTCGCCGTCGCCGCGGCGTGCGCGGCCGCGTGCAGTCCGGCCCGCCGGCCGAACACCAGCAGGTCGGAGAGGGAGTTGCCGCCGAGGCGGTTGGAGCCGTGCATCCCGCCCGCGACCTCGCCGGCCGCGAACAGTCCGGGCACCCCGCGTGCGGCGGCCGTGTCCGACTCGACCGCGATGCCGCCCATCACGTAGTGGCAGGTGGGCCCGACCTCCATCGCCTCGGCGGTGATGTCGACGTCCGCCAGCTCCTTGAACTGGTGGTACATCGACGGCAGCCGGCGGCGGATCGCCTCCGCGGGCATCCGCGTGGAGACGTCGAGGAAGACGCCGCCGTGCGGGGAGCCGCGGCCCGCCTTGACCTCGGAGTTGATGGCGCGGGCGACCTCGTCGCGGGGGAGCAGCTCGGGGGGACGCCGGTTGTGGTCCGGGTCCTCGTACCAGCGGTCGCCCTCCTCCTCCGACTCGGCGTACTTCTCCTTGAAGACGTCCGGGACGTAGTCGAACATGAACCGCTTGCCCTCGGAGTTGCGCAGCACCCCGCCGTCGCCGCGGACGGACTCGGTGACGAGGATGCCCTTGACGGACGGCGGCCAGACCATGCCCGTGGGGTGGAACTGCACGAACTCCATGTTGAGCAGGGGTGCTCCGGCGAGCAGGGCCAGCGCGTGGCCGTCGCCGGTGTACTCCCACGAGTTGGACGTCACCTTGAAGGACTTGCCGATGCCGCCGGTGGCGATCACGACGGCGGGCGCCCGCAGGACGAAGAAGCGGCCGGTCTCGCGCTCGTAGGCGAAGACGCCGCTCACCCTGGATCCGTCCTTCAGGATCCGGGTGACGGTGCACTCCTGGAAGACCTTCAGCCGGGACTCGTAGTCGCCGGTCTCCCGGAAGTCCTCCTGCTGGAGCGAGACGATCTTCTGCTGGAGGGTGCGGATCAGCTCCAGTCCGGTGCGGTCGCCGACGTGGGCGAGGCGCGGGTACTCGTGGCCGCCGAAGTTGCGCTGCGAGATGCGGCCGTCCTTGGTGCGGTCGAACAGCGCGCCCCAGGTCTCCAGCTCCCAGACCCGGTCCGGGGCCTCCTGGGCGTGCAGCTCGGCCATCCGCCACTGGTTGAGGAACTTGCCGCCGCGCAGGGTGTCGCGGAAGTGGACCTGCCAGTTGTCGTGCTCGTTGGCGTTGGCCATGGCCGCCGCGATGCCGCCCTCGGCCATCACCGTGTGCGCCTTGCCGAACAGCGACTTGCAGACGACGGCCGTGCGGGCACCCCGCTCGCGGGCCTCGACGGCGGCGCGCAGCCCGGCGCCCCCCGCTCCGATCACGACGACGTCCCACTCCTGGCGGTCGACCACGGTCATCGGCGGGCCCCGCTCATCAGGTTCGGCAGCATCTAGAAAAACCTCGGATCGTCGAAGACACCGGACGCGACGAGATAGACGTAGAAGTCGGCGAGCGCCACGCTCACCAGCGACGCCCAGGCCAGCAGCATGTGGCGGGCGTTGAGGCGGCCGACGAACTGCCAGGCCCGGTAGCGCACGGGGTGCTTGGAGAAGTGCTTCAGCTTGCCGCCGACGATGTGCCGGCAGGAGTGGCAGGAGAGCGTGTACGCCCAGATCAGGGTGATGTTGAGCAGGAAGACGAGGGTGCCGAGGCCCATGTGGCCCCACGCGTGGTGCTCGTCGCGGAAGGAGAGCACGGTGTCGTAGGTGAGGATCCCGGCGACGAGGATCGCCGCGTAGAAGAAGTACCGGTGGATGTTCTGGAGGATCAGCGGGAAGCGGGTCTCGCCGGTGTACTTCGTGTGCGGCTCGGCGACCGCGCAGGCCGGGGGCGAGGCCCAGAAGCCCCGGTAGTAGGCCTTGCGGTAGTAGTAGCAGGTGAGGCGGAAGCCCAGCGGGAAGATCAGGATGATGACCGCGGGGGAGATGCCCCACCAGCCGCCGAAGAGGTCCGTGTTCGGGCCGGCGTGCATGGGCCGGCAGTTCTCCGCCAGGCACGGCGAGTAGAACGGCGAGACGTAGGGCGCCGCGTAGTAGTCCGCGTTCGCGAAGGCCCGCCAGGTCGAGTAGACGATGAACGCCAGCAGGCCGGCCGCGGTGGCGGCGGGGGCCAGCCACCAGCGGTCGGTCCGCAGGTGGGGCGCGGCGATCGCGGCGCGGCCGGCGCCGCGGACGCCGCTTCGGGGGCGGGGGTCGGTGGAGGGGGGTTCCGTACCAGTGGCCAACTCAGGACTCCGGTCGGGTCAGGGGCTCGGGTCAGGGTGCGTGCCGGTGGCGGGCGCCGAGTCCCTCGTCGTCGGTGTCGATCCACAGGGAGTCGTCGTAGGGGGTGTCGGGGATGGTGAGCAGCTCGGGCCGGCGCGGTGTGGCGGGCTGGGCCGTCGCCTCGCGCAGCAGCGCGACGCTCTCCTTCAGGTGGGCGGCGTCTGCGCGGACGCGGCGCATCTCCAGGCCGTCGCTGCCGAGCTGCTGTTCCAGGCGGCCGACGGACCGGGACAGGTCGTCGAGGCAGCGCTGGACCGCTGTCAGGTCGTCGTGCACGGACATGCCATGACCTCGCTTCCGTGGGCGTCTCGCCCTGGACGGGAACGTTCATGTGCGCCTGCGAGTGTTGCGCGTCACACCGGTGGATGTGAAGGCGTGTGCAGCGATTGGCCGATGCGCAGGGGGTGCGTTGCTCCGCACGAGTGGCCTTGAACGGTCCCGCCGCCGTGTCGCCGCCGGCAGGCGAACCGTTTCGCTTTCAGTGGGCCGTAGATCTGATCAACACGCAAATACCGCCGAACGTGATCAGAACGCACCGGCAGCGGCTCACCGGAGGTACCAGAGATGTCCCACGACGGCGTCGGCCCGCGCGCGGTGACGCGTTCGGTCGCCTTCCTCACCGCAGGTGTGCTCGCGGTGCCCCTGCTCACGGGCTGCGGCTCCCCGGACGAGGCCGGCCGGCCCCTGGCCCGCCAGGACGTCGCCCGCGCCGACCGCGCCTCGGTCGCCGAGGGCGGCACCCTGCGCTGGGCGGTGGACGCCGTCCCGGAGACCTTCAACGCCTTCCAGTCGGACGCGGACCCGACGACCGCCCAGGTCGCCCAGGCCGTGCTCCCCTCGATGTTCCGGATGGACGCGAACGGACGGCCGCAGCGCGACGCCGACTACCTGGAGTCCGCGAAGGTCGTCGCCACCGAGCCCAAGCAGGTCGTGCTGTACAAGCTGAACCAGCAGGCCGTCTGGAGCGACGGCCGGGAGATCGGCGCCGCCGACTTCGCCGCCCAGTGGCGGGCCCTGTCGGGCAAGGACAGCGCGTACTGGACCGCCCGCAACGCCGGCTACGACCGCATCGAGAAGATCGAGCGCGGGGCCAACGACCTGGAGGTCAAGGTCACCTTCGGCCGGACCTACGCCGACTGGCGCTCGCTGTTCTCCCCGCTGTACCCGAAGGACGTCATGGGCACCCCCGACTCCTTCAACGACGGCGCGCGGCGCACGCTGAAGGTGACCGCCGGGCCGTTCGCCGTGAAGAAGGTCGACCGCAAGAAGAAGCAGGTCGATCTCGCCCGCAACCCGCGCTGGTGGGGGAAGCCGGCCAAGCTCTCCGAGATCGTGCTGACGGCCGTCCCGAGGGACGAGCGGACGTCCGCAATGGCCGCCGGGAAGATCGACCTGGCCGAGATCGACCCGTCCGACGCGCAGAACGTCGACGGCGCCGCCCGCGGCACGGCCGGACCGCCCGCCGGGACCGGACCCGCCGGCCTGGAGGCCCTGCGCAGATGGGCCCTGGCCCACGGCATCGCCCCGGCCGGCGGGAAGGCCGACGACGAGTCCGACGAGCAGTCGGACGACGAGGCCGACGACGAGAAGAAGTCGTCCGGGGACAAGGCCCGCGCGAAGCTGACCGCGGCGATCGCCGAGTGGCAGAGCCGGCAGAAGGCGCTGCGCGCCTTCGAGGTGCGCAGATCGCTGGAGCCCGCCTACACCCAGCTCGCCCTGAACGGCGCACAGGGCCCGCTGGCGGACGAGCGGGTGCGGCGGGCCGTGGCCCGCGCCCTGGACCGCAAGGAACTGGCCAAGGCCGTCCTCAAGCCGCTGGGCCTGCCCGCCGAGCCCGTGGGCAGCCACCTCGCCCTGGCCGGACAGGACGCGTACGCCGACGGCAGCGGAGCCCTCGGCGACCAGGACACCGCCGAGGCGCAGGCGCTCCTCGCCGACGCCGGCTGGGTGGCCGGCGGCCCCGTCAAGGAGAAGGACAAGGACAAGGGCGAGAAGGCGGCCGGCTCGGCCGGGAAGAAGGAGAGCGGGCCGGACGCCGAGAAGGGCGAGAAGAGCGAGAAGAGCGAGAAGAGCGAGAAGAGCGAGAAGAGTGATAAGTCCGAGAAGGGCGAGAAGGCAAAGAAGAAGAAGGACGACGACGGCACGTACATCGTCGGCGAGGACGACAAGGCGCCCGACGCGGCCGGCGACGAACGCCACGACGCCGCGAAGAACGAGGCCGGCGGACACCGGCTCGCCCAGGACGGCAAGCAGTACCGGCAGCCGCACCGGGGAGGCGCCCCCGGCGCCTACGCCCCCAAGGGCACCGCCGCGCCCCACGCCGACGCGGCGCTCCAGGCCGGCGCGGCGCCGAAGGGCACCGCCGCGCCCGTCGGCGCCCCGGCCAAGGCGCTGGCCAAGGACGGCAAGGCGCTCGACCTGAAGTTCGTGCTGCCGTCCGGGCCGGGATCGCAGTCCCTGGAGGCGGTCGCCGAGCGGATCACGAAGATGCTGGCGAAGGTCGGCATCCGCACCGAGATCACCAAGGTCTCCGACGCGAGCTACTTCAAGGACCACATCGCGTCCGGCGACTACGACCTCGCGCTGTACTCCTGGCCCGCGTCCGCCTTCCCGGCCACCGACGCCCGGCCGATCTACGCCAAGCCGCGGCCGGCCGCGGACGGCTCCCTGACCGTGGAGCAGAACTACACCCGGGTCGGCACCGACCAGGTCGACCAGCTGTTCGCCCAGGCGCTCGCGACCCTGGACCGGGACGAGGCCCGTTCCCTGATCCGCAAGGCCGACTCGCGCATCTGGGCGGCCGCCGGTTCGATCCCCCTCTACCAGCGGCCGCAGCTCACCGCCGTGCGCAAGAACGTGGTGAACGCGGGGGCCTTCGGCTTCCAGACGCCGGTCTACGAGGACATGGGCTTTCTGAAGAAGGGCGCGAAGGCCGCCGGGAGCCCCGCGCGCAAGTGAGCGCGCAGCGGTCCGGAACCACCGCGCGACCTGCGCGGAACCGGGCCGGCGGGCAGCGTGGAACCGGGCCCGGATCCTGTGTGGATCCGGGCCCGGACGCGGTGCGGGAGGCGGTCCGCGGACGGGCCGCGCGGCCCTGCGGAGGCCGTCCCCCGCCGGGCCACGTACCATGGGGTGAGGCCGTGGCGTGTCAAGCCCGGCAGGGCCCGCGTAACACAGACGTACGCAGCAGGGTCGCCCTCACACTCCGGGAGAACGCCGCTTTATGGCCACGCGCCACGATATCCGCAACGTAGCCATCGTCGCCCACGTCGACCACGGCAAGACCACGCTGGTCGACGCCATGCTCAAGCAGGCCGGCGCCTTCGCCGCGCACGCCGCCGAATCGCTCGACGACCGCATGATGGACTCGAACGACCTGGAGCGTGAGAAGGGCATCACGATCCTCGCCAAGAACACGGCGGTGAAGTACCACCCCAAGGACGGGGGGGACGTCGTCACGATCAACATCATCGACACCCCCGGTCACGCCGACTTCGGCGGCGAGGTGGAGCGCGGCCTGTCGATGGTCGACGCCGTCGTGCTGCTGGTGGACGCCTCCGAGGGCCCGCTGCCGCAGACCCGCTTCGTGCTGCGCAAGGCGCTCCAGGCCCGTCTGCCCGTCATCCTGTGCATCAACAAGACGGACCGTCCCGACTCGCGCATCGACGAGGTCGTCAACGAGGCCTACGACCTCTTCCTCGACCTCGACGCCGACGAGGACCAGATCGAGTTCCCGATCGTCTACGCCTGCGCGCGGGACGGCGTCGCCTCCCTGACCAAGCCGGAGGACGGCACGGTCCCGAAGGACAGCGACAACCTGGAGCCCTTCTTCTCCACGATCCTGTCGCACGTCCCGGCCCCCGAGTACGACGAGGAGGCCCCGCTCCAGGCGCACGTCACCAACCTGGACGCCGACAACTTCCTCGGTCGTATCGCGCTGCTGCGCGTCGAGGAGGGCGAGCTGCGCAAGGGCCAGACCGTCACGTGGATCAAGCGTGACGGCTCGATGTCCAACGTGCGCATCACCGAGCTGCTGATGACCGAGGCGCTCACCCGCAAGCCCGCCGAGAAGGCCGGCCCGGGTGACATCTGCGCCGTCGCCGGCATCCCGGACATCATGATCGGCGAGACCCTCGCCGACCCCGAGAACCCGATCGCGCTTCCGCTCATCACGGTCGACGAGCCGGCGATCTCGATGACCATCGGCACGAACACCTCGCCGATGGTCGGCCGCGGCGCCACCGGCAAGGGCGCCGACAACAAGGCCGTCGTCAAGGACCGCAAGGTCACGGCCCGTCAGGTCAAGGACCGGCTCGACCGCGAGCTGGTCGGCAACGTCAGCCTCCGGGTCCTGGACACCGAGCGTCCCGACGCCTGGGAGGTGCAGGGCCGCGGCGAGCTGGCGCTGGCCATCCTGGTCGAGCAGATGCGCCGTGAGGGCTTCGAGCTGACCATCGGCAAGCCGCAGGTCGTCACCAAGCTCGTCGACGGCAAGGTCTACGAGCCCGTCGAGCGCATGACGATCGACGTGCCCGAGGAGCACATGGGCCCGGTGACGCAGCTCATGGGCGTCCGCAAGGGCCGGATGGACAACATGTCCAACCACGGCTCCGGCTGGGTCCGCATGGAGTTCGTGGTCCCCTCCCGCGGCCTCATCGGCTTCCGCACCGAGTTCCTCACCGGTACGCGCGGCACGGGCATCGCCCACTCCATCCACGAGGGCCACGAGCCGTGGTTCGGCACGCTGACGACCCGTAACAACGGTTCGCTCGTCGCCGACCGCGCCGGCGCCGTCACCGCGTTCGCGATGACCAACCTCCAGGAGCGCGGCGTCCTGTTCACCGACCCCGGCACCGAGGTGTACGAGGGCATGATCGTCGGCGAGAACTCGCGCTCCGACGACATGGACGTGAACATCACCAAGGAGAAGAAGCTCACGAACATGCGGTCGTCCTCGGCCGACTCGTTCGAGGCGATCGTCCCGCCGCGCAAGCTGTCGCTGGAGCAGTCCCTGGAGTTCTGCCGCGACGACGAGTGCGTCGAGGTGACCCCGGAGGCCATTCGCATCCGCAAGGTCGTCCTCGACCAGCGCGACCGCGCCCGCACGGCGAGCCGCGCCAAGCACAGCTGATCCGCGAGCAGTTCGCGGCCGGGCGCACGCGCCCGCGGGCCCGGGTCCCCTTCGTGGGGGCCCGGGCTTTGTCGCGGCCGGCTCCCGCGCGGGGGAATCCCCTCGACAGGCGGGCGGGGGGCCGGACATGCTCGGCGCGATGACGAGAACCGACGACATGCCCGCCGCCTGGGACGAACGCGCCCAGCTGACCGCCTTCCTCGACTACGCCCGGGACACCGCCCGCGCCAAGTGCGCGGGCCTCTCCGACGCGGACGCCCGCAGAGCGCCCCTGCCGGGGTCGCCGCTGATGACCCCGAGCGGGGTGATCAGCCATCTGCGCTGGGTCGAGTACTACTGGTTCCGCGTGGTCCTCCTCGGCGAGGACGACCAAGGGCCCTGGACCGACGAGGACCCCGACCGCGAGATGCGCATCGCCGTCGACATCCCCTTCGCGCGCCTGCTCTCCGAGTACGCGGAACAGGCCGACGCCCACCGCGCGCTGGTCGCCGGGACCGGTCTGGACACCCGGGCGAGCCGGCCGATCCGCGACGGCCGCCATGTGGACCTGCGCTGGATCCTCCTGCACCTGATCGAGGAGACGGCCCGGCACAACGGCCACCTCGACATCCTGCGTGAGCTGATCGACGGCACGACCGGCAGGTGACCTCCGGGCACGACGGCCCGCCCACCCACGGCGGTCCCGTCGAGTCCTGCCGAGTTCCGTAGAGTCCCGCCCAGCCCCGCCGAGCCCCGCTCAGTCCCGCGGGCGCCCGGAGCCCGGCACGGGGCCCGGCGCAAGGCCCGCGGAGGCCCACAGAGGCCGCGAAGTCGGGCGGGGGCTCCGCGGAGACGGCCGGAAGGCCGGCGAACGTCGGAAGTCCGGGTGGAAGACCACTGAAAGATCACTGAAAGAGCACGGAAAGACCGCTGAAGGAGCCGGGAAAGACGGCTGTCCGAGACTGGTGGTGCGGGGCGGGCGACCGACGGGGGACACGCGGCGCCCGCCTCGCGTGCACGGTGGGCCGCCCCGCGCCGCGACCGCGCCCGTCGCCTTCGGCCCCGGCGTCCCCGGTTGGCCGGAATCCGACCCCGGGAGGCCCGCGGATTCGCGTCGGCGAAGCCCCGCGTTGCTCGGCCGTCGCCGCTGGACTACGTTCTGTCAATGCTCACCCCACGGCTCCGTTTCCGTCTGCTCGGACCCCTGGACATCGAGATCGACGGACGGGCCGTCTCGCTCACCGGACGCCAACGGGCGCTGTGCGCGGTCCTCCTGCTCCACGCCAACCAGGTCGTCTCCGTCGACCGGCTGATCCAGTGCCTGTGGGACGACCGCCCGCCCGGCGCCGGCGCGGCCCGCGTCCGGGCCCTCGTCGCCGAGGTGCGGCGCGCTCTCGGGCCTTCGGGGACGGGCCTGCTGACGACCCGTCGCCCCGGCTACGTCATCCACGCCGGTCCGGCCGAACTCGACCTGCTCGCCTTCGAGAACCTCGTCAGGGCCGGCTCGCGGGCCGCCGCCGACGGCGACTGGCGGACGGCACGGCGCTGCGGGGAGGAGGCCCTGGAGCTGTGGCGGGACGAGCCGCTGGCCGACCTCCCGGGGGTCGCCGTGCGCGAGGCCGAGCGCCAACGGCTCGGCGAACTGCACCTGGTGGCCCGCGAAAGCGTCGCCGAGGCGGAGATCGAGACCGGCCGGCACCGGCAGGCCATCGCCGAACTGCTGCGGCTGACCGCCGCCCACCCGCTGCGCGAACGCCCGCACGGCCTGCTGATGGCCGCCCTGCACCAGGACGGCCGCAGCGCCGAGGCGCTGGAGCTGTACGCCGCGCTGCGCCGGCGCATGGTGGACGAACTGGGCATGGAACCCTCCGTCGACCTCAGGGACCTGCACCAGCGCCTGCTGGGCGACGGCAGGCCCGGCGGCGTCCTCACCGGCGCTCCCGGCGCCCGTCCCCCGCAGTCCCGGTCCTGGCCGCCGTCGCCCTCACCGGCGCACCCGCGGCCGCTCTCCCCCTCGGGGGCACAGCCGTCGGCCGCCGCCGCCCCCGAGCGACCCGTGCCGCGCCAACTTCCGCCCGCCCCACGCCGTTTCGTCGGCCGTGACCGCGAACTCGGCCGTCTCGACTCCTGTCTGCGCGACGGCGAACCCCTCGCCCTCATCGTGGGGCCGGCGGGCGTCGGCAAGAGCGCCCTCGCGCTGCACTGGGCCCACCGGGTCGCCGACCGCTTCCCCGACGGCCAGCTCTTCCTGGACATGCGGGGCTTCGACAACGCCGAGCCGATGACCCCGGACGAGGCGCTGCCGCTGCTGCTGCAAGGACTGGGCTGCGCCCCGCGCGACATCCCGCTGGGCGCGGAGGCGCAGACCGCGCTGTACCGGACGCTGCTGGCGGACCGCCGGGTGCTGGTCGTCCTGGACGACGTGGCCGACGCCTCCCACGTCCGGCGGCTGCTGCCCGCGTCGGCCGGCTCGCTCACGCTGGTGACGAGCCGCGACAAGCTCAGCGGCCTGGTCACCCTCGACGGCGGCTACCGGGTCTCCTGCGACGTCCTCGACAGCGCGGCAGCGCTGGAGCTGATCAGCGGCGCGGTCGGCGCCGAGGCCGTCGCCGCCGATCCGGAGGCCGCGACCCGGCTCGTCGAACTCTGCGACCACCTGCCGCTCGCCCTGTGCGTCGCGGGCTCCTGGATCGGCGACCGGCCAGGCAGTATCCGGGCCTACGTGCGCGACCTCGCCGACCGGGGACGTCTGGCCCGGCTGCACGTCGAGGGGGAGGAGTCCGTCGCCGTGCGGGCCGCGCTCGACCTGTCGTACGGGACGCTGCCCGAGGACGCCCGGCTGGCCTTCCGCCGCCTCGGCACGCTGCCCGGCACCGGCCGGTCGGTCCCGGCGGCCGCCGCTGCCGCCGGTACCGGCGAACGCGACCTGGCCGACCGGCTGCGGCTGGCCCAGCGCGTGCACCTGCTGCGCGACGTCGAGCACGGCCGCCCCGCGTGGCACGACCTCGTCCACGAGTACGCCCGCGACCGCACGCTCGCCGAGGACTCCCCCGAGGAGCGGGAGGCCGCCGTCACCCGCGTCCTCGACCACTATCTGCAGAGCGTCGTCAACGCCGCCGCCACGGCGGGCCTGTACGTCATGCGCACCCGCCCCGGCCCCGTCGAGGGCTCGCTGCCGCGGGAGTTCGCCACGGCCGAGGAGGCGTACGCCTGGTTCGACGGCGAGTGGGACGACATCGCGGCCGCCGTCGGACACGCCGCCGAGCACGGGCCCGCGCCGTTCGTGTGGTGGCTGGTGGACGCGTTGCAGGACCTGTTCCACCACCGCCGGCCGCTCTCCGACTGGATGCGGCTGGCCACCCTCGCCCGGGAGGTGGCCGCCCGCCACGGGGACGAGGTCGGCCAGGCCTCCATGTGCCTGTCCCTGGGCAGCGCCCGCTGGCGCAACGGCGACCTGCGGGGCGCGCTGGCCGAGTACGAGGAGGGGGAGCAGCTGGCCCGCCGGGCGGGCTGGGCGTACGGCGAGGCCGGCAGCCTCCAGGGCAAGGGCGTCACCCTCAAGCTCCTCGGCGAGCTGCGCCGCGCACTGCCCTGCTACGACCGGGCGCTCGCCCTCTACCGCACCCTGGGGAACGTCAAGAACGAGGAGATCATGCTGATCAACACGGCGTCCCTCAACCTGGCGCTGGGGCGGCTGGACGCGGCCGAGGAGGCGGCCCGCGCCGCCCTCGACCTGGTCGGCGACACGGTCCACCACAACCGGGCGATGGCGCTCGTCAGCCTCGCGCAGGTGCGGCAGCGGCAGGCCCGGTTCGACGAGGCGGCGGCGGCGCTGCGCACCTGCTTCCTCGTCTCGCGCGACTCGGGCTCCACTTATACGGAGGCGGTGGCCCTGGAGGCGCTGGGCCGGGTCCGCGCCGACGCCGGCCGGGACGACCGCGCGCTCCTCGCCTACGAGGACGCCCTCGCCGTCTCCCGCCGGGTCGAGAACCGCAACTGCCAGGTCGACAGCCTGGTCGGGATCGCCTCGGTGAAACTGCGGGCGGGCCGCGCCGAGGAGGCGGCCGAACACCTCGACACCGCCTTCGAGACGGCCGAGCGCACCGGACACCGGGCGGGCCTGGTCGAGGTGCTGCTGGCCCGCGCCGACCTGGCCCGCGCCCAGGGCCGTCCCGCCGACGCCCTGGACTGCCTGGAGCGCGCCGAGGGCCTCGCCACCGACGGCACGCCTCTCGCCCTGCCCCGTATCCACCTCACCACCGCCCTCACGCTCCTGGACACCGACCCGGAAAAGTGCGCAAATGCGGACGTTGGCGGACATGTTGACGAGAGTGAACGCGCCGACCCCGGCGCGGACGGGGCGGATCCGCTCCCGGTCAGGGCCAGGGACGAGGCGGGCCGGGCCGTCGTCCTGGCCGAGGCCTCCGGGCAGCGCCTGCTGCACGCGCACGCCCTCGCGGCCCTGGCCGCCGCTCACGAGGCGCTCGGCGACGCCGGGCCGGCCCGCACCGCACGGGCCGGCGCCGAGGCGCTGTACGCGGCGATCGGCGTGCGGGCCGGGGCCGGGGTGCCTGCGAGCCGCCTGGCGGGGCACCGGCACCGCGAGCTGCCCCAGGACGCGGAGTCCCGCCTCACCCTCTATCTGACCGAGCACTTCGACGGCTGACCGCGTCCGGGGGCGCGGCCGCTCAGGCGGACGCGGCGTACGCGCTGCCGACGCCGCCGAGCCCGAGCCGGGGGTCGCGGGCGAGGATGCGCTCCTGGAGGGACCGCAGGTCCGGGCCCGGCTCGCAGCCCAGCAGATCGACCATCCGCATGCGCAGCAGCCGGAAGCAGTCCAGCGCGTCCGCCTGGCGTCCGCCGCGGTGCAGGGCGAGCATCAGCAGAGCGGCGACCTTCTCGTCGAAGGGGTGCATCTCGGCGAGCCAGTGCAACTGCGGCAGGCACTCCTCGTGCCGCCCCGCGTGCAGGGACAGCTCGGCGCTGCCGATCAGCGCGTCCCGGTGCTCTCGCCGCAGGGCCGTGCGCGCCGACTCCGCCCAGGGCGTGCGCACGTCGGACAGCGGCTCGCCGCGCCACAGTTCCAGGGCCCGCGCGTACAGGTCGAGGGCGTCGTCCGTCCGGCCGGCGCGGGCGGTGTGCCGTGCCTGCCGGACGAGGGCGCGGAAGCGGCCGGTGTCCACGGACCGCTCGTCGACGGCGAGGACGTACCCGCCCCGCCTGCGGGCCAGTTCGAAGCCGCCGGCCCGCTCCCCGTCGGCCCCCAGCGCTTTGCGCAGCCGGGTGGCCTGGATGTAGAGCGCGTCGCGCGGATGCATCGGCCGGCGCTCCTGCCACACCCGCTCGATCAGCGTCTCGTCGGCGACGAAGGCGCCCGGGGTCCAGGCCAGCGCCGTCAGCAGCAGCTTGGTGCCGTGCGGAAGCGGCAGTTTGCCGCCGGAGTGGGCGCGGGCCTCCACGCAGCCCAGCAACTGGATTTCCATGCCGTACCCCCGTACCTCGAACCACGTGAGTCACCACTGTGCGCGTCCGGTGTTCGGCCGGCGCATGGATGCTGCACGGGTCGGGGCACGGGCCGAGGGGCCGGGCCCTGTCGTAAGGAACACGTAGGGAAAACCCTTCATCCTGGTCATGGAGTCCGCTCGAAGGGCCTTTGCCTACTAGCCTGCTGTGTGAACGGTGGGTCTGCGCGGCTTCGAGCGCGCCTCCGTGTGTCTCCGGACGCCCCGTCGCGGGTGGGTCGGCACGGCCGATGCACATGGCCGACCGGGAGGCAAGTGAATTTCCCCTCCCGGCTGTCCGCAATGCGGACAGTGATCCCCGATAGATGTGTAACAAGTCCGTTTCGCAGGGATCTTTCTGCTAGCCGTTTGTCCGGATTTTGGAAGAAGTACACATCAGGTGTGATCGAACCGAGACCTTTGGGGTGTGGTTCGCTCTACGCCCATGGCAGATAGTTAGGCGCGTAGAGCTCGGAATGAACGGGTCACGCGCTGCAGCTGCGGCGACTCGCGAGCCCGGGGGGCACCTGACTGTTTCAGGCACCGGTGACGGTGGTGTCATGTGCCCCTTCATGCGGTGAACCAATGGACTCATGAGGAGGAGCCCCATGCGTGGTGCCAAGAGCGCCAAGTGGGTTGCGATAGCCGCCGTTGTGGCGCTGGGTGCGACGGCCTGTGGCGGTGGCGGTGACTCGGGCAGCTCGGCCAAGGGCGACGGCACCGTGTCGGTGGAGATCGGCGAACCGCAGAACAGCCTGGTCCCCACCAACACGTACGAGACCGAGGGCGGCCAGGTCATCAACGCCCTCTTCACGGGTCTGACCAAGCTTGACGCCAGCAACAAGGTCGTCAACGCGATGGCGCAGTCGATCGATTCCACCGACAACAAGGTGTGGACGATCAAGCTGAAGTCGGGCTACACCTTCCACAACGGCGAGAAGGTCACCGCCCAGTCCTTCATCGACGCCTGGAACTACGGCGCGAACCAGACCAACGCGCAGCAGACCAACCCGCTGTTCAGCCACATCCAGGGCTACAGCGACCTGAACCCGGGCGAGGGCAAGAAGCCCACGACCGACAAGCTCTCCGGTCTGAAGGCCGTGGGCGAGGACACCATCCAGGTCACCCTGACCGGCGCGTTCTCCGCGTTCCCCTCGCAGCTCTCCTTCACCGCGTTCGTCCCGCTGCCGAAGGCGTTCTTCAAGGACCCCAAGGGCTTCGGCGAGGCCCCGATCGGCAACGGCCCCTTCGAGATGAAGGGCAAGTTCAAGCACAACGAGGCGATCAGCACCACGAAGTACGACAAGTACCCGGACGCCTCGAAGATCGAGGTCAAGGGCGTCAACTTCAAGATCTACTCGAACCTGGACACCGCCTACAAGGACCTCGTCGCCGGCAACCTCGACAGCCTGCTGACGATCCCGACCTCGGGGCTGCCCACGTACAAGAAGGACCTGCCGAACCGCACGCTCGACGAGCCCGACTCGGCCGTCGGTTACATCGGCTTCCCGGTCAAGTACAACAAGGCCTTCCAGAACCCGGATCTGCGCAAGGCCATCTCGATGTCGATCGACCGGAAGACGATCTCCGACAAGATCTTCCTCGGCGCCCGTACCCCGGCCGACGACTACATCAGCCCCATCATCGACGGCTACCGCAAGGGCGCCTGCGGTGAGGCCTGCACGCTGAACCCGGCGAAGGCCAAGGAGCTGTACAAGAAGAGCGGCGGGCTGCCCGGCAACACGCTGGAGATCGGCTACAACGCCGACGGCGGTCACAAGGACTGGGTCGAGGCGGTCGCCAACCAGATCCAGCAGAACCTGGGCGTCAAGGTGACGGCCAAGCCGTTCGAGCAGTTCCAGACGATCCTGAACGACCTGGACGCCAAGAAGTACAGCGGCGCCTTCCGGATGGCCTGGAGCATGGACTACCCGGACGCGGAGAACTACCTGCGCCCGGTTTTCTCCAAGGACGCCATCGCCAACGGCTCCAACTACTCGGGCTACGTCAACGAGGACTTCGAGAAGCTCCTCGTCAAGGCCGACCAGGCCCAGACGCACGAAGAGGCCGTGAAGCTGTACCAGCAGGCGGACGACGTCCTGCTCAAGGACCTGCCGTACATCCCGGTGTACTTCTACACGATGAACGCGGGCTTCAGCGACAAGATCAAGTCGATGAAGGTCGCCGGTCACCAGATCCTGTGGGACACGGTCAAGCTCAGCTGACCCGAGTCTGAGCAGTTCCGAAACACAGCGGAACAGGGTGAGCAGGGGGGCGGGTCACCAGCCTTCCCCTGCTCACCCCTTCTGCCGTCTCCCGTCCGACAGTGCCGCCTTCCCGGCAGCGGGCGGGTCGAGCACCCCCCTCTGGAGTACCGATGGGCCGATACGTCGTGCGCCGCCTCCTGCAGGTAATCCCTGTGGCGATTGGCGTCACGTTCATCATCTTCTGCCTGGTCTTCGCTCTGCCCGGCGACCCGATCCAGGCACTGGCCGGCGACAAGCGCGCCGACCCGAACATCGCGGCGATCCTGCGCGACCACTACCACCTCAACCAGCCGCTGTACATGCAGTACTGGCACTACATCAGCGGCGTCTTCACCGGTGACCTCGGTGAGTCGTACAACGGGCGTGCCGTCTCCGACCTCGTGTCGCAGCGGTTCCCCGTCACTCTGAAGCTGGGGCTGACCTCCTTCGCCTTCGAGGCGGTCATCGGCATCCTGGCGGGCATCTTCGCCGCGCTGAAGCGCGGCAAGTTCATCGACAACGTGGTGCTGATCTCCACCCTGGTGCTGATCTCGATCCCCGTCTTCGTCCTGGGCAGCGTGCTCCAGCTCGAGTTCGGCGTGAACCTCAAGATCACGCCGGTGGCCGGCATCGAACACGGCTGGCCGCAGAGCTACATCCTTCCGGCGATCGTGCTGGCCACGACCTCGATGGCCTACATCGCCCGCCTCACCCGCGCGAGCATGACGGAGTCGATCCGCGCCGACTACGTGCGCACGGCGGTCGCCAAGGGTCTGCCGCAGCGCCGGGTCATCGGCCTGCACGCCCTGCGCAACTCGCTGATCCCGGTCGTCACCTTCCTGGGCTTCGACCTCGGCGCGCTCATGGGCGGCGCCATCATCACCGAGCGCGTGTTCAACATGCCCGGCATCGGCCAGCAGTTGGCCCAGTCCGTCTATCTGCGGGAGCGTCCCGTCGTCGTCGGACTGGTCACCCTCCTGGTGCTCATCTACCTGGTCGCGAACCTGCTCGTCGACCTGATGTACGCCGTGCTCGACCCGAGGATCCGCTATGAGTGAGAAGACGATAGAGAGGCCGACCACCGACGAGGCCGCCCTCGCCAAGGAGATCGAGGCCGACGAGAAGGCGGCGGCACGTCAGGCGAGCCTGCTCAAGGACGGCTGGGCCGACCTGCGCAAACGCCCGATGTTCATCGTGTCGGGGATCGTCATCGTGTTCCTGGTCGCACTGGCGGTCGCCCCCGGCATGTTCACGGCGCGGTCCCCGTTCTCGGACGGCTTCTGCCAGCTCCAGAACTCGATGACGCCGCCCACCTCGGGCCACCTGTTCGGCTACGACGTCCAGGGCTGCGACATCTACACGCGGACCGTGTACGGCGCCCGCAACTCGATCATCGTGGGCATGGTGACCACCATCGCCACGACGCTGATCGGCGGCCTGGTGGGCATGATGGCCGGTCTCGTCGGCGGCTGGATCGACGCCCTGCTGTCCCGCATCACCGAGGTCTTCTCGGCGCTGCCGCTGCTCGTCGGCGGTCTGCTGATCATGTCGATCTGGGGCGGCGGCGACGTGTGGTCGGTGTCGTTCATCCTGGCGATCCTCGGCTGGCCCCAGGTCTTCCGCATCATGCGCGGCGAGGTCATCTCCAACAAGTACAACGACTACGTGGCGGCCGCCCGCGCGCTCGGCGCGGGTCCCGGGCGGATCGCGTTCCGGCACATCCTGCCGAACACGCTCGCCCCCGTCATCGTCATCACCACCATGAACCTGGGCGTCTACATCGCCGCCGAGGCCGCCCTGTCCTACCTGGGCATCGGCATCCAGTACCCCAACATCTCGTGGGGTCTGATGATCAGCGACGCCCAGGACCGGTTCCTGACCTCGCCGCACGCACTGCTGTTCCCGGCCGGCGCCCTGAGCATCACCGTGCTGGCGTTCATCATGCTCGGCGACGTGGTGCGCGACGCCTTCGACCCCAAGATGCGCTGAGGGAGGCGTACGTGACCATCATCGATCAGACAGACGCCGTCCCGGCTCCGCGTGACGGCGAGAGCACCGGCCCGCTTCTCGACGTGCGGAACCTGCACGTCGAGTTCGACACCCGCGAGGGCGTCGTCCGGGCCGTCAACGGGGTCAACTACTCCGTGAACTCCGGCGAGACCCTCGCCGTGCTCGGCGAGTCCGGCTCGGGCAAGTCCGTGACGGCCCAGGCCATCATGGGCATCCTCGACATGCCGCCGGCCCGCATCCCCCAGGGCGAGATCCGCTTCCACGGCCGGGACATGCTCGCCATGTCCGAGGAGGAGCGGCGCAAGATCCGCGGTGCGCGCATCGCGATGATCTTCCAGGACGCGCTGTCCTCGCTCAACCCCGTGCTCAGCGTGGGCTTCCAGCTCGGTGAGATGTTCCGCGTCCACCAGGGGATGTCCCGCAAGGACGCCAAGGCCAAGGCCGTGGAACTGATGGACCGGGTGAAGATCCCGGCGGCCGCGGCACGGGTGAACGACTACCCGCACCAGTTCTCCGGCGGTATGCGCCAGCGCATCATGATCGCCATGGCGCTCGCCCTGGAGCCGGACCTGATCATCGCCGACGAGCCGACCACGGCCCTCGACGTGACCGTCCAGGCCCAGGTGATGGACCTGCTCGCGGAGTTGCAGCGCGAGTACCGGATGGGGCTCATCCTCATCACCCACGACCTCGGTGTGGTCGCGGACGTCGCCGACAAGATCGCGGTGATGTACGCGGGCCGGATCGTGGAGACCGCGCCGGTGCACGAGCTGTACAAGCGCCCCGCCCACCCTTACACGCGCGGTCTGCTCGACTCGATCCCGCGTCTGGACCAGAAGGGCCAGGAGCTCTACGCGATCAGGGGCCTGCCGCCCAACCTGCTGAAGGTGCCGCACGGCTGCGCCTTCAACCCCCGTTGCGACCGCGCGCAGGACGTGTGCCGCACGGACGTTCCGGCGCTGGTCCAGGTGACCGAGCGGGACGGGACGGCACTGCCCGGCCGCGCCAGCGCGTGCCACTTCTGGAAGGAGACGATCCATGGCTGACACGACCAAGGCCACCGAGCCCGGGGACGCCACGCCCAACGTCTCCGAGCTGGAGGTCGCCGACGTGCACTCGGTGGAGGAGAAGGTCGCCGCCCTCGACACGCCCGTCGGGCGGGGCGAGCCGATCCTCCAGGTGCGCAACCTCGTCAAGCACTTCCCGCTGACGCAGGGCATCATCGTCAAGCGGCAGGTCGGCGCGGTGAAGGCCGTCGACGGCATCTCCTTCGACCTGTACCAGGGCGAGACCCTGGGCATCGTGGGCGAGTCCGGCTGCGGCAAGTCGACCGTCGCCAAGGTTCTGATGAACCTGGAGAAGGCGACGGCCGGCGAGGTCTTCTACAAGGGCCAGGACATCACCAAGCTGTCCGGGCGGGCCCTGAAGGCGGTCCGCCGGAACATCCAGATGATCTTCCAGGACCCGTACACGTCGCTCAACCCGCGCATGACGGTCGGCGACATCATCGGCGAGCCCTTCGACATCCACCCCGAGGTGGCCCCCAAGGGCGACCGCAGGAAGCGCGTGCGCGAGCTGCTGGACGTCGTCGGTCTGAACCCGGAGTACATCAACCGCTACCCGCACCAGTTCTCGGGCGGTCAGCGTCAGCGCATCGGCATCGCCCGCGGCCTGGCGCTCAACCCCGAGGTCATCATCTGCGACGAGCCGGTCTCCGCTCTGGACGTGTCCGTCCAGGCCCAGGTCATCAACCTGATGGAGCGACTGCAGGACGAGTTCAACCTCTCCTACGTCTTCATCGCGCACGACCTGTCGATCGTCCGGCACATCTCGGACCGGGTCGGCGTGATGTACCTCGGCCGGCTCGCCGAGATCGGCTCCGACGAGCAGATCTACGAGCACCCGACGCACCCGTACACGCAGGCGCTGCTGTCCGCGGTCCCGGTGCCCGACCCGGACGCCCGCGAGGGCCGCGAGCGGATCATCCTCACCGGTGACGTGCCGTCGCCGGCGAACCCGCCGTCCGGCTGCCGCTTCCGCACCCGCTGCTGGAAGGCCCAGGACAAGTGCGCCGAGGAGACCCCTCTCCTGGCCGTTCCCGAGCGTTTCAAGGGCGTGGACACGCCGGCCGCGCATGAGTCGGCCTGCCACTTCGCCGAGGAGAAGGACGTCGTCCACGCGGGGTGACCCGCCGGGCGGCGCGTCCGCACACAGGAGAGCGGCCCGCCGGGAGTCCCGGCGGGCCGCTCGCGTCACGCTACTTCCACTCCAGGCCCCAGACGTTGGCGTTCTTCTTCACCGGGGCGGTGAACCACTTGGCCCACTTGGTGCTCTCGTGGTACTTGCAGTGGCCGTCGTAGTAGTACGTGAACTTCGTGGCCTTGAACTTCTTCGACTCGTGGAACATCGTCATGCGGACCTTGGTCTTGCCGGCCTTGTTCTTCGCCGGGATCGAGTAGGTCCAGCTGCTGGCCTTCGACCACGTCTTGCCGACGGTCACGCTGAACGACGTGCTCGCCTTCGCGAAGATGACCCCGGCCTCGGCCGTGACGCCCGCCGTGCCGCTGGCGCTCACCGTGGCCGTCGCCGTGTGGTTGTAGGTGAGGTTGCCGCCGAGGTTGTCGTACATCCAGTCGCTGTGCAGGTTGGTCGGCTTGCTCACCGTGGACTTGTTGGTGATGTGGTAGCCGGTCCCCGGGTTCGGCGCGCACGCGGCCGAGGCGGGCGCGGCCACGCCGCCCACGATGCCGCCGGCGACGACGGCGGTGGTGATCAGGGTACTTGCGATCTTCCGCACGTACTTTTCCCTTCGAGTGAGTAAGTCGGCAGACGGCTCGCGCCGGGCTGCCTGTGTGCGCTCCAGGCGGTCTCGACGTACTCACCAGAACCCCCGTGAGAGGCCCGGCCGGCCGGAATGTGACGGTCGGTCGGACGGTGATCACCGAAGCGCGACGCCAGAATGTGCCGGGCGCCGGCGAAGTACAACCGGCGCGCCGGGCAGGCCCGCCGGGCCTGTTCGCCCCCGGCTGTTGACAGCCGGGGAACGATGCCGGGCAAAGCGTGCGGACGGCCGCGCGGGAGGGCGCCCGGAGAGGCGGTTCGGCCGCTTCCGCGCGATTCGTCACCATCACTCGGGCTGTATGTCGTGAGGAAGGTCTCACCGGGGAACGTCATGTGTCACGCGGTATGACAGGCGCACCTCAAGTCTTCCCCAACCCCGGAACCGGCCACCGCGGGCGCCGGTCCTGATCGGCAGAGCGCCCCGCGGACCCCTTACGGCGTACGCGGGGCGCCGACCGCAGTGACGAACGGGGAGAGTGACGAAGTGTTGGCTGTGACGCATCGCAGAGAACCCGGCGCCGGACACCCGGTGCCGGGCGAGTGGCTCGGAAGGCCCTTCGGGGCGGCCGTGCGGGCCAGGCGCCTGGAGCTGGGGCTGACCCAGGAACGCCTCGCGGCGCAGGCGGGAATGTCCCAGGGGGCGCTGTCGCGGCTGGAGCACGGCCGCGGGGTGCCCACGCTGCCGCTGCTGGAGCGGCTGGCGGCGGCCCTGTCGTCGAACCTGCTGATCTCGCTGTCGCCGTACGGCGCGGTGCACGTGGTCTTCAAGGCCCCGCCCCGCTGAACGGCCCCGCCGACCGCTCCCGGACGTCCCGTGCCGCGAAGGCACGGGACGTCCCCGTTTTCCGCCCCTTCTGGGTCCTCCGGGTCCTCCGGCCCCTCCTGGTTCTCCCGCCCCTGCCGGGTCTCGGCCCCTGCCGGGTCTCCGCCCCTGCCGGGTCTCCCGCCCCTGCCGGGTCTCCCGCCCCTCCCGGGTCTCCCGCCCCTCCGCTCCTCGCGGCCCTCTCGCCCTTCCCGCGCCCTCGGCCCCGCGCGGTCCTCCGGGTCCTCCCGCTCCCGCGGGGCCGGCCCCTTTTCTCCGCGTGCGTTCGACGCCACCCGAACGGTCCAGCCGGGTCGTTCGGGTGGCGGTCTTTCAGGTGCCGACACAACCCGTACGGGTGTGGTGAGGGTGCACCGTCTAGGCAATGTGCGGATATTGACTGGCAAAGGATCAGATTTCCGGCGCCGGCGGCAGCTCGCCGCTCAGGACAGGCGCGCGGTCGAGGAGGAGGCATCCATGCGTGGAGCCACGCACGCCAGGTGGGCCGCGTTGGCGGCGGCGGCAGCGCTCACGGCGACGGCCTGCGGCGGCGGGGGGAGCGACAGCGGGAGCAGCGACGGCGGCGCGGTGCTCAGCTCCTCCTGGGGGGACCCGCAGAACCCGCTGGAGCCGGCCAACACCAACGAGGTGCAGGGCGGCAAGGTCCTCGACATGATCTTCCGCAGCCTGAAGAGGTACAACCCGGAGACCGGCGCGGCCGAGGACATGCTGGCCCAGAAGATCGACACCACGGACTCCCAGAACTTCACCGTCACCGTCAAGGACGGCTGGACGTTCAGCAACGGCGAGAAGGTCACGGCGAAGTCCTTCGTGGACGCCTGGAACTACGGCGCGAGCCTGAAGAACAACCAGAAGAACGCCTACTTCTTCCAGTACATCGACGGCTACGACCAGGTGCACCCCGAGTCGGGCAAGCAGAGCGCCGACACCCTCTCCGGCCTGAAGGTGGTGAACGACAAGACCTTCACCGTCAAGCTCTCGCAGAAGTTCTCCACGTTCCCCGACACCCTGGGCTACCCCGCGTACGCGCCGCTGCCCCAGGCGTTCTTCAGCGACCACGCCGGCTGGCTGAAGAAGCCGGTCGGGAACGGCCCTTACACGATCGAGTCCTACACCAAGGGCTCCCAGATGGTCCTGAAGAAGTGGGACGGCTACCCGGGCGACGACAAGGCGCAGAACGGCGGCGTGACCCTGAAGGTCTACACCGACAACAACACCGCCTACACCGACCTGCTGGCCGGCAACCTCGACCTGGTCGACGACGTGCCCGCGGCCCAGCTCAAGAACGTCAAGGCCGACCTGGGCGGCCGCTACCTCAACACCCCGGCCGGCATCATCCAGACCCTCGCCTTCCCGTTCTACGACCCGAAGTGGAACACCGCGGGCTCGGCCAAGGTCCGCACCGGTCTGTCCCGTGCGATCGACCGCAAGCAGATCACCGAGACGATCTTCCAGAAGACCCGCACCCCCGCCACCGACTGGACCTCCCCGGTGCTCGGCAAGGAGGGCGGCTTCCAGGACGGCCTCTGCGGGGACGCCTGCGACTACGACCCCGCGGAGGCGAAGAAGCTCATCAAGGAGGGCGGCGGCCTCCCCGGCGGCCAGGTCAAGATCACGTACAACGCGGACACCGGATCGCACAAGCAGTGGGTGGACGCGGTCTGCAACTCCATCAACAACGCCCTGGACAACGACAAGGCCTGCGTCGGCAACCCGGTCGGCACCTTCGCCGACTTCCGCACCCAGATCGGCCAGCGGAAGATGAGCGGCCCGTTCCGGGCGGGGTGGCAGATGGACTACCCCCTGATCCAGAACTTCCTCCAGCCGCTCTACTACACCAACGCCTCCTCCAACGACGGCAAGTGGTCGAACAAGCAGTTCGACTCGCTCGTCAACCAGGCCAACGCCGAGACCGACACCGCCAAGGCCGTGGAGACCTTCCAGAAGGCCGAGGAGGTCGTCCGCGACAACATGGCCGCGATCCCGCTGTGGTACCAGAACGGCAGCGCCGGCTACTCCGAGCGGCTCTCCAACGTCAAGCTCAACCCGTTCTCCGTCCCGGTCTACAACGAGATCAAGGTCGGCTGACCCGCCATGGGCCGGTATGTGATCCGGCGTCTGCTCCAGATGATCCCGGTCTTCATCGGGGCCACGCTGCTGATCTTCCTGATGGTGAACGTGATGGGCGACCCCATCGCGGGCCTGTGCGGCGACCGGCAGTGCGACCCGGCCACCGCCGCCCAGCTCGAGAAGGAGTTCGGCCTCGACAAGCCGGTCTGGCAGCAGTACCTGACCTACATGGGGAACGTCTTCACCGGAGACTTCGGCACGGCGTTCAACGGCCAGCCGGTCACCGAGCTGATGGCGTCGGCGTTCCCGGTCACCATCCGGCTGACGATCGTGGCGATCCTCTTCGAGATCGTCGTCGGCATCGTGCTGGGCGTCGTGACGGGGCTGCGCCGGGGCCGGCCCGTCGACACCGGGGTGCTGCTGCTCACCCTGGTGGTCATCTCCGTCCCCACCTTCGTCACCGGCCTGCTGCTGCAACTGCTGCTCGGCGTCGAGTGGGGCTGGATCAAGCCGTCGGTCTCCACGGAGGCGACCTTCGGCGAACTGATCGTGCCGGGCCTGGTGCTGGCCTCCGTGTCCCTGGCGTACGTCACCCGGCTGACCCGCACCTCGATCGCCGAGAACAAGCGGTCCGACTACGTCCGCACGGCCGTCGCCAAGGGGCTGCCCCGCCGCCGGGTCGTCACCCGGCACCTGCTGCGCAACTCCCTCATCCCGGTGGTGACGTTCATCGGGACCGACATCGGCGCCCTGATGGGCGGCGCGATCGTCACCGAGCGCATCTTCAACATCCACGGCGTCGGCTTCCAGCTCTACCAGGGCATCCTCCGCCAGAACACGCAGACCGTCGTCGGCTTCGTGACCGTCCTCGTGCTGGTCTTCCTGGTGGCCAACCTGCTCGTCGACCTCCTGTACGCCGTACTCGACCCGAGGATCCGCTATGCCTGAGCCGACTCCGCCCGAGGACCGTGTGCCGGGTGCGGGCCGCACTCCGCGGGAGGGCGCCATCGCCGACACCGGCATGGGCGGGGCGATGGACCTGGCCACGGCGGAGGGCGAGACCCTGGAACGGACGCCGGACGGCCCGCCGGGCGCGGGGCCGCGGGACGCCGACGGCGGCGCGGCCGAACAGGCCAGGTCGCTGTGGTCCGACGCCTGGCGCGACCTGCGCCGCAACCCCGTCTTCATCATCTCCGCCCTGGTCATCCTCTTCCTGGTCTTCATCTCCCTGTGGCCCGGCTCCATCACCTGGCTGAGCCCCCTCAAGTGCGACCTCGCCAAGGCCCAGGAGGGCTCCCAGCCGGGCCACCCGTTCGGCTTCGACGGCCAGGGCTGCGACGTCTACACCCGCGTCGTCTACGGCGCCCGTACGTCCGTCACGGTCGGCGTCCTGGCCACGCTCGGCGTGGCCCTGCTCGGCAGCGTGCTGGGCGGTCTCGCCGGGTTCTTCGGCGGGGCGGGGGACTCGGTCCTGTCCCGCATCACCGACATCTTCTTCGCCATCCCGGTCGTCCTCGGCGGCCTGGTCCTGCTGTCCGTGGTGACCAGCAACACCGTCTGGCCCGTCATCGGGTTCATGGTGCTGCTCGGCTGGCCGCAGATCTCGCGCATCGCCCGCGGCTCGGTGATCACGGCCAAGCAGCACGACTACGTGCAGGCGGCCCGCGCCCTGGGCGCCTCCAACTCCCGCATCCTGCTGCGTCACATCACCCCGAACGCGGTCGCCCCCGTGATCGTCGTGGCGACCATCGCGCTCGGCACGTACATCGCGCTGGAGGCGACGCTGTCCTACCTGGGCGTCGGCCTGAAGCCGCCGACGGTCTCCTGGGGCATCGACATCTCCGCCGCGTCCCCCTACATCCGCAACGCCCCGCACGCCCTGCTGTGGCCCTCGGGCGCCCTGGCCCTCACGGTCCTGGCGTTCATCATGCTCGGCGACGCGGTCCGCGACGCCCTCGACCCGAAGCTGAGGTGACGGCCGGATGCTGCTCGAAGTGCGCGACCTGCACGTGGAGTTCCGCACCCGGGACGGAATCGCCCGGGCCGTCAACGGCGTCAGCTACGGCGTGGACGCGGGCGAGACCCTCGCCGTGCTCGGCGAGTCCGGCTCGGGCAAGTCCGTCACCGCCCAGGCGATCATGGGCATCCTCGACATGCCGCCCGGCCGGATCACCTCCGGCGAGATCGTCTTCCGGGGCCGGGACCTGCTCACCCTCAAGGAGGACGAGCGCCGCAAGGTCCGCGGGGCCGAGATGGCGATGATCTTCCAGGACGCCCTGTCGTCCCTGAACCCCGTGCTGTCGGTCGGCGACCAGCTCGGCGAGATGTTCGTCGTGCACCGCGGGATGTCGAGGAAGGACGCGCGGACCAGGGCCGTCGAGCTGATGGACCGGGTCCGGATCCCGGGCGCCCGCGAACGCGTCCGGGACTACCCGCACCAGTTCTCCGGCGGCATGCGCCAGCGCATCATGATCGCGATGGCGATGGCCCTGGAGCCGGCGCTCATCATCGCCGACGAGCCCACCACCGCCCTGGACGTCACGGTCCAGGCCCAGGTGATGGAGCTGCTCGCGGAACTCCAGCGCGAGTACCACATGGGCCTGATCCTCATCACCCACGACCTGGGCGTCGTCGCGGACGTCGCCGACCGCATCGCCGTGATGTACGCGGGCCGGATCGTGGAGTCCGCGCCGGTCCACGACATCTACAAGGCCCCGGCCCACCCGTACACCCGCGGCCTGCTCGACTCGATCCCGCGCCTGGACCAGAAGGGCCAGGAGCTGTACGCCATCAAGGGCCTGCCGCCCAACCTGATGAACATCCCGCCGGGCTGCGCCTTCAACCCGCGCTGCCCCATGGCCCAGGACGTGTGCCGCACGGACGTGCCGCCGCTGTACGAGGTCACCGAGGCGCCCGGGGCAGCCGGTGCCGCCGGGGTGGACCACCTGCCCGCGGACCGCACGAGCGCGTGCCACTTCTGGAGGGAGTGCCTGCATGGCTGAGCCGATTCTGGAGGTCAGCGGGCTGCACAAGCACTACCCGCTGACGCGGGGGATCGTCTTTCGCAAGCACGTCGGCGCGGTGAAGGCCGTCGACGGCGTCGACTTCACGCTCGGCCGGGGCGAGACCCTCGGCATCGTGGGGGAGTCCGGCTGCGGCAAGTCGACCGTCGCCAAGATGCTGGTCAACCTGGAGCGGCCCACGCAGGGGCAGATCCGCTACAAGGGCGAGGACGTCACCAAGCTGTCCGGGCGGGCGCTGAAGGCCGTCCGCCGCAACATCCAGATGGTGTTCCAGGACCCGTACACCTCGCTCAACCCGCGCATGACGGTCGGCGACATCATCGGGGAGCCGTACGAGATCCACCCCGAGGTGGCCCCCAAGGGCGACCGGCGCCGCAAGGTCCAGGACCTGCTGGACGTCGTCGGCCTCAACCCCGAGTACATCAACCGCTATCCGCACCAGTTCTCGGGCGGCCAGCGCCAGCGCATCGGCATCGCGCGCGGGCTGGCCCTGCGCCCGGAGGTCATCGTCGCCGACGAGCCCGTGTCGGCGCTGGACGTGTCGGTCCAGGCGCAGGTGATCAACCTGATGGACCGGCTGCAGAGCGAGTTCGACCTGTCCTACCTGTTCATCGCCCACGACCTGTCGATCGTCCGGCACATCTCGGACCGGGTCGGGGTGATGTACCTCGGCCGGATCGTGGAGATCGGCCGCGACGCGGAGATCTACGACCACCCCACCCACCCCTACACCCAGGCCCTGCTCTCCGCGGTCCCGCTGCCCGACCCGCAGGCGCGCGAGCACCGGGAGCGGATCATCCTGACCGGCGACGTGCCGTCCCCGACGAACATCCCCTCCGGCTGCCGGTTCCGCACCCGCTGCTGGAAGGCGCAGGAGCGCTGCGCGCTGGAGGTCCCGGCGCTTGCCGTCCCGGCGCAGTTCCGTCACGCCAGTGGCCCCGAGGCCCACGCCTCGGCCTGCCACTTCGCCGAGGAGAAGCAGGTGGTGCCGCCGGAGCCGGGGGAGAGCTGACCCGCGCCGCACACCCGCGCTTCCGCCTCGCAACCGCGTTAACACGCAGGCAACTCGGCCGACCCGGTTCCGATATACGGACGCGGCAGGCTCGACAGCGTACGGCCGTGCGGGTGCCGTGAGCGGGCCGGGGCGATCATGTCGCCCCGGCCCGCTGCCCGTGTCAGGGGCGGGCGAGGCCCAGCGAGCGGCGCAGGAAGTCCAGTTGCAGGTGCAGAAGGTTCTCGGCGACCTGTTCCTGCGGGGTCATGTGGGTCACGCCGGACAGGGGCAGCACCTCGTGCGGGCGGCCGGCGGCGAGCAGCGCCGAGGACAGCCGCAGCGAGTGGGCGACCACCACGTTGTCGTCCGCCAGACCGTGGATGATCAGCATCGGACGGGCCGGCTCGACGGCGTCCACCAGGCCCTCGTCGTCGATCAGCGAGTTGCGCCGGTAGACCTCGGGGTGTTCCCCGGGGTGGCCGAGGTAGCGTTCCTGGTAGTGCGTGTCGTACAGGCGCAGGTCGGTCACCGGCGCGCCGACCACGGCCGCGTGGAAGACGTCGGGGCGGCGCAGCGCCGCGAGGGCGGCCAGGTAGCCGCCGAAGGACCAGCCGCGCACGGCCACCCGGCCCAGATCGAGCGGGAAGCGGCCGGCGAGTGCGTGCAGGGCGTCCACCTGGTCCTGCAAGGCGACCGCGGCGACCTCGTCCTTGATCGCCTTCTCCCAGGCGGGGGAGCGGCCCGGCGTCCCCCGGCCGTCGGCGACGATCACCGCGAAGCCCTGGTCGGCGAACCACTGCGACGTCAGGTGCGCGTTGTGCGCGGCCACCACCCGCTGTCCGTGCGGCCCGCCGTACGGGTCCAGCAGGACCGGCAGAGGGGCGTCACCGTGGTAGTCCGTAGGCATGAGCACGGCGCATGGGATACGCCGTGCGCCCCCCTCGACGAAGGTGACCCGCGGGGACAGACCGGGATCCTCCGCGCGGGACCGGACGGTCGCCACCGGCTTCCCCTCGCGCAGCACCCGCGCCACGCTCCCCGGCCGGTCCGGCGTGGCCGACACCATGACCGTCACCGGCCCCGAGCGCACCGCCGAGTGCACGCCCGGTTCCCCGGAGAGCCGCTCCACGCCCAGCTCGTTGACGCGGTAGACGTGCACCTCGCCGATCTCCGGCGCGCTCGCGTCCTCCCCGGCGGAGGCCGAGACCAGCACGTCGTCGGCCGTCACGTCCAGCACCGCCCGCACATGCAACTGCGCCCCGGTGAGCGGACGTTCGCCCACCGCGAGCACCCGGGCCCCGCCCTCGTCCGCGATCCGGACCAGCTGCCCGGACGGGCTCCAGCACGGCACGCCAGGGAACAGTTCCAGCCAAATCCGATCTTCGTCGGCGTGCACCATGCGGGTCGCCCCGGACGCCGTGTCCACCGCCAGGAACAGCTGACTGCGCTGGTCGCGCGCCTGTACGAGGATCAGCGGGGCCCCCGCCCCTGACCAGTGCACTCGCGCCAGATACGGGTAGCGCGCCCGGTCCCAGGAGACCTCCGTGCGCACCCCGTCCAGCCCGAACACGAACAGCCGCACCTCCGCGTTGGCCGTCCCGGCAGCCGGATAGGCGACGTGTTGTGGCTCACGTTTCGGCTGGGCGGGGTCCGCGATCCACCACCGCTGCACCGGCGTGTCGTCCACCCTCGCCACCAGCAGCCGGTCCGACTCCGGAGCCCACCAGAAGCCCCGCAGACGGCCCATCTCCTCGGCCGCGATGAACTCGGCCAACCCGTAGGAGACCGTGTCCGATTCCGGCTCCGCCACCGCCCGGTCGTCCTCGCCCCCGGCGCCCACCACCCGCAGCGCGCCGCCCGAGGCGTACGCGACGAGCCGTCCGTCGGGGGAGGGGCGGGGGTCCACGACCGGCCCGGCGACGGGGAGTTCGGCAGCCGTACCGGCCCGCAGCTCGGCCGTGAAAAGCCGCCCTGACAAGGCGAAAGAGGCCAGTTCGACGGCATCGTCGGTGGCATAGCCGACGATGCCGGCGCCGCCCTCGCGGCTGCGTTCGCGGCGGGCCCGCTCCTGCGGCGAGAGGTCCTCCGAAGCGCCGCCGAGCAGGGCGCCCGGGTCGGCGGCGAGGCGTTCCGTGCCGTCGGCCGGATCGAGGACCCACAGGGCGCCCGAACGGTCCGTGCCGGAGCCGGAGCGAAGGAACACGACCCGGGAGCCGTCAGGGGCCACCGTGAACGAACGCGGCGCGCCGAGGGTGAAACGCTGGGTGCGGGCGTGCCTGCGGGGGAAGGAGCCGGAGTCGGTCGTCATCCCCCGACCATATTGGCCATGCTCCCCCCTTGTGCGGCTGTGCGCCGAGAGATGCGCGCCCACACATAGTTATGATCACTAGCGCTGAGTGGGTATGAACCTGCTGGCCGATGTATGGATGTACCAGTTCCCTCGATCTGTCGTCCCCACGTTCCCGGGTCCTTGGAGGTGAGCCGCCGTGGCACTCTCGATTTCGGCGGTGGTGCTGCTGGCGATCATCGTCTTCCTGCTGGTCAAGAAGTCGGGACTGAAGGGCGGTCACGCCGTCGTCTGCATCCTGCTCGGCTTCTACCTGGCCTCGTCGACGATCGCTCCCACGATCAGCGATCTGACGACGAGTGTGGCGAGCATGATCGGCAGCATCAAGTTCTGACGCCGTCAGCCCTCGGAGGCGTACGGCACGAAGTCGGCCCAGGCTTCCGGCGAGAGCCGGAGGCGTGGGCCGTCGGCGTGCTTGGAGTCGCGGACGTGGACGGCGGCGGGGACGGCGGCGATCTCCACGCAGGAGTCGCCCTCGGTACCGTCGCTGTAGCTGCTCTTGAACCAGGCCGGTTCGGATGAGCCCCCGGCGGCGTGCCTGGAGTCTCGGACGCGGACCGTGGTGCGGGCGACGGCGATCTCCACGCAGGACTCACCGTCAGGCCCGCTGCTGTAACTGCTCTTGAACCAGGCCGGTTCGGATGAGCCCCCGGCGGCGTGCTTGCGGATCATGTCTCTCCCAGCAGTTTCTCGATGAGGGTCAGCGACTCCCCCGGGCGGAGAGCCTGCGCCCGGATGGTGCCGTAGCGCAGCTCAAGGATGCGGAGTTGCCTCGGCTCGGGCGTCGGACGGCCGCTGAACGCTCCGTCGGAACGGCCTACTCCTGTGCCGTCCTCGAACTTCAGCAGCTCGATCCTGCCGCTGAGGCCGGAGTGGGCACCACTGTCCAACGGCATCACCTGAAGCGTCACGTTGTTCAACCGCCCCACCCGTAGCAGGCGTTCGAACTGCTGTCGCCTCACCATTGTGCCCCCAACCCTGCGGCGCAGCGTCGACTCTTCCAGGACGAAGCTCAGCGCGGGCGCGGGTGACCGTTCGAAGACGGACTGGCGAGCCATGCGAGCTGCGACCAGCCGTTCCACATCATCCGGCGTATAGGCGGGCTGCCAGGATTCCAGCAAGGCGCGGGCATGCTCGGGAGTCTGCAACAGTCCATGAATGTTGTTGCACTCGTACACCCCGATCTCGACGGCCCTCGCTTCCATCGCCGCCAGATCCCGCACCTTTTTCGGGTACCGGACCTTCTTCACGTCCTCCTTCATCGCCGACAGCAGTCCGCCCGCTTCCAGGACCCTGTCGGCCTTGTCCAGGTACTCGGGCCGGGGGATCCGCTTCCCGCTCTCGATCTTGTAGACGAGGTCCTCGCCGTACCCGACCGCCAGCCCGAAGTCGGCCGCGCGCATCCCCACGGCCTCGCGCCGCGGTTTCAACTGCCGCCCCACGGTCTCCACGACGGCGACGCCCCAGTCGTCGTCCGGGTCCACCTCCCAACCCGGCTCGTCCGCCTCCTCCTTGAGCTGGACCGGCTTGCCGTTCACCTGCGTCACCCGCACCCCTCCGTCATCCGGGCCGACAGTTCCGACATGCCCGGACAGCACCCGGACAGTCACCGTACGCAACGGCTTCGTCACTGTTCACGGTAAGCGTGAGCGGCCACGCTGAGTGACGTGATCCAGGAATCCGTCTCCTCCGGGACCCGGCCGCCCGCCCGGCTCCCCGGACAGCACTTCCGCAACTTCAGCGTGCGGTTGTCCCCCACGCCTCGCGGAGCGCGCCTCGCCCGGCTGCTGGCCGTCGAGCAACTGCGCTCCTGGGGAGCGCCGGTGGACCCGGCCGGCCAGATCGTCGCCGAACTCGCGGCGAACGCGGTGACCCACGGGCGCGTGCCCGGCCGGGACTTCAGACTCACGCTCTACGTCATCGCGGACACGCTGCGCATCGAGGTCACCGACACGGCGGGCGACCGCGCGCCCCGTCCGCCCTGTGCCCCGCGTCCACCGCACTCCGGTTGGGACGCCTGCGCCGGCGTCGAATCCGGCACCGGCACCGACGCTGAAGCCGACGCCTGCGCCGAGTCCGGCCGTGGGCTGCTGCTGGTCGAGGCGCTCGCCGACCGGTGGGGCTGGGCCGCGGAGCTGCGCCCGCGCAAGACGGTCTGGGCCGAGATCGTCCTCGCGCCGGACGACGTCCAGCCTCGCCGCGCCACCTGACCGCCTCAAGCCCCGTCGTCCCCCGCCGTGGCCCGCGCGCCACGACGAGGGACGACGGGCGGGTGCGTGACCGGGGGAGAGGCGCCGCCTCGTAGGGTGGGCGCATGACGGAACTGCCCGCCCGGCGTCTGCTGCTGGTGCACGCGCACCCGGACGACGAGTCGATCAACAACGGCGCGACCATGGCCAGGTACGCGGCCGAGGGGGCGCACGTGACCCTGGTCACCTGCACCCTCGGCGAGCGGGGCGAGGTCATCCCGCCGCACCTGCGCGAGCTGACCGGCGCGGCCCTCGGCGAGCACCGCCGGGGCGAGCTGGCCGCCGCCATGGCCGCACTCGGCGTCACCGACTTCCGGCAGCTCGGCGGCCCCGGCCGCTACGGCGACTCCGGGATGATGGGTCTCTCCGACAACGACGACCCCGCGTGCTTCTGGCAGGCCGACGTCGACGCGGCCGCCGCGACCCTGGCCGAGGTGATCCTGGAGGTGCGCCCCCAGGTCCTCGTCACCTACGACGACGACGGCGGCTACGGCCACCCCGACCACGTCCAGGCCCACCGCGTCGCCATGCGGGCCGCCGATCTGGCCGGGGCCGCCGGATGGCGCATCCCCAAGGTGTACTGGAACCGCGTCCCGCGGTCCGTCGCCGACGACGCCTTCGCCCGCCTCCGCGACGAACTGCCCGCGCTCCCCTTCACCCGTAGCGCCGCCGTCTCCGACGTGCCGGGCGTCGTGGACGACGGCCGCGTCACCACCGCGATCGACGGCACGGGCCCGCCCGCCGCCGCCAAGGCCGCCGCCATGCGCGCGCACGCCACCCAGGTCGAGGTCGCCCCCGGCGACCGGTACTTCGCCCTGTCCAACGAACTCGCCCAGCCCCTCTTCACCACCGAGTACTACGAGCTGGTGCGCGGGGAGACCGCCGGAAAGAGGGAGGACGACCTGTTCGCGGGCCTCGACGACACGGCGGGGGCGGCCTGATGTCCGACCGCGGCTCGATGCTCGCCCAGCCGCTGCGGATGCCCTCCGCCGCACGGCTCGCCGCCTATACGGCGCTCCTGCTGCTCGGGGCGCTCGTCGCGCTCGCCGGCGCGCTCGTCCAGGCCGGCTGGTTCCCCGGCGGTCTGCTCCTCGCGCTCGCCGGGGCGGGCGGGCTGTTCGTCGGCGGCGCGCGGGCCCTCGGCACCCGCGCCGGGGCCGTCGCGCCCGCCGCCGGCTGGATGATCACCGTCGTGCTGTGCACCGCGGGCCGCCCCGAGGGCGACTTCCTGTTCGGAGCGGGAGGCGGCTCGTATCTTTTCCTGCTCGGCGGCATGGCACTTGCTGTGATCTGCGCCACCATTGGTTTGGGGCGGCAACCGGTCGGCGACGACGTCCGACTTGGGAAGTGACGTACCACTTCACCGTGACCGGCCCGTGGGAGTCCCGTGTGTGTTTCCCCGGCGGTCGTGGGATACGGGCCAGAAGTGGCCAGTATGGTGGTGCGCGCCGCCGAGCTGCCCGTGAGGTCGTGGCGGGCGGCGGAGCCAACCTGGAGAACCTGCCTTGAGTCGTGAAACTGACAGTCCGTCCTCCGGGCCCAACGGGTCCAACGGGCGCGGCGGAGCCGCATACCCCTCGGGCACGCCGCCGTACGGCACCCCCGTGGTGTCCGACGGCGGCGCCGACGCGGGCCGTTCGGCCGCGCGACCGGAGGAACGCAAGACCGAGACCACGCTGACCACGCGGATCCGCATCAACATCCCCGGATCGCGGCCCATTCCGCCGGTCGTCGTGCGCACGCCCGTGGCCGAGTCCGACGGCGCGGGCGAGAACGGCGCGGGCGGCACGTCCGACGCCGGCGCCGACGTGCAGCAGCCGTCGCCCCCGGGCGCCGCCGGCAGCGGCTCGTCCGACACCGGCTCGTTCGAACTGCCCGCCGACCCCGCGTCAGGCGCCGAGGACAAGACGAGCGACTGGTTCGCGCCGCGCAAGTCCGCGCCCGCCAAGGGCGGTCAGGGCGGCGGCGGGACCAACGGCGCCGGACTGCCCGGCGGTTCCGCCGCCGGCACGCCCGCCGCCGCCCCGGCCCCCGCGCCCGGCGCCCCGCCCGCCCCCGGCGGCGCACGGCCGGGCGCCGGACGTCCCGGCGGCGTCGTCGGCTCCATGAGCGTGCCCGGCGGCGCCCGCCCCGGCGGCGCCAACGGCGCCGGGCTCTCCGGCGCGACCGGCGGTCCCGTGGCTCCGGGGCACGGCGGCGGCACCGGCTCCTTCGACGTGACCGAGGCGCTCGCCGCGGGCCCCCAGGGCAACGGCGCGCGTCCGGGCCAGGGACCGGGCCAGGTCGGCGCGGCCGACCCGAGCCGCGACGACCTGCCCTACTTCTCCGGCACCGGCCAGAACGGCCTCCCCGCCCCGAAGGGCGGCCTCCCCGGCCCCAACGGCGGCCCGCAGGGCGGTTCCGGCGGCCCGCAGGGCCTTCCCGGCGGACCGGGCGGCCAGACGGGCCTCCCGGCCGGTCCCGGCGCTCCCGGCATGTCCTACGACTTCAACGGCCCCGACGGGCCGGGCGGTCCCGGCGGCCGGGGCGGCCCGCAGGGCGGCCCCGCCGGCCCCACCACCGGCCCGGTCACCGGCGACGGCCTGATGGTGCCCCCGATGAACGGCGGCGCCCCCGGCGCGACCCGCGGCCCCGGAACTCCCGGCGGCCCCGGCCCGCGGCCCGGTCCCGGCGGTCCGCGGACGGCCGCTCCCGGCGCGGGCGCCGGTGTGGACACCGGCCGGCTGCCCGGCGGCGGCCTGAGCGACGACACCGCGATCCTCACCCCGCAGAAGCCCGCCCCCGGACCGGGCGCGGGCGGCTACGGCGGCCGTCCGGCCGACAACGTCTCCGGACACACCGTCACCAGCGGCATCCCCGTCGTCCCGGCCGGCGGCCAGGGCGGGCCCTTCGCGGGCGCCGCGCCCGCCGACGGACCGCTGCCGCACACCCCGCCCAAGGCGCCGGAGCAGACCGGGCAGAGCCCGGCCGCAGGCTCCAAGAAGAAAAAGAAGAAGGGCCGCGGCAAGCTCCCGCTGCTCGGCGGCCTGGTGGTCGTCGCGGGCATCGGCCTGTACGGCGCGGGCCTGCTGATGAACCACTCCGACGTGCCCAAGGGCACCACCGTCCTCGGAGTGGACATCGGCGGCGGCACCCGCGACGACGCCGTCAAGAAGCTCGACGACGCCTTCGGCAAGCGGGCGGTCCAGCCGCTGAAGCTGTCCGTCGACGGCGGCTCCGTCACCCTCAAGCCGGACCAGGCGGGCCTCCAGTTCGACATCCCGGCCACGGTCGACGGCGCCGCCGGGAGCGACTACAACCCGGTCTCCGTGATCGGCTCGCTGTTCGGGCAGCACCGCGTCGTCGAGCCCGAGATGCCGGTCGACGGGGAGAAGCTCCAGGCCGCTCTGCGGAGCGCGGCGGGCGGCTCCGGCTCGGCCGCCGACGGCACCATCAGGTTCGAGTCCGGCAAGGCCGTCCCCGTCTACGGCAAGGCCGGCAAGGGCATCGACGCGGCGAAGGCCGAGGACGCCGTCGTGGCGGCCTACCGCACCCAGGTGGAGACCGGTTCGGCGTCCGGCGTGAAGGTGCCGACGACGACCCGGCAGCCGACGGTGTCCGACGCCGAGGTCGACCGCATGATGAAGGAGTTCGCCGAACCGGCGATGTCCGGCAAGGTCACCGTCATGACCGACGCCGCGCACGCCGTCTCCTTCAGCCCGAAGAACTCCCTGTGGAAGTTCCTCCAGGTCAAGGCCGTCAACGGCAAGCTCGTCGAGAGCTACGACCAGGCCGCCCTGAAGGAGCTGTACGGCCGCACCTTCGACGGCGTGCTGATCGCCCGCGGCACCGGCCAGAAGACGGCCGTCACCGTCCAGGACGTCATCGGCGCCCTGCGTCCCGCCCTCAAGAGCGAGACGAACCGGACCGGGGTCATCGACACCGACCCGAGCTGACGCGCCGGGGTGCCGCATGACATCTGTCATGCGGCACCCCGGACGTCCGGCACTGCCGCCCCGCCGCCCGCCCGCGCGACGATGACGGCATGACGACGCAGACAGCACCGGCGGTCGGGTTCGACCAGGTGAGCAAGAGCTTCGGGAACGTGCGGGCCGTGGACGGCCTGACGCTCTCGCTGCGCCCGGGGGAGACCGTGGCGCTGCTCGGACCCAACGGGGCGGGCAAGTCCACCACCCTCGACCTGCTCCTCGGCCTCAAACAGCCCGACAGCGGCTCCGTCCGCGTCTTCGGGGTCACCGCGCGCGAGGCGATCGTCGCCGGCCGGGTCGGCGCGATGCTCCAGAGCGGCGGCCTCATGGACGAGGTCACCGTCGCCGAACTCGTCGGCCTCGCCTGCGCGCTGCACCCCAAGCCGTACAAGGCGTCCGAGGTGATGGCCCGCGCGGGCATCGCGCAGATCGCCGCCCGCAAGGTGAACAAGCTCTCCGGCGGCCAGGCCCAGCGCGTGCGGTTCGCGCTCGCCACCGCCGGCGACAGCGACCTGATCGTCCTGGACGAGCCGACCACCGGCATGGACGTCACCGCCCGCCAGGCCTTCTGGGCCACCATGCGCGAGCAGGCGGACCAGGGCCGCACCGTCCTGTTCGCCACGCACTACCTGGAGGAGGCCGACGCCATAGCCGACCGGGTGCTCGTCCTGCACCGGGGCCGGCTGCTGGCCGACGGCACGGCGGCCGAGATCAAGGCGAAGGCGGGCGCACGGCGCGTCTCCTTCGACCTGGAGGGCGTGATCGACGAACCGGCCCTGCGCGAGCTGCCCTTCCTCACCGCCCTCGACGTCTCCGGGACCACCGTGCGCATCCAGTCCGCCGACGCCGACGCCACCGTCCACGCGCTGTACGGGCTCGGCGTCTACCCCCGCAACCTCGAAGTCGCCGGGCTCGGCCTGGAGCAGGCCTTCGTCGCCATCACCGCCGCCGAGGAGGCGAAGACCAAGTGAACAGCCTGATCAAGCTGGAGCTCGCCCGCGCCCTGCGCAACCGCAAGTTCCTGTTCTTCTCCGTCATCTACCCGTCGATGCTGTTCCTGCTGATCTCCAGCACCTCCGACACCACCACCAAGGTCGAGGGGACGGGCCTGACCCTCCCGACGTACATGATGGTCTCGATGGCCTCCTTCGGCGCTCTCACGGCCGTCCTGATGGGCAACAGCGAGCGCATCGCCAAGGAGCGCGAGAGCGGCTGGGTGCGGCAGCTGCGGCTGACCACGCTGCCGGGCCGCGGGTACGTCCTCGCCAAGACCGCCAGCGCGGCCGTGGTCAGCCTCCCGTCCATCGTCGTGGTGTTCGCGTGCGCCGCGGCGCTGAAGGACGTCCGGCTCGACGCCTGGCAGTGGGGCGCCCTCACCGGCGCGATCTGGGCCGGCAGCCTCGTCTTCGCCGCCCTGGGCGTCGCGATCGGCTACCTCGCCGACGGGGACGCCGTCCGCCCGATCACGATGATCACCTACTTCGGGCTGTCGATCCTCGGCGGCCTGTGGTGGCCCACGGCCACCTTCCCGGCCTGGCTGCGGGACATAGCCGAGTGGGCCCCCACCCACGCGTACGCTTCTCTCGGCCAGGCCATCGAACAGAGCCAGGCCCCGCACGCCAAGGACATCGCCATCCTGGTCGCCTTCTTCGCCCTGTTCACGGGCGGCGCGGCCTGGCTGTACCGGAAGGACACGCTGAAGGCGTGAGCGTCATGACGCAGGACCAGTCGAACGAGGCCCGGCGGGACCCCCTGATCCTGCCGGGCGGGCCGGCCCGCAGCCGGAGCGAGCTGTGGCGCCGCAAGCTGCTGTGGATCGGCGTGTGGCTGGTGTTCCTCAGCTCGCCGGTCCACGACCTCGTCTCCGGCGGCCACAGCTCGGGCGCGACCGCGGCCGGCTCCCTGGGCCTCGCGGTGTTCGTGGTCCTCTATCTCGCCCTGCTGTTCCGCAACATGGGGGCCGCGTCCTTCGTCCCCCGGCTCGTCGTCGCCGTCATCGGCGCGATGGCGGTGCTCGCCACCGTGCTGAGCCTCACCATGGGCTCCGCCTGGCTCGGCCTGTACTGCTACGTCTCCGTGGCCTGCGGGAGCGTGCTCCCGATGCGGGCGGCGTTCTGGACGATCCCCGGCACGGGCGCGGTCCTGCTCCTCGTCGGACTGCGCACCGACGAGGAGGAGGCGCTCAACCTCCTGCTGCTGGTCCTGCTCATCGGCTTCGCGATGACCGGGGTGAGCCAACTGGTCCGCACCACCGTGGAGTTGCGCAAGGCGCGGGCGACGGTCGCCCAACTGGCCGCCAACGAGGAGCGGCTGCGGCTGGCCAGGGACCTGCACGACCTGCTCGGCCACTCGCTGTCCCTGATCACGCTCAAGAGCGAGCTGGCCGGCCGGATGCTCCCCGGCCACCCCGACAAGGCCGCCCAGCAGGTCGCCGACATCGAACAGGTCAGCCGCCAGGCCCTGGTGGACGTCCGTGAGGCCGTCACCGGCTACCGGCGGCCCCGGCTGGCGTCCGAACTGGCCGGCGCCGAGGTCGCGCTGACCGCGGCCGGCGTCGTCGCCGCGATGCCCGCCGAACCCGACCTGGAGGGCGTCCCCGAGGAGAGCGAGTCCGCTCTGGCCTGGGCGCTGCGCGAGGCGATCACCAACGTCGTGCGGCACAGCGGCGCGACCCGCTGCACGGTGGACGTCGTACGGCGGCAGACCCTCGACGGCCCCGTCGTCGAACTGTGCGTCGAGGACGACGGATCCGGCGGCTCCGGCAAGGGCCCCGGCAACGGCCTCACCGGCCTGACCGAACGCATGGAGAAGGCGAACGGCGCCCTGGAGGCGGGCCGGTTGAAGAAGGGCTTCCGGCTGACGGCCCGGGTCCCGGCCGGCCCGGCGCCGGACATAGGATCCGGTGCATGAGTGGTGGCATGATCAAAGTCCTGCTGGCCGAGGACCAGTCCATGGTCCGCGAGGCTCTGGCGGCCCTGCTCGGCCTGGAGGACGACATCGAGGTGGTCGCCCAGGTGGCGCGCGGCGACGAGGTCCTCGCGGCCGCCCGCGCCCACGACGTCGACGTCGCCCTTCTTGACATAGAGATGCCGGGCGCGACGGGCATCGAGGCCGCCGGACAGCTCCACCGCGAGTTCCCGCGGCTCAAGCTCGTCGTCCTCACCACGTTCGGCCGTCCCGGCTACCTGCGCAGCGCGATGGAGGCGGGCGCCGACGCGTTCCTCGTCAAGGACGCCCCGGCCGCCCAGCTCGCCCAGGCGGTCCGCAAGGTCCTCGCGGGCGAACGGGTCATCGATCCCACGCTCGCCGCGGCGGCCCTGGCGGAGGGCGCCAACCCGCTCACCGACCGCGAACGCGAGGTGCTGCGGGCGGCGGCCGACGGCTCGACCAACGCCGAACTCGCCACCGCCCTGCACCTGTCCCAGGGCACGGTGCGCAACTACCTGTCGACGGCGATCCAGAAGCTCGCGGTGCGCAACCGGGCCGAGGCGGTCCGCACCGCCCGCGAGAAGGGCTGGCTGTGAGATCCGGGCACTCTGCCCGGCCGGCCGGACAGGGGCGTCAGTTCAGCAGGGCCCGCGCGGCGAACGCCTCCTTGCGCACCCGCTCCGCCATCGCCCCGTCCACGACCTCCACCAGCGACGCGTACTCCTCCAGCTCGGCGGCCCCGCCGACGAAGTCACCGCGCCGGACCAGCAACTGGCCCTTCTCGTAGCGCAGCCGGGCCGGATGCGAGGGCACGGCCAGCCCCAGCTCGACGGCCCACAGCGCGACGTCCGACCGCTCCGGGCGGGCCGCCGCCCATGAGCGGATGTTGTTCAGGATCCGCGTCACCACCTCCAGCGGCTCCGCCGGACCCAGCATCGACGGCTCCAGCCGCGCCGCCGTCGCCCCGGTCACCAGCCGCTCGGCGTCGCCGCCGGACAGCACGCGGCCGCCGTCGAAGGGATCGACGAGCACCTGGCGCGCGACGTCCCCGGGCGGCCCGAACCCCACCACGAAGTGCCCCGGCAGCGCGACCCCGTACACCGGGGCCCCGGCCCGCCGCGCGACCTCCACCCACACCACGGACAGCAGGATCGGCAGCCCTCGCCGCCGCGTCAGCACCCGGTGCAGCAGCGACGACTCCAGCCGGTCGTAGTCCGCGGCCGACCCGCCGAAGCCGTGCCGCCCGCCGAGCAGATCCCGCAGCGCCACCGCCCAGGCGTGCGGTCCGCCGGGCCGGAAGGGCAGTTCCCCCGCCAGCCGGTCCAGCTCGATCTGCGCGGCGTCCACACCGGCCTCGTCCAGCAGCGGATCCGCCGCCGCGCCGATCAGCAGGCACAGCAGCGCCAGGTCGGGCCGCTCGGCGCGGGCCTCCTCGGCGAACCGCCGGCGCACCTCGCCGCCGTCGATCCCGCGCCCGGACCCGCTCACGACGCCCCCGCCGAGGCCCGCGACGACGGCTGCGGCTCCCGGTAGTGGTGGTAGGCGTGGTGCGCGGCGAAGCCCAGGCCGGCGTACAGCGCCCGCGCGCCCGTGTTGTCCTCCTCCACCTGGAGCCAGGCCGCCGACGCCCCCTCCGCCAGCGCCTCGCGGGCCAGGGCGGCCATCACGGTCGTGGCGAGGCCCTCGCGCCGCCGCGCCGGATCGACCTCGACGGCGGCGAACCCGGCCCAGCGCCCGTCCACGACGCACCGCCCGATCGCGGCGGGCGGCGCCCCCGCGTCCGGGCCGGGCACGGACGCGAACCAGACCGACGGCTGCGCCCCGCCCGCGCCGGAAGAGCCCGGAGGGCCCCCGGCCAGCACCTTCAGGGCCGCCTCGCCGACGCCCGTGCGGTGGTACCGCGCCAGCCACGCCCCGTCGGCCTCCCGGGACAGCACCACGCCCGTGGGCTCCACCCGGTCGGCGAGCGGCGCCAGCGCCCCGATCCACAGCTCCGCCGTCACCTCACGCACCCAGCCGCGCTCCTCCAGCCGGGCGCCCAGCAGTTCCTGCGTGCCCTCGGCCCCCGTCGCCGTCTGCACATAGGCGGGCAGCCCGCGCCGGCCGTACCAGTCGCGCACGGCGTCCAGGGCCGCGTCGAGGGGCATTCCGGGGTCGCCGAGCGGCAGCACCGAGTTGGCCCGCCGGGTGAACCCCGCGGCGGCCCGCAGCTCCCATGCGCCGAGCGGCTCGCTCTCCACGGGACGCCAGGCCCGCGCGGCGATCCGGGCCAGCTCCGGATAGGAGGCGGCGGGACCGCGCCGGCGGGCGGGCGCGGGCGGCACGACCTTCCCGGCGACCAGCGAGGACGCGTCAACACGGACGCTCTCGCCGCTCTTCCGTGTGATCACGAGCACACCGTCGTCCCATGATGTGAGAACACCGACCGTGTCGGTGAATTCGTCCCCCGTGGACGTGCTGCCGCTCAAGCGCCGTACGGAGACACGTTTGCCCACGTCAGCGGCGGTGATACGGACCTCCAGGCGTCCGGCGGCCGAGATTTCCACAGGTCGTTTCACCCCTCCTGTTCGGATCATGCCCAAGAACGGAGATACTAGGGGCGGGCATCGACGACGCCGCGCTCCCGCGCGCCAGGCGGCGGAGCCTGAGGAGGCCCGCCAGCGCCCTATCGAGGAGGAACGACAGCGTGACCTACGTCATCGCGCAGCCTTGTGTCGACGTGAAGGACAAGGCCTGCATCGAAGAGTGCCCGGTCGACTGTATCTACGAGGGCCAGCGGTCCTTGTACATCCACCCGGACGAATGCGTCGACTGCGGCGCCTGTGAGCCGGTCTGCCCGGTCGAGGCGATCTTCTACGAGGACGACACTCCGGAGGAGTGGAAGGACTACTACAAGGCGAACGTCGAGTTCTTCGACGACCTCGGCTCGCCCGGCGGCGCCAGCAAGCTGGGTCTGATCGAGCGCGACCACCCCTTCGTCGCCGCGCTGCCGCCGCAGGCGGCCGAGTAATCCGCAGCAGCGGCCCGTACTCCGTGCCGCCTCGGTCCCGTACGGCCTGATCCCGCCCGATCGCCGTACGGGGCCGAGGCGTTTGCCGTCCGTACGAAAGTGAGCCAGTCACCGTGTCCTCCGCAGTCTCCGACCGCCTTCCCACGTTTCCCTGGGACAAGCTGGAGCCGTACAAGAAGACGGCCGCAGCGCACCCGGACGGCATCGTCGACCTGTCGGTCGGCACCCCGGTCGACCCGGTTCCCGACCTGATCCAGAAGGCCCTGGTCGACGCCGCGGACTCGCCCGGCTACCCGACCGTGTGGGGCACCCCGGCCCTGCGGGACGCGATCACCGGCTGGCTGGAGCGCCGCCTGGGCGCCCGCGAGGTCACCCACCGCCACGTCCTGCCGATCGTCGGCTCCAAGGAGCTGGTGGCCTGGCTGCCGACCCAGCTCGGCCTCGGCCCCGGCGACCGGGTGGCCTTCCCGCGGCTGGCCTACCCGACGTACGAGGTGGGCGCCCGGCTGGCCCGCGCGCAGTACGAGGTCTACGACGACCCCACCGACCTCGACCCGGCCGGCCTCAGGCTGCTCTGGCTGAACTCGCCGTCCAACCCCACCGGCCGGGTCCTGTCCCAGGCGGAACTGACCCGGATCGTCGCCTGGGCGCGGCGGCACGGGGTGCTGGTTTTCTCCGACGAGTGCTACCTGGAGCTGGGCTGGGAGGCCGACCCGGTCTCGGTCCTGCACCCGGACGTCAACGGCGGCTCCTACGAGGGCGTCGTCGCGGTCCACTCGCTCTCCAAGCGCTCCAACCTGGCCGGGTACCGCGCGGCCTTCCTGGCGGGCGACCTGGCCGTCCTCGGCCCCCTGCTGGAGATCCGCAAGCACGGCGGCATGATGACGTCGGCGCCCACCCAGGCGGCGGTCGTGGCCGCGCTCGGCGACGACGGCCACGTCCGCGAGCAGCGCGAACGCTACGCGGCCCGCCGCGCCCTCCTGCGCGAGGCGCTGCTCTCCCACGGCTTCCGCATCGAGCACAGCGAGGCCAGCCTGTACCTGTGGGCGACGCGGGACGAGTCCTGCTGGACCACGGTCGCCGACCTGGCCGGCCGGGGCATCCTGGTGGCCCCCGGCGACTTCTACGGCGAGGCGGGCGAGCGCTTCGTGCGCGTGGCCCTCACGGCGACGGACGAGCGGGTGCGCGCCGCGGTCGGACGCCTGTAACCGGTACCGACGACGACGGCGCCCGCACCGCCGCGACGCTCGTCCCCACTCTGGAGGTTGCCATGCCCAAGGCCTACTGGGTCAGCGTCTACCGCACCGTTTCCGACCCCGAGAAGCTCGCCGCCTACGGCAAGCTGGCCCGCCTGGCCGTCCAGCCCTGGGGCGGCCGGACCTTCGTCCGCGGCGGCCGGGTCGTGGCGTACGACGCCGGAATCGCCGAGCGCACGGTCCTGGTCGAGTTCGACAGCTTCGAGCAGGCCGTCGCGGCGCGGGAGAGCGCGGCCTACCAGGAGGCGCTGGCCGTCCTCGCCGACGGCGCCGAGCGCGACTTCCGCATCGTCGAGGGCCTCGACTGACCGACATCCGGCGGGCGGGGTTCAGCTGGGCGGGTCCGGCGGGCCGGGAGCGAGCCCCTGGCGCCGGACCGGCCGCCGCGGCGGACCGATCGGCCGGAGCCCCCTTCCGCGGGCTCCGGCCGCACGCCGATGCGCTCCGGACGACGGCGCGGCCGACGGAACCGCCCGGCTCAGGCCCTCGCCGGCGTCCGTCCGGTAGCGAGGCGTCGACCGCCCCGCTCCGACCGGCGAGCCCTGGCCGACCGGCGGGCCCTGGCCGACCGGCGGGCCCTGGCCGAGTGGCCCGACGGGTCCTAGCCGAGCGGCAGGCTCTTCACCGGCAGGGTCTGCGCGCCGGGCAGTCCACCCTTGGTGAGGGAGTCGGTCGGCAGTCCGCCCTTCGTGGCGGTCGACGCGGTGTCCCCGAGGAGGCCCCCGGCGGAACCCGCCGCCTCGCCGGCCGTCTTCTGCGCCACCGGAGCCGCCTGCTTCACGGCCTTGCCGCCGGTCTTGGCCGCGGCCGGCAGCGCCTGCTCGACCGTCTTGCCGCCGGTCTCACCCGCGAGCCCGGTGACGTTGTGCGCCGCACCGTCGACCGTGTGGCCGACGCTCGCCCCGTCCAGGGCGGTCAGCCCGCCGAGGTCGGGGGCGGCGGGCAGGCTCGGGGCGGCGCCGGCGGAGCCGGCCGCACCGACCCCGGCGGCCGCTCCCGCAGCGACGAGCAGCGCGGCACGGGCGATCCGACGGGTCAGGGGGAGGGACATGATGCTCCTTCGACGGAGAGAACAAGGACTGTCTGTGACTGCTGTGACTGTCTGCCTGTCCGGGCCCGGACGCAGTGACTACCGCTCGAAGCCCCCGAAGGTTGCGCACGGCCGACGTAAAGAGTTGGCAATGCGTCGCATTATCGGCTGGGGAGGAAAACGGGCAAAAACCGCCCGATGTGAAAGTCCGGCAAACCGGTGCGGCCCTTTGTCCTCAAGGGATTGCCGGCCCGCGAGGGTGACGGCGCGAAAACCTGAACACCCGGCCGGGACGGCGCCCCGCACACGACCCGCACGGGTGACGACCCGTACTACTGCTCGGTGACGATCCGCACGCCGTCCGCGGCGCCGCCAGCAGCCGCGCCCCCGGCGGCCTCCGCGCTGGTGGAACCGGTCGACCGCCACCGGCTGTCGCTGTGACCGGACACCCACTCCCGGCCCGCGTACACGACGCGCTCGATGCGCAGCGCCGAGGCGTTGGCCACCGCCCAGTGCGCCAGCTGCCAGCCGCGCTCGGCGGCACCGCGCCCGCCGGCGGCGGCGTCCCCGGAGACCGGCAGCGTCAGCGTCCGCCCGGAACTCCTGGCCACGGGCGGCCCTGCGGCGGCCTGCGAGGCCTTCCCCGCGCCGCCGACCGAGGTCTTCGAGCCGGTCTTCGAGCCGGTCCCCGCGCCCTCGCGCGCCCCGCCCCGCCCGAAGTCGCGGGTCAGCGCCGCCCGCACCGCCGCCGGGCCCGTGCTCGCCGTGGCCCTCGAACGGCCGTCGCAGGTCAGCGTCGCCGCCGACGTCCCGGTCAGCGCGGCGGCCAGCAGCACCGCGTCCCGCTCGTGCTTGGCGTAGGCCTCCGGGTACCCGCTGCGCTGCACGCGCTGCGCGGCCACCGTCAGCGGCAGCTCGGTGTAGTCGTCGACCTTCGCGAGGTGCTCGTAGAAGATGTCCGCCGCGTACGCCGGGTCCCTGACCTGCCGCGCGGTGCCCCAGCCCTGCGAGGGCCGCTGCTGGAACAGGCCGAGCGAATCCCGGTCGCCGTGGGCGAGGTTGCGCAGCCCCGACTCCTGGATGGCCGTCGCCAGGGCGATCGCCACGGCCCGCTCCGGCATGGCCCGGTCGGTGCCGACGGCGGCGATCGTGGCCGCGTTCACCGCCTGCTCCGGCGTGAACTCGTACGCCGCCCCGTCGGCGCCGCCGGAGACGACCCGGCAGCCGGGATCTCCCGTCCCGCCGGAGACGTACTGGACCACGGCATAACCCGCGACGGCGGACAGGACCACGCAGGCCGCCCCGAAACGGACGAGGCGGCCGCGGCGCTTGGGGGAAGGCGACGGCTGCGGCACGCCTACAAGGTACTGGAGAGTACGGAGGAGCAGCAGGGGTGTGCGCGCGGGCGGCGAAGAGGGGGCGCCCGACCGGCGCGTTAGGGTCGACGCCATGGCCGACACCCCGCTTGACCTCACCCTGGACGCCGCCGCGCTCACCGCGCGGCTCGTCGACTTCCGCTCGGAGAGCGGCGACGAGAAGCCGCTCGCGGACGCGATCGAGACCGCCCTGCGTGCGCTGCCCCACCTCACGGTGGACCGCCTCGGCAACAACGTCGTCGCCCGCACGCGGCTCGGCCGCGCCGAACGCGTCGTCCTGGCCGGCCACATCGACACCGTGCCGATCGCCGGCAACGTCCCGTCGCGGCTGGACGAGGACGGGGTGCTGTGGGGCTGCGGCACCTGCGACATGAAGTCGGGGGTGGCGGTCCAGCTGCGCGTCGCGGCGACCGTCCCCGCGCCCAACCGCGACCTGACGTTCGTCTTCTACGACAACGAGGAGGTCGCCGCCGACCTCAACGGCCTCAAGCACGTCGCCGAGGCCCGCCCCGAGTGGCTGGCCGGCGACTTCGCGGTGCTCCTCGAACCCTCCGACGGCCAGGTCGAGGGCGGCTGCCAGGGCACCCTGCGGGTCCTGCTGAAGACCAGGGGCGAGCGGGCCCACTCCGCACGCGGCTGGATGGGCTCCAACGCGATCCACGCGGCCGCCCCGATCCTGGCCCGCCTGGCCGCCTACGAGCCCCGCCACCCGGTCATCGACGGCCTGGAGTACCGCGAGGGCCTCAACGCGGTCGGCATCACCGGCGGAGTGGCCGGCAACGTCATCCCCGACGAGTGCGTCGTCACCGTCAACTTCCGCTACGCGCCGGACCGCAGCGAGGAGGAGGCCGTCGCCCACGTCCGCGAGGTGTTCGCCGGCTGCCCGGTGGCGGAGTTCGTCGTCGACGACCACAGCCCCGCCGCCCTGCCCGGCCTGTCCCACCCGGCGGCGGCCGCCTTCATCGAGGCGGTCGGCGGAACGCCGCTGCCCAAGTTCGGCTGGACGGACGTCAGCCGCTTCTCCGCGCTGGGCGTGCCCGCCGTCAACTACGGCCCCGGCAACCCGCACTTGGCGCACAAGCGGGACGAACGCGTGGACACGGCCAAGATCCTGGCCGGCGAGGAACGGCTGCGGGCCTGGCTCACCGCCTGAGCAGGGCCGGCGGGCCGGGCCGGGCGGGGCCGGGCCGGCGGCGGTGCACGGCGGACACGCCGACGTCCCCCGCCGGTAACCCGGGTGGATCTACGCTGAGGTGGATCGAACGAAGCGGAGGGAGTTCACCATGCCTACAGGGAACCCCGAGGGAAAGAAGCAGCCACCGGACGAGCAGCGCCTGGGGCCCGTCCTGCGACGGCGCGACCAGGTGCAGGCCAGCACGACCGACCAGCGGCTGCTGGACGAACGGGCCCCCTCGGACTGGGTGCACACCGACCCCTGGCGAGTGCTGCGGATCCAGTCGGAGTTCATCGAGGGGTTCGGCACCCTCGCCGAACTCCCCCCGGCGATCAGCGTGTTCGGCTCCGCCCGCACACCCGTCGGCTCCCCGGAGTACGAGGCGGGCGTACGCCTGGGCGGCGCCCTCGTGGACGCGGGCTGGGCCGTCATCACCGGCGGCGGACCGGGTGCCATGGAGGCGGCCAACAAGGGCGCGAGCGAGGCGGGCGGCACGTCCGTCGGCCTGGGCATCGAGCTGCCCTTCGAGCAGGGGCTCAACCCCTACGTCGACGTCGGCCTCAACTTCCGCTACTTCTTCGTCCGCAAGATGATGTTCGTGAAGTACGCGCAGGGCTTCGTCGTCCTGCCCGGCGGACTCGGCACCCTGGACGAGCTGTTCGAGGCCCTCACCCTCGTCCAGACCCAGAAGGTCACCCGCTTCCCCATCGTCCTGTTCGGCACGGAGTACTGGGGCGGCCTGATCGACTGGCTCAAGAACACCCTGATCGCCCAGGGCAAGGCGGCGGAGAAGGACCTCCTCCTCTTCCACGTCACCGACGACGTGGACGAAGCGGTGGCCCTGGTCTCCAAGGAAGCGGCCCGCTAGCCGCGGCCCGTGCGGCGCGTACGGGCCACACGGGCACGTACGGGCCGTACGGGCCGTACGGCCTACGCGAGTCCCCGGCGGGCGACCGCCGGGGGCCGGTGGCCCGCGATCGACGCGACCATGTCGAGCACCTGCCGCGTCTCCGCCACCTCGTGCACCCGGTACACCTGCGCCCCGAGCCACGCGGACACCGCGGTCGTGGCCAGCGTGCCGGTCAGCCGCTCCTTCACCGGCCGGTCCAGCGTCTCGCCCACGAAGTCCTTGTTGGACAGGGACACCAGCACCGGCCACCCCGTCTCCACCATCTCCCCGAGCCGCCGCGTCGCCTCCAGGCTGTGCCGGGTGTTCTTGCCGAAGTCGTGCCCCGGATCGATCAGGATCGACTCCCGCGGCACCCCCAGCCCAGCGGCCCGCTCCGCCAGCCCCACGGTCACCCGCAGGATGTCGGCCATGACGTCGTCGTACGCCGCCCGGTGCGGCCGCGTCCGCGGCTGCGCGCCGCCCGCGTGCGTGCACACCAGACCGGCCCCGTGGCGCGCCGCGACCTCCGCCAGCCGCGGATCCACCCCGCCCCACGCGTCGTTCAGCAGGTCGGCGCCCGCCTCGCAGACCGCCTCGCCGACCTCGGCCCGCCAGGTGTCCACGCTGATGACCACGTCCGGGAACCGCCGCCGCACCTCCGCCACGAAGCCGACGGTGCGCCGCGCCTCCTCGTCCGCCGTCACCTCTTCGCCCGGACCGGCCTTCACCCCGCCGACGTCGACGACCGCCGCGCCCTCCGCCACCGCCTGCTCCACGCGCGCGAGGGCCGGCTCGTCCAAGAAGGTCGCGCCCTGGTCGTAGAAGGAGTCCGGGGTCCGGTTCACGATCGCCATGATCACCGGCTCGTGCGCGCCGAATTCACGCCTGCCCAGCCTGAGCATCCCCTGTGACCTCTCCTCGTACGTCCTGCACATCCGCCGCCTGCGACCCTAACCGCCGTACCCGCATGGCACGATCGGACCCACACACATCCGCTCCGAGCACACCGAGTGTGGAGACCCACCGATGGTTATGTTCCTGTTTCTGGTCGTCGCGCTCGCCGTCGTGGTCGCCGCGGTGACACTCGCCGTGGTGGGCGGCGGCGAGGACGCCGGCCCGCTGCCGGAGGCCGCCCCCGAGCGACTGCACGACCCGCTGCCCCCGGACCGGCCGCTCGATCGCTCCGACGTCGACCTCCTGCGCTTCCCGCTGAGCGTCCGCGGGTACCGCATGGCCGACGTCGACGACGCCCTGAACCGGCTCGCCGCGGAACTCGCCGAGCGCGACGCGCGCATCGCCGACCTGGAGTCGGCCCTGGCCGGCGCGCAGACCCCGGCCGCCGCGCCCCACGTCTCCATGGAGAAGCAGACCCCCGAGGACCAGCAGTGAGCGACGGCGCCGCCCTCGCCGGGGCGGACGGCGCACCGCGCTGCCCGTGGGCCCTGTCCACCCCGGACTACGTGACGTACCACGACGAGGAGTGGGGCCGCCCGGTCCACGGCGACGACGCGCTCTTCGAACGCCTCAGCCTGGAGGCCTTCCAGTCGGGCCTGTCCTGGATCACGATCCTGCGCCGCCGCGCCGGCTTCCGCGCCGCGTTCGCCGGCTTCGAGATCGCCTCGGTCGCCCTCTTCACCGACGAGGACCGCGCCCGCCTCCTGGCCGACCCCGGCATCATCCGCAACCGCGCCAAGGTCGACGCCACGCTCGCCAACGCGCGCGTGCTCGCCGAGTGGGCGCCGGGCGACCTGGACGAGCTGATCTGGTCCCACGCCCCCGACCCGGCCGGCCGGCCCGCGCCGCAGACCCTGGCGGACGTCCCCGCCGTCACGGACGAGTCGACGGCCCTGTCGAAGGCGCTCAAGAAGCGGGGCCTGCGCTTCGTCGGGCCGACGACGGCGTACGCGCTGATGCAGGCATGCGGCCTGGTCAACGACCACCTGGCGGCATGCGCCCGCCGAAACGCCCCCTGAACCCCTGAGCGGGCGGACGGCCGGGCCACCGCCCCTTCACGCCCGCACGACGTGCACACACGCACACGCACGCCTTGCCGCGCGCGGGCCCGCCCGCGCGCGGCGGCGACGGCGTTCCGGCTCAGCGGCCCAGATACTTCGGGGTCTCCTTCTGGACGAACGCCCGCACCGCGATCGCGTGGTCCTCGGAGGCCCCCGCCCGCGTCTGGAGCGCGTCCTCCTTGTCCAGCGTCTCGGAGAGGCTGTGCGCCGATCCGTACGCCACGGCCTCCTTGATCGCCGCGTACGCCACCGTCGGCCCCGCGGCGAGCGCCCGGGCCACCTTCTCCGCCTCCGCGCGCAGCGCGTCCGCCGGCACGACCCGGTTGGCGATGCCCAGCTCGTACGCCTCCTGCGCCTTGATGTTGCGGGGGAAGAGCAGCAGGTCGGTGGCGCGGCCCGGACCGATCACCCGGGGCAGCGTCCACGAGACGCCCGAGTCGGCGGTGAGCGCGACCCCCGCGAACGAGGTGTTGAAGGACGCCGTCTCGGACACGACGCGGTAGTCCGCGGCCAGCGCGAAGCCGAAGCCGGCGCCCGCGGCCACGCCGTTCACCGCGGCCACCACCGGCTTCGGCGCCTCCGTCAGCGCCCGCACGATCGGGTTGTAGTGCTCCGAGACCGTGCTCATGACCTGCTTCGACCCCTCGGCCAGCAGTCCGATGTGCTCCTTCAGGTCCTGCCCCACGCAGAACGCGCGTTCGCCGGCGGCGGTCAGCAGCACGGCCCGTACGGCGTCGTCGGCCGCGGCGGCCCGCACCGCGTCCCGGAGGGCGACCTTGGTCGCGACGTTCAGCGCGTTCATCGCCTCGGGGCGGTTCAGCGTGATCGTCGCGAGCCCGTCACTCACCTCGTAGAGCACGGTGTCGACCATGGCGTTTCCCCTCCGTGTCGCGTCCGGGACGCCCTACTGGCCGGTACGTCCCCTGTACGGGACAGCATGGCGGAGATCACCGCCCGGGGACCGGACCCGACGTGTGACCTGCGTCAAAGAATTCCGGACGGATTCCGGCGCCCGGAAGCGTGTGCGGCGGCGCAGTATCGCAGCCACATCGCCGAATTGAGTGGTTTTGCTCGCGCGCGTTGCCCAAGCGATGCCGACCGATGTTGGTCATCGGGTCCTGAGATGCGGGATAATGGCCTGGAAGCAATGTGTTCGATGCCGGTGCCGCGGATCCCACGCTGGATCGCGGCTGCCCTCCACGGGCCGTCGGCTTTGGCGATGAGCTGGTTTCAGGAAGGGGAACGAGCATGGCGGCCATGAAGCCGCGAACGGGTGATGGCCCGCTCGAGGTGACCAAGGAGGGGCGGGGCATCGTCATGCGCGTTCCGCTCGAAGGCGGCGGGCGGCTCGTCGTCGAGCTGACCCCTGACGAGGCCGACGCGCTCGGCGACGCCCTGAAGAAGGTCGTCGGCTGACGCGAAGCGACCCTGCACCGTCGATCGCTCCGGCGTCCTTCTGGGCGCCGGGGCGGTTGTCTTTCCGGCGGTTCTCCGGGTCCGCGGCGGCCGTCCGGCCCGAAAGGCCCAACGCCGGGGCCCGGACCTCTCAGCGCTTCAGCGCTTGACCGCGCACAGGAGCCCGTCGCCCACCGGCAGCAGCGACGTCACCAGCTCCTGGCTCTCGCGCACCGCCCGCAGCAGCTCCCGGATGCGTATGACCTCCGTGGGCTGCGGCCCCGAGTCCACCGTGCGGCCGTTGGCGAAGACGCCCTCGAAGACGACCAGCCCGCCCGGACGCAGCAGGCGCAACGATTCAGCGAGGTACTCCAGCAGCTCCAGCCGGTCGCCGTCGCAGAAGACCAGGTCGTAGCCGGAGTCCGCGAGCCGGGGCAGGACGTCCAGCGCGCGGCCGGGGATGAAGCGGGCCCGGTTGCTGGCGAACCCGCAGGCGCGGAACGCCTGCCGGGCGAACTGCTGGTGCTCCGGCTCCGGGTCCACGGTCGTCAGGACGCCGTCCGGGCGCATTCCGTGCAGCAGGTGGATCCCGGAGACGCCGGTGCCGGTGCCGATCTCGGCGACCGCCTTCGCGTCCACGGTGGCGGCGAGCATCCGCAGCGCGGCGCCCGTGCTGGGCGACACCGAGCGCAGCCCTGCCTCACGGGCCCGGTCGCGGGCCCAGCGCAGCGCTTCGTCCTCGGCGGCATAGGCGTCGGCGAACGCCCAGCTTGCCTGCCGGTTGCCGGTAATGACCCTCTCCTGTCCCCGTGGTTGCCTGGGCGTGACTGTATCCGTTGGCGCCGGGAACCCGCAGATGGGACCGGGCGTTTGAAGGGGTGGGAACGACTACGGGGGGACACGGTTGGATCACGACGTGGGACAGGGCGCCGAGCAAGTGCTGACGCAGCCGCATGAGCCGTGTCAGCCCACATCAATTTCTCGTAAAACCGCTTATCCGGAGCTAACGGGCGAGGTGGCTATGGTAGGGGCTCCACTGGACACCACCAATGCCGACAGGGGAGGTGCGGCCGCGCCTGTGGATCGGGGAGGAGTGCTGCGGCGCTTTCTCGGATCGGCAGTCAGGCCGAAATCCGTGAACGACACCGCTGCTGACCCCAGCCACTCCGCCGGCATCGCCGTCGGCCCAGCCCAGACCGCGACCTTCACCACCGACGCGGACGGGCAGGCGTGGACTCCGCCCACGTGGGAGGAGATCGTCAGCATGCACAGCGGCCGGGTCTACCGGCTCGCCTACCGGCTGACCGGCAACCAGCACGACGCCGAGGACCTCACGCAGGAGGTCTTCGTCCGCGTCTTCCGTTCCCTGTCGACGTACACGCCGGGCACCTTCGAGGGCTGGCTGCACCGCATCACGACCAATCTCTTCCTGGACATGGTCCGCCGCAAGCAGCGCATCCGCTTCGACGCGCTCGGCGACGACGCGGCCGAGCGGCTGCCCAGCAAGGAGCCCAGCCCGCAGCAGGTCTTCAACGACGCCCACTTCGACGCGGACGTCCAGCAGGCCCTCGACACCCTCGCGCCCGAGTTCCGCGCCGCGGTCGTGCTGTGCGACATCGAGGGGCTCTCCTACGAGGAGATCGCCGCGACCCTCGGCGTCAAGCTCGGCACGGTCCGCTCGCGCATCCACCGCGGCCGCTCCCAACTGCGCAAGGCCCTCGCGCACCGTGCGCCCGAGGCGCGCGCCGGACGCAGCTCCTTCGTGGCCCGTGTGCCCGCACTGGGAGGAGGGGGCGCGACCGCGTGAGTGGATCCCGACACGACGCAACCGAGCGGCTCCTCGCGGAGCAGCACCTCGGCGACCGGCTCTCGGCCCTGGTGGACGGCGAGCTCGGTCACGACACCCGCGAACGCGTGCTCGCCCACCTGGCGACCTGCGCGAAGTGCAAGACGGAGGTCGACGCGCAGCGCCGACTGAAGAACGTCTTCGCCGAGGTCGCCCCGCCGACCCCCTCCGAAAGCTTCCTCGCCCGCCTTCAGGGCCTCCCCGCCGGAGGTGACTCCGACGGCCGTGGCACGCCGCTGGGCGGGGGAGGCTTCGCCGACTCCGTCTTCGGAACGAGGGGCACGAGACGGGACGAGCCGTTCGAGTTCGGCTATGTGCCGGCCCGGCACCACGGCTCCGTCCTCTCGCCCGCCTCGGACCGCGGCTTCCGCATCCACCCCGTCGGCCGCGCCGGCGACCGGCACGACACCGAGCGGTCGCGGGGCATGCGGTTCGCGTTCGTCGCCGCCGGCGCGGTGTCGCTGGCCGCGATCGCACTGGGCGGCATGACCGGCGTCGCCCCCGTCGACACGACCGCGGACGGCCGGGCCGGTTCCGGCTCGGGCAGCAACGTGCTCCCGGCACGCACTCCCGGCACGGGCTCCGTGGCCGCGGAGAACCAACGCCGCCGGGCCGCGAGCCCCCTGCTCTCCCAGGGCGGACAACTCGGCGGCACCCCGACCGCCCCGACCGAGGTGTCCGCGCCGCTGCTGCCGGGGATGCCCGTCCAGCCCGGCGGCCCGGTCGAACAGGCCCTGCACCGACTGACCACGCCCATGGTCGCCGGAGCCGCGGTGATGTCTCCGCTGATACGTCCCCTCGGCACGAACTCGCCGGTCTCGCTGAGCGCCTGGAGCGGCAGCGGCCCCAAGTTCACCGGTCCCGGTCTGCTCGCCGCACCCGTCCCTCTCACCACGTCCGCTCCCAGCCCCACTTCTGCCCTCCCTCAGGGGCGGCACACCCGCTGACCGTCTCCTGCGCCGCGCCCGGCGAACCTGGTTGAATCGCGGTGGACCGCGTCCTGCCAGGCAGCCGGGCGCGACGGCGAAGTACGCCGGGCAGGGCCGGGGGAGTGCCACCGGTTCGACGCCGCGGTCGGCTCGACTGGGGGAGAGAGCGTGGACGAGGGGAAGCCCACGAGGGCGAAGTGGTGGAGCCTGCCCCGGCAGCAGCCATCACCGGCACGCCGGAGCCCCGAGGACCAGGACCAGGACCAACAGGACCAGGGGCAGGATCAGGACCAACAGGGTCGGGCCCAGGACCAAGGCCAGGACCAGGACGGGGGCCGGGACCGGGCCGACAGCACCCTGAGCGAGCCGGCCGGCTCGGAGCACGGCGGGACTGACGGCGACTTCGAACTCCCCCGCCCGAACAGCGCCCCGCGCGACACCGGCGCGCCCGCAGCCCCGGCCGGCGCCGCGCCGGAACCGGAGCCGACGACTCCGTCACCCGCCGCAGCCCCCGCCTCCACCCCCGCTCCGCCCGCCTCCGGCGACGGCGGCGGGAGTGAGAGTTGGGAGAACGGGGAGAGGGGGGAGAGCGGGGCGAGCGGGAGTGACGGTGACTACGAACTGCGCCGTCCGGCGACCGCCCCCGAGCCGGGCGTCGGCCGGCACACGGATATCCCGGACGCCGACGAGACCCCGGAGCGACCCCGCACCTCCCCGGCTTGCCATCCCCGCGATTCCCAGGATCCCCGCGACCCCCTGAACGCCGTCGCAGGCGAGGGCGGAGGCGAAGACTCGGGCGCGGGCGAAGGGGCAGGTGCAGGCGAAGCCGCGGGCGAAGGCACAGGCGCGGGGGAGCGGCGGGGTGGGCCGTTGCACGATCCCGACCCGTACAGCACGCCGCCGTACGGGGAGCCCGGCCCCTGGGCGCCCGCACCCCCGGTGCAGCACCCGGCGGTCGCGCCCCTGCCCGTCGCACCGCCGCCCGGAAACGCGTCCCAGACCGCCGGAGCCGCCGCCCCACCCCACGCGGCCCCGTCCGACGCGGCCCCGTCCGACGCGGCCGCGCCCCACCCGGCCGCACATCCCGCGGGCCCGGAGACGCAGCCGGGACCCCTGCTCGGAGCCCTGTTCCCCGCGCCTTCCCCCATTCCCACTCCCGCGCCCGGCCCCGCGCTCCCCTCCCAGCCCGCTGCCCCCGGGCTCCCCTCCCAGCCCGCTGCCCCCGCGCTCCCCTCCCAGCCCGCTGCACCCACGCCCCCCTCTTCGCCCGCGCTCCCTTCCTCGTCCACGCTCCCTTCGTCGCCCACGCCTCCTTCCTCGTCCACGCCTCCTTCGTCGCCCACGCCTCCTTCCGCGTCCGCGCCCGTCGCCTCGGCAGCCCTGCCGGTGTCACCTGTCCCCGGCTCTTCCTCTCCGCAGGCCGTCGGTCTCGCCCCCGCGGACCCCTGGCTGCGTTACGACCCCTGGTCGGCGTCTCCGTTCGGCGGTTCCGGGAGGGCGGGGTCCGCGGGCGAGGAGTCCGGCGGGGCGCGAGAGCGGCGCCGGCGGGTGCGCAGGAGGCTGGTCGGCGGCGCGCTGGCCGTGGCCCTCGTCTCCGGCGGGCTGGGCGGAGCCGTCGGCGCCTACCTGGAGCGCAACGGCGGGCTCCGCCCGATCCGGCTGCCGCAGGCGTCCGCGGATCCCGGGCGGCCCGCCGAGGGGGTGGCCGGGATCGCCGCGAGGGCCCTGCCCGGCGTGGTCACCCTGCACGTCAGCGGCGGCGGCCGGTCGGGCACGGGCACGGGATTCGTCCTCGACTCCCTCGGCTACATCCTCACCAACAACCACGTCGTCGAGTCCGCCAAGGGCGGCGGCGGGATATCCGTCGTCTTCGAGGGCGGGAAGACCGTCGCGGCGGAGGTCGTCGGCCGGGACAGCGGCTACGACCTCGCCGTGGTGCGGGTGACCGGGGTGAAGGGCCTCAGGCCGCTCTACCTCGGCAACTCCGACGACGTCCGGGTCGGCGACCCCGTGGTCGCCATCGGCGCGCCCTTCGACCTGGAGGGCACCGTCACCTCCGGCATCATCAGCGCCAGGGAGCGGCCCGTCGTCGCCGGAGGCGGCAGCGGCGACGCGAGCGACGTCTCGTACGTGGACGCCCTCCAGACCGACGCGCCGATCAATCCCGGCAACTCCGGCGGCCCCCTCCTCGACGCCCGGGGGTGGGTCATCGGCGTCAACTCCGCCATCCGGTCCGGCTCCGACGGCGTCGACGGGACCGACGCCCAGGGCGGGTCGGTCGGACTGGGCTTCGCCATCCCGATCAACCAGGGCAAACGCGTGGCCGAGGAGCTGATCAACACCGGCCGGGCGACGCACCCGGTCATCGGCGTCAGCCTGGACATGGACTACGCCGGGGACGGCGCGCGGGTCAGTGCCACGGGCGCCGACGGCAAAGCGCCGGTCACGCCGGGCGGGCCGGGCGACCGGGCCGGGATCAGGGCCGGCGACGTCATCACCGGGGTCGACGGCCGCCGCGTCCACACGGGCGGGGAGCTGATCGTCAGGACCCGCTCCCACCGCCCCGGCGACCGCCTGGAGCTGACGGTGGAGCGTGCGGGGCGGGAGCGCACGCTCACCCTGGTCCTCGGTTCCTCGGGCGGCGGCTGAGGTGAGGTGAGGTGAGGTTGCTGAGGCGGCCGCGGGTCCGCCGGCTCCGCCCCCCCCGGCTGCGCCGATTGCCGCAAACGTCACAGGTCGGGCCACGAAATCCGGTGCCGGCAGGCAAACAACGCGGAAAACCGGCCGGGTACACCCACTCGGAGGCCTCGGGGCAGTACCGGTCGGACAGGTGCGACAGGTACCGTGGGACCGGCCCGGGCCGCCGAGGACCCGCACTCGACCGCTGAGGGCCGAGGGCCGTGGGCCGCGGACATCGCAAGGAGCTTCAGGTGTTCAATGACATAGGACCGCTCGAGCTGGTGACGATCATCGTCCTGGCCGTGCTCGTCTTCGGTCCGGACAAGCTCCCCAAGGTGATCCAGGACGTGATGCGCACCGTCCGGAAGATCCGCGAGTTCTCGGAGAGCGCCAAGGCGGACATCCGCAGCGAACTCGGCCCGGAGTTCAAGGACTTCGAGTTCGAGGACCTCAACCCCAAGACGTTCATCCGCAAGCAGCTGGACAACGACGAGCTGGGGCTGAAGGAGATCCGCAACGGCTTCGACCTGAAGAAGGAGATGGCCGAGGTGACGGACGCGGTCCACAGCCGCGACACGGACACCCCCGCCGCTTCGGGTTCGACGGGCGCGTCGGGCGGCGCGCGCGTCGACATGACCAAGCGTCCCGAGGAGCCGGGCGGGGACGACCGTCCGCCCTTCGACGCCGACGCCACCTGAGCCACCTGGGCCGTCCGCGTCCCCCGATGTGAGGGGGCGCACGCTCCACGCGCCGGGTGGATTCCCGGCAGTCCGGAGCGGGGTGGCTATGCTGCCTGGTTGTTGTGCGGAGCGGACGAGTACGCCCGAAGGGGGGCGGGCCGGTCGCTCCGTCGAGAACGAGGAGGCGTCCGGGCACATGGAGACGACGAGTCGGGCAGTCGCGCAGACGCCGGCCGCGGAGGACGGACAGCAGGTCCCCTCCGCGCGGCGCACGGTCGACGGCTACCTGGAGGCACCCTTCCCCTGGTACGGCCTCGACGAGGCCTTCACCGGGCCGCGCTGGCTGATGCAGGTGGGCACGGCCGCCGACGGGGCCGTCGAGCACGGTTCCATCGGGCACGGCGACGAGCCCTCCGTGCGGCACGAGACGGCCGGCGAGGACCGCGGGAAGTTCGCGGTCGTCGTGACCGTCGCCGCGAACCCCGTACGGCGCAGCGCGGACGGCACCGGTCTGCTGGAGGCGACGTCCGTGTCGTCGGCTGCTTGGCTCGCCGGGGTGGGCCTGCTGTCCTTCACCTGGCCCGGCCAGATGGACCACAGCCTGCGCGACGACTGGCTGGACCAGCAGACCGAGACGGCGTGGGTCCTCGCCGACGACCTCGACGGACCGGACTGGTCCACGCTGTCCCTGCCGGTCGACGGCGTGCCGACGCCGTTCCACTACCGCGAGTCCGAGTTCGGCTGGGTGCTGGCCGGCTCGACCTCGCAGGGGGTGCACGTGGGCGCTTACGGACGGGGCATGAGCGCGTACGGCCTCGGCTTCGCCATGGTCAAGGACATCGAGACGTACGCCTGACGGGCCGCACTCCCGGCCCCGACGACAGTGGGGGCGCCGTCCGAGCACGGACGGCGCCCCCACTGTCGTCAGGCGGAGGAAGGGACGGGGACCCGCGTGCGGGCCGTGCCGCCCCCAGAACCTGACGAAGCAGTCAGCTAGAACTTGTTGCGCGGGGTGATGCCCAGTGACAGGCCCGACAGGCCGCGCTGGCGGCCGCCCAGCTTGCCGGCGATCGCGCGCAGGGCGGAGCCCGCCGGGGACTCGGGGTCGCTCAGGACGACCGGCCGGCCCTCGTCGCCGCCCTCGCGCAGCCGGACGTCGATCGGGATGGAGCCGAGGACCGGGACGTTCGCGCCGGTCGTGCGGGTGAGGCCCTCGGCGACCGTCTGGCCGCCGCCGGTGCCGAAGACGTCGACCATCTCCCCACAGTGCGGGCAGGGCAGGCCGGACATGTTCTCGACCACGCCGACGATCTTCTGGTGGGTCTGCACGGCGATGGAGCCCGCCCGCTCGGCGACCTCGGCGGCCGCCTGCTGCGGGGTCGTCACGACGAGGATCTCGGCGTTCGGGACCAGCTGCGCCACGGAGATCGCGATGTCGCCGGTGCCCGGCGGCAGGTCGAGCAGCAGCACGTCCAGGTCGCCCCAGTAGACGTCGGCGAGGAACTGCTGGAGCGCGCGGTGGAGCATCGGGCCGCGCCAGACGACCGGGGCGTTGCCCGGGGTGAACATGCCGATGGAGATGACCTTCACGCCGTGCGCGGACGGCGGCATGATCATGTTCTCGACCTGGGTGGGACGGCCGTCCGCGCCCAGCATGCGCGGCACGCTGTGGCCGTAGATGTCCGCGTCGACCACGCCCACCTTGAGACCGTCGGCGGCCATCGCCGCGGCGAGGTTCACCGTCACCGACGACTTGCCGACGCCGCCCTTGCCGGAGGCGACCGCGTAGACGCGGGTCAGCGAGCCGGGCTTGGCGAAGGGGACCTCGCGCTCGGTCTGGCCGCCGCGCAGGGCGCTCGCCAGCTCCTTGCGCTGTTCGTCGCTCATCACGTCGAGGGTGACGTCGACGCGGGCGACCCCCTCCACGGCGGAGACCGCGTCCGTCACCCGCTGGGTGATCGTCTCGCGCATCGGGCAGCCGGAGACCGTCAGGTACACGGCGACCGCGACCGCCCCGTCCGCGCCGATCTCCACCGACTTCACCATCCCGAGTTCGGTGATGGGCCGGTTGATCTCGGGGTCGTTCACCGTCGCCAGTGCCTCGCGCACCGCGTCTTCGCTAGCCATAGGGACGATGGTACGGCGACCTGCGGGCGCCCGGGTAAGCCCGTCACCGGTCGTCTACGTCACGTGCCCGCGACCGTTCTGCCGGGAATACGGCGTGTTCGCGGTGGCCGTCGCGCCGTTCCTCCAGCTCCTTGACCATGTCCTGCAGCTCGGAGCGGATCCAGTCGCGGGTGGCGACCTCGCCCAGACCGATGCGCAGCGCGGCGATCTCCCTGGTCAGGTACTCGGTGTCGGCGATGGACCGCTCGTTGGACTTGCGGTCCTGTTCGAGGTTGACCCGGTCGCGGTCGTCCTGCCGGTTCTGCGCGAGCAGGATCAGCGGGGCCGCGTAGGAGGCCTGGAGCGACAGCATCAGCGTCAGGAAGATGAACGGGTAGTTGTCGAACCGCAGATCCGCCGGGGCGAAGATGTTCCACAGGACCCAGGCGATGATGACGATCGTCATCCAGACGATGAACCGGCCGGTGCCCAGGAAGCGCGCGATGCGCTCCGACAGCCGCCCGAAGGCCTCCGGGTCCCACTCGGGCAGGATCCGGTGCCGGGGCGGCCGCGGCTGGTCCAGCCGGGCGCGGGTACGGCCGGTCGCCGTGGCGCCCGTCGGGGTGCGCTCCCGGCCCGTGGCGGCCTGGGCGCGCTCGCGGCCCGCGCTCTCGCGTTCAGGAGCCATGCCGGCCGGCCCTCTCGGCCGCGGGCTCGCCCGCGCGCCCGTCGGCGGTCCCGTCCGCAGGCCCGTCCGTGGGCTCGCCCTCCAGGTGGAACTCCGTCTCGCGCCAGTCCTCCGGCAGCATGTGGTCCAGGACGTCGTCGACGGTCACCGCGCCGAGCAGCGAGCCCGCCTCGTCCACGACGGGCGCCGCGACCATGTCGTACGTCGCGAAGAACCCGGCGACGACCGGCAGGGCCGCGTCCGGGGCCAGGGCCTGGAGGTCGTCGTCGAGGATCGAACTGACCAGGGTGTACGGCGGATCGCGCAGCAGCCGCTGGAAGTGGACCGTGCCCAGGTACTTGCCCGTCGGCGTCTCGTCGGGCGGACGGCAGACGTAGACCTGTGCGGCGAGCGCGGGGGACAGGTCCGGGTTGCGCACCCGGGCCAGGGCGTCGGCGACGGTGGCGTCGGGGCGCAGGACGATCGGCTCGGTGGTCATCAGCCCGCCCGCCGTGTGCTCCTCGTACGCCATCAGGCGCCGCATGTCGGCCGCGTCGTCGGGCTGCATCAGGGACAGCAGCCGCTCCTTGTCCTCCTCCGGCAGCTCGGAGAGCAGGTCGGCCGCGTCGTCGGGGTCCATCGCCTCCAGGACGTCCGCCGCGCGCTCCTCCTTCAGCTTGCCGAGGATCTCGATCTGGTCGTCCTCCGGCAGCTCCTCCAGGACGTCGGCGAGGCGGTCGTCGTCGAGGGCGGCCGCCACCTCCGCGCGCCGCTTGGCGGAGAGGTGGTGCAGGACGTTGGCGAGGTCGGCGGGGCGCAGCTGCTCGAACGTGGCGAGGAGGCTCTCCGCGCCCTGTCCGTGCTCCTCCATCGAGAACCCGGTGACGGCCGACCACTCCACGGTGAGCGTCTCGCCCTTGGCCCGGCGGAAGGTGCTCGCCTTCTTGCCCTTGCGGACGAAGACGCGGTCGATCTCCCAGTCGCGGCGGGCCGGCAGCTGCTGCACGGACGCGTCGAGGACGGTGACCTCCTCGCCGGTCTCCACGAGGGTGACGCGCCGGTCGAGCAGCTCCCCGAACACCAGCCGCTCGGTGGGCCGCTGCTCGAAGCGGCGCACGTTGAGCACACCGGTGGTGATGACCTGACCGGACTCGATGCCGGTGACGCGGGTCATGGGCAGGAAGATCCGGCGCCGGGTGGACAGTTCGACGACCAGACCGAGCACCCGCGGCGGCCGCCGCCGCACGCGCAGCACGACGACGAGGTCGCGCACCCGCCCCACCTGGTCGCCGTTCGGATCGAACACGGGGACGCCCGAGAGGTGCGAGACGAAGATCCGCGGGGCTCCCGCTGCCATGACCGCCCCTCCTTGTCGTGCGCGCCGGTGGGGCGCGTTGTCGCCGGTGTTGCTCATTTCCCGATTGCCCGCTCGTGCGGGCTTCAGGCTAGCCCGTCCCGATCGGATACGCCCTGGTGGGGCGTCCGGACGGACTGGCTCCGCCCGGCCCGCGCGACCCCGGTACGCTGCCGTACGCCGCTCAGCAGACCCCCGCAGAAAGGCAGCCCTCCCTGTGACTGCGATTCCCCAGGGCCGTACGCGCCGGACCTCGTTGGTGAGCGCGGTGTGCGCGCTGGTCGTGGGCGTGGGACTGGCCGGCTGCGGCGAGGATCCGGACGCGGGCACGAACGGGGTGGGCAAGCTGCCGGCCGCGCGGATCCAGGAGAAGACCAAGGCGGCCGCCGGTTCCGTGGACGCGGTGCGGCTGTCGGGCAGCGTCGTCACCAGCGGGCGCACGTACCGGCTCGACATGCGGCTGAAGGCGGACGGCGGCGCCGGGTCGGTCACCGCGCAGGGGGCCACCTTCCATCTGCTGCGGGTGGGCGAGCAGCTGTTCCTCAAGGCGGACGCGGCGTTCTGGAAGAAGGAGGACGCCAAGTCCGGCGACGGCTCCGACACGGCGGCCGCCGACAAGCTCGACGGCAAGTACGTCAAGGTGCCGGCGGGCGACCCCTCGTACCGCAAGTTCAGCGGGTTCACGGACAAGGACCTCCTCCTCGACGGTCTGCTCACGCTGCACGGCGCGCTGGCCACCGACGGCCACCACGAGCAGGACGGGGTGCGCACCGTCCGCATCACCGGCGACGGCGGCTCCGGCGGCAAGCTGGACGTGTCGCTGGAGGGCACGCCGTACCCGCTGCTGCTGGAGCGCGCGGGCGGGGCCGGGACGCTGCGTTTCTCGTCCTGGGGCAAGGACTTCGCCCTGGAGGAGCCGGCGAAGGACCAGACCGTGGACTACGGCAAGCAGCTCCCGACGTCCTGACCCCCGCCCGCCGAGCGCGGTGACCGAGAGCCACCGGGGCGCGACCGGGGCGAGCGGCAGCGGGCCGGGCGGGTGCTACTTGCGTCTGCCCCGGCGTCCGCGCAGCAGCAGTTTCGGCAGTCCGGCGGGCGCGGGCTCGCGCGTGGTGGCGGGCGAGGGGACGGGCCGGGCGGCGAGGCTGTCCTCGGGGAGCGGCGAGGTGGCGCCGGTCGGCTCCAGGCGCAGCACCCGGCACTCGCGCGCCCAGCGCCCGGTCATGGCCTCGCCGTCGGGCGCGTTCAGCCGCTTGCCCTTCAGCTCGGCGACGGCGGCCTCCCAGGCCTCGGAGCCGGGCGCGAGCCCGGTCACCGTCGCCGTCCAGGTGACCAGCCGGCCGCCCTTGTCCTTGCTGCGCACGGTGACCTCGGCCGAGCCGCCCTCGACGAGTCCGGGCAGCGGCTGCTCGCCGGGCCCGTCGCCGACCAGGCAGGCCGCGCCGTCGTGCCACACGTGCCACAGCGCCCGCGCGGCCGTCTCCTGCCCGCCCCGGACCCAGACGAGGCCGGACTTCTTGGTGGCCTCCTCGACGAGGGTCCGGTCGACGAGGGCCTCTCCGAGCAGCTCGCTTGTCATGCCGCCCAGCCTATCCGGGGGCCGTCGGGGCGGGGCTCCGGCGACGCCCTCACAGCCAGCCGTTGCGCTTGAGCGTGCGGTGGATGCCCACACAGAGGGCCACCATGGCCGACATGACGACGGGATAGCCGTACTTCCAGTGCAGTTCCGGCATGTAGTCGAAGTTCATCCCGTACACCCCGCACACCATCGTCGGCACGGCGATGATGGCGGCCCACGAGGTGATCTTGCGCATGTCCTCGTTCTGCGCGACGGAGGCCTGCGCGAGGTTGGCCTGGAGGATCGAGTTGAGCAGTTCGTCGAAGCCGATCACCTGCTCCTGGACCCGGGCGAGGTGGTCGGCGACGTCGCGGAAGTACTTCTGGATGTCGGGGTCGACCAGCCGCATCGGCCGCTCGCTCAGCAGCTGCATCGGCCGCAGCAGCGGCGACACCGCCCGCTTGAACTCCAGTACCTCACGCTTGAGTTGGTAGATCCGGCCGGCGTCCGTGCCGCGCGGGGTGCCCTTGCGGCCCGGCGAGAACACCTCGGTCTCGACCTCGTCGATGTCGTCCTGCACGGCGTCCGCGACGGCGATGTAGCCGTCGACGACATGGTCGGCGATGGCGTGCAGCACCGCCGAGGGGCCCTTGGCGAGCAGTTCGGGGTCGTCCTGCAGACGGTGCCGCAGCGCGCGCAGCGAGCCCTTGCCGCCGTGCCGGACGGTGATGAAGAAGTCCTTGCCGGTGAAGCACATGACCTCACCGCTCTCCACGACCTCGCTGTTGGCCGTGAGCCGGTCGTGCTCCAGGTAGTGGATGGTCTTGAAGACCGTGAACAGGGAGTCGTCGTAGCGCTCCAGCTTGGGCCGCTGGTGCGCCTGCACGGCGTCCTCCACGGCCAGCGGGTGGAGCCCGAACTCGGCCGCGATACCGGCGAATTCGGCCTCGGTCGGCTCGTGCAGGCCGATCCACACGAAGCCGCCGTCGCGCCGCACCTGGCGCATGGCCTCCTGCGGGGTCGGCGCCTGCGGGAAGACGACGCGCGAGCCGTCGCGGTAGACGGCGCAGTCGACGACGGCCGAGGGGGTGGCCGGGTCGCGGGTGGTGTCGTAGGCGCCGGTGTCCGTACGCCCGCCCCCCTTGCGCAGGGAGGGGCGGGCGGGGCGGACGACGGCACGGAGGTCGCGGATCATCGACATGGCAGGCTCCTTCGCGACGAGCAAAGAAAGACCGCCACGACGGATGGAACTGCCCGGAATGAGGACGTCCTGACTGGGGGGCTCCCGGCCCTTCGGACCGGGAAAGGGTTTCGCACGTCCACAAAGCGGGGAGCACCGCTCCGTCGCGGTGGCGAGCTTCGCTGCTGAATCAGACCGGAGTGACCTGGCAGATCGGACCGGCAGGACCGATCGGGCAGATCAAGGCAAAGAACGAAACGAAGTGCTCTTCCGCTGAAGAGGAGCGCGACAGACGGCGACCAGCCGGAGGCGAAGAGGCCAGAGCAGCGATGTCAGCGGCGGGAAGAGCGAGTGGTACTGCACGGGTGACTTCGATCCATGACAGCCCCACCTCCTCCAGCCGGTCCCTCGTGAGGGAGTCTCGTCTGCGTCGGGGCGAGCGGGCGTTTCCCCGGAGTCGGGAGACCGGGAGATGCCCATCGCGTGTTGCCCCGAACGTCCGGGCCAGAGTACCAGTCACCCGAAGTGTCAAGGCGCTGCTTTGCCCCGCCCTGACGAGTTCTATGCTCGCCGCATGGCTGATGTTCTTCCTCTGGTCGAGGCCCGTCTGCGTTCCGCGCTGGGCGAGCCGGACGCACGCGCCGCGGTCACCTTCCTCGGCGCGGACCGCGTCGAGGTGCTGCGCTTCCACGAGGGCGACGTCGTCCGCTACGCCACGCTCGGCATGTCCGCGCAGCCGATGAGCGATCCCACGGCGGTGGTCGCGGATCCGGTGCGGGGCCCGCGCGCGGAACTGCTCCTGTCCGTCCGGCCGGGCGGCGCCGACACCGACAAGGTGCTCCGTCCGCTCGCCGTGCTCGCGGCCTCCCCGCAGGTCGAGGGGGTGGTCGTGGCTCCGGGTGCGTCCCTGGACGTGGGCGGGCCGCTGTGGCCCGGGGCCGCGTTCACCTCGGTCCTGGTCGCCGAGCCGGGCGGCCTGGTCGAGGACCTGGAGCTCGACGAGCCCCTCGACCCGGTCCGCTTCCTGCCGCTGCTGCCCATGACCCCCAACGAGGCCGCCTGGAAGCGCGTCCACGGCGCCCAGGCCCTCCAGGAGCGCTGGCTGACGAACGGGACGGACCTGCGGGACCCGTCCCGCACATCCGTCCCGCTCGGCTGACGCCCGTGAGGAACGTCACCGACTCCCCGCCTGGTGAGGCCGGTTGACCCCGCCGGCGGCCGGTGCTCAGTTCGCGAAGACCGTGACCGAGTCCTCCGTCGCGTGCCGCGGCTCCAGCTCCCGCGCCTCGTGGGTCAGCGACTTGCGCCGTACGAGGACCACGACCGCGCCGAGCACCGCGGTGACCGCCGCGACCACGAACGGCGTGTGGATGTCGGTCCACTCCTCGATCTTCGGCGCGAAGAAGGGCGCGGCCGCGGCCGCGAACCACCGCACGAAGTTGTAGCCGGCGCTCGCCACCGGGCGCGGGGCGTCCGACACGCCGAGCGCCAACTCGGTGTAGACCGTGTTGTTCACGCCGATGAACGCGCCGGACAGGATCGTGCAGACGACGGCCGTGGTGTGGTCGCCGTAGCCGAGGACGAGCACGTCGGCGGCGAGCAGCAGCAGTGAGCCGCCGAGGACCTTCAGGGAACCGAACCGCTTCTGCAGCCGCGGCGCCACGAGCACCGAGAAGACGGCGAGCAGCACACCCCAGGCGAAGAAGACCGCGCCCGACTTGTAGGGGGTCATGTTCAGCACGAACGGGGTGAAGGCCAGCACGGTGAAGAACGTGTAGTTGTAGAAGAACGCCGAGGCGGCGGCGGAGGCGAGCCCGCCGTGGCCGAGCGCCTTCAGCGGGTCGAGCAGCGAGGTCCTGCGGGCCGGCTTGGGCTGCTCCTTCAGGAACGCCGTGATGCACAGGAAGCCGATCGCCATCAGGAACGCGGTGCCGAAGAACGGGTAGCGCCAGCTGGCGTCGCCGAGCAGCGCGCCCAGCAGGGGGCCGCAGGCCATGCCGAGGCCCAGGGCCGACTCGTACAGCAGGATGGCGGCCGCGCTGCCGCCGGCCGCCGCGCCGACGATCACGGCGAGGGCGGTGGAGACGAAGAGGGCGTTGCCCAGTCCCCAGCCGGCGCGGAAGCCGACGAGTTCGGCGACCGAGCCCGAGGTGCCCGCGAGGCCCGCGAAGACGACCACGAGGGCCAGGCCGAGCAGCAGGGTGCGGCGTCCGCCGATGCGGCTGGAGACGAATCCGGTGACCAGCATCGCGAGCGCGGTGATGAGGAAGTACGAGGTGAAGAGCAGGGAGACCTGGCTCGCCGTGGCGTCCAGGCCCTGGGCGATGGACGGCAGGATCGGGTCGACCAGGCCGATGCCCATGAAGGCGACGACGGAGGCCCCGGCCGTCGCCCACACCGCCTTCGGCTGTCGCAGGATGCTTCCGGCTCCGGCGTCGAACGTGTCCATGATTCCTCTCGTCTCCTGGATGGTTGGTATTTACACATACTAAGTTAGATCGCCTAATGAATGCAAGCTACATCTATATCGCGCCGAGCGGGCGCTCCGCAGGCGTCCCCATGGGCCTCCACCACCATTCCGCCGGGCTTCAGGCGGGCTTCAGGCGGGCTTCAGGCGGGCTTCCGTCGGGCATCAGGCGGCGTTCCGCCGGCCTTCCTCGGCCGGATTCCGTCCGGACGGGTGATCGTCCTTGACGTGGGCGGGATCGGGTAGGACCGTGGGGCTCTATGAGGGGCGAACCCAGTTGCCCGAAGTGTGGTGGCCGGGTCAGGGCTCCCGGACTCTTCGCCGATTCCTGGCAGTGCGACATGCACGGGACGGTCCATCCGCTGCAGCCCGTGATCCCGCCCAGCGTCGAGGCCCTCGGCGTCGTCGTGCACCGCACGCAGGTACCCGTGTGGATGCCGTGGCCGTTGCCGGTCGGCTGGCTCTTCACCGGTGTGACGTACGCGGGCGACGACCGCAGCGGCGGCCGCGCGACCGCGGTGGCCTGCACGGGGCCCGGTCCGCTCGGCGGCGTGGGTGAGCTGATCCTGATCGCCGAGGAACTCGGCGTCGGCCTCGGCGCGCGCTACGCGGGCGTGGACGGGCCCGATCCGGGGCCCTACATGAGCGTCGAGAAACCCCCGCAGGCCAAGGTGCTCGCCGCCGGCCGCCCCACCCCCCTGTGGCATGTCTCCGCCACACCGGACGACCGCGCGGTGTTCGCGGGCGAGGCCCGGGGGCTGTGGCTGTGGGCGGTGGTCTGGCCCGAGCAGTCAGGGCTGCTGATGTACGACGAACTGGTGCTGACGGACCTGAGGGACGCGGGAGCGGAGGTCGAGCTGGTCCCGTGCGGAGCCCTGTCGCCCCGCCTGCTCAAGCCGTAGTGCCGCCCTCGCGCATGTAGGGGGTGCTCGGCGGTTTCGGGTGTGACATGAGGGGGCCGGCCACCGGCTATGCTGGGGCGTCCCCTTCCGTCCGTCACCGTCTGGAGCCCGCGTCGTGCGCATCGACCTGCACTGCCACTCCACGGCGTCCGACGGTACGGACACCCCGGCCGAGCTGGTCCGCAACGCGGCCGCCGCCGGTCTGGACGTCGTCGCGCTGACCGACCACGACACCACCCGCGGATACGCGGAGGCCGTCGCCGCGCTGCCGTCCGGGCTCACGCTCGTGACCGGCGCCGAGCTGTCCTGCCGGATCGACGGCGTCAGCATGCACATGCTCGCCTATCTCTTCGACCCCGAGGAGCCCGCCCTGCTCGCCGAGCGCGAGCTGGTGCGCGACGACCGGGTGCCCAGGGCGCGGGCGATGGTGGCCAAGCTGAACGGACTGGGCGTGCCCGTCACCTGGGAGCAGGTCGCGCGGATCGCGGGGGAGGGGTCCGTCGGACGTCCGCACGTGGCCGCCGCCCTGGTCGAGCTGGGCGTCGTCCCCACCGTGAGCGACGCCTTCACCCAGGACTGGCTGGCCGACGGCGGACGCGCCTACGCGGAGAAGCACGAGACCGACCCGTTCGAGGCGATCCGGCTGGTCAAGGGCGCGGGCGGGGTCACCGTGTTCGCCCACCCGGCCGCCGCGGAGCGGGGGCGCACGGTGCCGGAGTCGGCGATCGCCGAACTGGCCGCCGCCGGCCTCGACGGCATCGAGGTCGACCACATGGACCACGACGCGGACACGCGGGGACGGCTGCGCGGGCTGGCGAAGGACCTGGGGCTGCTGGTCACCGGCTCCTCGGACTACCACGGCAGCCGCAAGACGTGCGAGCTGGGCGAGTACACGACCGACCCCGAGGTGTACGGGGAGATCACCCGGCGCGCCACCGGAGCGTTCCCGGTCCCGGGCGCCGGCGGAGCCTGAGGCTCGTCCTCACGTCCCCCTTCTGACTTCTTCCCCGCAAGGCTCTCGCACTGATGTTCGACGTCGCCGTCTTCGGCTCCCTGTTCCTCACCCTTTTCGTCATCATGGATCCCCCCGGGATCACCCCGATCTTCCTCGCCCTGACCGCCGGACGCCCCGGCAAGGTGCAGAAGCGGATGGCCTTCCAGGCGGTCTGCGTGGCGGGCGGCGTCATCGCCGTCTTCGGACTGCTGGGCCACCAGATCCTGAACTACCTGCACGTCTCGGTGCCCGCCCTGATGATCGCGGGCGGACTGCTGCTCCTGCTGATCGCGCTCGACCTGCTCACCGGCAAGACCGACGAGCCGAAGCAGACCAAGGACGTCAACGTCGCCCTCGTCCCGCTGGGCATGCCCCTGCTGGCCGGACCGGGCGCGATCGTGTCCGTCATCCTCGCCGTGCAGAAGGCCGACAGCGTCGCCACGCAGGTCTCGGTGTGGGCGGCGATCCTCGCCATCCACGTGGTCCTGTGGGTGGTCATGCGGTACTCGCTGCTGATCATCCGGGTCATCAAGGACGGCGGCGTGGTCCTGGTGACCCGCCTCGCCGGCATGATGCTCTCCGCGATCGCCGTCCAGCAGATCATCAACGGCATCACCCAGGTCGTCCGGGGAAGCTGAACGGGCCCGCTGCGCACAGAGCACACAGAGCCCCCCACGGCCTGGCCGTGGGGGGCTCTGGAAATCTGTGCGGGACCCGTGTTATGAGGCCGAGGCGTCGGCCGGACGGATCCACAGCCGCTGCCCGATGGCGGCGGCCTGCTGAACGATCCGGTTGACGGAGGCGGCGTCCACGACGGTGCTGTCCACGGGCGTGCCGTCGACGTCGTCGAGTCGCATGATTTCGAAGCGCATTGCTTCTCCCTTCGTCTGGTCATCCCCCTCGCGGAGGATTGCTGTGCGTGCTGCTACATGAGTAGTCAACACGGCGCATGTTACGAACATTCCCTACGCTAAAGAAATTTTTCGAACGACTAATTACTAACGAGTAAGGGGGTTTGCGGAGACTGAACGGGACCGGTTGTGTTCGCAGCGTGACCACCGGGACAATGGGGGGCGATGAACGACGACCTCCCGGCCCTCGCCGCCCGTATCGACCGCACGAACGAGCTGCTCACGCGCATGCTCGCCGAGGTGGCCAAGACACCCTCGACCCACGCGATCTTCGTCGACGCGGGATACCTGTACGCGGCGGCGGGACGCCTGGTGGCCGGGACGGAGGACCGACGGGCCTTCGACCTCGACGCCGAGGGCCTCATCGAGGCGCTCATCGACCGCGCCCGCTCGATCTTCGCCGACAGCCGCCTGCTGCGCGTCTACTGGTACGACGGCGCCCGGCGCCGCATCCACACCGCCGAGCAGCAGTCCATCGCCGAGCTGCCGGACGTCAAGGTGCGCCTGGGCAACCTCAACGCCAACAACCAGCAGAAGGGCGTCGACTCGCTCATCCGCACGGACCTGGAGTCCCTGGCCCGCCACCGCGCCATCAGCGACGCGGCCCTGCTGGGCGGTGACGAGGACCTCGTCTCGGCGGTCGAGGCCGCCCAGGGGTACGGCGCGCGCGTCCACCTGTGGGGCATCGAGGCGCCGGACGGCCGCAACCAGGCCGAGCCGCTGCTCTGGGAGGTGGACAGTCAGCGCACCCTCGACCTCGACTTCTTCAAGCCGTACGTCTCACGGCGCACCGTCGCCTACGACGGGAGCGGCGCGAGCCGCCCCAGCCGGGAGGCCGTGCGCTTCGTCGGGGCGCAGGTCGCGGCGAAATGGCTGGCGGCGCGGGGCAGGGAGACGCTGGCCGAACTCCTGCCGGGCCACCCCTACCTCCCCGGCTCCGTGGACCAGGACCTCCTCGTGGAGGCCGAGGGCATCCTCCAGTACTCCCTGCGCGGCCAGGCCGACCTCAGGCGATCGCTGCGCGACGGCTTCTGGGAGCACGTGCGGACGCAGTACTAGACCAGCATCAGACCAGTACCAGACCAGCACTGGACCTCAGGGCCCGGCGGCCGCGTCGGTTCAGTGGCCGCGGTCCCAGAAGTCGGCCAGGGCGTGGGCCGTCGGCAGGGGCTTGTCCAGGTTCGGCGAGTGCTCGGCGCCCGGCACGACCGTGCGGTGCGCGTCCAGGTCCACGGCCATGGCGTCCAGGAGCGGCACCGGCCAGGTGTCGTCCCGCGCGCCCGAGAGGACGTGCATCGGCAGCGGCACCGCCGCCAGTTCGCCCACACGGTCCGGTTCGACGCACAACTGCCGTCCGGTGGCGAGGAGTTGGGCGGGCTTGTGGTTCAGCCAGCGCAGCCGCATCTGGTCCAGCTTGCCGAAGCCGCGGGCCGGGCCGCCGACCTCCCCGGGCGGCCCCATCGCCAGGATCGCCGCCCACACCTGCGGCATGGACATCACCGCGAGCGCGTCGTGCAGCAGCTTCACCCGCTGCTTCTGGGACTCCGAGATCTCGCCGGGGCCCGAGGACATGAGCGTGAACGAGACGAAGGGGGAGTGGTCCGCCAGCACGGCGGCCCGGGCGATCTGCCCGCCCAGGGAGTGCCCCACCAGATGCACCGGGGCATCGAGTGCGGCCGCCTGCGCGAGCACGTCCCTCGCCAATTCGCCCTGCGCGTAGGGGAATTCGTCCTCCACGGGGCCGTCGGACTCGTTCTGGCCGCGGCCGTCCACGGCGATGCTCCGGTAGCCGCGGGCCGCCAGCGGCGCGTGCAGCCGGTGGAAGTCCTCCTTGCTCCCGGTGAAGCCGGGCAGCAGCAGCGCGACACCGCGGGGCTCGACACCGGCGGCAACGGGCGAGTCGACGACGGCGAACTCACCGCGGTCGGTGCGCAGCGCGTACGCCCGCGCGCCGGGAGGGGGCGGGAAGGGGGTGGCGATGCTCGGCCTGGTCACGTGCCGAGGCTACCGGCAGGGCTCGCGGCGCGCCCTCGCCGGGACCCGCTCAGGGGAACGCCGACGGCCCGGCCCCTCGTGAGAGGGACCGGGCCGCCGGGTCGTACGCGTTCGCTCAGCCGTCCGCGGGCTCCGCGGCGGCCGTCGCCTTGCGGGCGCGGCGCACCCGGGGCTTCGCCTCGGCCGCTGCTTCGGCCTCGGCGGTGGCCGGGGCGGTGGCGGCGGTCTTGCGGGTGCGGCGCGGCTTGGCGGGTTCCGCTTCCTGGGTGGCCTGGGCCGGGATGTCCACGGCGGCTTCCGCCGGGGCGGCCGTCTTGCGGGTGGTGCGGCGGCGCGGCTTGGCCTCCGCGCTGTCCACGCCCTCCGCCGTGTCGACCGCGGCTTCGGCCGGGGCGGCCGCTGCCTTGCGGGTGCGGCGGGGCTTGGCCTCGACGGTCTCGGCGGCCGGTTCGGTCTCCGTGGCCTTGACGGCTGTGGCGGCCGTCTTGCGGGTGCGGCGCGGCTTGGCCTCAGCGCTGTCCACGCCCGCGGCCGTGTCGACCGCGGTTTCCGCCGGGGCGGCCGCTGCCTTGCGGGTGCGGCGGGGCTTGGCCTCGACGCTGTCCACGCCCTCGGCCGTGTCCACGGCGGCTTCCGCCGGGGCGGCGGCCTTGCGGGTGGCGCGGCGGCGCGGCTTGGCCTCGGCGGCCTCCGCCGTGTCGACCGCGCCCTGTGCGGTGGCCGCTGCCTCGGCCTCGGCGGTGGCCGGGGCGGTGGCGGCGGTCTTGCGGGTGCGGCGCGGCTTGGCGGGTTCCGCTTCCTGGGTGGCCTGGGCCGGGATGTCCACGGCGGTCTCCGCCGGGGCGGCCGTCTTGCGGGTGGTGCGGCGGCGCGGCTTGGCCTCCGCGCTGTCCACGCCCTCCGCCGTGTCGACCGCGGCTTCGGCCGGGGCGGCCGCTGCCTTGCGGGTGCGGCGGCGGGGCTTGGCCTGCGTGCCGTCCACGGCCTCCGCCGTGTCGACGACGGCCTCGGCCGCGGGGGCCTCGGCGGCCGGCGGCTCCGTGCCCGTGGTGGCGGGCGCTGCCACTGCCTCGGCGGCCTTGCGGGTACGGCGGCGGCGCGGCTTCGCCGCATCCTCCGTCGCCTCCTGCGCCGGGGCGCTCAGGGTGTCCGGGACCGGGCTCTCCACCGTCGCGACCGCGGCCACGGCGGCCTCGGCGGCGGGGTCGACGGCGCCCGTCAGGGTCGTCGCGGCCGCGATCTCGGGCGCGGAGCCCGTGCGGGTGCGGCGACGGCGGCGCGGGGTGCGCGTCGCGGCGGTCTCGTCCGCCGGCTGCTGCGCGGCCGCGGGGGCCTGCTCGGCAGCGACCGTCCCGGCGGGCGCGGACGTCGCGTCGAGGGGGGCGCCGTTGCGCGTGCGGCGGCGGCGACGCGGCGTGCGCGCCGAACGCTCACGCTCGTCGGACTGCTCAGCGGGCCGGTCGTCCGAACGCGAGCCGTTGCGGCCGCCGCGGTCGCCCCGCTCGCCACGTCCGCCGCGGTCCCGGCCGCCGCGGTCGTTGCGGTCGTTGCGACCGCGTGCGCCCCGGCCGCCCGGTTCGCCCAGGTCCTCGAGCTCCTCGGCGTCGAGTCCGGCACGCGTGCGCTCCGCGCGCGGCAGGATGCCCTTGGTGCCGGCCGGGATGCCGAGCTCCTCGTAGAAGTGCGGAGAGGTGGAGTACGTCTCCGGCGGGTCGCTGAAGTCGAGCTCCAGCGCCTTGTTGATGAGCTGCCAGCGCGGGATGTCGTCCCAGTCGACCAGCGTGACGGCGATGCCCTTGGCGCCCGCGCGGCCGGTGCGGCCGATGCGGTGCAGGTACGTCTTCTCGTCCTCGGGGGACTGGTAGTTGATGACGTGCGTGACGCCTTCGACGTCGATGCCGCGGGCGGCGACGTCGGTGCAGACGAGGACGTCGACCTTGCCGTTGCGGAACGCGCGCAGCGCCTGCTCGCGGGCGCCCTGGCCGAGGTCGCCGTGGACGGCGCCGGAGGCGAAGCCGCGCTGCTGGAGCTGGTCGGCGAGGTCGGCCGCGGTGCGCTTGGTACGGCAGAACACCATGACCAGGCCGCGGCCCTCGGCCTGGAGGATGCGCGCGACCATCTCGGGCTTGTCCATGTTGTGCGCGCGGTACACGTGCTGCTTGGTGTTCGCCACGGTCCGGCCCGCGTCGTCGGGCGACGTGGCGTTGATGTGCGTGGGCTGCGACATGTAGCGGCGGGCGAGACCGATGACCGCGCCCGGCATGGTCGCCGAGAACAGCATGGTCTGGCGCTTGGCCGGAAGCATGTTGATGATCTTCTCGACGTCGGGCAGGAAGCCCAGGTCGAGCATCTCGTCGGCCTCGTCGAGGACGAGCGACCTGATGTGCTTGAGGTCGAGCTTGCGCTGACCGGCGAGGTCCAGCAGTCGGCCCGGGGTGCCGACGACGACGTCGACGCCCTTCTTCAGGGCCTCGACCTGCGGCTCGTACGCGCGGCCGCCGTAGATGGCGAGGACGCGCACGTTGCGGACCTTGCCCGCGGTCAGCAGGTCGTTGGTGACCTGCGTGCACAGCTCGCGCGTGGGGACGACGACGAGCGCCTGCGGGGCGTCCGTGAGGGACTCGGGCGCGGCGCGGCCGGCCTCGACGTCGGCGGGGACCGTCACCCGCTCGAGGAGCGGGAGGCCGAAGCCCAGCGTCTTGCCGGTGCCGGTCTTGGCCTGTCCGATGACGTCCGAGCCCGACAGGGCCACGGGGAGCGTCATCTCCTGGATGGGGAAGGCGGTGGTGATGCCGACGGCCTCCAGGGCCTCGGCGGTCTCGGGAAGGATTCCGAGCTCTCGAAACGTCGTAGTCAGGGTGCTGCCTCTTCTGTGTGCGCGGTGCGAGGCGAGCGCGGGGGTCTTTGACGGACCGTGCCGGGGACGTCGGCGGCCTTACGGGCGAGCCGTGAGGGCAAGCCGTTCGGCACGGGACCACTGCCGACGCTCGAGCGCTCGTACCGCTGGAGGGTGTCCCTCTGGCCTGCGTACGCGATGTGCCGTACGAGCCATGAGGGCTGTCGGGTCGGAGCCGATCGGGCCACCGACCGGGCATCCTCATACGTGCGGCCCGTCGAATATTCGGCAGGCGCATTACCACCATACCCCGGAATCGTGCACATGCGATGGCCGATTCGGTCACGTTGTGGTTGTCACAGTGTCGGGCCCGGTCCCGTACGTCTTCGTTGTCACACTGACTGACCAGGGACTTCCACCGTGCGGGGAGCGGGCTATTGTGCGCTTCATGACGACCTCTGACAAGCCTGAGAACACCGCCCCCGCAACCGGGATCGCCGCCCAGGACTGGGCGACGGCCTCCGCCGACCCGCAGTACCGGGCCGCCGTCGTGGACCTGCTGGGTGCGCTGGCCTACGGCGAGCTGGCGGCGTTCGAGCGGCTCGCGGAGGACGCCAAGCTGGCGCCCACGCTGGAGGACAAGGCGGAGCTGGCGAAGATGGCGTCGGCCGAGTTCCACCACTTCGAGCGGCTGCGCGACCGGCTCACGGAGATCGGCGAGACGCCGACGGCGGCGATGGAGCCGTTCGTCGCCGCGCTGGACGGCTTCCACAAGCAGACGGCTCCGTCGGACTGGCTGGAAGGCCTGGTCAAGGCCTACGTCGGCGACTCGATCGCCAGTGACTTCTACCGGGAGGTCGCGGCGCGGCTCGACGGGGACACCCGCGGGCTGGTGCTGGCGGTGCTCGACGACACCGGTCACGCCGGCTTCGCCGTAGACCGGGTGCGGGGCGCGATCGACGCCGAGCCGCGCGTGGGCGGACGGCTCGCGCTGTGGGCGCGCCGGCTGATGGGCGAGGCCCTGTCCCAGTCCCAGCGGGTGGTCGCGGACCGCGACGCCCTGTCGACGATGCTGGTGGGCGGGGTGGCGGACGGCTTCGACCTCGCGGAGGTGGGCCGCATGTTCTCCCGGATCACCGAGGCGCACACCAAGCGGATGGCGGCGCTGGGGCTGGCCGCCTAGGACGACGTCACGCGCCGACCGCCCGGCACGGCGTCACCGACCGCGCGGGACGGCGCCACGGAACCTCGGCTTCGGCACCGGGTCCGCACGCGACGGTCCTTCACGGGCCGTCGGCGGTCTCGCGGGCCGTCGGTGGGCTCTCAGGTCGAGGTCGAGGTCGGCTCAGGGCTCATGGGCCGGGGGTTCGGTCACGCCGGCGCTGATCGGCGCCGGCGCAGGCCGGCCGGGCGCAGGAGGAGCGAGAGCGAGGCGGCGGAGACGGTCGCCGCGCCCAGGAGGCTCGGCAGGGCCGACCCCGTTCCGAGTGCGCTGTGGGTGACGAAGTCGCCGAACAGGGCACCCGCGACGCCCGTCGCGTAGACGAGGGTGCGGACCGGCAGGCGGTGCGAGAGGCGGGTGACCGCCGCCCACGCGAGCACGACGCCGAGCACAGTGGAGCCGAGCGCTTCCAAGATCATGCAGGTCCCTCCCAGACGCCGGGGCTGTGCACCGTGGTCGTAGCCCGTCATACCCGTGACCTGCGAAAGGCAATCCTCACTTCGCGGGCGGCCCGGATCCGGTCCGAGGTGCGAACGCCGACGGCAAGTACGCCCGTTCGCGAATGCCACGGTGGGCGGGCCCGTCCAGGAGGGCGACGGCGAGCACGCCCGTCCTCCGGGACGGTGAACGCGGGAGGGCCCGGCGACCTCTCGGTGATGCTGCTGGTCTCCCACAGCGTCACCTCTCGGTCGACGGGCCCTCCCGCGTTCGTTCGCCTACAGAGCGCCGAAGCCCACCTTGCGCGGGGCGGGCTCGCCCAGCTCGACGTAGGCCAGACGGTCGGCCGGAACCAGGACCTTGCGGCCGTGCTGGTCCACGAGGCTGAGCAGCTGTGACTTCCCGGCCAGGGCCTCGGCCACCACGCGCTCGACCTCCTCGGGAGTCTGACCGCTCTCCAGAACGATCTCGCGAGGCGCGTGCAGCACGCCGATCTTGACCTCCACGGCTATGTCCCTCCGACGGTCACGAGGTGCGCGGGCGTCCGCGCCGTACGCTGCACACATTAGCCCGGTGAGGGGACGTGCACGGCCCGGCCGTCCACGCCAGGAGCGAACAGCGAGCGGGAACAAACGGCCGACCGCCCCTCGCGGGCAGCGGTCGACCGCCCCTCGGTCCTCGCTGATCGGCTCCGGGGTCAGCGGCCGATCGGCTCCGGGGTCAGTGCTGGTCGGTGCCGTGCAGCGGGAAACCGGCGATGCCCCGCCAGGCCAGCGAGGCCAGCAGCTGGACCGCCTGGTCGCGCGGGACGCTGCGGTCGCTGTGCAGCCAGGACCGGGCCACGACCTGCGCGAGGCCGCCCAGGCCGGAGGCGAGGAGCATCGACTCCGCGCGCGAGAGGCCGGTGTCCTCCGCGATGACCTCGCAGATCGCCTCGGCGCATTCGGTCGTCACCTTGTCGACGCGTTCGCGCACCGCGGGCTCGTTCGTCAGGTCCGACTCGAAGACCAGGCGGAACGCGCCGCCCTCGTCCTCCACGTACGCGAAGTACGCGTCCATGGTGGCCCGGACGCGCTGCTTGTTGTCCGTGGTCGAGGCGAGCGCGCCGCGCACGGCCTGGATGAGCGACTCGCAGTGCTGGTCCAGCAGGGCCAGGTACAGGTCGAGCTTGCCGGGGAAGTGCTGGTAGAGCACCGGTTTGCTGACGCCGGCCCGCTCGGCGATGTCGTCCATCGCGGCCGCGTGATAGCCCTGTGCGACGAAGACTTCCTGGGCGGCGCCCAGCAGCTGGTTCCGTCGGGCACGGCGCGGCAGGCGAGTGCCCCGCGGGCGCGCCGCCTCTGTCTGCTCGATGGCTGTCACGCCGCCTCCCAAAGTCGTCCTCATGCGGTGAGCGCCGCGCCGCCATCGTACTTTTCGGTAACCGTCGTGCGCGCGGTGCGAGCGCAGAATTTCACGGACTGGACGACGGCAGAAGCGGTAGAGACGGTTTCGAAACATCACGTTCCGGGCATACTGGCGTCCCGCTCCAGCTCAGCGCCGTCAGCGATAGTCCTCCTCCTCGAGCGGCACCACGCGCGCCTGTTCGACGAGATCCGCCTCGTCGGCCCGCGCGGGGTCCACGTCCTCCAGGGGGTCGTCGCGTTCGGGCTTGACGTCCGTGGACTGCTCGGCGGCGTCGTTCTCCGGCGCCTCGACGTCGATCTCTCCGAAGTCGTCGTCCTCTTCGAACGTGCCCGGGTCGGTGGGGTCAACGGACATGATGGGCTCCCTTCCTGCGAAAGCCCCGCGAGGTGCGGGGGGCCACTAGCGGGTGCCCTCGGTACGAGCCTAGGAGACACCCGATTCGGACGCTATGCGATCGCTGTGCAGGGTGCCCCTGATTCGCGCCGGTATGGCGCGGCCGCGGCGGCAGACCGACGGGCGTTCGGTCCATGCCTGTGACGGCGAACACACAAGGGCGCACGTGATCGTCTCGTAACATTGCCGCATGTCTTCGACCGAGCTGCCCTCCGTGCCGCCCACCAGTGTGCTGCCGAAGGCGGTCGCGGTACGGGTCGCGCAGGGTGAACGGCTGCGGTCGGTCGGGCTGCCGGGCGTCACGCTGACGGTGCGTTCCCGGCCGCCCGCGCGCGAAGGGCTCCCGCCCGCGTTCTACGTGCACGGTCTGGGCGGCTCCTCGCAGAACTGGTCCGCCCTGATGGCCCTGCTCGACGGGGTCGTGGCCGGCGAGGCCGTCGACCTGCCCGGCTTCGGCGACTCCCCGCCACCGGACGACGGCGACTACTCCGTCACGGCACACGCGCGTGCGGTGATCCGCTGTCTCGACGCCTCCGGACGTGGTCCCGTCCACCTCTTCGGCAACTCCCTCGGCGGCGCGGTGTGCACGCGCGTCGCGGCGGTCCGGCCCGACCTGGTGCGCACGCTGACCCTGGTCTCTCCCGCCCTGCCGGAACTGCGGGTGCAGCGCACCGCGGTGCCCACCGGACTGGTGGGACTGCCCGGCGTCGCCGCCCTCTTCAGCCGGTTCACCCGTGAGTGGACGGCCGAGCAGCGCGTCCGCGGCGTCATGGCGCTCTGCTACGGCGATCCCGCGCTGGTGAGCCCCGAGGCGTTCCGGCACGCGGTGGAGGAGCTGGAACGGCGGCTGCAACTGCCCTACTTCTGGGACGCCTTGACGCGTTCCACGCGCGGGCTGCTCAACGCCTACACCCTGGGCGGCCAGCACGGGCTGTGGCGGCAGGCCGAGCGGGTCCTCGCCCCGACGCTCCTCGTCTACGGCGGCCGCGACCAGCTCGTCGGCTTCCGCATGGCGCAGCGGTCCGCCCGCGCCTTCCGCGACTCCCGGCTGCTCACCCTGCCGGACGCCGGTCACGTCGCGATGATGGAGTACCCCGAGACGGTCGCGTCGGCGTTCCGGGAGCTCCTGGCCGAGACCTCGACCGAGAAGTCCGGGGGCTGAGGCCGACGTGGGACGCCACAGCCGGCGCGGGCCCGCCCCCAAGGGCGGCGCCAAGGGTGACGCCAAGGGCGGCGCCAAAGGTTCTTCCGAGGTACCGCCACAGGGGCCCTCGCGGGGGCCTTCGCAGCACGACACCAGGGGCGCCGGCGCGCGGGCCCCGTACTCCCGGCACGAGGGGCCGTCCGGGCAGGGAACGCCCCCCTCCTCCGGTCCTCCCGGGTTCTCCGGGTTCCCGGGCTTTCCCGACGCCACGCCCGGCGGCGGGATCCCGCAGGTGCGCGGAGGCCACCCCGAGCAGCGGGAAGCCGGTGGCGGCTGGGGTGAGTTGAGGCAGCGAGCGGGTACCGGGCAGCCCGTGATACCGCGACAACGACCCGACCCCGACGGCGGCCCGCGCCGGAACCCCCGCCGAGGCCCCCGCGAGGACTACCTCGCGGCCTTCGACGAGGACGAGGACGACGCCTTCGCGGGAACGCCCTACGCGTCGCCGCGCGCGCGGGAGACGCGGGAGGGAACTCCGCACGCCGCGACCGCCGGCCCGCGCACCGGCCCCCGCGACGCCCACCCGGCCGCGCCGGCCGACGTCGACGCGGCCGACGGCACGGCGTCCACCGGCGTGCCCGCCCCCGCCAAGGGCGCCAAGGGGCGGACGTTCACCGGCATCGCGGCCGCCGCCGTCACCACGGTGCTGGCCGTCGTGGTGGCCGGGCAGGTCACCGACGGACGGGACGACGCCGTCCGCCCGCAGGCGGCGGCCGACCGCGCCGGCGCCGCCGACGACACCACGCGCGGGGACGACCGGCCCACCCCCTCGGCGTCCACCGGAGCGATCGCGCTCACCTACGCGCAGAAGATGGCCGCCCGGTACCCCCTGGGCGCCCGGCTGAAGGGGCCGGGTGTCTTCGACGCGGTCCCGGGTGTCGCGAAGGCCCCCGGCAAGGGCCGCAAGTACACCTACCGCGTCGACGTGGAGCAGGGCCTCGGACTCGACGGCGCGCTCTTCGCGGAAGCCGTGCAGCAGACGCTCAACGACGACCGCAGCTGGGCCCACGGCGGTGCGCGCACCTTCGAGCGGATCCACTCGGGCAGGCCCGACTTCGTCATCACGCTCGCCAGCCCCGGCACCACCGCCGTCTGGTGCGCCAAGTCGGGGCTGGACACCACCGAGGACAACGTCTCCTGCGACTCGGCGTCCACCGAGCGCGTGATGATCAACGCCTATCGGTGGGCGCAGGGCTCCAAGACCTTCGGCGACCGGATGTACGCCTACCGGCAGATGCTGATCAACCACGAGGTCGGTCACCGGCTCGGCTTCGGCCACGTCACCTGCGACAAGGACGGCGAACTCGCGCCCGTCATGCAGCAGCAGACGAAGTTCCTCGACCACGACGGCATCCACTGCCTGCCCAATCCCTGGTCCTTCCCCGGGCGTTGACGGAGCGTCCCCGTTCGCGCCGGGCCCTGCCGTGAGCCACGGCGGGGCCCGGCGCGCGGGCCGTGGCGTGACGTCGCGTGGTCGGCTGATCTCTTAGCGCGAGCGAACGCGACCCGCACGGGAAAGTTACGTCCGTTCACCCCTTTTGGTGGTGCGACGGACAACCGTCCATCGCACCACCGCCTTGTCCGCATACGTTCGTCCCGCTGTGAGCCGCCGGGTCAACGGCGGCTCCCCCAACGGGAGATCGGGAGAGCGCGTGCGCATCGGACTGCTTACGGAGGGTGGCTATCCGTATGTGAGCGGTGACGCCGGGGTCTGGTGCGACCGGCTCGTGCGCGGGCTCGGGCAGCACCGGTTCGACGTCTACGCGCTCAGCCGGACCGAACAGCAGGAGGAAGCGGGCTGGATCGCCCTCCCGCCGCAGGTCGGACAGGTGCGCACGGCGCCGCTGTGGCGGGCCGAGGAGGACGGGGTCGCCCACGGGCGGCGCGCGCGCCGGCGGTTCGCGGAGTGCTACGAGGAACTGGCGGCCGTCCTGTGCGAGGGCGGGCCCGCCGACGCGACGGCGCCCTCCGAGACCCGGTCCACCGCTCAGGCGGACCGTTTCGCCAACGCGCTGTACGGCCTCGCCGAACTCGCCCGCGACGAGGGCGGGCTCGTGGGCGCGCTCCGCTCGGAGGGCGCGGTGCGCGCCCTGGAACGCGCCTGCCGCGCGCCCGGCGCGCTGCGCCCGGCGCGCGAGGCGCGGGTACCGGATCTCCTCACCGTCGCGGCCCACCTGGAACGCGCCCTGCGCCCCCTCTCGCTCGACTGGTACGACGACCACGGCGGCGACGACGGTGCGGGCCTGGGCTCGGTCGACCTGTGCCATGCCACGTCCGGCGGCGCGGCGGCCCTGCCCGGACTGCTCGCCCGGCACTTCTTCGACGTGCCGCTGCTGGTGACCGAGTACGGGGTACGGCTGCGCACGCACTACCTGGGCGGGGGCGGACCCTCGCCCGCCGGCTCCGGCGACACGCCCCCGGCCGAGGCCGCGCCCGCCGTGCGCTCCCTGCTCGCCGCCTTCCACGGCAGGCTCGCGGCGGAGGCGTACCGGCGGGCGGCCTGTGTCACGCCGGGCAACGCGCACGCCCGTCGCTGGCAGGAGCGCTGCGGCGCCGACCGCGCCAAACTGCGCACCGTCTACCCCGGCATGGACGCGTCCCGCTTCGCCCGGGTGGGCGACGCCCCGGACGCCGCCGACCCGTACACCCTCGTCCGGGTGGGCCGGGTGGAGCCGGCCAAGGACCTGGTGTCCCTGCTGCACGCCTTCGCGGAGATCCGCAGGGCGGAGCCGAGAGCACGCCTGAGGATCGTCGGCGCCGCGACCGGCGCGGAGGGCCGGGCCTACCTCGGCCACTGCCGGATGCTGGCCGCGCAGCTCTTCCCCGACGAGGCCGACGGACCGCACAGCGTCGGCGACAACCCGGTGTCCTTCGAGGAGATCGGCGGCCCGGAGGCGCCCACCCTCGCCGACGTGTACGCGGCCGGCGCGGTGGTCGTGCTGTCCAGCGTCGTCGAGGGGTTCCCGGTCGGTCTGGTCGAAGCGATGTTCTGCGGCCGCGCGACCGTGTCCACCGACGTGGGCGCGGTGGTCGAGGTCGTCGGCGGCACGGGGCTGGTCGTTCCGCCGCGCAATCCGCGGGCCCTCGCGGAGACCTGCGGGGCGCTGCTGCGCGATCCCGAGCGCCGTGCGCGCCTGGGCGCCGCCGCCCGCGCCCGAGCCCTCGAACTGTTCACCGTCGAGCAGAACGTGGCGGCGTTCCACGGCATCTACCTGGACCTCGTCTCCCGGGCCCCGGTGAGCCCGCACGTCTTCGACGACGACGGCGAGCCCCGGCCGTTCGCCGTCCCGGCCGAGGCCCGGCTGCCGGGCCTGTGGCTCGACCTCGCCGCGCGGGACGCCACCCGGCACGGCCCGCCTCGGACGGCGGAACCGACGACGCGGGAGACCTCGCCGGTCGCCGCCACGGAGGGAGCACGATGAGCGGGCTCGGCGAACTGGACCGGCCCGGCGCGGCGGACGCCCCCGAAGCCCCCTCCGACGCGAACCCCGCCCGCTACGGCCCCGCCCCCGATGGCCCCTTTCCCGATGGCACCTCCCCCTACGACCCCCCTCCCCACGGTCCAGCCTCCGAGGGCTCAGCCTCCGACGGCCGCGGGCCCGGCGTCACCCGCCGCGGCGCGGCCGACCCGGTGAAGGCCCTGATGCACCGCCACCGCGCACTCTGCGAACGCGCCGTCGACCCCTTGGAGATCGCGGCGGGCCTGGAGGCGCACGGGGTCACCGACCGCACCGCCGCGCGCTTCCGGCACCGCGACGTCTTCTCCCTCGCCGAGGAGATGTACGCCCGCGTGCCCCGTGACGGCGACACGCCCCCGCCCCCCGCGCCCGCCGCCCCTGCGCGACCCCGTGCCGACTGGGCGCTGCTCACCCTCCTGCCCGGCGTCCTGTGCGCCGCCACCCTGACCGGCATGCGCCTCACCGACGGCCGGACCTGTCTGCTCGTCACCGCCGCGGGCCTGCTCGCCGTGGCGCTCGCCGTGCACGCGACGCTGCGGCGGGGCCCGCTGAGCGGGTACCGCCGCGCCCACCCCCGGTCCCAGCGGACCGAGGCCTGGACCTGCTGGCTCATCGGCTACACCGCCCTCGGCGACGGCCTCCTGCGCGCCGCCGTCCACGGCGGTCCCGACGCGCTGCCCGACGGCACGACGGGCGGCCCCTGGCCCTTCGCCGCCGCCCGACTGCTCACCCTCACCCTGGCCTGCGCGCCCGCCGCCTGGAGCGCCCACTTCCTCACCGCCCAGGCCCGCCGCCGGCTGCACTCCAGCCGCGGCCTGGAGGAGTTCGCGGCCGGAGTGCAGCCCCTGCTCCTCGCCGCCCTCGCCCTGTTCCTCGGCGCGCTCACCGCCCTGACCGCCCTCGGCGCCACCGCCCTGGGCGAGCCCGCCGACTACGCCCCGGTCCTCACCCTGGGCGCCCTCCTCTTCCTCGCCCGCCTCCTCACCGTCCACGGATTCGCCCACGCCCCCGCCGTCGTCGTCGCGGCCGCAGGGGCGGCGGAGGTCCTCGCCCCGGCCACCGTCTTCGCGGGCCGCCTGCCCGGCTGCGGCTTCCTGGCCACCCCCGTCGAGAGCCTCCTGGCCGCCTGGGGCCCGGCCGGCGTCCCCTCCGCGGTGTGCGCGAGCGGCGCCCTGATCCTGCTCATCCACGCGACCCGCACGCTGACCAGGGCCTCCGCGCACGCCCGGACGGACCAGCCGTGCTGACCCGAGCCCGCCGCCACCCGCACCCGCGGCCACCGCGCGCGACGCAGCCCCCACCGTGCCCCGAGGGCACGACGCGCGCGTGCCCGCACCCGGCCGCGACCCACCGCAACACCCTCGAAGGAGAGACCAGATGACCACCTCCCGATCCGGAGCGACCGGTGCCACCGGTGCCACCGGGGCACCCGCGGTCGCCGGAGCACACGGGGCGACCGGGACGACCGGAGCCCCCGCGGCCCCCGCCACCGCCGTGACGCACGCCCCGGGAGCCGCACGATGAGGGTCCTGCTGATCGGAGCCAACGGATACCTCGGCCGCTTCGTCGCCGACCGTCTGCTCGCCGACCCGGCCGTGCAGCTCACCGCGCTCGGCCGCGGCGACGACGCCGACGTCCGCTTCGACCTCGCGTCCGGCAGCCCCGGGGCGCTCACCCGGTTCCTCGACGCGGTCCACCCCCAGGTCGTCGTCAACTGCGCCGGCACCACCCGCGGCGGCGCCCGCGAGCTGACCCGCCACAACACCGTCGCCGTCGCCACCGTCTGCGAGGCGCTGCGCCGCAGCGGCTGCGGCGCCCGGCTGGTGCAGATCGGCTGCGGCGCCGAGTACGGCCCGAGCCAGCCCGGCTCCTCCACCGCGGAGGACGCCGTACCGCGCCCCGGCGGCCCGTACGGCGTCAGCAAACTCGCCGCGACCGAACTCGTCCTCGGCTCCGGTCTGGACGCCGTCGTGCTCCGGGTGTTCTCGCCCGCGGGCCCCGGCACGCCCGCCGGCTCCCCGCTGGGCCGGCTCGCCGAGGCCATGCGCCGCGCCATGCAGTCCGGCGACGGGGAGCTCAAACTCGGCGGCCTCGGCGTCCAGCGCGACTTCATCGACGTCCGGGACGTCGCCCGCGCCGTGCACGCGGCCTCCCTCTCCGCGGCCCAGGGCGTCATCAACATCGGCTCCGGCCGCGCCGTCCGGCTGCGCGACGCCGCAGCGGTCCTCGCGCGCGTGGCCGGGTACGGCGGCGCGCTGCACGAACTCGACGGCCCGCCCGGCGGCCACCTCCGGAGCGCCATCGGCCACCCCCGCCTCGAGCCCGACCACGCCGGACCGGTCGCGTACCCGTACCCGGACGGCTGCGGGAGCTGGCAGCAGGCCGATGTGCGCACGGCCCGCGACCGGCTCGGCTGGCGGCCCCGCATCAACCTCGAGGAGTCCCTCGCCGACATCTGGATGGAGGCGGCATGTCGTATCTGACCGGCACACCGGCGGGCACCGCGAGCGCCGGAACCACCGACGTCCGCACCGGCCTCGGCGTTCCGGGCCTCGCCCACCCCCTCCTCGCCCCGGCCGAGTGGGCCGAGCTGACCCACCCCGGCCGCCCCCTGCACTGGGCCGTCCTCGACGTCGCCGACGGGCCCGGCGTCCGCCCCGACCCGCGCTGCCTGGAATGGACGGGCCGGCTGCGCAACGCGGGCGTCCGCGTCCTCGGCCGCCTCGACCTGCGCCACGGCGCCCGCGCCTTCGCCGAGACGGTCCTCGACGCGCGCCGTCACCTGGACTGGTACCAGGTCGACGGCTTCCTCCTGGACCGCTGTCCCGCCGAGCGCGCCGCGCTGCCCGCGGTGCGCCGCACGACCGACACCCTGCGCACCCTTCACGAAGCGCCCCACCTCGTCCTCGGCCACGGCACCCACCCGCACCCCGGATACGCCGAACACGCCGAGCAGTTGGTCACCTTCCGCGGCTCGTGGAACGACTACCGCTGGTCGCAGGTGGCGGAGTGGACCGCCGAGCATCCGCCCGAGCGCTTCTGCCACCTCGTGCACGGCGTGCCGCGCCGCCATCTCGACGAGGCGCTGCGCATCGCCCGCTGGCAGGGCGCCGGCACGATCTGGTTCACCGACGCCGCCGATCGGGCGGGCCTGGCCGACCCCTGGGAGACCATGCCCGGCTACTGGGACGAAATCGTCTCGCGCATTGGAACAGGTGTCTCGGAATGAAGAGGGCCGTGGCAGTGTTACGGGGAGAACAACCGTAGTGATCGACCGACCAACGGAGTCCCCGTGTCGCTGCCACCCCTGGTCGAGCCAGCCTCTGAGCTCACCGTAGACGAGGTTCGACGGTACTCCCGCCACCTGATCATCCCGGATGTCGGGATGGACGGGCAGAAGCGGCTGAAGAACGCCAAGGTGCTCTGTGTCGGCGCCGGCGGCCTGGGCTCGCCGGCGCTGATGTACCTGGCCGCGGCGGGCGTGGGCACGCTCGGCATCGTGGAGTTCGACGAGGTCGACGAGTCGAACCTGCAACGCCAGATCATCCACAGCCAGGCCGACATCGGCCGCTCCAAGGCCGAGTCCGCCCGCGACTCCGTCCTCGGCATCAACCCGTACGTGAACGTGGTCCTTCACGAAGAGCGGCTCGAAGCCGAGAACGTGATGGAGATCTTCGCCCAGTACGACCTGATCGTCGACGGCACGGACAACTTCGCGACCCGCTACCTGGTCAACGACGCGTGCGTGCTGCTCAACAAGCCGTACGTGTGGGGCTCGATCTACCGCTTCGACGGCCAGGCGTCCGTCTTCTGGTCCGAGCACGGCCCCTGCTACCGCTGCCTCTACCCGGAGCCCCCGCCCCCCGGCATGGTCCCCTCCTGCGCCGAGGGCGGCGTCCTGGGCGTGCTGTGCGCGTCCATCGGCTCCATCCAGGTCAACGAGGCCATCAAGCTCCTCGCGGGCATCGGCGAGCCGCTCGTCGGCCGTCTGATGATCTACGACGCCCTGGAGATGCAGTACCGGCAGGTCAAGGTCCGCAAGGACCCCGACTGCGCGGTCTGCGGCGACAACCCGACCGTCACCGAGCTCATCGACTACGAGGCCTTCTGCGGCGTCGTCTCCGAAGAGGCTCAGCAGGCGGCGGCCGGCGCCACGATCACTCCCAAGCAGCTCAAGGAGTGGATCGACGACGGCGAGAACATCGAGATCATCGACGTCCGCGAGCCGAACGAGTACGAGATCGTCTCCATTCCGGGCGCCAAGCTGATCCCGAAGAACGAGTTCCTCATGGGCACCGCCCTGGAGGGCCTGCCGCAGGACAAGAAGATCGTCCTGCATTGCAAGACGGGTGTCCGCAGTGCGGAGGTCCTCGCCGTGCTGAAGTCCGCGGGCTTCTCGGACGCCGTCCACGTCGGCGGTGGCGTGATCGGCTGGGTCCACCAGATCGAGCCGAGCAAGCCCGTCTACTGACAGGGCCGTTCGCTCTGCCCACCGGGTCGCCCGGTGGGACCGGCGGGGGCCGCGCGTACCACGAGTGCGTGCGGCCCCCGCCGTCGTCATGAGCAGACCTTGCCGTCCTTCGGGACCGTCCCCTTCAGCAGGTAGGCGTTCACGGTCGAGGCGACGCAGTCGTTCCCGCTCGTGTAGGCGCCGTGTCCCTCGCCCTTCCAGGTGAGCAGCACGCCGACCCCCTTGCCCAGTTCGTCCGCCATCCTGCGCGCGCCCTCGTACGGCGTCGCCGGGTCCCCGGTGTTGCCGACCAGCAGGATCGGCGCCGCGCCCGGTGCGCTCACCTCCGGGGTGTCGTACTGCCCGGCCACCGGCCAGTCGTGGCACCAGCCGGCCGTGTCCCAGCCCAGGAAGTCCCCGAAGACGGGGGAGATCTTCTCGAACTGCGCCAGACGCCGCTTCGTCTCCTGCGCGGTGGGCCGCTGCCTGTCGTCCAGGCACGATATGACCCGTTGGGAGTGGGCCGAGGTGCCGTAGTGCCCCGAGGAGTCGCGGTCGTTGTAGCCGTCGGCGAGCGCCAGCAGTTCGGCGCCGTCGCCCTTCTTCGCCGCCGCCAGGGCGCTGGTCAGGCTCGGCCAGCTCTGTTCGCTGTACAGCGGGAGCACGATGCCGGTCAGGGCCAGCGTCTGCGTCAGCTTGCGTCCGTCGGAGGCGGGCAGCGGCTCGGCGTCGAGCCGGTGCAGCAGGTCCGCGATCTCCCGGCTGCCCTTCTTCGGGTCCTCGCCGGTCGACGCGAGGTAGTCGTCGAGGGCCCGCTGGAAGCCGCGCGCCTGGTTCTGGGCATGGCCCACCGCGTCGGCGGTCGGGTCGACGACCGCGTCCAGGACGATCCGTCCCACGTTCCCGGGGAACAGGTGGGCGTACACCCCGCCCAGCTCGGTGCCGTAGGAGATGCCGAAGTAGTGCGTCTTGCGATCGCCGAGGACCTGACGCATCAGGTCCATGTCGCGGGCGGTGTCGGTCGTCGACGCGTGCGCCAGCAGAGGGCCCGCCGCCTTCGCGCAGCCCTTGCCGAAGTCGGTGGCGTCCTGGAAGAACGCCCGTTCCTCCGCCGGGGTGTCCGGCGTGTAGTCCAGCGACTCGGCGGCCTGGACGTCCTTGTCGCTGCGGCAGCGGACGCCCTCGCTGGCGCCGACCGAGCGCGGGTCCCAGCTCACCAGGTCGTAGTGCTCGCGCAGCGAGGAGAACATGGAGCCGAAGGCGGGCAGCGTCGTGACGCCGGAGCCGCCGGGCCCGCCGAAGTTGAACAGCAGCGAGCCGGCCCGGTCGCCTCCGCTCGCCTTGGACGTGGCACGCACCAGAGCGATGCCGATCGTGTCGCCGTCCGGCTTCGACCAGTCCAGCGGCGCCTTCATCGTGGCGCACCGCCAGTCGGCGCCCGGTGCGGCCGAACCTCCGGCGCCCTTGCAGCGACCCCAGTCCAGCTTCTGCCCGGTCAGTGAGGCCGGCGGGGCGGCCGCCGTTCCCGTCGCCGCGGGGGAGCCGGCCGAGGCGTGGACGTCGGCCGTCCTCCCCTTACCGTCCCCGCTCCCGCCCGACCCGCCGCCACACCCCGTCGCCAGCAGTGCGGCGGCGGCTCCCAGCGCCGTCCACCGTCCCCATCGCGCCATCGCACGTCCCCCCTCGCAGGCCGTCCACGCTCGGTGGCGGACGGCTGTCAGGCCATATTAGGCGGCGGGCGATCCGGCCGTTTCAGCCTGTGGATAACCTTTTGACCTGCGGATTTTCTTCGTTCGCGAGCCGGGCGTTCGTTGGCCGGGGGCTCGAAGGCCCGGGGGTCCGAGCCTCGGAGGCTCGGAGGTTCGAGGGCTCGGCGGTGCGGAGGTTCGAGGGAGACCACGGCGGGCGGCCGGGGGCCGGCCCACGGCAGCGGATAGCCAGGGCGGGAGGATCGGGGAGGAGGCGGTCGCCGCGTCAGGCGCCGGGTTCAGGTGTCAGGGTTCACGAGTTAGGTGCCAGATGCCAGGCGCCAGGTCTCAGGTCTCAGGAACAGACGGTTCCGGCGGCGGGCGCCTTGCCGTTCAGCAGGTACGCGTTCACCGCCCCCTGCACGCACTTGTTCTTGCTGTCGTACGCGCCGTGCCCCTGCCCCTTGTACGTCAGCTCCACCCCGACCCCCGGGCCCAGCGCGTCCACCATCCTGCGCGCGCCCTCGTACGGGGTCGCCGGGTCCCCGGTGTTGCCCACGACCAGGATCGGCGCCGACCCCCGTGCGCTCACGTCCGGATGGTCGGCGGCGCCCGGCACGGCCCAGTCGGTGCAGGTCACCATGGACCAGGCCAGGAAGTCCCCGAAGACGGGCGAGGCGGCCCGGAACCTCGGCAGCTTCTCCTGGACGTCGGCGACCGAGTAACGCGTCTTGTCGTCGGCGCAGTTGACGGACACGTTGGCGGCGGTGATGTTGCTGTACTCGCCGTTCTCGCTGCGCCCGTTCATGAGGTCGGACAGCAGCAGTAGGGTCTGGCCGTTCCCCGCGTAGGCCTGCTCCAGGCCCTCGGTGAGGTACTCCCAGAACTCCTTCGCGTACAGCGCCTGTGCGATGCCGTTGGTCGCGGCGCTCTCGGTCAGCATCCGCGGAAGGACACCTGGGATCGGTTTGCGGTCGAGGGCCCGCAGAAGGCGCGTGATGCGGTCCTCGACGTCCTGGGCGCTGTCCCCGACGGGACAGTCCTCCGTCTTGGACGTGCAGTCCTCGGCGAAGTTGCGCAGCGCGAGCTGGAAGCCCCGGGCCTGCCCGAGCGCGCCCTGCTCGGACGTCTGCGTAGGGTCGACGACCCCGTCGAAGACCGCCCGCCCCACGTGCTTCGGGAACAGATGGGCGTACACGCCACCGAGTTCGGTGCCGTAGGAGATGCCGAAGTAGTACAGCCGGTCGTCGCCGAGCACCTGGCGCATCAGGTCCATGTCGCGGGCCGCGTCGGTGGTCCGCACATGGGGGAGCGTCCGGCCGGAGTGCTTCTCGCAGGCCGCGTTGAACGTCCGGGTGTGGTCCAGCAGGGCGGTGCGCTCGGCGGCGTCGTCGGGTGTGGCGTCCTGCTGGAAGTAGGCGTCGAGCTGCTGGTCGTTCTCGCAGCGCACGCCGGCGCTGCGGCCGACCCCGCGCGGGTCGAAGCTCACCAGGTCGTAGCGGGTGCGCAGGGCCGCGTACTGGTCGCCGAAGGCGGGCAGCGTGGAGACGCCCGAGCCGCCCGGGCCGCCGAAGTTGAAGATCAGCGAGCCGATGCGCCGGTCGCGGTCGCCGTCGGCCCGGGCCCTGATCAGGGCGATGCCGATGGTGTCGCCTGCGGGGTCCGCCCAGTCGAGGGGCGCCTTCATGGTGGCGCACTGCCAGGTGCCGCCGTGCGGCAGCGGAGAGGGCGCGCTGCCCCCTCCTTCCGCCTGGGAGGGGGCGGGGCAGTCCTTCCAGGTGAGCTTCTGGGCCGTCGGATCCCCGTTGTGCGCCTCCTCGTCGCAGCCGGCCGCCAGGGAGCAGGACAGCACGCAGACGACGGTCAGTGCGGCCACGCGCGCACGCAAGGGGCGCGGACGGAGGGGGATCGGCATGGCACCCATCCTGCGGCGGCGTCACGGCACGCGCGCGGGGCGCGGGCCGTACGAGGTACCCGCCGTGCGGTCCGGAAGGGCGGACGTCCCTACAGGGCGCCCTTGCGGCTCAGCTGGTTGAAGGCGAGCCAGCCCGGGAGGACCGGCAGCCACAGCGTCAGCAGACGGAAGAGCAGCACGGCAGGGGCCGCGACCTCCTTGGGGAGCCCGACCGCGATGAGACCGACCGTCAGGGTCGCCTCGACGGCGCCGACTCCGCCCGGTGTCGGGGCGGCGGAACCGAGGGCGTTGCCGGCGAGGAAGACGACGGCGACGCTGGCGATGCTCAGGGAGGTCGTCCCGTCGCCGAACGCGCGGATCGACGCGTCCAGGCACATCACGAAGCACGCGGTGAGCAAAAGCATGCCGCCGATGCCGGTGACCAGCTTCTGCGGCCGCTGTAGCACGTCCAGCATGCGCGGCACGACCCCGGCGAACAGCGAGCGCACGCGCGTGGAGACGAACTTGCGCAGGAACGGCACCGACGTCACCACGAGCACGAGCACCGCCACCGTGAGCAGACCCGCGATGACCGTGCGGGACGGCGACAGGGACGGCGTCTTCTCGGTGCCGGTCAGGTAGCCGAACGACAGCAGCATCAGGATGTGGCAGCCGAGCCCGAACAGCTGCGACGCGCCGACGCTGGCGACGGCGAGCCCCGGCCGCACGCCCGAGCGCTGTAGGAAGCGCGTGTTCAGCGCGACCCCGCCGACCGCGGCCGGGGCGACGATCTTCACGAACGAGCCGGCGACCTGGGCGGCGACGGTCCGCGGGAAGGGCACCCGCTCCGGGACGAAGCCCAGCAGGCTCATCGCCGCGGCCACGTAGCTCAGCGCGGAGAACAGCACGGCGGCGGCGACCCAGCCCCAGTCGGCGTTCTCGATGAGCGGGCCGAACTCGATGTGCGTGAGCTGGGTCAGCAGGAAGTACGCGCCGATGGCGCCCGCGATGACGCTCATCAGGGTGCGCGGCCGCACCCGCTCCAGCCGGGCCGGCTCGACCGGCGCCTGGGGGCGGATGAGCAGCACCTCGTGCCGGATCTGCGTCAGCAGGTCCTCCTCGCGCGCCTCCTCCACCGCCTCGTCGATGGCGCGCTTCTCGGCCCGCGCCTCCGCGCGCTCGGCCTTCTTGCCGGGCTTCTCCAGGACGACGGTCCCGGCGGCGCCGTGCTCCGACGCCTCCAGGCGGGCCTGCTTCGCCTGCTGGGAGGCCTCCAGGACCGCCTCCCGCTCGCGCTGCGCCCGCTCACGCGCCAGCCGGCGCAGCGTCGCGCGCGTGGAGCGCGTCAGCGCGATGGGCTGGAGCATCGGCAGGCAGTCCGCGACCGCGTCCGGCCCGAGCACGCCCACCGCGGAGGCCACCGCGCGTTGGGCGCCGACGCGCAGTCCGAGCGTCGTCACGAGCTGGGCGACGTCCATGCGCAGCAGCAGGTCGCCGGCCGCGATCTCGCCGCCGCGCAGATCGGTGAGGATCACCGTGCCGGAACGATCCACCAGGATGGCGTCGCCCGCGAGCCGGCGGTGCGCGATCCGCCGCGACTGCAGCGCGCGCACCTGGTGCCAGGCGTTGCGCAGCAGCTCGTCGGTGATCTCCTCGTCCGACAGCGAGTCGAGGGTGCGGCCACCGGTGTGCTCGTAGACGAGCATCACCGCGTCGGGTCCCAGTTCCGAGGTCGCGATCAGCTTCGGCGCGTTGGCGCCCGCCGCGATGGCCGCGTAGGCGAGCAGGGCCTCCTGCTCCAGCGCCTGGCGCAGCGACTGCAGGCTGCTGCGGGTGGCAAAGCCGCGCAGCGTCAGGTTGCGCCACGCGCGGTAGAAGAAGCCCTGGGCCTGCTGCTCCCGGTCGACGACCGTGACGTCCAGCGGCGGCCCGTCCTCCAGGGTGACGAAGTAGCGTCGGCCGCGGTCGCCGTCGGTGGCGTCGGAGACCTCCTCGCGGGCCGCGCTGACCGGGCGGAACCCGACGTGCCGCAGCCCCGCCATCAGCGTCCGCCCCGTGGGGCGCACGTTCGGAGAGCCGACCGCGTACAGCGTCCCGTAGGCCACGGTCCAGCCGATCAGCACCGTGAGGATGATCGAGAAGGGTGTCGTGTACCCGGTGACGAGCATCGAGAAGGCATCCAGCATCAGCACGATCCACAGCACCGAGCGCCAGCGCGGCCGCCGCGACATGCCGACGGCCGTCATGTAGGCGATGACGGGCGCCAGATAGCCGTGCACCGGATCGGTGAGGGCGTGGATGTCGCCGGGGGAGGGCTGGGTGAGCGCCTCCTGGATCGACCCCGGAGCGCCCTTGGCGACCCACAGGTCGGTGGCGAGGGTCACGCCGTGCGCGAGGACGGCCGCGAGCACGCCGTCGGCGATGCGCAGTCCGTCGCGCTTGATCAGCCGCTCGATCGCGAAGGCCACGGGCACGAGCAGGATCGCGATGCTGGAGGCCAGCCCCGCGATCTTGATCAGGAGGTCGGGCGCCTGACCGGTGCCCTTGTTGATGTCCTGTTCGAGGCCCGAGGTCGTTCCGTGTGCGAAGGCGGCGACGGCCAGCAGGACGACGACGGCGAGCACGCCGATCAGCAGGCGCATCAGGTCGGAGGGGCGGTGCACGCGCGCGGGAAGCAGGGGTTCGTCGCCCTCCACCTCGTCGATGTGCACCTCCTCCGGCTCCTCGGCCTCGCGTGTCCCGTCCAGCGGCGCCCCGCCCTTCGGTACGTCCCGGGAAACCCCGTCGGCGGCGTCCGGGCGCGACGCAGCGTCAGAGGTGCCCTCCGCGCCCTCAGGTCGCACGCCCTGCTGCTTCATCGTCTCTTCTTGGTCTCGTATCACCGGTCACCGCCCGCACGATGGTGGCATGCCGCACCGACACACGGGGGCATCAGGGTGCAAATGCGGGGGCGCACAGTCTGCCCGACGGGCTGCCGGGGGGCGAGGGTCACACAAAGTCGCGGGCCCGTCGCATTGTCGGTGCCGTGGGGCAGGATGGGGCGGATGAGCGAGCAGAGCCTTCCGGATGACGCCCGCCCGGAGTACACCGACGCCCTGCCGGAGTACGCCGAGCGGGTCCTCGAGGTCGCGGAGCTGATCCCGCCCGGGCGGGTCATGACGTACGGCGACGTCGCGGAGTGGCTCCAGGAGGGCGGGCCGAGACAGGTCGGCAGGGTGATGGCGCTGTACGGCGGCGCCGCCCCGTGGTGGCGCGTCGTGCGCGCGGACGGGGTGCTGCTCCCGGGCCACGAACTGCGGGCCCTGAACCACTACCGCGCCGAGGGCACCCCGCTGAAGGAGGCGAGCAGGGCGGCCGAGGGCCATGTGCCGCGCCTCGACATGAGACGGGCGAGATGGGACGGCGGCCAGGACGCGGAAGGTCACACCTGACAGCTTCCGCCATCGCGGAGCGCCGGGGGGATCTTGCGGCTCGTACGGGGGAAACACCGCGAACCGGGCACGTCCGTGACATGGCGTACGTTCGAGGGACGAGAGAGACGCGTGGCCCGCGGGCCGGGAGGGCCGCGAGGGCCGCGCGGGCGACCCGGTTCGCGTGCGCGGCCAGGGGCCCCGGGGAAGAGGCGGAAGCCGTCTTCCCGGGCCGACGGTCGGCGTAGCGTCGGCCGCACACGTCTCCCTCACCCCGCGACCACCGCTCTTGCCGAGCGTCGCTCCGACAACCAGCACACCCACCAGGACCGGCGAACCACGTGAGCTCCTCTTCCTCCACCAGGCGCCTGCCGCACCCCCAGGGTCGGCAGGGCAACAGTGGCGCTTACCGGCTGGTGCGCACCCCGGCGGCCCGGCCGGCCCCCCCTCGTCTGGACGCCGCCCAGCGCGCGGTGGTTGACCACGGCGCCGGCCCGCTGCTCGTCCTGGCCGGTCCGGGCACGGGGAAGACGACGACGCTCGTCGAGTCCGTGGCGGCCAGGATCGCCGCCGGCGGCGACCCCGCGCGCATCCTGGTGCTCACCTTCAGCCGCAAGGCGGCCGTCGAACTGCGCGACCGGATGGCGCTGCGCATGGGCGCCGCCCACGCACCCCAGGCGACCACCTTCCACTCGTACTGCTACGCCCTGGTGCGCGCCCACCAGGACGCCGAACTGTTCGTCGAACCCCTGCGCCTGCTGTCCGGACCCGAGCAGGACGTCGCGGTCCGCGAACTGCTCGCCGGCCAGCTCGACCTGCAACGGCTCGGCCTCGCGCACGTACGGTGGCCGGACGAACTGCGCGCCTGTCTCACCACCCGCGGCTTCGCCGACGAGGTCCGCGCGGTGCTGGCCCGCAGCCGCGAGCTGGGCCTCGGCCCGGCCGCCCTGGACGCCTTCGCCCACCGCATCGGCCGACCCGACTGGCGCGCCGCGGCCGCCTTCCTCGCCGAGTACCTCGACGTGCTCGACCTGCACGGCGTGATCGACTACGCGGAACTCGTCCACCGCGCGGTCCTCCTCGCCCACCGCACCGAGGTCGCCCACCGGCTCGCCGCCCAGTACGACGCGGTCTTCGTCGACGAGTACCAGGACACCGACCCCGCCCAGGTGCGGCTGCTGCACGCCCTCGCCGGCGGCGGCCGCACCCTGGTCGCGTTCGGCGACCCCGACCAGTCGATCTACACCTTCCGCGGCGCCGACGTGAACGGCATCCTCGACTTCCCGCAGGCCTTCCCGCGCCTCGACGGCCGCCCCGCCCCCGTCGAGGTCCTGCGCACCTCCCGCCGCTCCGCAGCAGCCCTGCTGGCCGCCACCCGGCTGCTCACCCAGCGGATGCCGCTGACCCGGCTGCCCGCCGCGAAGGTCCGCGCCCACCGCGAACTCGCGGCCGTACGCGACGGCGGATGCGTCGAGGTCCACACGTACCCGACCGCGGGCGCCGAGCTCGACAACGTCGCCGACATCCTGCGCCGCGCGCACCTGGAGGACGGCGTCCCCTGGAGCGACATGGCCGTCCTGGTGCGCGCCGGCTCCCGCACGATCCCGACGGTCCGCCGCGCCCTGACGGCCGCGGGCGTCCCCCTCGACATCGACGGCGACGACCTCCCCCTGCGCCACGAACCGGCGGTCGCCCCCCTGCTGACGGCCCTGCGGGCCATCGCCACGGCAGAGACCGCCCGGCCGACGGCGACCGCCCCGGCCCAGCCCACCGCAAGGGCAGCCGCCGAGAGCGGGAACGGCGCTGTCGCGACACCGCAGAACGCGGGAGACGCGGGCGCTCCCGACGGCCCCCGGCCGCACGCGGTCGGTCCAGGAGACCCCGCCGACGGCGCGGGCAGTGAGACCGCCGACGGCGCGGACGACGAGACGAGCGGCGGCGCGGACGACGAACAGGGCGCGGAGGCGGCGGGAGCGTCGGAGGCGTCGGGGCCGGCGGGGGTGCCGGAGCGTGTCCGGGCCGCCGCCGCAGACGACGACGCCTGCTGGCTGGACACCGAGACCGCCCTCACCCTGCTCGCCTCCCCCCTCGCGGGGATGGACGCCGCCGATCTGCGCCGCCTCGGCCGTGCGCTGCGCGAGGAGGAACGCGCCGCCGGAGACCCGCTGCCGCCGCCCTCCGACGTCCTGCTCGCCCGCGCCCTGGCCGAGCCGGAACGCCTGGTCGCCCACGACCCGGCCTACGCGCGCGGCGCCCAGCGCCTGGGCGCGCTGCTGGCGACGGCCCGCGAGCGTCTCGCACGGGGCGGCACGGCCGAGGAAGCGCTGTGGGACCTGTGGGACGGCACGCCCTGGCCCGCACGCCTGGAGCGCGCCGCCCGGCGCGGCGGCGCGGCCGGCCGCAACGCCGACCGGGACCTGGACGCCGTGTGCGCGCTGTTCGCCACCGCCGCGCGCGCGGAGGAGCGCACCGGCGGCCGCGGCGCGCTGAACTTCCTGGCCGAGATCGAGGCCGAGGACATCGCCGCCGACACCCTCGCCCGGCGGGCCGTGCGCCCCGACGCGGTACGCCTCATGACCGCCCACCGCGCCAAGGGCCTGGAATGGCGCCTGGTCGTCGTCGCCGGCGTCCAGGAGGGCCTGTGGCCGGACCTGCGCCGCCGCGGCTCCCTCCTGGAGGCCGACCGCATCGGCCGCGACGGACTCGCCGAGCCCCTCACACCGGGCGCGCTGCTCGCCGAGGAGCGCCGCCTCTTCTACGTGGCCGCCACCCGCGCGCGGGAGCGCCTCGTCGTCACCGCGGTGAAGGCGCCCGCCGACGACGGCGACCAGCCCTCGCGCTTCCTGACCGAACTCGGCGTCGAGCCCCAGGACGTCACCAGCCGCCCCCGCCGCCCCCTCGCGGTCGCCGCCCTGGTCGCCGAACTGCGCGCCACGACGGTCGACCCGCGCGCGTCCGCCACGCTCAGGGAGGCCGCCGCCCGCCGCCTGGCCCGGCTGGCGGCCCTCGCCGACGAGGACGGCAGGCCCCTGGTGCCGGCCGCCCACCCCTACCGCTGGTGGGGCATGTTCGAGCCGACCGAGAGCAAGGTGCCGCTGCGCGACCGCGACCAGCCCGTCGTGCTCTCCGGCAGCGCCCTCGACCAGCTCGCCAACACCTGCGCGCTGCAATGGTTCCTGGGCCGCGAGGTGAAGGCGGACGCCCCCGCCACCGTCGCCCAGGGCTTCGGCAACGTGGTGCACGTCCTCGCCGACGAGGTCGCCTCCGGGCACACCCCGGCCGACCTCGACGTCCTCATGGAACGCCTCGACTCCGTGTGGAACGCCCTCGCCTTCGACGCCCCCTGGAAGTCGGCACAGGAGAAGGCGCACGCGCGCGTGGCGCTCGAACGCTTCCTGCAGTGGCATGTGATGGACCGCACCGGCCGCACCCCGGTCGCCAGCGAACACGACTTCGACGTCACGCTCGAAGCCGGCGAGTACGAGGTCCGCATCCGCGGCCAGATGGACCGGGTGGAGGCCGACGGCGAAGGCCGCGCCTACGTCGTCGACTTCAAGACGGGCAAACAGGCGCCCACGTCCCGCGAGGTCGAGCGCCACCCGCAGCTCGCCGTCTACCAGCTCGCGGTGCGCGAAGGCGCCGTCGACGAGGCCTTCGACGGCGTACGGCCCGCACCGGGCGGCGCCGAACTCGTCCAGCTGCGCCAGGGCGCCGCCAAGCGGGACGGCGGGGACGCCCTGCCCAAGGTGCAGGCGCAGGAACCGCTGGAGGGCGAGTGGGTCGGGGACCTGCTGGCGACAGCGGCTGGCAAGGTCCTCGACGAGCGGTTCACCCCGACCGCGGGCCAGCAGTGCGCCCACTGCGCGTTCCGCGCCTCGTGCAGCGCCCGGCCCGAGGGACGCCACGTCGTCGACTGAGCCGCACGAGCCGCGCGAGGCCGGCGGGACCGGTGGTGCGAGCCCGGGCGGCGGCGCGAGCCCGGGCGGCGGCGCGAGCCCGGGCGGCGGCGCGAGGCGAGACCGCCGTGCGAGCCGGGCAGGACCGGTCGGGCAAGTCCCGCCCGGCGGGGTGTGACGGACCGCACCACCCACGCTGAGCTGCGCCTCAGCCTGGGCGACGGGTGATTTGTCATCGAGTGTCAGTGCCCGCCGCTAGCCTCTCCCCATGCCCGCCCGTATCAGCGACCCCGAGCAGCTCAAGGAGCTCCTCGGGATCCCCTTCACCCCGGAGCAGACGGCCTGCATCACCGCGCCGCCCGCCCCGCAGGTGATCGTGGCCGGCGCCGGGTCGGGCAAGACGACCGTGATGGCGGCGCGCGTGGTGTGGCTGGTCGGCACCGGCCAGGTCGCCCCCGAGCAGGTCCTCGGCCTCACCTTCACCAACAAGGCCGCCGGAGAACTCGCCGAGCGCGTCCGCAGGGCACTGGTCAGGGCGGGCGTCACCGACCCCGACGTGATCGACCCCGACAACCCGCCGGGCGAACCGGCGATCTCCACCTACCACGCCTTCGCCGGCCGCCTGCTGACCGACCACGGCCTGCGCATCGGGCTGGAGCCGACGGCCCGCCTGCTCGCCGACGCCACCCGTTACCAGCTCGCCGCGCGCGTGCTGCGCGAAGCGCCCGGCCCCTACCCGTCCCTCACCCGCTCCTTCGCCGACCTGATCAGCGACCTCCTCACGCTCGACGCCGAACTTGCCGAGCACCTCGTGCGCCCCGAGGACCTGCGCCGGTGGGACGCCGGACTGCTGCTTTCCCTGGACGGCGCGAAACTCACCAACGCCGACCTGCGCAAGGCGCCCGAGACCGCCGCCGCCCGCCGCGAACTGGCCGACCTGGTCCTGCGTTACCGCGCCGCCAAACGCGACCGCGACCTGCTCGACTTCGGCGACCAGATCGCCCTGGCCGCACAACTCGCCCAGGTTCCCGAAGTGGGCCCCCTGCTGCGCGACGAGTTCCGCGTCGTCCTCCTCGACGAGTACCAGGACACGTCAGTCGCCCAGCGCATCCTCCTGGCCGGCCTGTTCGGCGGCGGCACCGGCCACCCCGTGACCGCCGTCGGCGACCCCTGCCAGGCCATCTACGGCTGGCGCGGCGCCTCCGTGGCCAACCTCGACGACTTCCCCGAGCACTTCGCGCACGCCGACGGCAGCACCGCGCGCCGACAGTCGCTCAGTGAGAACCGCCGCAGCGGCGGCCGCCTCCTGGAGCTCGCGAACGGCCTCGCCGAGCCCCTGCGCGCCATGCACGCGGGCGTGGAGGCGCTCAGCCCCGCCCCCGGCGCCGAACGCGACGGAGTAGTCCGCTGCGCCCTGCTGCCCACCCACGCCGACGAGATGGACTGGATCGCCGACTCCGTGGCCCACCTCGTGCGCACCGGCAAGGCCCCCGGCGAGATCGCCGTCCTGTGCCGCACCGCCACCGACTTCGCGGAGATCCAGGGCGCGCTGGTCGCCCGCGACATCCCCGTCGAGGTGGTGGGCCTGTCCGGGCTGCTGCACCTGCCCGAGGTCGCCGACCTCGTCGCCGTCTGCGAGGTGCTCCAGGATCCCGGAGCCAACGCCTCCCTGGTCCGGCTGCTCACCGGCCCGCGCTGGCGCATCGGCCCGCGCGACCTCGCCCTCCTGGGCCGCCGGGCCCGGCTCCTCGTCAGCCACGCGCGCGCAGACGGCGCCGACGACCCGGACCGCCGCCTCGCCGAGGCCGTCGAAGGCGTCGACCCGTCCGAGGTGATATCGCTCGCCGACGCCCTCGACACCTTCCTGGAGACCCCCCTGTACGCCGACGGCGGCACGGGGGACGACGACGGCCTGCCGTTCTCGCCGGACGCGCGCGTGCGCTTCGCACGCCTCGCCGCCGAGCTGCGCGACCTGCGCCGCTCCCTGGCCGACCCCCTGATGGACGTCCTGCACCGCGTCCTGGCCGTCACCGGGCTGGAGGTCGAACTGTCGGCGTCCCCGCACGCCCTGGCCGCCCGCCGCCGCGAGACCCTGTCCAACTTCCTCGACATCGCCGCCTCCTTCGCCGCCCACGAGAGCGAGGCGAGCCTGCTGGCCTTCCTCGGCTTCCTGCGCACCGCCGCCCAGTACGAGAAGGGCCTGGACAACGCGCTCCCCGGCGGCGAGAACACCGTCAAGGTCCTCACCGCGCACCGCTCCAAGGGCCTGGAGTGGGACGTCGTCGTGGTCCCCGGCCTGGTCGTCGGCACCTTCCCCAGCGCACAGGGCCGCGAGAAGTGGACCGCGCAGGCCAAGGTGCTCCCGCACGAGCTGCGCGGCGACGCCGACACCCTCCCCGACGTCGAGTCCTGGGACGCGCGGGGCATGAAGGCCTTCCACGAGGCCATGAAGGAACACCAGCACACCGAGGAGCTCCGCCTCGGCTACGTCACCTTCACCCGCCCCCGCTCCCTCCTCCTGGGTTCCGGCCACTGGTGGGGCCCCACCCAGAAGAAGCCCCGCGGCCCCTCCGCCTTCCTCCAGGCTCTGCACGACCACTGCGCGGCCGGACACGGCGAGATCGAGGTCTGGGCGGACGAACCGGAGGAGGACGCGGAGAACCCCGCCCTGCACCGGGCCGCCGCCGACCAGGTGTGGCCGCTCCCGCTGGACGACGCCGCGCTCGCACGCCGGCGCGCCGCCGCCGAGACCGTCCTCGCCCATCTGGAGAACCTCGCCGCGCGCGCGGACGGCCACCCGGCGCCCACCCACGACCCGGACGCCCACGACGACCCCGAGTGGCCCTCTCCGCCGCCCGAGGACGAACCACCCCACGCCGAACCCGACCCCTTCGAACCCGACCCCTTCGAACTCGACTCGTTCGAACCCGATCCCTTCGAGGACGGACCCTTCGAGGACGCCTCCTCCGAGACCGACCCCCGCACGGACACCACCTTCGAAGACGCCCCCCTCGACGGCACGGCCCGCGAGAACGCGCCCGGCGCCCCCGCCGAGGCGGCCGAGCCCGGCGCGGACCGCCGCCCCGCCGGAACCCGCCCCACCCTCCCCGTGCCCCACCAGGCCACGGGCCCCGACCGCGACGCCGGACCCGCGCGCGGGAACCGACTCACACCCGAGGAGGCCCGCGCCGTCGCCTCCTGGGACCGCGACCTCGACGCCCTCGCCGGCGAACTGCTGCGCGCCCGCCGCGCCGTCACGGACGTCCCCCTGCCGACGACCCTGACCGCCTCCCAGGTACTACGGCTGGCCGCCGACCCGGACGGCCTCGCGCAGGAACTCGCACGCCCCATGCCGCGCCCCCCGCAACCCGCCGCGCGCCGGGGCACCCGGTTCCACGCCTGGGTGGAAGCCCGCTTCGAGGAACTGACGCTCCCCCTGCTCGGACCGGACGAACTGCCCGGGGACGACGCCGAGATCGCCGACGAGCGCGACCTCCAGGCGCTCAAGGACGCGTTCGAGCGCACCGAGTACGCCCACCGCACGCCCTACCGCGTCGAAGCGCCCTTCCAGCTCTCCCTCGCGGGCCGCGTCGTGAGGGGCCGCATCGACGCCGTCTACAAGGAGGGCGACGGAGACTCCGCGACCTACGACATCCTCGACTGGAAGACGCATCGCGCGCGCACCGCCGACCCCCTCCAGCTCGCGATCTACCGGCTGGCATGGGCCGAGCAGCAGGGCGTGCCCGTGGAATCCGTCACAGCGGGCTTCCTGTACGTGCGCACCGGCGACGTCGTCCGTCCGCCGGGGCTGCCCGACCGGGCCGCGCTGGAGCGCCTGTTGACCGGGGAAGAGGCCGCCGGACGCGACCGCGACGCACCCGCCGGGCGAGCACAGCGCCCTCACGGGCCCGGCGAGGACACCGGCGCGGGCCGATAGGCTCGTGACCATGAGCCATCCCGTTGACAGTGCCGTCAGCGCCGTCCGCACGTACATCGAGCAGCACCGCGACGCCTTCCTCGACGACCTCGCCGAGTGGCTGCGCATCCCGTCGGTGTCGGCCCAGCCCGACCACGCACCCGACGTACGGCGCAGCGCGGACTGGCTCGCCGCGAAACTCGCGGAGACCGGCTTCCCGACCGTCGAGGTCTGGCCCACGCCGGGCGCGCCCGCCGTCTACGCCGAGTGGCCGTCCGACGACCCGCACGCCCCCACCGTCCTGGTCTACGGCCACCACGACGTGCAGCCCGCCGCCCGCGAGGACGGCTGGGACACCGACCCCTTCGAACCCGTCGTGCGCGGGAACCGCCTCTACGCGCGTGGGGCGGCCGACGACAAGGGCCAGGTCCTCTTCCACACCCTGGGGGTACGCGCGCACCTCGCCGCCACCGGCCGCCCCGCCCCGGCCGTCACCCTCAAGCTGCTGATCGAGGGCGAGGAGGAGTCCAGCTCCCCGAACTTCCGCGACCTGGTCGAGCGGCAGGCGCAGCGGCTCGCCGCGGACGCCGTGATCGTCTCCGACACCGGCATGTGGTCCGAGGACACCCCCACCGTGTGCACCGGCATGCGCGGTCTCGCCGAGTGCGAGATCCGGCTTCTCGGCCCCGACCAGGACATCCACTCGGGCTCCTTCGGCGGCGCCGTGCCCAACCCGGCCGCCGCGGCCGCCCGCCTGGTCGCGGCCCTGCACGACGAGCACGCGCGCGTGGCCGTCCCCGGCTTCTACGACGGCGTCGTCCAGCTCACCGACCGCGAGCGCGAACTCTTCGCCGAACTGCCCTTCGACGAGCAGGAGTGGCTGCGCACCGCCCGGTCGCACGCCACCCACGGCGAAGCCGGCCACACCACCCTGGAACGGATCTGGGCCCGCCCCACCGCCGAGGTCAACGGCATCGGCGGCGGCTACCAGGGCCCCGGCAGCAAGACGATCGTCCCGTCCTCGGCGTTCGTGAAACTGTCCTTCCGGCTCGTCGCCGGCCAGGACCCCGAGCACATCGAGAAGGCCGTCCGCGCGTGGGCCGCCGGACAACTGCCCGCCGGGATCCGGCACGAGATCACGTTCAGCCCCGCCACCCGCCCGTGCCTGACCCCCCTGGACCACCCGGCGCTGCGGTCCGTGGTCCGCGCCATGGGCCGCGCCTTCGACAAGCCCGTCCTCTTCACCCGCGAGGGCGGCTCCGGCCCGGCCGCCGACCTCCAGGAGGTCCTCGGCGCCCCCGTGCTCTTCCTGGGCATCTCCGTCCCCTCGGACGGCTGGCACGCGCCGAACGAGAAGGTCGAGCTGGACCTCCTCCTCAAGGGCGTCGAGACCGCCGCCCACCTCTGGAGCGACCTCGCCGAGAACTGGCGTCATGCGCCCTGACGTCCCCGACCACCCCGGAACGCCCGCGCGCGGAGCGCACACTGGACCCACCGCCCCGCACCGCGACACCGCGCCCGAACCGGTCGTCCCCTGCTGTACGTCCCGCTGAACCGCCCGCCGAAACAACCGTTCCACCGGGGGAGTTGGAAGTACCCGTGACCACCTGGACCGACCCGAACGCCGATCGACCCATCTCGCTCACCGCGCCGAGCGGCGTGGACCGGGCAGCCCACCACCGGCTCGACGAGGCCTGGCTGGCCGCGGCGTGGAGCCACCCGACGACACGATGCTTCGTCGTCTCCGGCGGCCAGGTCCTCATCGACGAGACGCCCGACGGCCGCACCGAACTCGTCATGACCCCGTCGTTCGAGGCGCCCCTCACCGAGGCGCACCGCTACTTCCTGGGCACCGACGACGACGGCGTCAGCTACTTCGCCCTGCAGAAGGACGCGCTGCCCGGCCGGATCGACCAGTCCGCCCGCCCGGCCGGACTGCGCGAGGCCGGACTGCTGCTGTCACCGCGCGACGTGGGCCTGATGGTGCACGCAGTCGGCCTGGAGAGCTGGCAGCGCACCCACCGTTTCTGCTCCCGCTGCGGCGAGCGCACCGTCATCGCCGCCGCCGGCCACATCCGCCGCTGCCCCGCCTGCGGCGCCGAGCACTACCCGCGCACCGACCCCGCCGTGATCATGGCCGTGACCGACGACGAGGACCGCATCCTCCTCGGCCGCCAGGTGCACTGGCCCGAGGGCCGCTTCTCGACCCTCGCCGGCTTCGTCGAGCCGGGCGAGTCCATCGAGCAGTCCGTGCGCCGCGAGGTCTTCGAGGAGGCCGGCATCACCGTCGGCCCGGTCGAGTACGTCGCCAGCCAGCCCTGGCCCTTCCCGTCCAGCCTCATGCTGGGCTTCATGGCCCGCGCCACGTCCACCGACATCGACGTCGACGGCGACGAGATCCACGAGGCCCGCTGGTTCTCCCGCGACGAACTCGGCGCGGCCTTCGAGTCCGGCGAGGTCCTGCCGCCCTACGGCATCTCCATCGCGGCCCGCCTGATCGAGCTCTGGTACGGCAAGCCGCTGCCCACTCGCGCCGTCTGACCCGGCACACACGAAGGGCGGCCCCGAACCCGGGACCGCCCTTCCTCGCACGGCAACACAACCCGACCCGGCCCGCACGGCCGCGCCCGGTCACACGCCGGAAGCGATCACACGCCGATCTTCTGCTTCACCTGCGCCAGCGACGGGTTCGTCAGCGTCGAGCCGTCGGGGAAAAGTACAGTCGGCACCGTCTGGTTTCCGCCGTTGGCCTTCTCGACGAACGCGGCGGACGCCGGGTCCTGCTCGATGTTGATCTCGGTGTACGCGATGCCCTCGCGGTCCATCTGCTTCTTCAGCCGCTGGCAGTAGCCGCACCACGTGGTGCTGTACATCGTCACGGTGCCCAGCATGTCTCTCGTGCTCCTTCGGCGGGTCGGGGGGACAGGCGGTCGTACTGGCAGAACGTACGCGAGGGTGCCGCCATTCCCGCCGGCCGCGGGTCGGGTCCGGGAGCCGGAGTGACGCTCGCCGCATGAGCACGAGCCTGAGCCCGCCGCATTAGTACGACTGCGGGGGCCTGCCTGTGGACAACCGTCCCGCCCGTCTCCGCGGACCTGGCAGCATGGCTGTGTGACAGCAGCAACGCACTCCTCCCTCTTCCCGCAGGCACCGGACTCGGCCGACGCGGTGCTCGAAGGGCTCGACCCCGAGCAGCGCGAGGTGGCCACCGCCCTGCGCGGTCCGGTGTGCGTGCTGGCGGGGGCCGGCACCGGCAAGACCCGGGCGATCACCCACCGCATCGCCTACGGCGTCCGCGCCGGCATCCTTCAGCCCTCCAGCGTGCTCGCCGTCACCTTCACCAACCGCGCGGCGGGGGAGATGCGGGGCCGGCTGCGCCAGCTCGGCGCCCAGGGGGTGCAGGCCCGCACCTTCCACTCCGCGGCCCTGCGTCAGCTCCAGTACTTCTGGCCGAAAGCGATCGGTGGGTCACTGCCCCGGCTCGTCGACCGCAAGATACAGCTCGTCGCCGAAGCGGCCGCCGCGTGCCGCCTGCGACTCGACCGGGGCGAGCTGCGGGACGCCACCGCGGAGATCGAGTGGTCCAAGGTCACCCAGACCGTCCCCGGCGACTACGCCCGGGCCGCCGCCAAGGCGGGCCGCGAGGTCCCCCGCGACCCCGCCGAGATCGCCCAGCTCTACGCCGCCTACGAAAACCTCAAGCGGGCCCGCGGCGTCATCGACTTCGAGGACGTCCTGCTGCTGACCGTGGCCGTCCTCCAGGACCGCCACGACATCGCCGAGCAGGTGCGCGCCCAGTACCAGCACTTCGTGGTCGACGAGTACCAGGACGTCAGCCCCCTTCAGCAGCGGCTGCTCGAACTGTGGCTCGGCGAGCGGGACGACCTGTGCGTGGTCGGCGACGCCAGCCAGACGATCTACTCCTTCACCGGCGCCACCCCCGACCACCTGCTCGACTTCCGCACCCGCCACCCGGGTGCCACCGTCGTGAAACTGGTGCGCGACTACCGCTCCACGCCCCAGGTCGTCCATCTCGCCAACGGCCTGCTGGCCCAGGCCCGCGGCCGTGCCGCGGACCACCGTCTGGAGCTGGTCTCCCAGCGCGCGCCCGGCCCGGAGCCCGCCTACACCGAATACCCCGACGAGCCGGCCGAGGCGGACGGCGCGGCCCGCCGTATCCGCGAACTCCTCGACGCGGGCGTCCCGGCCGCGGAGATCGCCGTCCTGTTCCGCACGAACGCGCAGTCGGAGACCTACGAACAGGCGCTGGCCGACCGCGGCGTCCCGTACCAGCTGCGCGGCGCGGAGCGGTTCTTCGACCGGCCCGAGGTGCGCAAGGCGCGGGTCGCCCTGCGCGGCGCGGCCCGCTTCGGCGGCAACGACACGCTGCTGGAGGACGCCGTCGACCTGCCCTCCCAGGTGCGGGCCGTCCTCTCGGGCGAGGGCTGGACCACGCAGCCGCCGGCCGGCTCCGGAGCCGTCAGGGAGCGCTGGGAGTCGCTGGCCGCGCTGGTCCACCTCGCCCAGGACTTCGCCGCCGCCGGGCCCGGCGCCACGCTGGCCGATCTGGTCGCCGAACTGGACGAGCGGGCGAACGCCCAGCACGCCCCGACCGTGCAGGGCGTCACCCTGGCCTCCCTGCACTCGGCCAAGGGCCTGGAGTGGGACGTCGTCTTCCTCGTCGGCGTCGCCGAGGGCATGATGCCGATCACCTACGCCAAGACGGACGAGCAGATCGAGGAGGAGCGCCGCCTGCTGTACGTCGGGGTCACCCGGGCCCGTGAACGCCTGCACGTCTCCTGGGCGCTCTCCCGTTCGCCGGGCGGCCGCGCGAGTCGTCGCCCCAGCCGCTTCCTCGACGGGCTGCGCCCCGGTTCGGGTACCGCCGTCGCGGGCCGGGGCGGCGGCGCCGGGGGTATCGAGCGCGGTGTCACGGGCGGGGCTCCGCTCGCGCCCGCCGTGCCGCGCCGGACCCGGCGCGGCCCTGCCCGGTGCCGGGTCTGCGGGCGGACGCTGACCGACGCCGGCGAGATGAAGCTGATGCGCTGCGAGGACTGCCCCTCCGACATGGACGAGGGGCTCTACGAGCGGCTGCGGGACTGGCGGGCGGTCCAGGCGCGGCGGAGCGGACAGCCGGCGTACTGCGTGTTCACGGACAAGACGCTGATGGCGATCGCCGAGGCCGTGCCCGACGAGGAGGGCGAGCTGGCCCGGATCCCCGGGGTCGGGGTGCGCAAGTTCAACCGTTACGGTGCCGACGTTCTGGCCATCTGCGCAGGCCAGGACGTGCCGGGCGGCGAGGTGGAGGACTGAGGGGCGGGGCGTGCGAGATTGATCCGAACTCGTCGGAAAAATAGTTTGCGCATGCCCCGGCAATCCCCATAGGTTCTTAGACACGGGAACGGCGGCCTTCTCCAAGGCCCTGATTCCGTGCTGTACTTACCTGCATATCCGTCGGATCGGGCTCACCCCCGGTCCCCCGAGACGCCGAGAGGAGGCGATTCCAGTGATCATCATCAACCGCAGCTCTGCCGCCAAACTGACCGGTCTCTCCGTCGTCTCCTCGTGCATGCTCGGCGCCTCGACCCTGGGCACCGGTCTGTCCGGCATCAGTGCCGGCCGGCTCGTGTCCTCCCGCGTCGCCTCCGCGGATCTTCCCGTCCGTGAGCGCAATGAGCGACCGACCGAGGCACTGGAAGCCGTAAAGGGACAGGCGCATGCCTATGCCTTCGCAGCGTCCGGTGCCGGATTCCGGAAGCAGACGACGCAGCACCACCTGATGTGGGCCTTCCGTGGGCCGGAACCCTGGAGTGATCCAGCCTGATCGTCGATCAGGCCGGCGCCTTCAGGGCCGCGGAACCCCACCCGGGATCCGCGGCCCTTTTGTTTGTCCCGATCACGGGGACGACGGAGCGAAGGGGCCTCGGGACAAGAAAAGAACCCGGTACCCGCCGACAACCGGTCCCACCGGACCGGACCGACCAGACGAGGAAAAACACACCGTGCAACTCGAAGCGCACGCCCCGTCCGTACCGCCTTCCGAAACGCTCCCCCCGCCCGGTCTCACGAAGGACCCCACCTTGATCCCGCTCACGGCGCTGACCGCGCTCGACGACGCCATCGAGAACCTCGGCGTGCCCGTCCCCTGCCGCTCCTACGACCCGGAGGTCTTCTTCGCCGAGACGCCCGCCGACGTCGAGTACGCCAAGTCCCTGTGCCGCACCTGCCCGCTGGTCGAGGCCTGCCTCGCCGGCGCCAAGGAGCGTCGCGAGCCCTGGGGCGTCTGGGGTGGCGAGCTGTTCGTCCAGGGTGTCGTCGTCGCCCGCAAGCGGCCGCGTGGTCGCCCGCGCAAGAACCCGGTCACAGCATGAACATCGCAGGAACGATCGATCGCCCCCTCACGCAAGACCCCAAGAAGCAGGCCCCGATGAAGCCGTTCACCAGCGAGCCCGCAGGCTCCGCGACCGAAGACGTCACCACCACCGGCGCGTACGACTCGCGCCAGAACAGGACCCGCGAGATGCAACTCATTCCAGAAGCCCTGGCACGTGCGCATATGCACGACCGCCTGCGCGAGGCCGAGAACGGCCGCCAGGCGGCGCGCCTGCTGGCCGCTCGGCGGATGCAGCGTCGGGCCGAGCGCGCCTCGCTGCGCGCCCGCCGGGCGCTCGCCATGGCCGTGATGCAGTGATCACACCCACCTGAAGCGGTGGCCTCCCGGTCCACGGGGAGGCGAAGCTCTTCGCGCGGGGGCCGGTCCGTCCGAACGGACCGGCCCCCGCGGTGCGTTGTGGTGGCGAACCCGGGCAGCGGCGCTATCGTCCCGAGAATGACGCGTCCTCCCGGAGACAGCGAACGAGCCGGAGACGAAGAGCGGACCGGAGCCGGTGACCGGACCGGAGCCGGTGAGCGGACCGGCGACGGTGAGCGGGCCACGCACGGTGACCGAGCCGCGCAAGGTGACCGAGCCGCGCAAGGTGAGCGGACCGGAAACGGCGAACGAGCCGGAGACGGCGAACGAGCCGGAGACAGCGACCGGGCCGGCGACGGTGAGCGGGCCACGCACGGTGAGCGGGCCACGCACGGTGACCGAGCCGCGCAGGGTGAGCGGACCGGAGACGGCGAGCGGACCGGAAACGGCGAACGAGCCGGAGACAGCGACCGAGCCGGAGACGAAGAGCGGACCGGAGACGGCGAACGGGCCGGAGACGGCGAACGGGACCTGCCCCGTGAGCGGGCCGGAGGTGGGGGCCGCGGCGGCTCCTCGTGCGAGCCCGGTGCCGTGGCGTGCGCCCGCTGCGGTGTGCAGGCCGGGCAGCCGCCGCCCCTCACCTGGACGTGCTCCGTGGAGCACGGGGTCCGGCGCTTTTACTGCGAGGCCTGTGCCCGCGCCAACCTCAGGGCGATCGAGGGACGACTGGACTCGGACTGGTGGTGAGAAGCGTCACACGGTGCCGCGCGGCTTCCTGTCCCGTTGCCCGTCCGTGCCGTCCGCTCCTCCGCGTCCCCTTCTTCACGCCTCCGCGACCGAGCCCCCGGCCTCCAGCTCACCCCGCTCCTTCAGCTCACCCCGTTCCTTCAGTTCCTTCAGCTCTTGGACGTTCTCCAGCTCTTCGCCTTCCCCCGGCTCCTCGGGTTCGTCCAGCTCCTCGAGTTCCTCCAGCACCTCCTGATCGTCCGGGGTCTCCTCCGGGACGAAGCCGGGCAGCCACTCCTCCAGTTCCTCGCGCAGCCGCACCGTCGCGCCGAGCTGGCACAGCACGCCGATGGTGCTCAACGTCACCCGGTGTATCAGCAGGTAGGCGGGCGGCAGGTTGAGCTGCTTGCCCAACTGGTGGGCGGGGGAGCGTATGTCGGCGATCCGGGCCGCCTGGCTGCGCATCCAGCCGCGGGTGAACGTGAACTCGTCGACCCGGGCCGGCTCGATGATCGGAAGGAGGTAGTCGAGGACCGCGTCGGGATCCAGCTCTATGGACTCCTTGACGAAGCCCTCCCTGCGGAGCAGCTCGTAGACCGCCTCGGCCTCGCCGTCCAGGGTGAGGCGCAGTGACTCGCCGATCGGATCGGGCAGTCCGCCCGGGAGCCGGTCCACGGTGCCGAAGTCCAGCACGCCCAGCCGCCAGTCGTCCTCGCCTCCGGGGCCGCCCGGCAGCAGGCGGAAGTTGCCGGGATGCGGGTCGGCGTGCAGCAGGCCGGTGCGGGCCGGGCCGGAGAAGAGGAACCGGGACAGGAGCTGACCGGCGCGATCGCGCTGTTCCTCGGTGCCGTCGGCGATCACCTCGGAGAGCGGCACGCCGTCGATCCACTCGGTGACCAGGATCTGGTCGCACTGGTGGACCACCGCCGGCACCACGACGTCCGGGTCGTCGGCGAACTCGTCCGCGTGGGCCTGCTGGGCCTGCGCCTCCAGGCTGTAGTCGAGCTCCTCCGAGACCCGGTCCCTCATTTCCGTGATCAGGGGTTTGACGTCCATGCCGGGGACGAGCGGGCCCAACAGCCTGGCGAACCTGCTGAGTTGGTTCAGGTCGGAGAGCAGTGCCTCGCCCGCCCCCGGGTACTGGACCTTGACCGCGACCTCCCGGCCGTCGTGCCACACCGCTCGGTGCACCTGGCCGATCGAGGCGGCCGCGGCCGGCTTGTCGTCGAACTCCAGGAACAGCTGCGCCCAGTCCCCACCGAGCTGCGCCGTGAGGACGGCGTGCATGGTGCGGGTCGGCATCGGCGGCGCCGCGTCCTGGAGCTTGGTGAGTGCCGCGCGGTAGGGGCCGGCCACCTCCTCGGGCAGGGCGGACTCGAAGACGGACAGGGCCTGTCCGAACTTCATCGCGCCGCCCTTCAGCTCGCCCAGCACCTTGAAGAGCTGGTCGGCGGTGCGCTGCTGCAGCTCGCGGCCGACGATCTCCGCGGACTCGCCCACGATCCGCTTGCCCAGGCCCCAGGTCGCCCGCCCGGCGAAGCCGAGCGGGAGCGCGGCGAGCTTGGCGGTCCGGGTGACCGCCTTCCGGGGAAGATCAGACATGCGCCCTCCAAGTCCCAGACAGCCGCGTCGCGTCCGCCGTACGGCGATGCTCCGTCGGATGCCGATGCCTGTCCATTGTCGCGTGCGATCCCCGGTCCTCGGAGGGGTGTTCTCGCTCACCTTCCCGCTCACCTTCCCGGGCGGCTCCGCACGGGCATCCGCGGTGGGGCCGCACCGGCCGGGCGCGCCACTGGAGGGCGGGGGCGCTGACCTCCCAGCGTGCGGCTTCGCTCGCGGGGGCGCAGCCGTCGAGGAAGGCCAGGGCGTGGGCGGCGGCCAGCCCGGCGACGGCGGTGGCCAGGGCCAGGTCACAGGCGCGTGCCGCTCGTCGTCCTCCGGAACGCCACTGGGCGATCAGCCTCGGCCAGGCCGGATCGCGGTCGATGCGCTCCTGCTGGAGACAGCCCGCGCACGCCGTCTCGCCCGGCAGGACCAGGGGGCCGACGACGCCGGTGCCCTCCACGACGCCCGTATAGAGGTGGGGCGTGCCCGAGGCGATCAGGGGCTCGGCCGCTTCGGGCGGGGGCGCGTGCACGGACACGTCGTCCCGCGGGGCGAGGATCACCAGACCGAAGGCCGGGGCGTCCGAGGCGTCCGGTGGTCCCGGGGCCTTGCGCGGCGGGCGGCCGGGTGCGGCCCGGCGTACGGCGCGGCGGGCGGACTCGTCCCGGCGTTCGCCGATCGCCTCGGCGGGCAGGCCGCCCGGAGCGACGTCCCCCGGCTCGACCCGGCCGCCGTCCCGTACGTCCACCTCGCCGACGCCTGCCCCCGACAGCAGGGCGGCCAGCACCGCGCCGACCCGGCCCGCACCCCGCACCTGGACGCGCAGCCGGCGGCGGGCGGCCAGGCGTCCGATCGCGTCGCCCGGTTCCGGTGTGAGGAGGGAGAGGGCGGCGAGGTCGGGACGCAGCCGGTCCATGACCTCCGTCGTCTCCCGCAGGGCGTGGGCGTCCGGGCCGCCGCCGCGCGCGTCGTCCAGCAGCCCGGCCCGGGCCAGCCGCTCCACCAGCCGGTCGACGTGACCGTCGGGCAGATCCATGCGCCGGCCCTCCTCGCGCAGCAGTGCCAGTCCGCGCGTGCCGTCCAGCAGCTCCAGGAAACTCCCGGTGGCCGTGTCCACCGGGCCGAGTGTCAGTGCGTGCGCCGGTGTCATCCCGAACTGCACCGTGTTGAGGTCACGCCAGCCGCGCCGTAGCGCGGGCTTCATCGTCGGATGCATCGAAGGCCCCCGTATGCCTGGAAACTCCCCGTCATGTCGGCGGAGCGGGGCGTGGGGTGTCCTCGCTCCGCCGGCGAGTGCCAGCATGCCCGGGCCCGCCGGAGGCCGCCGAAAGTTGTCCACAGGCAGCGGCGTTCATCGTACGAATGCGTCGGACGAGGCAAACGCGGCTGGAGAGATCGAAACCGAACCGCCCCGGGGTCGGGACTTCCCCCGTGTGCAGCGGGTAACGTCGGGGCGTGTCCGCCGACCCACTGCACCGCGCCGGAACACCACAGCGCAGTACGACGAGCCAGCCGCCGAGCGGCTCACGGGCGAGCGCCATCGAGGTCCGCAGGAGCGCCCGTCGACGTCGGACGGTCTCCGCGTACCGTGAGGGCGACCGCACCATCGTGCTCATCCCCGCCCGGATGTCCGAGGCCGAGGAGCAACGCTGGGTGAACGTCATGCTCGACAAGCTCGCCGCCCAGGAGAGCCGGCGGGTGCCGGGGGACGCCGAGCTGGCCGAGCGTGCGGAGCGGCTGTCGGCCCAGTGTTTCGGGGGCCGGGCCCGGCCCGCCTCGGTGCGCTGGGTGACCAACCAGAACACCCGGTGGGGGTCGTGCACCCCGGCCGAGGGCAGCATCCGGCTGTCGCACCGCCTGAAGGGCATGCCCGAGTACGTCATCGACTACGTCCTCGCCCACGAGCTCGCGCATCTGCTCGTGCCCGGTCACGGGCCCGACTTCTGGCGGCTGCTGGAGGCGTACCCGCGCACCGAGCGTGCGCGCGGCTACCTGGAGGGCGTCGTCGCGGCCGAGCGGCTGCCCCACCCTCCGGGCGCACGCGGGGAGTGACCTGCTCCGCGCGCGGTGAGCACGTCCGCCCCCGGGCGACGCCGGTTGTGTACCGGGTCTGTACCGACATCGTGCGTTGTCCGACTTTGCCGTTAGCCTGACGCGACGCACTCGCAATCGGGATGGGGGACGGTCGTTACGCATGCCCAGGGAATTCCAGCGCGGCCACAAGGCCAAGATCAGTGACCTCACCGCGGGCACCGATCTGTACGTAGGCGTGCAGATCACCGCACCCGGCCTGACCTTCGACATCAGCTGCTTCGGCCTCGACGCCGACGAGCGGCTCTCGGACGACCGGTACTTCGTCTTCTTCAACCAGCCGAAGTCCCCGGAGGAGTCCATCCAGCTCCTGGGCCCCCAGGCCGGAGACACGGAGTCCTTCCGCGTCACCCTCGACCGGATCCCGTCGCAGATCCACAAGCTCTCCTTCACCGCGACCGTCGACGGCGCCGGCCAGATGTCGCAGATCGGTCCCGGGTATCTGCGCATCGTCGCGGGCGGCGAGGAGGTGGCCCGCTACGCGTTCAGCGGCGCGGAGTTCACCACCGAGCGGGCCGTGATGCTGGGCGACGTCTACCTGAAGGACGTCTGGCGGTTCGCGGCCGTCGGGCAGGGTTTCGACGGCGGTCTGGACGCGCTGCTGAAGAACTTCGGCGGCGAGGTCGCGGAGGAGGAGGCCCCGGCTGCGCCCCCCGCGCCCGCGCAGCCCCAGGCCGGCGGCGCCGCTCCCGGCTTCGCTCCGCCCGCGTTCGGCGCGCCCCCGGCCCCCGCCCCGCACCAGCCGCAGCCCGCTCCGTACCAGCCGCAGCCCGCCGCCCAGGGCTTCGCGCCCCCGCCCGGCGCGACGCCGCCGCCCGCCCCGGCGCCCGCGCCCTCGGTGCACGCCGCTCCGACCATCGTCGCGCCCCTGGCCCCGCCCGGCGGCGGCCATGTCCCGCCCCCGGCCCCCGCCCCGGCGCCCTACGGCCAGCCCCAGCAGCCCTACGGGCACGGCCCGGCGCCGACCGCGCCCATGCCGCCCGGCTACGGTCAGCAGCCCCAGGCTCCGCAGGCCCCGCCCGGCTACGGGCAGCCCGCTCCGCCGCCCGGCTACGGCCAGCAGCCGCCGTTCGGGCAGGTCCCGGGCCAGCAGGCCTACGGTGTGCCGCAGGGCGCCCCGCAGGGCGGCGCCGGTGTGGCCGCCGCACTCCAGCAGTTCAAGGAGACGCCCACCGGGCAGCGCTGGACGCAGCAGAACAAGAAGCTGATCCGCGTCGACCTCGGCATGGGCGGCCAGCCGGTGCTCGCCCGCCAGGGCAGCATGGTCCTCTACCAGGGCAAGGTCGACTTCAGCTACAAGGGCGCCGGGTTCGCCGGCCGGATCGTCGGCAACGCCACCGGCCAGGAGATGCAGCTGATGCGCTGCACCGGCCAGGGGCAGGTCTTCCTCGCCGAGAACTCCACCCATGTACACCCCATCGAACTCCAGGGTGACGCCATCTGCGTCTCCGCCGAGAACGTCCTCGCCTTCGACGAGAGCCTCCAGTACGAGGTCCGTCGCATCGAAGGGCACGGCATCCCCGGCGGCGCGCTGTTCACCATGCAGTTCCAGGGCACCGGCACGATCGTCGTCAAGACGCACGGCACGCCCGTCGTCCTGCCGGTCACGCCCACCACGTTCGCCGACTGCAACGCCGTCGTCGCCTGGTCGGCCGCCGCCCAGGTGGTCGTCTCCAGTCAGGTGCGGATGCGCCGCAACGCCTACCCCGGCGACACCGGAGAGAGCGTCAACCTCCAGTTCCGGGGAGCTCCCGGCAACTTCATCGTCGTCCAGCCGTACGAGGTCTGAGGGAGCCCGTCATGAACCAGCCGCTCGCGGGCTACGCCCCCGCACCCGTCACCGCCCGCATGGAGAACCACGGCAACCACATGCTGAAGGTCGCCATGCAGACCGGCAACGACCTCTTCGCGCGCGTGGGCTCCATGGTCGCCTACGAGGGCTTCGTCCAGTACGAGCCCAACCCGCCGGCCGTGCGCCAGATCGCACGCGACTGGATGACCGGCGAGGGCGCGCCCCTGATGAAGTGCACCGGCGACGGTCTGCTGTACCTCGCCGACTACGGTGCGAACGTCGTCGTGATCAACCTCAACGGCGACGGCATCTCCGTCAACGCCACCAACCTGCTCGCCTTCGACGCGCACCTCACCTGGGGCGTCGAGCGCGTCAAGGGCCTCGCGAAGTTCGCCGGCCAGGGGCTGTGGAACACCAAGATCTCCGGGCAGGGCTGGGTCGCGCTGACGTCCCGGGGCAAGCCGATCGTGGTCGACTGCGGCGGCGGCGAGGACGAGACGTACGTCGACCCCGACGCGCTCGTCGCCTGGTCCCCGAACCTGAAGGTGAAGGGCAAGCGCAGCTTCAAGGCGCAGTCGCTCATCGGCCGGGGCAGCGGCGAGGCCTACCAGATGGCCTTCTCCGGCCAGGGCATCGTCGTCGTCCAGCCCAGCGAGGACAGCACCGACCGCCTCCGGGTCCGGGGCTGAGGGGGAGCCAGAAACGTCATGCAGAGCCCACTTTTCGCGCACAACGACTCGCAGACCCAGGAACGCTGGAGTCTGCAGAACAAGCAGATGCTCCGGGTCACCCTGGAGGGCCACGACGACATCCTCGCCCGCAAGGGCACGATGGTCGCCTACCAGGGCCTGATGGAGTTCGACGCCGAGTTCCAGAACCGCCAGCAGGGACGCGCGCGTGCGTACACCGGCGAGGGGCTGGACCTGATGCGCTGCCACGGGCAGGGCACGGTCTACCTCGCCAACCTCGCCCAGCACATCCATGTGATGGAGGTGGAGCAGGACGGCCTGACCGTGGACAGCAGCTATGTGCTCGCCATGGACTCCTCGCTGCACCACGAGGTCATCGCCGTCGACAGCCTCTACGGCATCTCCGGCTCCGGCAAGTACCAGCTCAACATCACCGGCCGCGGCAAGGTCGCCCTGATGACCTCGGGCGCGCCCCTGCTGATGCAGGTCACCCCGGACAAGTACGTCAACTGCGACGCCGACGCCATCGTCGCCTGGTCCACCGGGCTGCGGGTGCAGATGCAGGCGCAGACGCACTCCTCCGGCGTGTGGCGCCGGCGCGGCAACACCGGTGAGGGCTGGGAGCTGAGCTTCATGGGCTCCGGCTACGCGCTGGTGCAGCCCAGCGAGCTGCTGCCGCCGCAGAACGCGGGCATCGGCTCCGGCCTGGCCGCCCAGTACGGCATGGGTCAGCAGGGGGCGCGTGGTCAGAACCAGGGCAACGTCTGGAGCTGACCGTCCGGCACGGTGAACCGGCGTGAGGGGCGGCCGCCCAACAGGCCGCCCCCTCCGTCCGCCGGTTCACAGCCGCGCGCGGGACCCGGTGTGCTCACAGCCGCGCGCGGGTCGCCTCCAGGAGCCGTACGACCGAATCGTCGGCGACCTCCGCCACCTGCGCGTACGGGAACCAGCGCAGGTCCAGGGACTCGTCGCTGATGGCCTCCACGGACCCGGCGGGGGCCAGTGCCGCGTACTGGACGTCGTAGTGCCAGGCGCACGGCGTCCGATGGCGGTCGAGGCGGACCGGGCCGCCGGGCAGCAGGGTCAGCCCCGGCACGCCCGACTCCTCGGCGCCCTCACGCAGGGCGGCGGCCGCCAGCGTCCCGTCGGCCGGCTCGCAGTGCCCGCCCGTCTGGAGCCACATCCGCAGCTTCCTGTGGAGCGTCAGCAGGACCCGCTCCCGCTCGGGGTCGATCACCAGCGCGCTCGCCGTGACGTGCCCCTCCCGGCAGGCCTTCCACATGCCGTCCGGATGCGCCTCCAGATGGTCCAGGTAGGAACGGCGCAGCTCTTCCTGGCCCTCGTACCCCTTCAGGACGAGGACCGCGTCGTCGTACAGGCTCACTCGGCGCCGTCGCCCCCGGAGTCGTGGTCGTCGTCGGTCTTCGGCGCGTCGTCCTTCGTGAGGTCCGGCTTCCCGCCCCCGCCGCCGCTCGCGGCCTCGCCGAGCATCTTGTCCAGCTCGGAGAAGTCCATGTGCTCGCGGTGCACGAAGCCGTCCGGGTCGTCCAGGTCGGAGGCCGTGGGCAGCATGTCCGGGTGCGCCCACAGCGCGTCCCGGCCGTCGACCCCGCGCGCGTCCGTCAGCGAGGCCCACAGGCGGGACGCGTCGCGCAGCCGGCGCGGGCGCAGCTCCAGGCCGATCAGCGTGGCGAACGTCTGCTCCGCGGGGCCGCCGGTGGCGCGACGACGGCGCAGCGTCTCGCGCAGCGCGTCGGCGGACGACAGGCGCGGCTTCGCGGCCGCGTGCACCACCGCGTCCACCCAGCCCTCGACGAGCGCCAGGGCCGTCTCCAGACGGGCCAGCGCGGCCTTCTGCTCCGGGGTGTCCTCCGGCTGGAACATGCCCTGTTGCAGGGCGTCCTGAAGCTGCTCGGGGTTCTGCGGGTCGAACTGGCCGACGACGTCCTCCAGCTTCGCGGTGTCGACCTTGATCCCCCGCGCGTAGCCCTCGACCGCGCCGAACAGGTGCGAGCGCAGCCAGGGCACGTGCGCGAACAGACGCTGGTGCGCGGCCTCGCGCAGGGCCAGGTACAGCCGCACCTCGTCCTGGGGCACGCCCAGGTCCTTGCCGAACGTCGCGATGTTGACGGGCAGCAGCGCCGCGCGGCCGGCCGGGCCGAGCGGAAGTCCGATGTCGGTCGAGCCGACGACCTCGCCCGCCAGGACGCCGACGGCCTGTCCGATCTGGGAGCCGAACATCGCCCCGCCCATCGAGCGCATCATGCCGATCAGCGGGCCGGCCATGGCCTGCATCTCCTCCGGCAGGACGTCGCCCATGGCGGCGCCGACGCGTTCGGCGACCGGGTCGACGAGTTCCTTCCAGGCGGGCAGGCTGGCCTCGACCCACTCCGCGCGCGACCACGCCACCGCGGAGCCGGCGCCGGAGGGCAGCGAGGTGGCGTCGTCCAGCCACAGGTCGGCCAGGCGGACGGCCTCCTGCACGGCCGTGCGCTCGGCGGAGCCGACGCTCGCGTCCTTCACGCCGTCGGAGGTGCCCTGCGAGACCGTCTGGCGGGCGATCTGCTTGGCCATGTCCCAGTTCACCGGGCCGCCCTCGTACGAGAGCATCTGGCCGAGCTGCTGGAACGCGGCGCCCAGGTCGTTGGGGTTCAGCGAGCCGAACATCGCCGCCAGGGGGTTGTCGGCGCCGGGGCCGCCCGGAGCGCCGAAGCCTCCGGCGCCGGGCAGCCCGCCGAAGCCGAACGGGTTGGCCGGTCCCTGACCACCGCCGCTCTGCGAGTCCTTCTTCTTGCCCTCGTCGCCGTCTTCCGGCTCCTCCGGCGGAAGGCCGAATCCGAATGGGGTGTCACTCACGGGGTTCCTCGGCTGGTAAGGCCACCGGTCATCGGCCGGCGGCGACTGCCCTGCAACACCACCCAGCGTAGACACCCCGGCTCGATCGGGCCTCGGTGCTTCGCCGACTGCCGGCCTGCGGCAGGATGGATGCCACCTGGTACGTACGCGTCACTCGCGCCCGTATGCCAAGACAACCGCTGGAGACACCTGGTGAGTTCCCCAGATCCGCAGGTTCGCGCAGCGCGAAACCGATCGACCCCGGGCGGTTCGCGCGGGCCCGTCGTCGCCGTGACCGGCGCGGCGAACGGGGTGGGCGCGCAGCTCACCCAGCGTCTCGCCGCGTCGGAGGAGGTCAAACAGGTCGTCGCCATCGACGAGCGGCGCGGTGAGTGCGGGGCGGCGCAGTGGCACATCCTCGACGTCCGCGACCCGGCGATCGCCGACAAACTGCGCGGGGCGGACGTCGTCGTCCATCTCGCACTCGACCTCGACCTGGGGAGTGACGCCGCCGCCCGGACGGCCTACAACGTGCGCGGTACGCAGACCGTGCTGACGGCCGCGGCGGCGGCCGGCGTGCACCGGGTCGTGCTGTGCACCTCCGCCATGGTCTACGGAGCGCTGGAGGACAACGAGCTGCCGCTGTCCGAGGACGCCGAGCTGCGGGCGACGGCCGAGGCGACCGGCGTGGGCGACCTCCTGGAGATCGAACGGCTCGCGCGGCGCGCGCCCCGGGCGCATCCGGGGCTCAACGTCACCGTGGTGCGGCCCGCGATCCTGGTCGGCGGCACGGACACCGCGCTGACCCGGTACTTCGAGTCGCCGCGGCTGCTCGTCGTGACGGGGTCGCGGCCCGCCTGGCAGTTCTGCCACGTCGAGGACCTGGTGAGCGCCCTGGAGTACGCCGTCCTGGAGAAGGTCGACGGGGAGCTGGCCGTCGGGTGCGACGGGTGGCTGGAACAGGAGGAGGTCGAGGAGCTCAGCGGGATCCGCCGGATGGAGCTGCCGTCGGCGGTCGCGCTGGGCGCGGCGGCCCGGCTGCACCGGATCGGGCTGACGCCGTCCCCGGCGGGCGACCTGGCCTACACGATGTACCCCTGGGTGGTGAGCGGGAGCCGGCTGCACGACGCGGGATGGCGGCCGCGCTGGACCAACGAGGAGGTCCTCGCCGAGCTGCTGGAGGAGGTCTCCGGGCGGCACACCGTCGTCGGGCGGCGGCTGGGACGCAAGGACGCGACCGCGGCGGGCGCGGCCGGCGCGACGGTCGCCCTGCTGGGCGCCGCGGCCGTCGTGCGGCGCGCCAGGAAGGCCCGCCGCAGGTGATCTCGAGGACGTGAGGGCGTGAGGGCGTGACCTCGGGGGCGTGCGGGAGGGGATCCCCCGCCGTCCCCGCCGCTCCCGCTGCCCTGCTGCGTCGCCGCCGCGGCGGGGCGTCTTTCGTAGGACGCTCCGAAGCGGCACGCGCGTGTGCCGGGTGATCACGCTATTCCGGCCCGTCTCCCGGGTGCGGCACGATGGGGGTATGGCAGCCATCGACGACCATCCGGGCGAGAACGCAGCGCCGGACCCCATCAAGCTCATCGCCGTCCGCGACCGCGCGCTCTCGCTGGACGAGGTCTTCCGGGCCGTCGGGGACGACGCGGCCGGGGGCACGGCCCTGTTCGTGGGCACCGTGCGCAACCACGACGGGGGCGCCGACGTCGACGCCCTCGGGTACTCCTGCCACCCCAGTGCCGAGGCGGAGATGCGGCGGGTCGCGGAGAAGGTCGTCGCGCAGTACCCGGTGCGGGCGCTGGCCGCCGTCCACCGGGTGGGGGATCTCGCGGTGGGGGATCTCGCCGTCGTCGTCGCCGTGTCCTGTCCGCACCGGGGCGAGGCCTTCGAGGCGTGCCGCAAGCTGATCGACGACCTCAAGCACGAGGTCCCCATCTGGAAGCACCAGACGTTCTCGGACGGGACGCAGGAGTGGGTCGGCGCCTGCTGACCAGGGGCTCGGGCGGGCGTGGCCGCGGCCGGCGTCCGGTCACCCGTCCGGTTGCGTAACCGCACCCCTGCCGTGAGCGTTGTCCCTGCGGACGGTTAATCTGCTGATCAGTCAGTTGCGGTGGTTCGTCGGGGTTGGGAGGTCGTCATGGCGGCGCTCGTCTGGTTGCTGATTCCACTGGTCGCCGCGATCGGCGCGGGGCTGTGGGGCAGTTGGGCCAACCGGACCCGCAAGGCCCGGAGCGACGGTCCCGAGCTGGACGGCTACGCGCGCTTCCGCGCCGCCATGGAGAAGCCCCACTCGCGTACGTGACCCGGGTGGCAGCCCTGACGGTGCGCTGACAGACCCGTCCCGTAATGTCGAGGCATGCCACGCCGCACCGCGACGATGCTCGCCTCCACCCTGATGCTGATCGCGCTCCTGTGCGCGGGAGTGCTCATCCCCGTGCCGTACGCGGAGATGTCCCCGGGGCCGACGGTGAACACGCTCGGCGACCACGACGGCGAGCCGGTGCTGCAGATCTCCGGGCGCAGGACGTACGCGACCAGCGGCCACCTGAACATGACCACGGTGCGGGTCACCAGCGCCGACTACCGGATGAACCTCGTCGAGGCGGTCTACGGCTGGCTGGCGCACGACGCCAAGGTGGTCCCGCACGACACGCTGTACCCGGACGGCAAGACCGAGGAGCAGTCCACCCAGGAGAACGCCGAGGAGTTCAGCCAGTCCCAGGAGAGCGCCAAGGTGGCGGCCCTGAAGGAGCTGAAGGTCCCCGTGACGTCCTGGGTGATCGTCTCGACCGTGGTGAAGGGCTCCCCGGCCGAGGGCAGACTGCACGCGGGCGACGTGATCAAGGCCGTCGACGGAAAGGCCGTGAAGCAGCCCGGCGACGTCGCCAAGCTGGTGACCGCGCACAAGCCGGGCGGGAAGGTCGTCTTCACCATCGTCCCGGCGAAGGAGCAGGCGGCCGCCGAGAAGGCGCACAAGGCGGCGACCACGACCCAGGACGTCGCCGTCACCACCGCGGCCTCCGACGACAGCGGCCGCAAGCGGGCCGTCGTCGGGATCTCGGCCGGCACCGACCACACGTTCCCGTTCACCGTCGACATCAAGCTCGCCGACGTGGGCGGCCCCAGCGCCGGTCTGATGTTCGCCCTCGGCATCTACGACAAGCTCACCCCCGGCAGTCTCACCGGCGGCAGGTTCGTCGCCGGCACCGGGACGATCGACGACGACGGCAAGGTCGGACCGATCGGCGGCATCGAGCTGAAGACGGTCGGCGCGCGCAGCCAGGGCGCCCAGTACTTCCTGACGCCCGCCGAGAACTGCGCGGCCGCCGCCAAGGACACCCCCTCGGGGCTCAGGCTCGTCAAGGTGCACACCATCGACGACGCCCTCGCCGCCCTCGAGGACATCCGCGGCGGCGACACCGCGGGCCTGCCCGCGTGCGAGAAGTGACCGCGGGGCCGCCCCGCTGAGACGCGCGGGCCGCTACTCGGCGAAGGTCGCCGAGAGCGCCTCCGCGAGACCCGGCACCAGGCCCGAGCCGGTGAGGACCTCCGTGGAGGCGTCCTTCTCCCGCAGCCGCAGGGCGGAGTCGCGGGTGCCGTCGCGCAGGACCCCGACCGTCATCCGGACCTCTTGGCGGTCCGGGTGGTCCGACACCCACTTCGCGAGCTTCGCCTCGCTCAGGCCCTGGGGGACCTGGGCCTCGGCCGACGGCGGCAGCATCAGACGCTCCACGGTGAGGGCGCAGCCGACGACCGCGTCGGGCCAGGCGATCGTGGCGAGGAACTCGTCGAGCGGCTTGTCCGTCGGCACCTCGTCCTGCTCGACGGGGGTGAGGCCGGTGATCTCGGGCTCGTCCTGGAGGCCGAGCTGAGCGGCGAGCGACGGTTCCTGGGCGCGCAGCCGGGCGGTGTCTACGAGGGCGAAGAGGCGGGCGGGCTGGTCCCAGCCGAGGCCGGAGGCGTACTCGTCGATCTCGAGCACGGCCCGGGTGAGCGGGCTCGCCGCCATGGGAGTGTTGGACATGGTCACAATCCTCTCTCGTTCCTGGCCGGAATCGGGAACCGAGTAAACCGTGAGTAAGTTGCATAGGTGGGGGCCCGCGATCACGGGGGGCCGCCAACGGCCCACGAACACGCGGGCCTGACGGATCTACTGCGACTTTCGAGGTGCGCACCTTGGCTTTCCAGATGCCGGACCGCGGCGGAGGCCCCACGGGGCCGCGGATCAGAGTGGGCCGCCCGTCCCGGCGTGTCCGGACCCTGCTCATGACACTGGCCGTCCTGGCCGTCCTGGGCATGGCGTTCACCATGTTCGCCGGGTTCTGGACGGACTGGCTCTGGTACCGCTCGGTGCATTACTCGTCGGTCTTCACCACCACGCTGTGGACCAAGATCGGGCTGTTCTTCGTCTTCGGCCTGCTGATGGCCGTCGCGGTCGGCGTCAACATCTGGCTGGCGCACCGGCTGCGGCCGCCGCTGAGCGCGATGTCGGTGGAACAGCAGAGCCTCGACCGCTACCGCATGGGCATCGCGCCGTACAAGACGTGGCTGCTGCTCGGCATCACCGCCCTGGTCGGCCTGATCGCCGGCGCGTCCGCGGCGGGCCAGTGGCGGACCTGGCTGATGTGGGTCAACGGGGTCTCCTTCGGGCAGAAGGACCCCCAGTTCCACCTGGACGTGTCCTTCTTCGCGTTCGACCTGCCCTGGTACCGGTTCCTGCTCGGCTTCGGCTTCGCCGCCACGATCCTGTCCCTGATCGCCGCCGCGCTCACCCACTACCTGTACGGCGGGCTGCGGGTCACCAGCCCGGGCGCGCGCGCCACGGCCGCGGCCACCGGCCATCTGTCGGTCCTGCTGGGCATCTTCGTCGCGCTCAAGGCGGTCGCCTACTGGCTCGACCGCTACGGCCTCGCGGTGAAGTCCAGCGACTTCAAGGCCACGGACAACTGGACGGGCCTGCGCTACGTCGACGCCAACGCCTACCTCCCGGCGAAGACGATCCTGTTCTGCATCGCCGTCATCTGCGCCCTGCTCTTCTTCGCCACCCTGTGGCGGCGCACCTGGCAGCTGCCGGTCATCGGGTTCGGCCTGATGGTGCTCTCGGCGATCCTCATCGGCGGGCTCTACCCGGCGATCGTCCAGAAGTTCCAGGTCCAGCCCAACGAGCAGGCCAAGGAAGCCCCGTACGTCGAGAAGAACCTCAAGGCGACGCGCGAGGCCTACGGCATCGACGGCGCGCAGGTCACCGAGTACTCGGGCACCAGCACCACCAAGGACAAGACGACCCTGCGCGACGACGCCGACGCCACCGCGAGCATCCGCGTCCTCGACCCGAACATCGTCTCCCCGACCTTCCAGCAGCTCCAGCAGATGCGGAAGTACTACGCGTTCCCGACCAACCTGGACGTGGACCGCTACAACGTGAAGGGGACCGACGAGGACACCGTCATCGGTCTGCGCGAGCTGAACCTCGCGGGCGTCGACAAGCAGAACTGGATCAACAACCACTTCCGCTACACGCACGGCTACGGCGTGGTCGCCGCCAAGGGAACGACGTCCGACTCCGAGGGGCGCCCGGTCTTCACCGAGTCCGACCTGCCCTCGCAGGGCGAGCTCGGCAGTTACGAGCAGCGGGTCTACTACGGCGAGAAGACGACCACGTACTCGATCGTCGGCGGCCCCCAGAAGGAGATCGACTACTCCGACGACAAGGGGGAGAAGACCACCAGCTACACCGGCAACAGCGGCGTCAACCTCTCCAACCCGGTCAACCGGGCCGCGTACGCGGTGGCGTTCGGCGAGCCGCAGATCCTCTACTCCGGCGCCATCGGCGACGGTTCGCGGATCCTGTACAACCGCACGCCCAAGGAGCGCGTCGAGGCGGTCGCCCCGTGGCTGACCATCGACGGCGACGCCTACCCGGCCGTGGTCGACAACAAGATCCAGTGGATCGTCGACGCCTACACGACGACCAACGGGTACCCGTACGCCTCCCGTACGACGCTCGGCGACACGACGGCCGACTCGCTGACCGCGACCAACGACAACCGCGCGGTGGTGGCCCAGCAGAACCAGGTCAACTACATCCGCAACTCGGTGAAGGCGACCGTCGACGCGTACACGGGCGAGGTCAAGCTCTTCCAGTGGGACACCCAGGACCCGGTCCTCAAGACCTGGATGAAGGCGTTCCCCGGAACGGTGAAGGCCAAGTCGTCCATCTCGCCCTCGCTGATGGCCCATCTCCGGTACCCGCAGGACCTGTTCAAGGTCCAGCGCGAACTGCTCAGCCGCTACCACGTGAAGGACGCGACGACGTTCCTCAGCGGCAGTGAGGTGTGGCAGGTGCCGGACGACCCGTCCAACAAGTCGGGCGACGCGGTGCCGCCGTACTACCTGAGCATGAGGATGCCCGACCAGAAGGCGCAGGCGTTCTCGCTGACGACGACGTTCACGCCCAACGGCCGTGACAACCTCAGCGCGTTCATGGCGGTCGACTCCGAGGCGGGCACGCCCGACTACGGCAAGATCAGAGTCCTGAAGCTGCCGACGAGCACGACCGTCGACGGGCCCAAACAGGTGCAGAGCCAGTTCAACTCCGAACAGGACATCGCCGAGTCCATCAGGCTCCTCAAGGGCGGCGACTCCGACATCGAGTACGGCAACCTGCTGACGGTCCCGCTCGACGGCGGCCTGCTCTACGTGGAACCCGTCTACGTGCGCGGCGGCGGCCTCAAGTACCCGCTGCTGAAGAAGGTGTTGGTGACCTACGGCGGCAACACCGCCTTCGAGGACACCCTGGACGAAGCCCTGAACAAGGTGTTCGGCGCGGAGGCGGCGAACCCGCCGCCGACGGACGAGGGCGGGGGCACGACCCCGCCGCCGACGTCGTCCAACCCGACGGTCCGCCAGGCGCTGGCCGACGCGCAGAAGGCCTTCGAGGCCGGCCAGGAGGCGCTGAAGAAGCCCGACTGGGACGCGTACGCCAAGGCGCAGAAGGATCTGGAGGCCGCGCTGAAGCGGGCCGAGGACGCGCAGGCGCAGGCGGACAAGGGCGCCAAGACCGGCGGCAGCGCCGACCCGTCGCCCGCGGCCGGCCCTGCCGCCGGTGGCAAGGCGACCGGCAGTCCCAGCCCTGGCCCGAGCAGCGGCTGATCAAGCCCGTCCCGCGTCGTGATACGGTTGTGGAACACGACGCGGGGTGGAGCAGCTCGGTAGCTCGCTGGGCTCATAACCCAGAGGTCGCAGGTTCAAATCCTGTCCCCGCTACTGAAGACGAAGGCCCGGATCCAGAAACGGATCCGGGCCTTCGTGATGTGCGAACGCATGTGCCGCGGGGCCGATGGCCGCGCCGCGGTGGGGAGTTGGGCGATCTGTGTTTCACTTGTCTCTCTGTGGGCATGTCGACAAAACGCTGTAGTGACCTTACGGGCCGCGGTATACCAGGTGTACCCGGGTTGCGGGTGGTGCGACGATGGACGTTATGGGGGACAAGGCAACTCTGTTCGGGACAGGGCGGTTTGTGCAGCCTTCCGGTGAGGAAGCGACCCCGGACGAGAGCCGGGACGAGGCGGCGGACGCCGTCGAGACGGGGGAGGCCGTCGAGGAGATGCGCCTGCGACTCGCGGCACGAGCCGGCGACGTCGAGGCCGTGAGCGTCCTCGGGGCCATGCTGCTGCGCCGCGGCGACCTCGACGGAGCCGAACCCCATCTCCGCGCCGCCACCGCCGAGGGCGACCGGGCGGCCGCCAACAACCTGGGCGTCCTCCTCCACCAGCGGGGCTACCCCGACGAGGCGGCCGGCTGGTGGCGGGTCGCCGCCGTCGCCGGCTCCGCCGCCGCGGCGCACGCGCTGGGCCGCCACTGCCGGGAATGCGGGGACGAACCGGCCGCCGAGTACTGGCTGCGCCAGTCCGCCGAACAGGGGCACGCCCTGGGCGCCTACGCCCTCGCCGACCTCCTGGAGCACCGCGGCGACGCCGGGGCCGAACGCTGGATGCGGGCCGCCGCCGAGCGCGGCCACCGGGAAGCGGCGTACCGACTGGCCCGGGCCCTCGACCTGAAGGACCACGAGCAGAGCGGCGAGCCGGGCGAGCGGGGGCCCGCCGGCGGCGCGACGCACGGACGCGGACCGGACGACGGCGTCGCCGCGCGGTCGGACGCCGAACAGTGGTACCGCCAGGCCGCCGCGCGCGGACACCGCCGCGCCGCGCTCCACCTCGGGACGATCCTGGAGAAGCGGGGCGACCTCAAGGAGGCCGGTCGCTGGTACCTGACGTCCGCCAAGGACGGGGAGGCGCGCGCCGCCTGCGCGCTCGGCTTCCTGCTGCGCGACGCCGGAGACACCGAGAACGCCGCGATCTGGTGGCTGCGGGCCGCGCAGGAGGGCGACGGCAACGCGGCCAACGCGCTCGGCGCGCTGCACGCCGAACGCGGCCAGACCCAGACCGCCGAACGCTGGTACCGGGCCGCGATGGACGCCGGCGACGACAACGGCGCCTACAACCTCGCCCTGCTCTGCGCCGAGCAGGGCCGCACCGCGCAGGCCGAGCAGTGGTACCGCCGCGCCGCCTACGCCGGGCACCGGGAGGCGGCCAACGCACTGGCGGTGCTGCTGCTCCAGGGCGGCGACACCGCCGGGGCCGAGCCCTGGTTCTCCAAGGCGGCCGAGGCGGGCAGCGTCGACGCCGCGTTCAACCTCGGGATCCTGTTCGCCGGGCGGGGCGAGGAGACGGTGGCGCTGCGCTGGTACGAGCGGGCGGCGGCCGCCGGGCACACCGAGGCGGCGCTCCAGGTCGGCATCGCGCGCCTGCGCGACGGCGACGAACGGGAGGCCGAGCGGCACCTGCGCTGCGCCGCGGGCGGCGGCAGCGCGGAGGCGGCATACCGGCTGGCCGCCCTGCTCGACTCGCGCCGGCCGCCGCAGCCCGCGCACGAGCTCGGGGAGATCGTGCACGACAAGACCGAGTGCGAGGAGTGGTACGAGCGGGCGGCGACGCAGGGGCACCGGCGTGCGCAGGTGCGGGTCGGGATGCTGGCCGCCGCCCGGGGCGACGTGGTGGAGGCGGCTCGGTGGTACCGGACGGCCGCCGAGGCCGGGTCCCGCAACGGCGCCTTCAACCTCGGGCTGCTGCTCGCGCGGGAGGGCAGCGAGCCCGAGGCGGCCGTGTGGTGGACGCGGGCGGCCGACGCGGGTCACGGGCGGGCGGCGTTGCGGCTGGCCCTGGTCTACGCGCGTCGCGGGGAGCTGGCGGAGGGGCAGCGGTGGGCGGACCGGGCGGTGTCGCTCGGGCCGGCGGAGGTCGGCGAGCGGGCGGCGCGGCTGCGGGACGCTTTGCGGGAGGAGTTGTCCGCGTGACGGTGCCCTGGGCTTGGGGTGGTGTTACGGTGCCCCCGGCCGGGGCAGGGCGTTCTTCGCTCACCTCGGGTGAGGGGTGTCGGCCCTGTCCTCCCCGGCCGGGAGGAGGGGGCGGGTCGGCTGTGCTGCCGTACAGCGGTTCTCGCCCCCGCCGCCCCTTCCCGTCCCGTCCCTGGGGGCTGCCGCCCCCAGACCCCCGCTGTCGGCCCCTAAGGGGCCTCGTCCTCAAACGCCGGACGGGCTGGGGGTTCGGGTCTTGAGGTCGGGTGCCGGCGGCTGTGGGGGCGGGCCTCGTCCTCAAGCGGCGGGCGGGCTGGAGGGGCGGGTCTCGTCCTCAAACGCCGGACGGGCTGAAGGGGCGGGCCTCGTCGTCGAGGGTCGGGCGGGCTGAAGGCTTGGTGTGCGGTATTGATTTGCGTTCGGGCCTGGCCTTCACGTAACGTTGCATTCATCGACGCGGGGTGGAGCAGCTCGGTAGCTCGCTGGGCTCATAACCCAGAGGTCGCAGGTTCAAATCCTGTCCCCGCTACTGAAGGCCGAGGGCCGGAATCCGAAAGGGTTCCGGCCCTCGGTCGTGTCGTCGGTCGTGTCGTCGGCCGGGCCTTGCTCGCGGCGGTCGCCGCGAGGTGGAGTCAGGCCGTGGCGCAGTCGGGGCAGAGGCCGCGGTAGGTCACCTCGACGTCGGAGACCGTGAAGCCGAAGCGTTCCGAGTCCGGGAGGTCGGCCAGCGGGTTGCCGCTCGGGTGGACGTCCTTGATGGCGCCGCAGCGGGCGCACACGAGGTGGTGGTGCGGGCGGTGCGCGTTCGGGTCGTACCGCTTGGCACGCCGGTCGGTGGCGACCTCGAGCACCTCGCCGAGGGAGACCAGTTCGCCGAGCGTGTTGTAGACGGTCGCCCGGGAGATCTCCGGCAGCCGGACGACGGCCCTGGCGTGCACCTCGTCGGCCGTCAGATGGACGTGCTCGCCGTCGAGCACCTCGGCCACGACGCGCCGCTGCGCGGTCATCCGAAATCCGCGGCCACGCAGTCGGTCCAGAAGGTCACTCATGGTTTCAGCCTAACAGTCGGGTGACCAGGTCCCGAACGGGTGTGACTTTAGATTCTGGCCTGGCTTGGACCGAGTCCACTGTAGGACGGGGTACGGGTTTGGTCGGGCCTGCGGGCCGGGAGCCAGCAGCGGATGATGTCGCGCACCGAGACGATGCCGGCCGGTCCGTGCTGGTCGAGGACGATCAGATGGCGGAAGCCGCCGTGGGTCATCGCCCCGGCCGCCTCCTCCAGCGTCCAGGTCGGTGCGGCGAAGACCACGTCGTCCGTGGTGTGGGCGTGGGTGCGTTCCGTGTCGGGGTCCTGGCCGAGGGCCACCGAGACGAGGATGTCGCGCTCGGTGAGGATGCCGATGCCGCCGGCGTCCGGGTCCAGGACGACCGCCGCGCCGACCCGGCGGGCGGCCATCAGGGCGGCGGCCTGACGGAGGGTGTGTGCGGGACCGATGGTGAGGATCACCGTGCTCATGGCGTCACGGACGAGCATGGCTGGAGCCACCTCCTAAGAATCCCGCGCCACACGTGCGGGGATTCACAAGTTCACAAGTGGGGGTGCAGTCAGCGTGACAGGTAAAGCCGGGGTCAACAAGAGGGCGCGCGCGTCCAATTGAGGGCGCGCGCGCTCATCTGTGGCGCGTGGAGGCGTTCGTCAGTAGCGCTGGTTGAGGTGGTCCAGCAGGTCGTCGTGGAGCAGGCCGTTGGAGGCCGCGGCGTTGCCGCTGTGCGGGCCGGGACGCCCGTCGAGGCCGGTGAACGCGCCGCCCGCCTCCGTCACCACGATCGCCGTGGCCGCCATGTCCCACAGGGAGAGTTCCGGTTCGGCGCACATGTCGATCGAGCCCTCGGCGACCATCATGTACGGCCAGAAGTCGCCGTACGCGCGCGTGCGCCACACCGCGCGGGTGAGGTCCAGGAAGCCGTTGAGCCGTCCGCGCTCCTCCCAGCCGCCGAGCGAGGAGTAGGCGAAGGAGGCGTCCGAGAGCTCGGAGACGCGGGAGACGCGCAGCCGGCTCGCGGCGGACAGGCTGCGGCCGCTGTAGGCGCCGTGCCCCTTCGCCGCCCACCAGCGCCGGCCCAGCGCGGGCGCCGAGACGACGCCGACGACGGGCTGGAAGCCGGTCTCGCCCGCCTCCATCAGCGAGATCAGCGTCGCCCACACGGGGACGCCCCGCACGTAGTTCTTCGTGCCGTCGATCGGGTCGATCACCCAGCGGCGCGGGCCGGTGCCCTCGACGCCGTACTCCTCGCCCAGGATCGCGTCCCGGGGGCGGGCGCGCTGGAGCTGGCCGCGGATCAGCTCCTCGGCGGCCTTGTCGGCCTCGCTCACCGGGGTCATGTCCGGTTTCGTCTCGACCTTGAGGTCGAGGGCCTTGAAACGGTCCATCGTCCCGGCGTCGGCGGCGTCCGCGAGGACGTGCGCGAGTCGGAGGTCGTCGAGGTAGTCCGGCATGGGACGAACCGTATCCGGCGCGGGCGAGCGGAGGCCACACGGGACCGCGGGACGGACGCCCCGCGCGCGGGGGAACGGTGCGGCGACCGCCGGTCCGGCCGCGAACCCTTGACAGTGCTCCCCCACGCGTCAAACCTGGGGCGCAGAGCCGCTCGCCCCGGGAGGCGAAGATGCCTGCAGCGCGGGAATCCCTGCTGGACGCCGCCTTCGCGGCGCTTGCGCTACGGCCGTGGGCCGCGGTGCGGATGGTGGACGTGGCCGTGGCGGCCGGGGTGTCCCGGCAGACGCTCTACAACGAGTTCGGCAGCAAGGAGGGCCTCGCGAGGGCCCTGGTCCGGCGCGAGGCCGACGGCTACCTCGCCGGGGTCGACCGGGCGCTGGCCGTGCACGGCGACACCCGGGACCGGCTCACGGCCGTCGCCGAGTGGACGGTCTCGGCCGCCCGCGACAGCGTGCTCGTGCGGGCCGTCCTCACCGGCTTCTGGAGCGAGCGCCTGCCCGCCCCGACGCTCTCGGCGGTCCCGTCCTCCTCCGCCGTGCCGGCGCAGCGGCGGGCGGACGGGCCGCTGCCCTCGCCCGGCGAGCTGGTGGGCGCCGTCCGCGACCGGGCGGTGGCGGTGTTCTCCGGGCCCGGTGCGCTCCGGGCGGACACCGCCGAACTGGCCCGCTGCTGCGAACTCGCCGTCCGCCTCGCGCTGTCGTGCGTGGCCGCGCCGCCGCCGGGCGAGGACGGCGTCGCCGACCTGGTGCGCGGGGCCCTGCACCGACGCCACAGGAACCAGGGGCAGCCGCCTGCCGCCGGGGCCGGACCTAGTGAGCCGAGCCCGACAGCTGCAACCCGATCACCCCGATGATCACCAGGCTGATCGAGACGATCTTCAGCGTCGACACCAGGTCGCCGAGGAAGACCATGCCGTAGATCGCGGTGCCGGCCGCGCCGATGCCCGTCCACACGGCGTAGGCGGGACCGACGTCCAGCTTCTTCAGGGAGAGGGTCAGCAGGCCGAAGCTGCCCAGGGCGAAGGAGCAGAAGGCGACGGTCGGCCAGAGCCGGGTGAAACCGTGCGACAGCTTGAGACAGACGGCGAAGCCGGTCTCGAGCACTCCGGCCACGACGACCAGCAGCCACGCCATGTGCTGTCCCTCCGTTTGACCGGCCCGGTCCGGCTCGGTGCGATTATGCACTTGCCGGACTCGGGGCGGCGCAAACAACGCGGTGGTCAGTGGACCGTTCGTCGGTGGTCAGTCGCCCTCGGTGCGTTCCCGCGTGGACAGCAGGCGGCGCAGGGAGTACAGCCGCGCCGGATCGGCGTGACCGTCGGCGACCCAGGCGTCCAGCGCGCAGTCCGGCTCGTCGTGGCTGCACGCGCGCGGGCAGCCCTCGGTGCCCGGCACCAGGTCGGGGAAGGCGAGGATCACCCGCGACGGGTCGACGTGGTGCAGGCCGAAGGAGCGGATGCCCGGGGTGTCGATCACCCAGTCGTCCGTGCCGGCCAGCGGCAGGGCCAGCGCCGAGGTCGTCGTGTGGCGGCCGCGGCCCGTCACCGCGTTGACGTGGCCGGTCACCCGCCGCCGCTCCAGCGGGACCAGCGCGTTGACCAGCGTCGTCTTGCCGACGCCCGAGTGGCCGACGAACGCCGTGGTCCGCCCGGCCAGCAGCTCGCGCACCCGCTCCGCCGCGTCGCCGTTCTCCAGTTCCTCGCGGCTGGTCACGACGTAGGGGATGTCGAGGTCGCCGTACAGCTCCAGCAGCTTGTCCGGGGACGCCAGGTCCGACTTCGTCAGGACCAGCAGCGGCGTGAGGCCGCCGTCGTACGCCGCGACCAGGCAGCGGTCGATCAGCCGGGGGCGGGGCTCCGGGTCGGCGAGGGCGGTGACGACGGCGAGCTGGTCGGCGTTGGCCACGACGACCCGCTCGTAGGGGTCGTCGTCGTCCGCGGTGCGGCGCAGCACCGAGGTGCGCTCGGCGATGCGGACGATGCGGGCCAGGGTGTCCTTCTTGCCGGACAGGTCGCCTACCAGGGCGACCCGGTCGCCCACCACCGCCGCCTTGCGGCCCAGCTCGCGGGCCTTCATGGCGAGGACGATCCGGTCGTCGACCAGACAGGTCAGCCGGCCCCGGTCGACGGTGAGGACCATGCCGTCGGCGGCGTCCTCGTGCTTGGGGCGGGTGTGCGTGCGAGGCCGGGTGCCCTTGCGGTTGGGGCGGCTGCGGATGTCGTCCTCGTCGGTGTGCTTGCCGTAGCGGCGCATGGCGAAAGTCCCTATACCCCGAGCATCCCGGTCCACAGTTCGGGGAAGTCGGGCAGCGTCTTCGCGGTCGTCGCCACGTTCTCGATCTGCACGCCCGGCACGGCCAGGCCGATGATCGCGCCGGCCGTCGCCATGCGGTGGTCGTCGTAGGTGTGGAAGATCCCGCCGTGCAGCCGGCGAGGCCGGATGTGCAGACCGTCGGCGGTCTCCGTGACGTCGCCGCCCAGCTCGTTGATCTCCTTGGTCAGCGCGGCCAGCCGGTCCGTCTCGTGCAGCCGCAGATGCGCCACGCCCCGCAGGGTGGACGGGGAGTCGGCGAGGGCGGCGACCGCGGCGATGCCCGGGGTCAGCTCGCCGACGTCGCCGAGGTCGACGTCGATGCCGTGGATCGAGCCCGAACCGGTGAAGACCAGTCCGTAGTCGGCCAGTTCGCAGGAACCGCCCATCTCGGTGAAGATCTCGCGCAGCCGGTCACCCGGCTGGGTGGTGCGGGCCGGCCAGTCCGGGACGAGCACCCGGCCGCCCGTCACCAGCGCCGCCGCCAGGAACGGCTGGGCGTTGGACAGGTCCGGCTCGATGGTCAGGTCCCGGCCCAGCAGCGCGCCCGGCGTGACCCGCCAGACGTTGGGCTCTCCGCCCGACTCCGGGCTGTCCACCTGGGCGCCCACCGCGCGCAGCATGTCCACCGTCATCCGGATGTGCGGCACCGACGGCAGCGACGAGCCGATGTGCCGGACCTCGACGCCCTGGTTGAAGCGCGGCGCGGAGAGCAGCAGCGCCGACACGAACTGCGACGACGACGAGGCGTCGATCTCCACCGTGCCGCCGTCCAGCCCGCCCGAGCCGTGCACGGTCAGCGGCAGGGCGCCGCGGTCGTCGTCCTCGATGCGCGCGCCGAGGACGCGCAGCGCGTCGATGACGCCGTTCAGGGGACGCTCGTACGCGCGCGGGTCGCCGTCGAAGCGGACGGGGCCGTCGGCGAGGGCGGCGACCGGCGGCAGGAAGCGCATCACCGTGCCCGCGTTGCCGACGTCGACGGCGGCGGGCCCGCGCAGCCCCGCGGGCAGGACGCGCCAGGCCTCGCCGGCGCGGTCCGGGCCGGCCGCCACGGAGGAGCTGGACGAGACCGTCTCCTCGATGCCGACGCCCATCTCGCGCAGGGCCGCCGCCATCAGCAGGGTGTCGCGCGAGCGCAGCGGGCGGCGCAGCCAGCCCGGCTCGGAGGCGAGCGCGGCGAGGACGAGGGCGCGGTTGGTGACGGACTTCGACCCCGGCACGTGGACCGTCGCGTCGACGGCCTCGCTCGCGTGCGGGGCGGGCCAGAGGGCGGTGTGGGCGGGGTTCACGGGCATGCGCCCACTTTAGTCCGCGGCCGGGATCGGGGTGCGTCGCCGTCCGGCCCGCCGCCTGCCGCGACCGCCCCCGGACGCCGGCCCCGCCGCCCGGTCCCGTGCCCTCGCGAGAACCGCCCCGGCCCGTCACAGGCCGAGCAGCCACCTGCCCCCGCCGAGCAGCGCGCACAGGCTCACCGCGTGGAACAGGAACAGCCACAGGCCGGCCGGCACATGGGTCAGCCGGGACAGCTGGTCGGCGTCGGAGTCGCCCGCGCCGCCGCGCGAGCGCTTCGCCTGGAGCTCGAAGGCCGGGCGCACACCGCCCAGCAGCAGGAACCACACCACCGCGTACGCGAAGGCCGCCTGCACCTGGGGGCCGGCCAGCCAGGACACGAGCAGGAAGGCGCCGCCGGTCAGGACGACGGTCAGCGCGCCGTAGGCGTTGCGGATCATCACCAGCATCACCAGCAGCAGCGCCGTCGCCGCCCAGAGCAGCAGCGTGATGCGCCCGGCGCCCAGCAGGGCCGCGCCGCCCAGGCCGAGCAGCGGGGGAGCGGTGTAGCCGGCGGCCGCGGTGAGGATCATGCCGAGTCCGTGCGGCTTGCCCCGGCTGACGGTCAGGCCGCTGGTGTCGGAGTGCAGGCGTATCCCGGTCAGCTGACGCCCGGTCAACAGCGCGACGAGGCCGTGGCCGCCCTCGTGGGCGATGGTGATGGCGTTGCGGGAGAGCCGCCACAGGCGGTGCGGCACGACGGCCGCGAGGGCCGCCACCGCGGTGGCGATCACCACCCACAGGTCGGGGTCGGTCTGGGTGCCGACGAGCCGGTCCCACAGACCGGGCAGCGCGAGGGCGGCGGTGCTCTCCATAGTGTCGGGTGGCTCCCGTTCTCTCCGAGGAGTCTGGCAGTGTGGCACGTATGTGCGGACGGTATGCAGCGAGTCGCAGCCCCGAGGATCTCGCGGGAACCTTCGGGATCGAGACGTGGGAGCCCCAGGAGTCCCTGGAGCCCGACTACAACGTGGCCCCGACCAAAGAGGTCTACGCCGTTCTCGACCGCCCCCTGAAGGACGCCGGCGACCAGCGCCCGGTTCGCCAGCTGCGCCGGCTGAGGTGGGGTCTGGTCCCGTCCTGGTCGAAGACGCCCGAGGGCGCGGCACGGATGATCAACGCCCGCGCCGAGACCGTCCACGAGAAGCCCTCGTACCGCCGGGCCTTCGCCGCCCGGCGCTGCGTCCTGCCCGCCGACGGCTACTACGAGTGGGTCACCGGCGTCCAGGAACGGGACCTGGAGGTGGAGGGGAGGAAGAAGCGGCCCCGCAAGCAGCCCTACTTCGTCCTCCCGGCCGACGGCTCGGTCTTCGCCATGGCGGGCCTGTACGAGTTCTGGCGCGACCGGACCCTGCCCGACGACCACCCGCGGGCCTGGTGGGCGACCTGCTCGGTGATCACCACCGAGGCCGAGACCTCCCCGCTCGCCGTGGCCCCGGCCGACGGCCCGCACGCCCTGGCCGACATCCACCCCCGGATGCCGCTGATGCTGACCCCGGACCGCTGGGACGCCTGGCTCGACCCGGCGCGCACCGACGCCGGCGACCTGCGCGCGCTCCTCGAACCCCCGCCGGCCGGGCTGATGCGCGCCTACCCGGTGTCCACGGCCGTCAGCAACGTCCGCAACAACGGGCCGGAGCTGCTCAAGGAGCTGGAGGGGCCCGAGGAGGGCACACTCTTCTGATGTGACGAACGAGACGGGCGCGACCAACCGGGCCGCCGGGGCCGGCGAGCCCCGCGCGACGCAGGTGACGCGGGTGACGCGGATGACGGTGACGCAGGAGACGGTCGAGACCGCGACGGGCACCGCCCGCGTCACCTGGCACCGCGCCGGGACGCCCCGGCTCGTCCTCGCGGTGAGCCACGGCGCCGGAGGCGGAGTCGAGGCCCGGGACCTCCAGGCCCTCGCGGCCGTGCTGCCCGCGCACGGGGTCGCCGTCGCGCTCGTCGAGCAGCCCTGGCGGGTGGCCGGCAAGAAGGTCGCGCCCGCGCCGAAGACCCTCGACGCCGGCTGGCGCGGGATCTGGCCCGCCGTCGCCGCGCCCGGGCTGCCCGTGATCGCCGGGGGACGCTCGGCGGGCGCGCGGGTGGCCTGCCGCACCGCCGCCGAACTCGGCGCCCACGCCGTGCTGGCGCTCAGCTTTCCCCTGCACCCGCCGGGCAGACCGGAACGCTCGCGCGCGGACGAGCTGCTCGGGGCGGGACGGCCGACCCTCGTCGTCCAGGGCGCCAAGGACCCGTTCGGCACACCCGCCGAGTTTCCCGGGGGCGCCCACGAACTCGTGGAAGTCCCCTGCGCGGACCACGGGTTCGCCGTGCCCAAGCGTGCTCCCCTCACCCAGGAGCAGGCGCTGGACGTCGTCACCGCCGGGGTCGTGCGGTGGGCCGGGTCACTCATGTGAACGGGTGGGAATGTGCCGGGGACGGGTGCTGTTGAGGCGGACAGAAGTGCTGAGAGACAGGCACCGACGTCAGTGGGAGAGGAAGTCCGCCGCATGGGTTCGACCATCTGCCCGCCCGCCACCCACCACCCGGTGGACGGGCTGCGCCCGGCAGAGTCAGAGTCCGACAAGGGCCGCGCCGACCGCGCCGACCTGGACTGGACGATTCTGCATGCGGCCAAGGCCACGCCTATTCGAGCGGCGGCCGGCACGGGTAGTCGTCTATCCTCCGATTCGAGTGGGATCGGTTTCGGTTCCGCGCGCGATCTTGAGGAGGTGGGTCCGGTCACCGGTACCGACGCAGGGACCGACAACGGCCAGGCGGAGCTGCCCGAGGGCCAGGGAGTGAGCGGGGAGGCCGGGGCGGAGTCCACCGCCGAGCGCACCGCGCGCTTCGAGCGCGACGCGCTGGAGTTCCTCGACCAGATGTACTCGGCCGCGCTGCGCATGACGCGCAACCCCGCGGACGCCGAGGACCTGGTGCAGGAGACCTACGCCAAGGCGTACGCGTCCTTCCACCAGTTCCGGGAGGGCACGAACCTCAAGGCCTGGCTGTACCGGATCCTCACGAACACCTTCATCAACTCGTACCGCAAGAAGCAGCGCGAGCCCCAGCGCTCGGCGGCCGAGGAGATCGAGGACTGGCAGCTGGCGCGCGCCGAGTCGCACATGTCCACCGGTCTGCGCTCCGCCGAGTCGCAGGCGCTGGACCACCTGCCCGACTCGGACGTGAAGGAAGCGCTCCAGGCCATCCCGGAGGAGTTCCGGATCGCCGTGTATCTCGCGGACGTGGAGGGCTTTGCGTACAAGGAGATCGCGGACATCATGGGGACACCCATCGGCACGGTGATGTCCCGGCTGCACCGGGGCCGCCGTCAACTGCGCGGCATGCTGGAGGACTACGCCCGTGAGCGCGGGCTGGTCCCGGCCGGCGCCGGAGAGTCGAACGAAGCGAAAGGTTCGGGCTCATGAGCTGCGGAGATCCGCACGAGACGGACTGCAGTGAGGTCCTCGACCATCTGTACGAGTACCTCGACAGCGAGATGCCGCCACTGGACCGGGACAAGTTCCAGCACCACTTCGAGGAGTGCTCCCCCTGCCTGGAGAAGTACGGGCTGGAGGAGGCCGTGAAGAAGCTGGTCAAGCGGTGCTGCGGACATGACGACGTGCCGAGCGACCTGCGCGCCAAGGTCCTCGGGCGGCTGGATCTCATCCGCACCGGCCAGACCGTCCCCGAGCACGACGTGACCGCCACGCCGCAGGAGTCCTGACCCGGGCGCACCCCGGGACCGCGCAGGACCCAGACGCCGTCCACGTCACCCGAATGTGCTAATCCGCGGGTGATACGCCCGCGAAGCCGCCCCCGGCCGTCCTAGGCTCCTGAGCCCGGACCGGCACGGCTGGGGGAGGCGTCATGGAAGGGATTCCGGCGCGGGCGCGCGCCTACGTCGCCTGTGCCGCCCTGGGCGCCCTGCTCTGCCTGCTCCCGCTGCCCGGCCCGCGGACCCCCTGGTGGGCCGTCGCCCTGCTCGCCGCCCTGTACGCCGCGGGCGAGCAGATCGCCCGGCGCAGGTTCGCCGGCACCTTCCACCCCGTGCTGCTCGCCGGGGCCTTCCTGCTCGCCCCGGCCGCGGCCGCCCTGGTGCCGCTGCCCGGAGCACTGTTCTCGCACGTCGAGCAGCCCCCCGCCCCGCTGCGCAGGATCTGGCGCGCCGCCCAGTCGGCGCTCGCCGTGTGGGCCGCGTCCCGGGTGCACGGCGCGCTCGGCGGCCGGGAGGCCGTGGCCGGCTCCGACGTGCCCCACGCCCTCGCCCCGGCCGGCGCCGCCGTGCTGGTGTTCTGCGCCGCGCTCGCCCTCCTCGACGGCGGGATGCTCACGCTCGCCGAGCGCCTGCCGCTGCGGCAGGCCTGCCGCGGCCTCTTCCTGCGCTCCCTCGCACCCCTCGCCGTGCACGGACTGGCCGGGCTGATGACGGCCGTCCTGTGGCGCAGCCCCTACGGCCCCGTCGCCGCCCTCCTCGTGCTGTTCCCGATGGGCGTGTCCTGGTGGGTGTTCGCGCAGTACCACCGCGAGCGCGCCGCCCACCAGGCGACGATCCGCGCGCTGGTGCAGGCCGTCGACATCAAGGACGGCTACACCCGCGGCCACAGCGAACGCGTCGGCCACGCCTCCATGCTGATCGCCCGCGAACTCGGCATGGACGAGGCCCGCGTCGAGATGCTCCGCTTCGCCGGCATCCTGCACGACGTCGGCAAACTCGGCGTCCCCACCCGGCTGCTGCGCAAGGACGGGCCCCTGACCCCCGAGGAACGGCGGGTGATCGAACTGCACCCCGAGTACGGGCACGAGATCACCCGGGGCATCTCCTTCCTCGGCGAGGCGCGCTCGGCGATCCTGCACCACCACGAACGCATCGACGGCACCGGCTACCCCTACGGCCTGGCGGGCGCGCAGATCCCCGAGCCCGCGCGCGTGGTCGCCGTCGCGGACGCCTTCGACGCGATGACCTCCACCCGCTCCTACAGCCGCGCCCGGCCGGTCGAGGCGGCCCTCGAGGAACTGCGCCGGTGCGCCGGAGCCCACTTCGACCCCCGGATGGTCACCGCGCTGGCCCGGGTCGTGGAACGGGACGGCTGGCGTCCGGTCGTGACCGCCGAGGAGACCCGACCCGCCCTCCCCGCGCCCGCACTGCCCTCCGGCGACCGGTCCGGGGCGCGCCGGTGACCGCCCGCCACGCCCTCCTCGCGCTGCGCGCCGCCGCCGCCCTCCTCGTCGCGGGCTGCCTCCTCGTCACGTTCTGGACCGGCGTGGACCAGCGGCCCATGGCGCTCGCCTTCGGCGTCCTCGTCGCGGTCGGCGAGCTGCCCCTCCTGGACCCCCGGCTCCTCCCGGCCGAGACGCCCGCCGGCGGTCCCGGACCGCGTGAGCGCGCGCCGCTCGGCGCGGCCGGAGGGCTGGCGTACGCGCTGGTCGGGGAGCACGCCGGCCACCCCACCCACCACGGGGTGGCCCAGGTCGTCGTGGTCGTCGCCGCCGCCTCCCTGCTGGGCGGCGTGCCGTACCTGGCGCGCGGCGAGGGCCCCGTCGTCGACCACCTGGTGCGGCGCGTCCTGGCCGTCGGGTTCGCCGCCGTCTGCTTCCAGCCCCTCTACAACCGCGGGGTGTTCGACCACTGGAGCGGTCCCGCCTACGCGCTGCTGCTGCTCGCGCTGCTGGTCCTGACCGTGCTGTGCGACGCGGTGGTCGCCGCCGCCCTCGCCTGCTCGCGCACCGGCTGGCCGTTCGCCCCGCTGCTGCGGGACGAACTGCGGGCGGTGCCCGGGATCGGCTCGGCGGTGTGCGCGACGGGCGCGGTGATGGCGCTCGCCGTCGCCGTGGTCGGGCTGTGGGCGCTGCCCGTGTTCTCGGTGCCCCTGCTGCTCACCCAGCTCTCCCTGCGCCGCTACGCGGCCGTGCGGGCCACCTACCGGCAGACCATCGCCTCCCTGGCCCGCGCCACGGAGATCGCCGGATACACCCCGGCCGGGCACGCCCGCCGGGTCGCGGCCCTCAGCCAGGCCGTGGGCCGCGAGCTGCGGCTGCCCGAGCCCGAGCTGACCGTCCTGGAGTACGCGGCGCTGATGCACGACATCGGCCAGCTCAGCCTCGTCGACCCGGTCCCGGCCGGGGCCACCGCCGGGCTGCCGGCCGCCGAGCAGCGCCGGATCGCCCTGCTCGGCGGGGCCGTGGTCCGCCAGACCGGGGCGAGCGCCCAGGTGGCGGCGGTGGTCGAGCGGCAGGCCGACCCCTACCCGGAGCAACCGGTCGCGGCCCGGATAGTCCGGGCGGTGAACGCATACGACGAGAAGGTTCGGGGCAGCGGTCCGGGCGGGGCCCTGAGCGCCCTGGAGGAGCTGCGGCTGGGCACCGGCGGGGAGTACGCGCCCGAGGTGGTCGAAGCACTGGCCAGGGTGCTGTCCAAAGGCCGTCTGACCTTGCCCGCGGGTGGGTAACCCATGGGTAATGAGCGGCCCTGCGGCCACACGTGGTTGGATGCGAGGAAGAGAGTGTCCGGGGGCACTGGCCAGCCCACAGAACGGAACTGGCAGGCGGGAATCGTGAGGATCTTCGGCAAGGGACGGCACCGGCCCTCCGCCTCGTGGCGGCAGGCCACCGACCGCGCGTTCACGCTGATCGGCGACGGGCGGTACGAGGACGCGGGCGCGCTGCTGACACGTGCCGCCGACCTGGAGCCCTGGCTGTCGGAGTCCTGGTTCAACCTCGCCCTGCTGCACAAGTTCCGGCACGACTGGGAGCAGGCCCGCACGGCGGGGCTGCGGGCCGTCGCGCTGCTCGACCGCGGGGCCGGGGCCCCCGACTGGTGGAACGTCGGCATCGCCGCCACCGCGTTGCAGGACTGGCCGCTGGCCCGCCGCGCCTGGCAGGCGTACGGGCTGCACGTGCCCGGCGAGGCCACCGGCGCGGGCGAGCCCCTCGGGATGGAGCTGGGCAGCGCGGCCGTGCGGCTGTCGCCGGAGGGCGAGGCAGAGGTCGTGTGGGGCCGGCGGCTGGACCCGGCCCGCATCGAGGTGCTGTCGATCCCGCTGCCGTCCTCCGGGCGGCGCTGGGGCGAGGTCGTGCTGCACGACGGGGTGCCGCACGGCGAGCGCACCACCTCGACCGGCCACTCCTACCCGGTCTTCGACGAGATCGAGCTGTGGGCCCCGTCCCCGGTGCCGACCTGGGTGGTCCTGCTGGAGGCGGCGACCGAGTCCGACCGGGACGCGCTGGAACAGCTGGCCGCCGACGCCGGTTTCGCGGCCGAGGACTGGTCGTCTTCGGTGCGGCTGCTGTGCCGGATGTGCTCGGAGTCGCGGATGCCCTCCGACGAGGGCGACGGCGAGCACCTGGATCCGCACGACCACAGCGAGCCGGGGCATCCGGGCCCGCTCGGCCATCGCACCGACGGGCAGCTGTGGGTCCCCGAGCGGGAGTGCGGGGTGGCCGCGCCGGCCACGCTGGTGCGGGGCCTGCTGGACGGGTGGGTCGCCGACAGCCCCGATTCGAGGGACTGGCGGGACCTCGAAGAGGTGTGCTGACCCTCCTCGAAGGGGTCCCGGCCGACCACGGCCCGCGCCCTCACGGGGTGCGCTGCCCGTACCCTGTATCGAGCATTCACCCCCTGTCTGTTCGAGGAAGGCATCGTCGGTCATGGCCCAGCAGGACACCGATCAGCAGCACGTGGGCGTGCTCCCCGTGGACGACGAGGGCTTCGTCATCGACACCGAGAAGGCGCAGGAGCGCGAGCTGGCCTGGCGTGAGGCCGGCACCTCCCGGCCGATCACCGTCGTCGGCAACCCGGTGCTGCACAAGGAGTGCGCCGACGTCACCGCGTTCGACGAGGAGCTGCGCAAGCTGGTCGCGGACATGTTCGCCTCGCAGCACACCGCCGAGGGCGTGGGCCTGGCCGCCAACCAGATCGGCGTCGGCCTGAAGGTCTTCGTCTACGACTGCCCCGACGACGAGGGCGTGCGGCACACCGGCGTCGTCTGCAACCCCAGGCTCGTGGAACTGCCCGCCGACCGGCGGCGGCTGGACGACAGCAACGAGGGCTGTCTGTCGGTGCCGACGGCCTACGCGCCGCTCGCCCGCCCCGACTACGCCGAGGTCACCGGGCAGGACGAGCACGGCAACCCGATCAAGGTGCGCGGCACCGGGTACTTCGCACGGTGTTTGCAGCACGAGACGGACCACCTGTACGGGTACCTGTACATCGACCGGCTGTCCAAGCGGGAGCGCAAGGACGCCCTGCGGCAGATGGCCGAGAACGAGCCCCGCTACCCCGTGGTGGCCAACGACTGAGTTCGGCCCGCCTTCACACGACGCCTGGCCGGGATGCCTCCCGGCCAGGCGTCGTTCGTGTGTCCGTAGGACGTTGGATCGTTTACGCGCATGTACCGCACATCTGCTGATCCATAACCAGTCACCTGGGGGCGGATTCTCAGCATCTTGGGGTAGTGAATGAAGCAAATCCGTTCCCAGAACGGTCAGTTGTAGTGCTGAATGGGAAGTGCGGGGATACGCAACGGCGCACGCCCGGCACGGGGGGAGGGGTGTGCGCCCACTGGCGGCTGAGAGGGGTTGTTCGTGCCAGCTTTCCCATACAGCACCACATACAGCACCACTGCGACGGTGACCGCGCCCGCGGTGCCACCTTCGCTCTCTCTTCCGGTCATCGAGGCGGCGTTTCCCCGGCAACTGCATCCGTATTGGCCCCGGTTGCAGGGAAGAACCCGCTCCTGGCTGCTCGAAAAGCAGTTGATGCCGGCGGACAAGGTCGCCGAATATGCCGACGGTCTGTGCTATACGGACTTGATGGCCGGCTACTACCTCGGGGCACCCGACGAGGTGTTGCAGGCCATCGCGGACTACAGCGCGTGGTTCTTCGTCTGGGACGACCGGCACGACCGTGACGTCGTGCACGGCCGGGCCTCGTCCTGGCGGCGACTCAGGTTCCGCTTGCACGCGGCTCTGGACTCCCCGGGGTCCCATCTGCGCCATCCGGACCCGCTGGTGGCCGGACTCGCGGACGGGGTGGCCCGGCTGTACTCCTTCCTTCCCGACACCTGGAACGCGCGGTTCGCCCGTCACTTCCACACGGTGATCGAGGCGTACGACCGGGAATTCCACAACCGGGTCGAAGGACGGGTGCCCGGAGTCGAGGAATATCTCGCGCTGCGGCGGCTCACCTTCGCGCACTGGATCTGGACCGATCTCCTGGAACCGAGTGCGGGGTGCGAACTCCCGGCCCCGGTGCGCAAACACCCGGCCTATCGGCGGGCGGCCCTGCTGAGCCAGGAATTCGCCGCCTGGTACAACGACTTGTGCTCATTGCCCAAGGAACTCGCGGGCGACGAGGTGCACAATCTCGGAATCTCCCTCATCACCCATGAGGGAATGACCCTGGAACAGGCCGTTGACGATCTGCGCGGGCGCATCGACGCCTGCATAGCGGAATTCATGGTCGTGGAGAAGGATGTACTGCTTCTCGCTGACCGGCTCGACGACGGAACAGTGCGCGGAAGGAAACTCGCCGCCGCCGTCAGGGCCTGCCTCGGAAATATGCGCAACTGGTTCAGTTCCGTCTACTGGTTCCACCACGAGTCGGGCCGCTACATGGTCGACAGCTGGGACGACCGGTCCACGCCCCCGTACGTCAACAACGAAGCGGCAGGTGAGAAATGACCGTCGAGTCCGTGAAACCCGTGACCCCCGGGACCGGGGAACCGAGTGAGCCACCGGTGGCCGGTGGCGGGGTTCCGCTCCTCGGGCACGGCTGGAAACTCGCCCGTGACCCGCTGGCCTTCCTGACCCGGCTGCGCGACCACGGCGATGTCGTGCGCCTCAGGCTCGGCCCCAAGACGGTGTACGCCGTCACCTCGCCGGAACTCACCGGGGCCCTGGCGCTCAGCCCGGACTACATCATCTCCGGGCCCCTGTGGGAGTCCCTGGAGAGCCTGCTCGGCAAGGAGGGCGTGGCCACGGCCAACGGGCCGCTCCACCGCCGCCAGCGGCGCACGATCCAGCCCGCGTTCCGGCTCGACGCCATCCCCGGCTACGGGCCGATCATGGAGGAGGAGGCCCACGCGCTCGTCGAACGCTGGTCAAGGGGCGAGGTCCTCGACGTCACCGCGGAGGCCTTCCGGGTGTCGGTGCGCATCTCGGCCCGCTGCCTGATGCGCGGCAGCTACATGGACGCCCGGTCCGAGCGCATCACCTCCGCGCTGGCCACGCTGTTCGCCGGCATGTACCAGCGCATGGTCGTGCCGCTCGGACCGCTTTACCGGGTGCCGGTTCCGGCCAACCGCGAATTCAACCGGGCGCTGGCCGATCTGCATCGGCTGGTCGACGAGATCGTCGCCGACCGCAGGGCATCCGGTCAAAAACCGAACGATTTGCTGACGGCTTTGCTGGAGGCGAAGGACGAGAATGGCGATCCCATCGGGGAACAGGAGATCCACGACCAGGTCGTCGCGATACTCACCCCGGGCAGCGAAACCGCCGGTTCCGTGGTCATGTCGTTGCTCCATGTGCTCACCGAGCACCCGGATCAGGTGGACAAGATCCGTGAAGAGGTGAAAAACGTTGTCGGCGACCGGCCGGTCGCATTCGCCGACGTCCGAAAGCTCCAGCACACCGCCAATGTCGTCGTCGAGACCATGCGGTTGTATCCCGCCGTATGGATATTGACCCGGCGCGCGGTGACCGACACGGAGCTCGGCGGATACCGCATTCCCGCCGGATCCGACATCGTCTACAGCCCGTACGCGGTTCAGCGCGACCCGCGGTCGTACGAGCGGCACACGGAGTTCGACCCCGACCGCTGGCTGCCCGGCCGGTCCCCGAACCTGCCGAAATACGCCATGACGCCGTTCGGCGTGGGCAATCGCAAGTGCCCGAGCGACCACTTCTCGATGGCCGAGCTGACACTGATCACGGCGGTGGTGGCGAACGCGTTCCGCTTCGAGCCGGCGGCCGGCTCCGACAACCGGACGCACATCGGCATCACGCTGCGGCCGCGCCGGCTGCTGCTGCGGGCGATACCGGGGTGAGGGCCGCGGCTCAGGCCACGGCCCGCGGACCGCGGAACGTGCGGCGGTAGGCGTTGGGGCTCGTCCCCAGCGCCTGCACGAACTGGTGGCGCAGCGCGCCCGCCGTGCCGAACCCGGCGCGCCAGGCGATCGCGTCCACCGTCTCGTCCGTCGCCTCCAGCAGGTGCTGGGCCAGCAGCACCCGCTGGCGCAGCAGCCACCGGTAAGGGGTGGTGCCCGTCTCCTGCTGGAAGCGCCGGGCGAAGGTGCGCGGGGACATGTGGGCGCGTTCGGCCAGCTGCTCGACGGTGACCTCCTGGTCGAGGTGCTGCTCCATCCAGGCCAGCACCTCGCCGACGGTGTCGCACCGCGACCGGGGCAACGGCCGCTCGATGTACTGGGCCTGGCCGCCGTCCCGGTGCGGCGGCACCACCATCCGCCGGGCGATCCGGTTGGCGATCTCCGGGCCCTGCTCCTTGCGGACGATGTGCAGACACGCGTCGATGCCCGCGGCCGTCCCGGCCGAGGTGATCACCGGGTCCTCGTCGACGTAGAGCACGTCCGGCTCGACGCGCGTGCGCGGGTACTGCCGGGCCAGCTGCTCGGCGTGCCGCCAGTGCACCGCGCAGCGCCGCCCGTCCAGCAGGCCCGCCGCGGCCAGCACGAACGCGCCGGAGCAGACGCTGAGCACGCGCGTGCCCCGCTCCACGGCCCGGCGCAGCGCGTCGAGCAGCTCCGGCGGGAACTCCCGGCCGGCGTACGCGTCCCCGGCGGGCACGGCGATCAGGTCGGCGCTCTCCAGCCGCTCCAGACCGTGCCGTGTGTTCATGGTGAACCCGGCGTGGGTGCTCAGCGTCGGCCCTTCCGCCGAGGCGACGGCGAAGTCGTAGACCGGCAGCCCCTCGTCGCTGCGGTCGATCCCGAAGACCTCGCAGACCACGCCCAGTTCGAAGGGGTGCACACCGTCCAGGAGGATCGCGGCGACGTTGTTCAGCATGCCGCCAGTGTGCACCCGAAGTGGCAGTAATTTGAAGGTGTACGGCAGTCCTGCCACTGTCAGGAGTGTCCGGCGCGTACGACGCTTACCTCATGAACGCACTCAGTGAGTACCTCACCGTCCTGGCCGTCGCCCTCCTCCTCGCGGGTCCGGCGCTCGTGGGACTTCGCCACGAGCGCCGGATCGACCGTCAGATCGAGGCGGCGCGGACCGCGCGGACCGCGCGGACCGAGGGGTCCGGCTCCGAGGGGGCCGCTCCTCCCGCGGTCCGGTCTCAGAAGTCCTCGTCCAGGTCGACGGTGCCCTCGACCGCGACCTGGTACGCCGACGGACGGCGCTCGAAGAAGTTGGTCAGCTCCTGAACGCCCTGCAACTCCATGAAGGAGAACGGGTTCTCCGAGCCGTACACCGGGGCGAAGCCGAGCCGGGTCAGACGCTGGTCGGCGACGCACTCCAGGTACTGCCGCATGGAGTCGGTGTTCATGCCGGGCAGGCCCTCGCCGCACAGATCGCGCGCGAACTGCAGCTCGGCCTCGACGGCCTCCCGGAGCATGTCGACGACCTGCTCCTGGAGCCGGTCGTCGAACAGCTCCGGCTCCTCCTTGCGCACGGTGTCGACCACCTCGAAGGCGAAGCTCATGTGCATCGTCTCGTCGCGGAAGACCCAGTTGGTGCCGGTCGCCAGGCCGTGCAGCAGACCGCGGCTGCGGAACCAGTAGACGTACGCGAAGGCCCCGTAGAAGAACAGGCCCTCGATGCACGCGGCGAAGCAGATCAGGTTGAGCAGGAAGCGGCGGCGGTCGGCCTGGGACTCCAGCCGCTCCAGCTTCTCGACCTCGTTGATCCACTTGAAGCAGAACCCGGCCTTCTCGCGGATGGACGGGATGTTCTCCACCGCGTCGAAGGCGGCCGCCCGGTCCTGCGGATCGGGCAGGTAGGTGTCCAGCAGCGTCAGATAGAACTGGACGTGCACGGCCTCCTCGAACAGCTGCCTGGACAGGTACAGGCGCGCCTCGGGGGAGTTGATGTGCTTGTACAGCGTCAGCACGAGGTTGTTCGCCACGATCGAGTCGCCCGTCGCGAAGAACGCGACCAGCCGGCCGATCATGTGCTGCTCGCCCTCGGACAGCTTCGCGAGGTCCGCGACGTCCGAGTGGAGGTCGACCTCCTCGACGGTCCAGGTGTTCTTGATGGCGTCCCGGTAGCGCTCGTAGAAGTCGGGGTAGCGCATCGGGCGCAGCGTCAGCTCGAAGCCCGGGTCGAGCAGGTTCTTCTCGGTCTTCGCGGTCGTCTCGGGTGCGGTGGACATCACTGGCAGGCCTCGCAGGACTCGGGGTTCTCAAGGGAGCAGGCGACGGCGTCGGGGTCGGCCGCCTGCTGCACGGGGACGGCCGCCTCCGGCTGCGCCTGGGCCCGGGCCGCGCGCGCGATGCGGGTCGCCGGGCGCGAGCGCAGGTAGTACGTCGTCTTCAGGCCCGACTTCCAGGCGTACGCGTACATCGAGGACAGCTTGCCGATGGTCGGCGTCTCCAGGAACAGGTTCAGGGACTGGGCCTGGTCCAGGAACGGGGTGCGGGCGGCGGCCATGTCGATCAGGCCGCGCTGCGGGATCTCCCACGCCGTGCGGTACAGGTCGCGCACCTCGGCCGGGATCCACGCGAAGCCCTGCACCGAGCCGTTCGCCTCGCGCAGCGCCTCCCGGGTGCGCGCGTCCCACACGCCCAGCTCCTTGAGCTCCCGCACCAGGTACGAGTTGACCTGGAGGAACTCGCCGGACAGCGTCTCGCGCTTGAACAGGTTGGACACCTGCGGCTCGATGCACTCGTAGACGCCCGCGATGGAGGCGATGGTGGCGGTGGGCGCGATGGCGAGCAGCAGCGAGTTGCGCATGCCGGTGGCGGCGATCCGCTCGCGCAGCGCCGCCCAGCGCTCGGGCCAGGCGAAGTCGACGCCATAGTGGTCGGGGTGCAGCACGCCCCTGGCGGTCCGGGTCTTCTCCCAGGCGGGAAGGGGGCCGTTGCGCTCGGCCAGTTCGGCGGAGGCCTCGTAGGCGGCGAGCATCACGCGCTCGGCGATACGGGTGGACAGGGCCCTGGCCTCGGGCGAGTCGAAGGGCAGCCGCAGCTTGAAGAAGACGTCCTGGAGGCCCATCGCGCCCAGGCCGACCGGCCGCCAGCGCGCGTTGGAGCGGCCCGCCTGCTCGGTCGGGTAGAAGTTGATGTCGACGACGCGGTCGAGGAAGGTGACGGCGGTGCGGACGGTCTCGTCCAGCCGCTCCCAGTCGATGTCGCCGGCCGCCGTGTCGACGAACGCGCCGAGGTTCACCGAGCCCAGGTTGCACACGGCCGTCTCGCCGTCGTCGGTGACCTCCAGGATCTCCGTGCAGAGGTTGGAGGAGTGCACGACGTGGCCCGGCTCGGCCGTCTGGTTGGCGGTGCGGTTGGCCGCGTCCTTGAAGGTCATCCAGCCGTTGCCGGTCTGCGCCAGGGTGCGCATCATCCGGCCGTACAGGTCACGGGCCGGGATGGTCTTCTTCGCCAGGCCGTCCGCCTCGGCCTTGCGGTAGGCCGCGTCGAACTCCTCGCCCCACAGGTCGACCAGCTCGGGCACGTCGGCCGGGGAGAACAGCGACCACGGCTGGTCGGCGTTGACCCGGCGCATGAACTCGTCCGGGATCCAGTGCGCGAGGTTCAGGTTGTGCGTGCGGCGGGCGTCCTCACCCGTGTTGTCCCGCAGCTCCAGGAACTCCTCGATGTCGGAGTGCCAGGTCTCCAGGTAGACGGCGGCCGCGCCCTTGCGCCGGCCGCCCTGGTTCACCGCGGCGACGGAGGCGTCCAGCGTCTTCAGGAACGGCACGATGCCGTTGGAGTGCCCGTTGGTGCCCCGGATCAGCGAACCGCGGCTGCGGATGCGGGAGTACGACAGCCCGATGCCCCCGGCGTGCTTCGACAGCCGGGCCACCTGGTGGTAGCGGTCGTAGATGGAGTCCAGCTCGTCCAGCGGGGAGTCGAGGAGGTAGCAGGACGACATCTGGGGGTGGCGGGTGCCGGAGTTGAAGAGCGTGGGGGAGGACGGCAGGTAGTCCAGCCGGCTCATCAGCCGGTAGAGCGCGGCGACTTCGTCCAGGGCGCGGGCGCTGTCGTCCTCGGCCAGACCGGCGGCGACGCGCAGCAGGAAGTGCTGGGGCGTCTCGACGACCTTGCGGGTGAGGGGGTGCCGCAGCAGGTAGCGGCTGTGCAGGGTGCGCAGTCCGAAGTAACCGAAGCGGTCGTCGGCCGCGGTGTCGATCAGCGCGTCGAGGCGGGCCGCGTGGACGCGCACGAACGCGGCGGTGCGGTCGGCGATCAGGCCCTCGCGGTGGCCGACGGCGACCGACTCGGTGAACGACGTGACGCCCTGGGAGGCGGCCTCCGCGGCGATGCCGATCGTCAGCAGCCGGGCGGCCAGCTTCGAGTACGCGGGGTCCTCGGAGATCAGGCCGGCGGCCGCCTCCGTGGCCAGCTCGCGCAGCTCCGCGGTGATCTCGGCGGCGCCCCGGGCGGACCGGCCGCGCAGGGCCGCGGCGGCGACCCGGCCGGGGTCGGCGTCGGGCAGATCGGCGGTCAGCTCGGTCAGGGTGCGCAGCAACGCGGTCCCGGGACCGTCGGTCTTCAGCTCGGTGACTGAGGCCGGTTCGGCGGGCGCGATGGTCACGTGGGGCTCTCCCTCGCTCGGCAGGGGGCCTTGCGCAGGGCAGGGGGCAGCACACGAGCGCGCGGGGGCGTCGCGTCCACCGGTCCACTCCGCGAGACCCGGACGTCAGGGGCCCGGACCGGACGGCCGGGCACGCTGTCGGCAGGATCTCGGACTGAACAGGCGTGCGCATACGGGTATGGATGCACGCGAGTACACCGTTGCGGGACAGTTCCGGATTCGCACCGGATTCCCCTGCGGCGACAGCGAGCATGAGCATACATCTTGTGCTCGTCCGTCACGCCACCCCCAGATGTTGTGTCGAGGTGGTTTCAGAGCGTCAACTGATAGGTGAGCAGAGTGAGGTCGTCCAGGTCCGGCACGGGATTCCAGTCCCGCTCGGGTGTGCGGACGAAGCCGAGACGTTCGTAGATCCGGTGCGCGGTGCGCATGGCGCGCTGACTCGACAGGACGACGGCCGTGCAGCCCGGCGTGGCCCGCGCCCGGTCGAGACAGGCCCGCACGAGCGCCTCCCCGGCTCCCCGGCCGCGCGCCGCGTGCGCGACCGCGAGCGCCCGGATCTCGGCCTCGCCGGGCCGCGCGATGTCGGCGACCGGACCGGGACCGGCCACGAAGGTGACGCCCCCGAGGAGCCGGTCGCCGTCCACGGCCACCAGGACCTCGGCGGCGGCCGCCCGCGCGGCGACGTCCTTCAGCACGGGCAGGTACGGGTCCTCCTCGCCGTAGTCGAGGAGAGCGTCCCGGAGGTAGGCCTGAGCGGTGATGTCGCCGAGGGGGGCGTACTCGGCGGGCAGCGCCTTCCTGATCCGTATGTCCATGCGGCGCAGTGTGCCGCAGACGCACGCGGGCGGGCCGCCGGATTTCTCCGGCGGCCCGCCCGTGCCGAACACGCGGCCACGCGGCCCGTGAGGGCCCTCGGCGTGGCTAGTGCGAGGCGCCCGCGGTGGCCGGCGGCAGTTCGACCTGCACGCCCGGGTCGCCCGCGTCCGCCGCGTAGTCCTCCGGCTTCGTCTCGTCGATCCCGTCGGGGGCCTTGGCCGCCTTCAGGACGAACGTCAGGACGACCGCGACGACGACGTTGAGGACGAACGCCGTCAGGCCGATGTAGCCGATCTCCCCGATGCCCGGGATCTCCTTGGAGGAGCCGCCGAAGTGCTTCTGCGTGGGGGAGGCGACCCCGTACGCGGCGAAGGTGCCGTAGACCATGCCGACGGCCCAGCCGGCGAGCAGCGCCCAGCGGTGGAACCAGCGGGTGAACAGGCCGCCGACCAGGGCCGGGAAGGTCTGCAGGATCCAGATCCCGCCCAGCAGCTGGAAGTTGATGGCGACCGTCTTGTCCATGGTGAGGACGAAGACCAGCGCGCCCACCTTCACCAGCAGCGAGACCAGCTTGGAGACCTTGGTCTCCTGGGCCGGCGTCGCGTCCGGCCTGATGAAGTCCTTGTAGATGTTGCGGGTGAAGAGGTTCGCGGCCGCGATCGACATGATGGCGGCCGGCACCAGCGCGCCGATGCCGATGGCCGCGAACGCCACACCGGCGAACCAGGACGGGAACATGTCCTCGAACAGCTGCGGGATCGCCAGCTGCCCGTTGGTGACCTTGACGCCGGCCGCGATCGCCATGAAGCCCAGCAGGGCGAGCAGGCCCAGCATCAGCGAGTACAGCGGCAGGATCGTGGTGTTGCGGCGGATCACCTCACGGCTGCGCGAGGACAGCGTCGCGGTGATGGAGTGCGGGTACATGAACAGCGCCAGGGCCGAGCCCAGCGCGAGCGTCGCGTAGGTCCACTGGCCCGGGTCCGCCGGGGCGAGCGCGCCGCGCGGCTTGCCCGTCGCCGGGTTGGTCTGGCTGAACGCCTCGCCGGCCTTGGCGAAGATGTCGTCGAACCCGCCGAGCTTGACCGGGATGTAGATGATCGCCACCGCGATGACGATGTAGATCAGGGTGTCCTTCACGAACGCGATCAGCGCGGGGGCCCGCAGACCCGAGGAGTACGTGTAGGCCGCCAGCACGCCGAAGGCGATGAGCAGCGGCAGGTCCTTCACGAACCAGTTGGTGTTCTCGCCGCCGCCGACGCCCATCACGTCGAGCACGGCCTGGATGCCGACGAGCTGGAGCGCGATGTACGGCATCGTCGCCAGGATGCCGGTGACGGCGACCGCCAGCGACAGGCCCTTCGAGCCGAAGCGGCCGCGCACGAAGTCCGAGGTCGTCACATAGCCGTGCTTGTGGGACACCGACCACAGGCGGGGCAGGAACGTGAAGATCAGCGGGTAGACGAGGATCGTGTAGGGCACCGCGAAGAAGCCCGCCGCGCCCGCCGCGTAGATCGCCGCGGGCACCGCGACGAAGGTGTACGCCGTGTAGAGGTCCCCGCCGAGCAGGAACCAGGTCACCCAGGTGCCGAACGACCGTCCGCCCAGGCCCCATTCGTCGAGGCTGTCGCTTTCGGCCTTGCGCCAGCGGGCGGCCAGGAAGCCCATGACCGTGACGGCCAGGAAGAAGAAGATGAAGACGGCGAGCGCGACGCCGTTCACGCCGTCCTTCACTCCGACGCACCGCCCTTCGGAGAGGAGGAGCCGGCCTGCCCGGAGGCGCCGGCGGAGGCCGGGGCGGCGGCCGCGCGGCCCCGCTGGTCACGCTGCCACAGCTTGTACGCCGTCACGGTCAGCGCGGCGGACAGGGGCACCCACAGCATCTGGTACCAGTAGAAGAACGGGATCCCGATGAACGCCGGGTCCACCTTTGCGTACGAACCCACCCACAGCATCGCCGCGAAGGGCGCGAGCAGACAGAGGGCGATGACGACGCGCACAGGCGTCACCACCGGCCCCCTGGTCACTTCCGGGGTCTCTGACATCGGCGGCTCCGTCCCCTCATCCGATCGCCTTGATCACAGGTGTAATGCGCAGGCAATGTAAGTGACGGATAAGCCCAGCGGAAGGCCCTCCACAGACCCTCTACTCGGCGGGTCTTTTCAGCCGGGCCACGAACTTGTACCGGTCGCCCCGGTACACCGACCGCACCCACTCCACCGGCAGGCCCTTGCGGTCCAGTGAATGCCGGGACAGCATCAGCATGGGCAGGCCCACGTCGGTGCCGAGCAGACCGGCCTCACGGGGCGTGGCCAGCGAGGTCTCGATGGTCTCCTCGGCCTCGGCGAGACGGATGTCGTAGACCTCGGCCAGGGCGGTGTAGAGCGAGGTGTACTTGGCCAGCGACCGGCGCAGGGCCGGGAAGCGCTTCGCCGACAGATGGGTCGTCTCGATCGCCATGGGCTCGCCGTTGGCCATGCGCAGCCGCTCGATGCGCAGCACCCGGCCGCCGGCCGTGATGTCGAGCAGCGCGGCGAGACGGTCGTCGGCGGTGATGTAGCCGACGTCCAGCAGCTGCGAGGTCGGTTCGAGGCCCTGGGCGCGCATGTCCTCGGTGTACGAGGTGAGTTGCAGCGCCTGAGAGACCTTCGGCTTGGCGACGAAGGTGCCCTTGCCCTGGATGCGCTCCAGCCGCCCCTCGACGACGAGTTCCTGGAGGGCCTGGCGGACGGTGGTGCGCGAGGTGTCGAACTCGGCGGCCAGGGTGCGCTCCGGCGGGACGGGCGTGCCGGGCGACTGTGTCTCGGTCATGTCGAGCAGATGCTTCTTGAGACGGTAGTACTTGGGCACACGCGCGGTACGGACGGTCGCCCCACCCTCGTTCTCCGCACTGCTGACGTCGGTGCTCATGGCCTGCCTTCCCGGCTGCGGGTGCGGAAACGGCCGACACACCGTCGGCCGCGGCTCACATCGTGGCACGGACGCGGCGGCGCGCGCGCCATCGTTCCGTGATCCCTCTGTATACCGTCGCAATCTTTGCTGGTCTAGTCCACCAGGGCAAATGGTCTACCGGACGGACCCCCTCCGCAGTCCAGGTTTTCGAGGGCTTCTTACTTAAAGGTTCCTGCATATGTAGGTCCCATAACGGCTGGTCGGAGGCGGTTCGGCCACCCTTGACAGGCTTATGGGCCTGAGCCAAGCTCTGCGCACTGGTCTACACCATTGGTCCAGATCGAGGTCCCGGCCCGTGGGCGGGGGGTGTGGCATCCCTGAGGAGGATGGCGTGAAGCGCAAGCTGATAGCCGCGATCGGTATCGCGGGCATGATGGTCTCCATCGCGGCGTGCGGGGACGACAGTGGCAGCGGGGACTCGAAGGGCACGGACGCCAAGGAGCTGACCGTCTGGCTCACCGTCGACGCGCAGAACAACTGGCCCGAGCTGGTCAAGGCCGCCGACGCCGCCGTGCAGAAGAAGCACCCCGGCGTCAAGATCAACCACGAGTACTACGGCTGGCCGGACAAGAACGCCAAGCTCGACGCGGTCCTCGCCACCGACAAGGCCCCCGACGTCGTCGAGATGGGCAACACCGAGATGCTCGGTTACATGGTCAAGGGCGCGTTCGCCCCCCTGGACACCGCCAAGTTCGACAACTCCGCCGCCTGGCTCGACGGCCTCAAGGCCTCGGTCACCTACGACGGCAAGACCTACGGCGTGCCGTACTACGCCGGCGGCCGCGTGGGCAACTGGCGCAAGGACGTCTTCGCCGCGGCCGGCGTGAAGTCCGCGCCCAAGACGTACGCGGAGCTGACCGCCGCCCTGGACAAGGTCCAGCGGAAGGAGGGCGGCAAGTTCTCCGCCTGGTACCAGCCCACCCGCGACTGGTACGCGGCCATGTCCTTCGTCTACGACGCCGGCGGCTCCATCGCCAAGGAGGAGGGCGGCCAGTGGAAGGCCAACCTCTCCTCGCCCGAGTCGCTCAAGGGCCTGGGCGAGTTCAAGACGGTCGTCGACAGGTACATGCACGGCGACAAGACCAAAGACGAGTCCGACCGCTACATCGTCTACGGCCAGGGCAAGTCCGGCATGATCTTCGGCGCGGCCTGGGAGGGCGCGACCTCCGCCGACCCGAAGAACGACAAGACGGGCAAGCTCAAGGACAACCTCGAGAACTTCGTGATGCCCGGCCCGTCCGGCAAGAACCTCCCCGTCTTCCTGGGCGGTTCCGACCTCGCCGTCCCGGTCAAGTCCCACGCGCAGGCCCTCGCCGCCGAGTGGATCAACGCCTTCACCGGCCCCGCCGGCCAGAAGGGCCTGATGGGCAAGGGCAACCTGCCCAACAACAAGACCGACCTCGCGACCCTCAAGAACGACCCCGCGACGGTCGTGCCCGCCACCGCGGCCGAGTCCAACTGGTTCGTCCCCATGGCCCCCGGCTGGGGCCAGGTCGAGAAGGCCCAGGTCCTGCAGACCATGCTGCAGAGCATCGGCACCGGCAAGAAGTCGGTCGAGGCCGCCGCCAAGGACGCCGACGCCGCGATCGACAAGGTCATCAACAACAAGTGACCTGAGGGCAGGGCCCTGCCACGAGCAGGGCCCTGCTCCCCGTACGACCCGAGGGACCGCTGAGGAGCGCGCGGATGAGTGCCGCAGACACGACCACTGCCGAAGTGCCGCCGACGCGGCAGTCACCACCGCCGCCGCCGGCCGGCGAGCCGGACGCCAGGAGACCGCGCGCCGGCCGCGGGCCCGGCGGGACCGGCACCCCCTGGCTGCTCCTGGCCCCCTGCCTGCTGGTCCTCGCCCTCGTGATGGGCTATCCGCTGGTCCGGCTGGTCACCCTGTCCTTCCAGAAGTTCGGCCAGTCCCAGCTGTGGGGCTTCCAGCCGGCCGAGTCCGTCGGGTTCGACAACTTCGCGGGCGTCCTGGGCGACGGCGAGTTCTGGCAGGTCGTCCTGCGCACGATCGTCTTCGCGGCCGGCTGCGTGATCGTCACCATGGTCCTCGGCATGCTGATCGCGCTGCTCCTCCAGCGCGTCTCCGGCTGGGTGAAGACCCTCGTCAACATCGCGCTCGTGGCGAGCTGGGGCATGCCGGTCATCGTCGCGACCACCGTCTTCAAGTGGCTGTTCGACTCCGACTACGGCATCCTCAACGCGGTCCTGAGCCGGCTGCCCGGCGTCGACCTGATCGGCCACAACTGGTTCGCCAGCGGCCCGCAGGGCCTCGCGGTGATCATGCTGCTGGTGATCTGGGGCGCGGTGCCCTTCGTGGTGATCACCCTCAGCGCCGGCCTCACCCAGGTCCCGGCCGAGCTGGAGGAGGCGGCACGCCTCGACGGCGCGGGCGCCTGGGGCGTCTTCCGCTTCGTCACCCTGCCCATCCTCAAGCCGGTCGTCGTGATGCTCACGACCCTGTCGGTCATCTGGGACATGGGCGTCTTCCCCCAGGTCTTCGTCATGCGCAACGGCCACCCCGAGGCCGAGTTCCAGCTGCTGACGACGTACTCCTACGACCGCGCCTTCGTCGTCAACGACTACGGCCAGGGCTCGGCCATCGCGCTGATCACGGTGCTGCTGCTGCTCGGGGTGGTCGCCGTCTACATGCGCCAGATGCTGAAGATCGGAGAGGTCGAATGAGCGCCATCGCCTCCGGGACGGGCCCGGCGAAGGGCCGCACCCGCGGGACCCGCCGCCGCACGTCCAAGGCCGGCTGGAACCTGCTCGGCCTGTTGGTCTTCGCCGTCGCCGGCTTCCCCGTCTACTGGATGCTCAACACGGCGTTCAAACCGGCGAAGGACGCCATCGACCCGGACCCGAGCCTGCTGCCCACGGCCCTGACCTGGTCCAACTTCAGCCGCGCGCTGAACATCGCCGACTTCTGGGGACCGGTGGGCCGCAGCCTGGTCGTCTCCCTGGCGGTCGTCGCGATCGGCGTCGTCGTCGGCCTGCTGGCCGCCCTCGCCATCTCCCGGTTCGCCTTCCGCGGCCGCAAGATCGTCATCGTCGGCATCCTGGCCGTCCAGATGATCCCGCTCGTCGCCATGATCATCCCGGTCTTCCTGCTCCTGAACGACCTGGACCAGTACGACAAGCTCTCCGGCCTGATCATCACGTACCTGACCTTCATCCTCCCCTTCACGGTGTGGACCCTGCGCGGCTTCATCGTCAACATCCCCAAGGAGCTGGAGGAGGCCGCGATGGTCGACGGCTGCTCGCGCACCGGCGCCTTCGTCCGCGTCGTCTTCCCGCTGCTGGCCCCCGGCATGGTCGCCACCTCGGTCTACGGCTTCATCCAGGCCTGGAACGAGTACCTGTACGCCCTGATGCTGCTCAGCCAGAAGAACCAGACGGCGACGGTCTGGCTCAGCAACTTCTCCACCAAGCACGGCACCGAGTACGCCCCGATGATGGCCGGCGCCACGATGATGGCCGTCCCGATCGTCGCCCTGTTCCTCATCGTCCAGCGCAAGATGGCCGCGGGGCTGACCGCGGGCGCCGTGAAGGGATGACGCCCCCGATGACGACAATCGCCAGCGGCACCACTGTGTTCGGCCGGGACGGGCTCACCCGCGACGCCCTGACGGTCCTGCAACCCGGATTCCCCGGCACCACCGCCCCCGACTGGCTGCTGCGCCGGCTCGGCGAGGGCCTCGCCTCGGTGGGACTGTTCGGCAGGAACATCGCCTCGCCCGAGCAACTCGCCGCACTGACCGCCCAGTTGCGCACCGAACGGGACGACGTCCTCGTCGCGATCGACGAGGAGGGCGGAGACGTCACGCGCCTGGAGGTACGCACCGGCTCCAGCTTCCCCGGCAACCACGCCCTGGGCGCGGTGGACGACGTCTCGCTCACCCTGGAGGTCGCCGCCGAGCTGGGCCGCCGCCTCGCCGCATGCGGCGTCAACCTCAACTGGGCGCCCTCCGCCGACGTCAACTCCAACCCCGCGAACCCGGTCATCGGCGTCCGCTCCTTCGGCGCCGACCCCGACCTGGTCGCCCGGCACACCGCCGCCTACGTCACCGGCCTCCAGTCGGCGGGCGTGGCGGCCTGCACCAAGCACTTCCCCGGCCACGGCGACACGGCCGTCGACTCTCACCACGCGCTCCCGCGCATCGACGCCGCCCCGGCCGTCCTGACCGAGCGCGAGCTGACCCCGTTCCGCGCGGCCATCGCCGCCGGCACCCGCGCCGTGATGAGCGCCCACATCCTGGTCCCGGCCCTGGACCCGGCCCGCCCGGCGACCCTGTCGCCGCACATCCTCACCGCGCTCCTGCGCGACGAGCTGGGCTACGACGGCCTGATCGTCACCGACGGCATGGAGATGCAGGCGGTCGCCGCGACCTACGGCATCGAGCGCGGCAGCGTCCTCGCGATCGCCGCCGGCGCGGACGCCATCTGCGTGGGCGGCGGCCTGGCGGACGACGACACCGTGTGCCGGCTGCGCGACGCGCTGGTCGGCGCCGTCCGCTCGGGCGAACTGCCCGAGGAACGTCTCGCGGACGCGGCGCGGCGCGTCCGGGCGCTGGCGCGCTGGACGGCGAACGGGGACGGGCGGCCCGGCGCGCCCGCGGAGCGGGACCGGTCCGGCCGGACGCCCTCCGCCGACGGCACGGGCGTACGCGCCGACGTCGGGCTGATCGCCGCCCGCCGCGCCCTGCGGCTCACCGGCGACGAGGTCTTCACGCCGCTCGCCGACCCTCCCTTCGTCGCCTCGCTCACCCCGGTCGCGAACATCGCCGTCGGCGACGAGACCCCGTGGGGCGTGGCCGCGGAACTGGTCCGGCTGCTGCCGGGGACGCGCACCGGCGGCTTCACGGGCGAGGACGCCGGACCCGCGGCGCTGGCCGCCGCGGGGGAGCGGCGGATCGTCGCCGTGGTCCGCGACGAGCACCGGCACGCCTGGATGGGCGCGGCCCTCGACGTCCTGCTGGCGGCCCGCCCGGACACCGTCGTCGTCGAGATGGGCGTCCCCCAGGCCCCGCCCCGCGGCGCCCTGCACATCGCCACCCACGGCGCGGCCCGGGTCTGCGGGCGCGCGGCGGCGGAGGTCATCGCGGCCGGTCCGCACGGCTGAGCGCCACGACGGCGAAGGCGCCCGGCTCCTGACAGGAGCCGGGCGCCTTCGCCGCCGTACGGGGCGGTCGTCCTCAGATGCCCTGCCACGGCGGCTTGGCGGCGAACGTGTGCCGGAAGTAGTCCCCGAGCTTCAGCTCGGACGCGGCGGCCTCGTCGACGACGACCGTCGCGTGCGGGTGAAGCTGGAGCGCGGAGGCCGGGCACACCGCGGCGACCGGTCCCTCCACGGTGGCCGCGACGGCGTCCGCCTTGCCCTCCCCGGTGGCCAGCAGCACCAGGTGCCGCGCCTCCAGGATCGTCCCGATGCCCTGGGTGATGACGTGGTGCGGGACCTGCTCGATGTCGCCGTCGAAGAAGCGCGCGTTGTCCACCCGGGTCTGCTCGGTCAGCGTCTTGATGCGGGTGCGCGAGGCGAGGGACGAGCAGGGCTCGTTGAACCCGATGTGCCCGTCGGTGCCGATCCCGAGCAGCTGGACGTCGACCCCGCCGGCCGCGGCGAGCGCGCGGTCGTACGCCTCGCAGGCGGCCTGCACGTCCTGCGCCGTGCCGTCCGGACCGAGGAAGGCCTCCATGCCGATGCCCAGCGGCTCCAGCACCTCGCGCCGCAGCACCGAGCGGTACGACTCGGGGTGGTCGGCGGGCAGGCCCACGTACTCGTCGAGCTGGGCGATCCGGGCCCGGCCGGTGTCCACGGCGCCGGCGCGCACCTTGGCCGCCAGCGCCTGGTAGACGGGCAGCGGGGTGGAGCCGGTGGCCACGCCGAGCAGGGCGTCCGGCTTGCGCCGCAGGAGCTGCGCCATGGCCTCGGCGATGAGTTCGCCGCCCGCCCGGGCGTCCGGAACGATGACAACTTCCACGCTGGCCCGCCGTTCTCATACCGTGTGTGGTTTAGACCAATCTTCGGAGCTCAATCTAACAGAATCGGGGGTCCCGGCCCAGGCGGACGGGCGTCCGGGATCCGTACGGCAGGCGGCCGGCGGGCCCCCTGAGCGGGCCGCTCCGCGGAAATTGCCCCCGCCATGTGGCCCCGCGCGGGAACCCGCACAGGCTAGGCTGCGTTGTGGACGACGAGACGTCCGAATACCACACCGATGAACAAGCCCCGTCGCATGGACACGCCCAGTGGTCTAGTCCACAATGGCCGGGGGCGAGCGACACAGCCGGCGACGCGGCCGGCGACACACTGAGCCTCCGTCTTCCCCGCACAGGAAGGCGGACCGAGGATCCGGGCTCTCTGCCCTGACTGCCCCGGCTCCTCACCTTCGGCCGACGGGACCGCACACCCCGCGGCCGATATTGCTCCGGGCTGCGGTGCCGGGAGGGTTGAGGGTCCCTCCCAGGCGCCGCGGCCCGCGGGTGTTTCCCGCCCCGCGCAAACCCCCAGGTACGCTCGCAGGCGTGCCCTCCATGAACGAACTCGTACGCCAGCACACCGCACTCGACGACTCCGACCTCGAGTGGCTGCATCTGCTGGTCTCGGAGTGGCAGCTGCTCTCCGACCTCTCCTTCGCCGACCTGGTCCTGTGGGTCCCCACCCGTGACGGCGCCCGCTATGTCTCCGTGGCCCAGATGCGCCCCAACACCGGCCCCACCTCCTACCAGGACGACATGGTCGGCCACCTCGTGCCCCGCGGCCGCCGCCCCCTGCTGGACGCCGCCCTGGACGAGGGCCGGATCGTGCGCGAGGGCGACCCGGAGTGGCGCGAGGAGGTCCCGGTCCGGGTCGAGTCCATCCCCGTCCGGCGCGACGGCCGGGTGCTGGGCGTCATCGCCCGCAACACCAACCTGCTCACCGTGCGCACCCCGAGCCGGCTGGAGCTCACCTATCTTCAGAGCGCGTCCGACCTCGCGCAGATGATCGCGGCCGGCTCCTTCCCGTTCCCCGACCAGCAGACGGACATGGACGCGGCCCCGCGCGTCGGCGACGGCCTGATCCGCGTCGACGTCGACGGGGTCGTCCAGTACGCCTCCCCGAACGCGCTGTCCGCCTTCCACCGCATGGGCCTGGCCTCCGACCTGGTCGGCCAGCACCTCGGCCTGACCACCGCCGAACTCGCCCCGACCCGCGGCCCGGTGGACGAGGCGCTCGCCAAGGTCGCCAGCGGCTGGGCGCCCCGCGAGTTCGAGATCGAGGCCCGCGACGGGGTCATCCAGTTCCGCACGATCCCGCTCAAGCCGAAGGGCACCCGCATCGGCGCGCTCGTGCTGCTGCGCGACGTGACCGAACTGCGCCGCCGCGAACGCGAGTTGATCACCAAGGACGCGACCATCCGGGAGATCCACCACCGGGTGAAGAACAACCTCCAGACGGTGGCGGCCCTGTTGCGGCTCCAGGCCCGGCGCATCGATTCCGAGCGCGGCCGCGAGGCCCTCGAGGAGGCGGTCCGCCGGGTCGGCTCGATCGCCATCGTGCACGAGACGCTCTCCCAGAACCTGGACGAGCGCGTGGAGTTCGACGAGATCGCCGACCGTGTGCTGGCGATGGTCGCCGAGATCTCGCCGGGCAAGGTCGCCGGCCGGCGCAGCGGACGCTTCGGCATCCTGGACGCCGAGGTCGCCACCCCGCTGTCGATGGTCCTCACCGAGATCCTCCAGAACGCCCTGGAGCACGGCTTCGGCGAGGGCGAGACCGGGACGGTCGAGGTCTCGGCGGTCCGCGGCGGCACCAGCAAGGAGGCCCGCCTGCTGGTCACCGTACAGGACGACGGCGTCGGCCTGCCCGCCGGCTTCGACCCGCACACCTCCGGCAACCTGGGCCTGCAGATCGTACGGACACTGGTGGAGGGCGAGTTGAGCGGAACCTTCGACATGGTCCCGGCTCCGGAGCGCGGAACACAGGTGATCCTGGACATCCCGGTGCGCGCGCAGAAGTAGCCCGCGGGGCGGCGCCGCACGCGCACAGCAAGAAGCCCCGGACCGTTCAGGGGTCCGGGGCTCGAATGCTCGTTGCCAGCTTGTGCTGCGCATCGGGGTACTGCGCGCTGCGGCTCGGGGGCGGGAGAAGCGTACTCGCTGCCGACGAGGTGATGTCGGCAGGCACACGCGCCGCCAAGCTCAGGCTTGCGGGGCGGGTGTCGTCAGGCGGAGGCCTGACGGGCCCGGTTGCGGGCGGCGCGGCGCTTCATCGCGCGACGCTCGTCCTCGCTGAGGCCACCCCAGACGCCGGAGTCCTGACCGGACTCGAGCGCCCACTGCAGACACTGCTCCATAACCGGGCAGCGACGGCAGACGGCCTTGGCTTCCTCGATCTGCAGCAGCGCAGGACCGGTGTTGCCGATGGGGAAGAAGAGCTCGGGGTCTTCCTCGCGGCAAACGGCGTTGTGACGCCAGTCCATGGCTGCTACCTCTCCTTGGTATTACATGCGGGGTGCTTGTGAATGTGAACGCTTTCACGAATCCCCCAACAGATGAAGGGCCACCAGCCGGGTTTCCCTGGCGTGGTCCTGGAGTTCGTTGAGGGGTTCCGGTGATCAGTGGATGCCGGTGTTGCGGGCTGTCCCGATCGCCACGTAGAGACTCGCAAACCTCAGCGGCGGATACAACCCCTTCCGGAAAGTTTTTTTTGATTCCTCGGTGTCGACTAGGTCACAGCCGTACTTCCATGGGGTGGATCCTGGCCTAAACGTTCGAGTGAAAGGACTTCAGCCCTTTCTGCTCACACAATCACACGCAGTGCACGGTGTACGCCTGTGAACGTCACGCTGGTTCGCAGGCCCAGGTGGTCACCGTCCATCTGAAGGGGCAGCGGGGCCTTCGAATGCAAGGTGAACCGGTCCAGGTCGTGCAGCGCGACGGCATGCTTGCCGTGCGGTCCCCGCTCGGGGGACGAAGTGAGCAACTGGGTGCCATATCGGGCAACCGAGGCGGTCGACAGACGGCTGAGACCGAGTACGTCGAGCCCGGTATCGAACGAGGCCTTAGGCGACGCGTACACCGGGCGATTGCCCAGATAGGTCCACGGAGCCGTGTTGCAGACTATGGACAGCACCAAATCGGTCACCGGGTCGGCGCCCGGCCGTTCCAGGGTGATGGTTCCGTGCCGGCGCTGTGATTCGCCCAACAACTGGCGCACCGCCTGGCGGATATAGAGAGCGTGCGTGGATTTCCTGCCCCGCTCGCGCTGCTGCTCCACCCGGCCCACCACTCCGGCGTCGAAACCGAGGCCGGCGTTGAAGGTGAACCAGCGCGACGGCACCGCCTCGTCCTCCGTGCCGGGCGTGCCCGCCGCGAGCCCGAGGCCGACGGTGCGTTCGCGGCCCTCGCGCAGCGCGTCCAGCAGGGCGCCCGTGGCCTCCACCGGATGGTTGGGCAGATCCAGGGCCCGCGCGAAGACGTTGGTGGAGCCGCCCGGCACCACCGCGAGACCCGGCAGCGCCGGGTCGGGGCCGGCGTGCAGCAGGCCGTTGACGACCTCGTTCACCGTGCCGTCGCCGCCCAGGGCCACCACCAGGTCGACATTGCCGCTCTCCGCGGCCTGGCGGCCCAGATCGCGCGCGTGCCCGCGGTACTCGGTGGTGACCGCCTCCAGCTTCATCTCGCTCGCGAGGGCGTGGATGAGGACGTCGCGCGTGCGGGCACTGGTGGTGGTTGCCGCCGGATTGACCACGAGAAGTGCACGCATGAGTTGCAGCGTACCTACTGGGTGGTACCGGGCACAGGCCGAGGTGGGGATCGGGTAAGAGATCACGGGGTGAGCCTCGACACGGGCGCGGCCTGCGCCGGGCCCGCGGTCCGCGGCCGGTCCGGGGGTGCGGGCTACCCTTCAGGGGTGAGCAGTGAGCAGACCCCCGCCGCCCCCGAAACCGCAGCGTCCCGCCCGCGCCGGGTGACGTATGCCGCCGCCCTGTGCGCGCTGGAAGGGCTGGCGCTCGTCGCGGGCGGGGTGTGGATGCTCGTCCTCGGCCTCACCGGCGACCCGGACGACCGTCAGCAGGCCGTCACCGGCGGAGTCACCCTGATGGTGCTGGCGCTGCTGCCGCTGCTGGCCGCCCGCGGGCTGATGGGCCTGCGCGGCTGGAGCCGGGGGCCCGCCGTCATCACCCAGGTCATGGCGGTGCCGGTCGCCTACAACCTGCTCCAGGCCGACAGCATGGCCATCCCGGCGGGCATCGCCCTGATGGCCGTGGCCGTCGCCGCGCTGGTGCTGCTGGTCAACCGGGAGACGACCAGGGCCCTCGGGATCCGGGGACCCGGCCGCACACCGTAGCCGCCCGCGCGACTGCCGCTCCGCTCCTGTGCCCCTCTACCGCTGTGCCCCTCTACTCCTCGACGAGGAGCTTCTCCCGCAGCTGCGCGAGTGTGCGCGCCAGCAGCCGGGAGACGTGCATCTGCGAGATGCCGACCTCCTGCGCGATCTGCGACTGGGTCATGTTGCCGAAGAACCTCAGCAGCAGGATCCGCTTCTCGCGGGGCGGGAGGTCCTCCAGCAACGGCTTGAGGGACTCCCGGTACTCGACGCCCTCCAGCGCCTCGTCCTCCGCGCCGAGCGTGTCGGCCACCGCCGGCGACTCGTCGTCGGTGTCGGGGACGTCCAGGGACAGCGTGGAGTACGCGTTGGCGGACTCCAGGCCCTCCAGGACCTCCTCCTCCGAGATGGCCAGCTTCTCGGCGAGTTCGTGGACCGTGGGGGAGCGGCCGTGCTGCTGCGACAGCTCGGCCGTCGCCGTCGTCAGCGACAGCCGCAGCTCCTGGAGCCTGCGCGGCACCCGCACCGCCCAGCCCTTGTCCCGGAAGTGCCGCTTGATCTCGCCGACGACCGTCGGGGTCGCGTACGTGGAGAACTCCACGCCGCGCTCCGGGTCGAAGCGGTCGACGGACTTGATGAGGCCGATCGTGGCGACCTGGGTCAGGTCGTCCAGCGGCTCGCCGCGGTTGCGGAACCGGCGCGCGAGATGCTCGACCAGCGGCAGATGCATGCGGACCAGCTGGTTGCGCATCTCCGCGTACTCGGGGCTGCCGTCCTGGAGCTTGCGCAGTTCCACGAACATCGCCCGCGCCCCGCTGCGGTCGGCCGGCCCATGCGCCTGGTGCGCCGGCGCGGCCGCGGGCGGCGTGGGCGCCGGTGCCGACGCCGGTGCCGGCACCGGTGGTTCGTGCTGTGCGCCCGGCACGCTGTGTTCGCCGTCTCGCTCGTGCTCGCTCATTGTCCCGCCCGTCGCCCTCTGTCGAGCCCTCGCCTCTGCCCGGCCGGGGGGCGAGCCCCCCGGCCGCCTCTCCCGGGGCGAGTCCTGCACGGCCGCGTCCGGCCGACCCGTCCGCGCGGAGGCCGGGTCGTCCTCCGGATGCGGCCGGGCCTGCTCGGGAATGCCGTCGATGCCGTCGGCCATGCGTCGGGAACCGTCCGGAGGCAGTGGCGTCCCGGCGTCGCCGGCCGGCAGCCCCCGTGTGCCGCGCTCTTCGTCCCGCACCGGCCCGTCCCCGTTCCTCACGCCGGCCCGGGTCCCGCGCCGCGTTGTTTGTAGAGGCTGATCGACACGGTCCTGTCCTCGTCGACGGCGGAGGACACCTTGCCCGCCAGGGCGGACAGGACGGTCCAGGCGAAGGTGTCACGCGAGGGGGCGTGACCGTCCGTGGTCGGGGCCGAGACGGTGACCTCGAGCGAGTCGTCGACGAGACGGAACACGCAACTGAGCACCGAGCCCGGCACGGCCTGCTGGAGCAGGATCGCGCAGGCCTCGTCCACCGCGATGCGCAGGTCCTCGATCTCGTCCAGGGTGAAGTCCAAACGGGCCGCGAGGCCGGCCGTGGCCGTCCGCAGCACCGACAGGTAGGCACCCGCAGCCGGCAGCCGGACTTCCACGAAGTCCTGGGTCGCGGGCTCGCCTGCGATCTGGGACACCCTCACCTCCAAGGTGGTACAAGCTTTTCGGGGCCGGGGGTCGCCCCCCGGGTAACGCGTGTGTGGTGCAGCGGTGACGCTATCGCGCTCTCACGGCTCCTGTCCCCGGACCCCAACCCCCTGGCGTCACTCACAGTAAAGCTGTGAACACGCTCCGTGTCTAGAGGTCTGCGGACCCAAATGGGAAGAGGGCGCGCCGGGTTGACGTACCCAGGCGTCAGATGGTCGAACCGTACCCGCCGGACGGCCGGGGCGTCTCATGAGTTCAACGCCCGCACCGCCCCGAAAGTTCACACCGGGCCGTACCGCCCGCGGCGGGAGACCGGAACCCGGCCGCGCACGGGACCCGCGACCTGCCGGGACGCCTCACACGAGGACGTGGTCGACGAAGCACCAGCGCCAGTTCTCACCGGGTTCGAACGTCCGCATCACCGGGTGGCCGGACTCCTTGTGGTGCGCGGTGGCGTGCCGGTTCGGCGAGGAGTCGCAGCAGCCGACATGGCCACACGTCAGGCACAGTCGCAGTTGCACCGGGTGGGTGCCGTCCCTCAGGCACTCCGGGCATGTCTCGCCCAGCGGGACGGGCTCGGGGTCGGGCAGCGCGTCGGCGTGGGTGCACTGTTTCATGATTGCCAGATTACGACGGGCGCGCGGACGACCGCGCGGAAAAAGAGGGCGGGCCGGGACATGGACGTGATGCCACTGCTGTTGCTGGTGGCCGGCAGTGCGGCGATCGCCGCGGCGGCCCGGCGCACCCCGGCGCCCGCGCCGCTGCTGCTGGTGGCGGTCGGCCTGGCCGTCTCCTACGTGCCCGGCGTGCCGGACTACACCCTGGACCCCGACGTCGTGCTGCCCCTGCTGCTGCCGCCGCTGCTGTACACCTCGGCCAGCGACAGCTCCTACCTCGACCTGCGCGCCCAGCTGCGGCCGGTCGCGCTGCTGTCCGTCGGCTACGTGCTCTTCGCGACCGTCGCCGTCGGATGGGCCGCCTACCTCCTCGTCCCCGGCCTGCCGCTGACGGCCGCCCTGGTGCTGGGCGCGGTGGTCGCGCCGCCGGACGCGGTCGCGGCCACCGCCGTGGCCCGCCGGGTCGGCCTGCCCTCCCGGATCACCACCATCCTCCAGGGCGAGTCGCTGCTCAACGACGCCACCGCGATCACCGCCTACAAGGTGGCCCTCGCGGTCGTCGTCGGCGAAGGCGCCTCCTGGGCCGGCGGCATCGAGGAGTTCCTGGTGGCGGCGGTCGGCGGGACCGCCGTCGGCCTGATCCTCATGGCCCCGCTGCACTGGCTGCGCACCCACCTCAGGGAACCCCTCCTCCAGAACACGCTCTCCCTGCTGATCCCCTTCGTCGCGTACGCGGCCGCCGAGCAGTTCCACGCCTCCGGCGTCATCGCCGTGGTCGTCGTCGCCCTCTACCTCGGTCACCGCGCGTGGGAGGTCGACTTCGCCACCCGGCTCCAGGAGGAGGCCGTGTGGAAGATGGTCGCCTTCGTGCTGGAGTCGGCGGTCTTCGCGCTGATCGGCCTCCAGCTCCCCGTCGTCCTCAAGGGCCTGGGCGCCTACGAGGGCCTGGAGGCCGCCTGGTACGCCGTCGCGCTGTTCCTCGTGGTCGTCGCGGCCCGCTTCCTGTGGGTGTACCCGGCGACCTTCCTGCCACGGCTCGTGTCCTCCCGCATCCGCGCGCGGGAGGAGAACCCCACCTGGCGGGGTCCCGTCGTCATCGCCTGGGCCGGCATGCGGGGCGTGGTCTCGCTCGCCATCGCCTTCTCCATCCCGCTCACCGTGGACGACGGCGACGCGCCCTTCCCGCACCGCAACCTCATCCTCTTCCTCACCTTCACCACCGTCATCGGCACCCTCGTGCTCCAGGGCCTGACCCTGCCCCCGCTGATCCGGCTGCTCAAGTTCCCCGACGCGGACCCCCAGGCCGCGACGCTCGCCGAGGCCAACGCCCAGGCGCAGGCCTCCCGGGTCGCCGAACAGCGTCTCGACGACCTGCTCTCCGACGAGCGCAACGCCCTCCCGCCGCCCCTCGCGGACCGGCTCCGCGACGTCCTGGAGCGCCGCCGCAACGCCGTCTGGGAACGACTGGGCCAGGTCAACCCGGTCACCGGCGAGACCGTCGACGACACCTACCGGCGGCTGTCGCGCGAGATGATCAGCGCCGAGCGCGAGATGTTCGTCCGCCTGCGCGACGGCCGCCACATCGACGACGAGATGCTGCGCACGCTGCTGCGCAGGCTGGACCTGGAGGAGGCGGCGGCCTACCGGGAGGCGACCTGAGGCCTCACCCGGCGAAGGGCGCGCCCGTCACCACCGCGGCCAGGCGGGTCCCGCGCGGGAAGGCGCCCTCCTCGGCCAGGGCGGCAAGGGCGAAGAGCGACTTGGCGACATAGAAACGTTCGACGGCCACGCCGTGCCGGTGCTCGAAGTCCGCCGCGAAGTCCTCCAGCTCCGGGGTGACCCGCGCGTACCCGCCGAAGTGGAACCGTTCGTCGAGCCGCCACTCGCCCCGCCGGCCGCCGAAGGCCTCCTCCTGGAGAGCGAGTATCGCCGCCCCCAGGAATCCTCCCTTGAGCACCGGTATCCCCAGAGCCCGCTGGCCGGGCGCGAGACCGGCGGCCAGCCCCGCGAGCGTGCCGCCGGTGCCGCAGGCCAGCGCGACCACGTCGGCCCGCCCGCGCAGCTCCTCCCCGAGCGCCCGGCAGCCGCGCACCGCCGCCGCGTTGCTGCCCCCCTCGGGCACGACGTACGCGCCCTCGGCGCCCGCCGCGCCCAGGATCTCCCGCAGCGCCCGCGCCTCGCCCTTGCGCCGGTAGAGCGAGCGGTCCACGAAGCGCAGCCGCATGCCGTCGGCGGCGCAGCGGGCCAGCGAGGGGTTCAGGGGCCGGCAGGCCAGCTCGTCACCGCGCACCACGCCCACCGTCGGCAGCCCCAGCAGACGGCCCGCCGCGGCCGTCGCCCGCAGATGGTTGGAGTAGGCGCCGCCGAAGGTCACCAGCGTCCGCCCCGCCGCCCGCTCCAGATTCGGCACGAGCTTGCGCCACTTGTTGCCGACCAGCTCCGGATGGATCAGGTCGTCCCGCTTGAGCAGCAGCCGTACGCCGTGCCGGGCGAACCGGTCGTCGGCGACCTCCTGGAGCGGGGAGGGCAGGCTCGGGCGCAGGTCGGTCACCCGCCCATTGTCGAACACCGTTCGGGCGGATGCGCCGCTGCCCAGGCACGCGATGATCCATTCCCGCTCTTTCGGGTAATACCACGAGCACACACCGTGATGAAAGGCTGGTCCACGTGAACAGTGCACCGGCGCAGTTCGGCGGCCGTGCATGAATCGGGAGGGCAATTTCTCATGTCGGTAGGCGAAGAGGTCCGCTCGGAGTCGGGCAAGCCGCAGCAGAGTCTCGGCACCGCGGCCGCGCGGAACCTGGCCACCACGACCAAGTCCGCACCGCAGATGCAGGAGATCAGCTCCCGCTGGCTGCTGCGGAATCTGCCCTGGGTCGATGTGCAGGGCGGCACGTACAGGGTCAACAGGCGTCTGACGTACGCGGTCGGCGACGGCCGCGTCACGTTCGTCAAGACCGGCGACCGGGTCGAGGTCATCCCGGCCGAACTGGGCGAACTGCCCGCGCTGCGCTCCTACGAGGACGAGGAGGTGCTCGGCGAGCTGTCCCAGCGCTGCCGGCAGCGGGAGTTCGGCCCCGGCGAGGTCATCGCCTCCTTCGGCAGCCAGACCGACGAGGTCTACCTGCTGGCGCACGGCCGCGTGGAGAAGGTCGGAACCGGCCCCTACGGCGACGACCAGGTGCTCGGAGTCCTCGCCGACGGCGCCTACTTCGGCGACCAGGCGCTGCTCGACGCGGACGCCATCTGGGAGTACACCGCCCGCGCGGACACGGCCTGCACGGTGCTCATCCTGGCCCGTCAGGACGTCGAGCAGGTCGCGGAGCGCGCCGACTCCCTGCGCGAACACCTCCAGCAACTGCGCACGATCCCCGAGCAGCGCACCAACAAGTACGGCGAGAAGGAGGTCGACCTCGCGGCCGGCCACGCCGGCGAGCCGGACATCCCGCACACGTTCGTCGACTACGACGCCAGGCCCCGCGAGTACGAGCTGAGCATCGCCCAGACCGTCCTGCGCATCCACTCGCGCGTCGCCGACCTCTACAACCAGCCGATGAACCAGACCGAGCAGCAGTTGCGGCTGACGGTCGAGGCCCTCAAGGAGCGCCAGGAGCACGAGCTGGTCAACAACCGGGAGTTCGGTCTCCTGCACAACTGCGAGTACGACCAGCGGCTCCAGCCGCACGACGGCGTGCCCAGCCCGGACGACCTGGACGAGCTGCTCAGCAGGCGGCGCGGCACCAAGATGCTCCTCGCCCACCCGCGCGCCATCTCCGCGATCGGCCGCGAGCTCAACAAGCGCGGCCTCGTGCCCGAGACGATCGACGTCGGCGGCAACCGCATCCCCACCTGGCGCGGGGTGCCGATCTACCCCTGCAACAAGATCCCCGTCTCCGAGGCGCGGACCAGCTCGATCATCGCGCTGCGTCTGGGCCAGGAGGACCAGGGCGTCATCGGCCTGCGCCAGTCGGGCATCCCCGACGAGATCGAGCCGAGCCTGTCGGTGCGGTTCATGGGCATCAACGAACAGGCCATCATCAAGTACCTGGTCACGGCCTACTACTCGGCCGCCGTCCTGGTGCCGGACGCGCTGGGCGTCCTGGAGAACGTCGAGATCGGCCGCTGGCGGTGACCTCCGCCGTCAGGCGACAGCGGGGCGGGACGCGCGAACGGCGGACGTCCGACGGCGACCGGGGCGAGGGCGACGCGGGGACGACCGACGGGCACGAGGCGGCGGCGCTCCTGGAGCGGTCCAGGGCGGCCGTCGACCCGGCGCTGCGGGCGGCGCTCGACTCGCTGCCCGCCTCGATGCGCCGGGTCGCGCTCTACCACTTCGGCTGGGAACACGCGGACGGCACCCCCGCCGCGGACAACGCCGGCAAGGCGATCCGGCCGGCGCTGGTGCTCGCCGCGGCCGCGGCGCTCGGCGGCCCGCGGGCCCGTGCGGCGGCGGTGCGGGCCGCCGCCGCGGTCGAACTGGTCCACAACTTCACGCTGCTCCACGACGACGTGATGGACCGGGACGCCACCCGCCGCCACCGCCCCACCGCGTGGACCGTGTTCGGCGACGCCGACGCGATCCTCGCCGGGGACGCCCTCCAGGCCCTCGCCCTCGGCCTGCTCGCCGCGGACCCGCACCCCGCGTCCCGGCCGGCTGCGGCCAGGCTCGCGGCGTGCGTGGTCGAACTGTGCGCCGGCCAGCAGGCGGACACCGCCATGGAGAGACGCGGCCCCGCCGGCGTCACCCTCGACGAGGTGCTCGTCATGGCGGAGGCCAAGACGGGCGCGCTGCTCGGCTGCGCCTGCGCGGTCGGCGCGCTGTACGCGGGAGCGGCCGAGCGGGACGTCGAAGCGCTGGACGCGTTCGGCCGGGAGGCCGGGCTCGCCTTCCAGCTCATCGACGACGTCATCGGGATATGGGGGGACCCGCGGCACACCGGCAAACCGGCCGGCGCGGATCTCGCCGCCCGCAAGAAGTCCCTGCCGGTGGTCGCCGCCCTCACCTCGGCCACCCCGGCGGCCGGCGAACTGGCCGCGCTGTACGCGGCGCCCTACGACCCGGCCGACCTGGACCGCACGACGCTGGCCGTCGAGCGGGCGGGCGGCCGCGCGTGGGCGCAGGAGCAGGCGGCCGACCGGATGGCCCGCGCCATGCAGGAGCTGGCCCGGGCGGTGCCGGACCCCGAGGCGGCGGGCGGCCTGCTGTGCCTGGCCGAGTTCGTCACCCGCCGCACCACATAGGCCCGCCCACCCGCGCACGCCCGCAAGGGGGGTGCGGCGGGCAGCCTGCTCGTGTCCCGGCCGGTCCCGCCCGTGGCGGGGCCGACCGGGACATCGGTGCGTGCGGCCCCGGCGCGGCCCCGTGTGGCGGCACGCCCCGGTCGGAGTTCAGCCGACCGGGGCACCGGCGGGTCCGTCCGCCTGCCCATGCCTGCCAACCCGTGCCTGCCTGGGCCCCCTGCCCCGGTCGGCCAGGGCAGGCGGCCTGGGCAGGAGTCAGCCGACGGCCGCCGCTGCGCACCTGGCTCCCCGAGCGGGCGGTGGTCCTGCCGTGGGGAGGGTGCCCGTGCGGCGGGACGGTGGGGGGATCGGGTACCGGCCCGCCACCGAGCGGGCGAAAGTCCTGCCGTGGGGAGAGTGTCCGTGCGGCGGGACGTCGGGGGCATCGGGTGACAGACCCCCAGCGGGCGGTGGTCCCTGCCGGGGGAGGGGCGGCCGGGCGGTGGGACTTCGGCGGCGTACGAGCGGGAGCGGTTCGGCTGTGGTCGCCCTACTCTGAGGACATGGACAGGGAACAACGCGTCTGTTCCGCCTGCGGGGAGCCCGTGCAGTCCGTCGTCCGGCGGCACAAGACGCTGGGCGCGTGGGTGCCGCGCTGGGCGGCGGGGCCGTGCCACAACCCCGACTGCGAGGCGTACGTGGAGGCGGGCCCCCAGCCCCACCTCGCCGCGCCCGGCGACGACAGCGGAGGCCGGGGACACCCGGCCGGACCCGAGCGCTCCGCCGCGTCGGAGGAGGGGCCCGGCGCTCCCGCCGCCCGGTCCTCGTGACCGCGCGCCGCGGGCCGCGACGAGCAGGTCAGGAATCCGTCCGGGGCAGTCCGCCCGTCTCCGCGTCGCGGCCGGTCAGGCAGTACAGGCCGCCCGCCGGGTCGCGCAGCACCGTCCAGTGCGGGTGACGGGCCACCAGCCGCGCGCCCAGCCGCTCGTGGCGTGCGCACACGGCGTCCACGTCCGCGCCGCAGGCGAGGTCGAGATGGGCGGAGACCTGACCCGCGCCCGCACCGTCACCGCTGACGCCGTCACCGCCGGGGCCGGCCGGCTCGTCGTCGAGCCGCTGTAGCAGGATGCGGATCGGCAGTCCGGCGGGCGGCTCGACCACATGGAACTCGGGCCGGGATCCCGCCCGCGCCGGCCAGTCGGGCAGCAGCGCGGTCCAGAAGGCGATCTCGGCTTCGAACGCCGACGGCGGCACGTCCAGGCACACCTGGTCGACGCGGCTGCCGGCCACCACCGCAGGCCGTACGGCCTCCCCGAGCCACGGCACCGCGCAGAACGCGTGCCCGGCCGGGGAGCGCAGCACGGCCCAGCCGTCGTGCCGGGCGACCGGCTCCGCGCCGAGCGCCCGGGCCTCCTCGACGAAACCGGGCACGTCCTCGACGGCGAAGTCGAGATGCGCGCCGCCGTCGCCGTCCGCGGCGCCCTGGAGTTTCACGCAGGCGTCCGCGCCGTCCGGCAGCAGGGTGACGAACTCCTCCCGCTCGCCCCGGAACCCGGACAGGCGGGTGTCCGTGACCGCCGCCCAGAACGCGCCGGCCCGATCGAACCGCGTGGCGGGCCGGTCCACGAAGGCGTGGGTCCAGCGGACCGGTCGGCTCATGCCCTGCGCTCCAGGAACCGCAGCATGTTCCCGGCCGGGTCCCGGAACGCGCAGTCGCGCACGCCGTAGGGCTGGTCCGTCGGCTCCTGGAGCACCTCGACGCCGGCCTCCCGCACGCGCGCGTGCAGCGCGTCGCAGTCGGCGGTGGTGAAGATGACGCCGCGCAGAACGCCCTTGGCGAGCAGCCGGGCCATCGCCTCGCGGTCGGCCGGGGAGAAGTCGGGGTTGGCGCCCGGCGGCTCCAGCACGATGTCGACGTCGGGCTGGAGCGGCGAGCCCACGGTCACCCACCGCATGCCCTCGTAGGAGACGTCGTTGCGGACTTGGAGACCGAGCACCTCGACGTAGAAGTGCAGGGCCTTGTCGTGGTCGTCGACGGCGACGAAGCACTGGTGGAGTCGGAGGTCCGTGGGTGCAGCCATGCGTTCAGCCATGCCTCCAGCCTAGGCGGGCCGGCTCCGCCGGGGACGGGTGAACGTCCTGGCCACGCAGGGCGTGATCACCGCGCTCTCGTCGTGCGAACGGGCCCGGTACGCGCTCGGGGTCTCGCCGACCAGCTCGGTGAACCGGGAGCTGAACGAGCCGAGCGAGGTGCAGCCGACCGCCATGCAGACCTCCGTCACGCTCAGGTCGCCGCGCCGCAGCAGGACCTTGGCGCGCTCGACGCGGCGGGTCATCAGATAGGCGTAGGGCGTCTCGCCGTAGGCCTCGCGGAAGCTGCGCTGGAAGTGGCCGGGGGACATGAGCGCCGTGGCGGCGAGCGCGGCGACGTCCAGCGGCTCGGCGTACTCGCGGTCCATCCGGTCCCGCGCCTGCCGCAGCCTCACCAGGTCCTCCCGATTCATCACGCCAGGATCGCACGGTCCTCGACCGCCGGGCCCGCGGCGGGCATCCTCGGCGCAGGTCCGGGAAGCCGGTGGGCACAGGTGCGCGGGGGTGGCGCGGGGCGCATGGTGATCGCAGGACGGGGCACCCTGCTCGCGGCGGTGGCCTCGGTCCTCCCGCGGTCCCCCGCCCGACGCCCAGGACGGCCCTGAAGTCCAGGACGGCCCCGACGCCCACGCCCGAGAAGTGCCCCGACACCCAAGACATGCCCGACGTCCGAGACACGACGGACGCCTGAGACGACGGACGCCGAGACATGACCGACACGCGAGCGGACATCCGAGACCGGGAGGCGGACGCCATGACCACACGGCCCCTGCTGTCCGACGACGCCGACCTGCGGGTCGACTACACCGACCAGGACGACCCCGTGCTGATCCGGGCGGACGGAAGCCCGGTCGACACCTGGCGGGAGAACTACCCGTACACCGAGCGCATGGAGCGCAAGGAGTACGACTGCCACAAGCGGCTCCAGCAGATCGAGCTGCTGAAGCTCCAGAGCTGGATCAAGGAGACGGGACGCCGCCTCGTCATCCTCTTCGAGGGCCGGGACGCGGCCGGCAAGGGCGGCACCATCAAGCGGTTCACCGAGCACCTCAACCCGCGCGGCGCGAGGGTCGTGGCCCTGGAGAAGCCCACCGAGCGCGAGCGCGGGCAGTGGTACTTCCAGCGGTACGTCGAACAGCTGCCGACGGCGGGCGAGATCGTGCTCTTCGACCGGTCCTGGTACAACAGGGCCGGCGTCGAACGCGTCATGGGCTTCTGTACGGACGACGAGTACCAGCGCTTCGCCCGTCAGGCCCCGATGTTCGAGCGGATGCTCGTGGACGACGGCGTCGACCTGGTGAAGTTCTGGTTCTCGGTGTCGCAGAGCGAGCAGCGCACCCGTTTCACGATCCGCCGGATCGACCCCGTACGGCAGTGGAAGCTCAGCCCGATGGACCTCGCCTCGCTGGAGCGCTGGGACGACTACACCGCCGCCAAGGTCGTCATGTTCCGCGAGACGGACACCACGTACGCGCCCTGGACGGTGGTCAAGAGCAACGACAAGAAACGGGCGCGGGTCGAGGCCATGCGCAGCGTGCTCGCCCGGTTCGACTACGACGACAAGGACGAGGAGGTCGTCGGCACCCCCGACCCGCGCATAGTCGGCGCGGCGGCCGGGCTGCTGGAGGTGGGCGAGGGCGACGAGGACGCCGTCTGAGCGGCACCGCCCACGGCATGGCGAAGGGGCCCGGTCGGCGTCCGACCGGGCCCCTTCACGCATGATGCGACGCGCGTTCCCCGTGACCCGCGATGGTGCACCGACCGCAGGTCCTGGACGGGGATCGGCGGCTCAGGCCTTCTTGGTCTCCCAGAAGATGTCGCTGATCTGGCCGATCAGCTCCAGGGCCTTCTCGCCCGTCTTCGGGTCCGTCGAGGCCTTGGCGGCCGACAGGGCCTTCAGGGCGTCGTTGACGAGCTGGTGCAGCTGGGGGTACTTCTCGAAGTGCGGGGGCTTGAAGTAGTCGCTCCACAGCACGGAGACGTGGTGCTTCGCGAGCTCGGCACGCTGCTCCTTGATGACGGTGGCGCGCGCCTGGAAGTGCGGGTCGTCGTTGGCGGCCATCTTCTCCTGCACGGCCTTCACCGACTCCGCCTCGATGCGGGCCTGGGCCGGGTCGTACACGCCGCAGGGCAGGTCGCAGTGTGCGCTGACCTTGACCGTGGGGGCAAACAGGCGGGAAAGCATGGAGCGTTCCTTCCTCGTGATCGTCTTCTCAGGTGGGACATTACTCCCTGGGGGAGGGCTTTTGGCGGGTGCCCCCTGGGGCTTAGGACAAAAGTCCGGGGTCAGACTGGGACTGGTGGAGGAACGGACCGGGGAGGTGCCGGGGATGCCGGAACTGTCGCAGGAGGGCGAGCGGGGCAGGGCCGCCGCGCCGTTCGGGCTGGCCGAGGTGACCGGTCCGTCCATGGTGCCCACGCTCCGGCACGGGGACCGGCTGCTGGTGCACTACGGCGCGCGGGTGCGGCCCGGCGACGTGATCGTGCTGCGGCACCCCTTCCAGCAGGACCTGCTGGTCGTCAAGCGGGCCGCCGAGCGCCGGGAGGGCGGGTGGTGGGTCCTCGGGGACAACGCCTTCGCCGGCGGCGACAGCACGGACTACGGGACGGTGCCCGACGAGCTGATCCTGGGCCGGGCGCGGCTGCGCTGGCGTCCGCTCGCGCCGGGTCAGCGCTCGCCGCTGGCGGTGGTGCGCTGGGCGCTGTCGGCGGCCAGGCCGCTGTCGGCGGCGCGGTCGCGGTCGGCCTCCAGGCGCTTGCGGGCGCGGTAGGCGGCGACGTTGGCGCGGGTGGCGCACCGGTCGGAGCAGTAGCGCCGGGAGCGGTTGGTGGAGGTGTCGAGGTAGGCGTTGCGGCAGGGGCTCGCCTCGCACAGGCCCAGCCGGTCGACGCCGTACTCGGTGAGGTGGAAGGCCAGGCCCATGGCGGCGATGGCCGCGTAGCCCGCCGTCGCGTTGGACGGGTGGTCGGCGAGGTGCATGTGCCACAGGGGGCGGCCGTCGTCGTCGCGGAAGTCGTGGCCGGAGATCTGCGGGCTGACCGGGAACTCCAGCAGCAGGGAGTTCAGCAGGTCCACCGCGAGGGTCTCGTCGCCGCCGTCGGCCGCCTCGAAGACCGCCCGCAGCCGGCCGCGGACCGAGCGGAACCGGGTGACGTCCGCCTCGGTGGCCCGGCGGGCGGCCGACTGGTTGCCGCCGAAGAGGTCCCGGACGGCCTCGACGGACGTCAGGGCGTCCTTGCCCCGGGTCGGCTCCTCGCTGTTGACGAGCCGCACGGCGTAGTCCGAGTAATAGGCCAGTTCCACGTGTAGTCCTTACGGGGGCGCTCTGTGGTCGGGGTGCGGGAGGAGTAACGGCCGTTCGTGGCTCCAGGGTATTACGCCAACCGGGGGCGGGGCGGAGACGACGCACGCGCGCGGGACGGCCGCGAGAACGGCGCCCCGGCGACGCGGACCACATGATCGACGACTCGGCGCCCCGGATCAACGCGGGGAGTCTGCACGGTGGAGCACGCACGCCGCCGTACGACGCCGCACACCGCCGCACACCGCCGTGCGCGCGGGCCGCACCGGTCGTCCGGCGGGGAAACGAGGACGGGCGGTACGGAATTCTCCGTACCGCCCGTCCTCGCGTATGCGCCGCGTGCCGCTAGAGCACCTTCGACAGGAACGCCTGCGTCCGCTCGTGCTGCGGGTTGGTCAGCACCTCGCGCGGGTTGCCGGACTCGACGACCACGCCGCCGTCCATGAAGACCAGGCTGTCGCCGACCTCGCGGGCGAAGCCCATCTCGTGGGTGACGACGACCATCGTCATGCCGGACTCGGCGAGGTCGCGCATGACGTCGAGGACGTCGCCGACCAGCTCCGGGTCGAGGGCCGAGGTCGGCTCGTCGAACAGCATCAGCTTCGGGTCCATGGCGAGCGCCCGCGCGATGGCGACGCGCTGCTGCTGGCCGCCGGAGAGCTGCGAGGGGTAGTTGCCCGCCTTGTCGGCGAGGCCGACGCGGTCCAGGAGCTCACGCGCCCGCTCCCGGGCCTGGGCCTTGCTGGCGCCCTTGACCTGGACCGGGGCCTCGACGATGTTGTCGAGCGCCGTCATGTGCGGGAACAGGTTGAACCGCTGGAACACCATGCCGATGTCCCGGCGCTTGAGCGCGACCTCGCTGTCCTTGAGCTCGTACAGCTTGTCGCCCTTCTGGCGGTAGCCCACCAGGTCCCCGTCGACGTACAGGCGGCCGGCGTTGATCTTCTCCAGGTGGTTGATGCACCTGAGGAACGTCGACTTGCCGGAGCCGGACGGGCCGATGAGGCAGAACACCTCGCCGTTCTTGACCTCCAGGTCGATGCCCTTGAGGACCTCGACCGCGCCGAAGGACTTGTGGACGCCCTCGGCCTTCACCATCGCGGTCATGCCGCACTCCTTTCGCGGCCGATCGAGAGCAGGTTCGCCCGGATCTTCTGGAAGACGGTGGGCGGGAGGCTGCGGCTCGAACCGCGGGCGTAGTAGCGCTCCAGGTAGTACTGGAAGACGCTGAAGACGCTGGTCATGACCAGGTACCAGATGGAGGCGACGAACAGCAGCTCCATCACGGCGAACGACGAGGAGCCGATCACCGAGGTCGAGCGGAGGAGTTCGTTGTACGTCACCACGTACACCAGCGACGAGGTCTTCAGCATGTTGATGAACTCGTTGCCGGTCGGCGGCACGATCACCCGCATGGCCTGCGGGATGACGATCCGGCGCAGCGTCCTGCCATGGCTCATGCCCAGCGCGTGGGCGGCCTCGGTCTGTCCCTCGTCCACGGCCAGCAGGCCGGCCCGGCAGATCTCGGCCATGTAGGCGGCCTCGTTGAGGCCGAGGCCGAGCAGGGCGCACATGAACGGCGTCATGACGTCCGTCATCTCGTCCTTGTAGATCGGACCGAGGTTCAGGACGGGGAAGATCAGCGCCAGGTTGAACCACATCAGCAGCTGCACGTAGACCGGCGTGCCGCGGAAGAACCAGATGTAGACCCAGGCGACCGTGCTGGTCACCGGGTTCTTCGACAGCCGCATCACGGCCAGCACGACGCCCAGGACGACGCCCAGCACCATGGACAGCACGCTGATCAGCAGCGTGCGCCCGGCGCCCGCGATGACCGTCGAGTCGAACAGCTGGTCGCCGACGGTCTTCCACTGGATGTCGCCCTTCGCGAAGGCGTTGACCAGCAGCGCCAGGAGCGCGAGGACGATGACGGCGCTGACCCAGCGGCCGTAGTGGCGCACCGGGATGGCCTTGATGGCCTCCGGCGGGCCGGAGAACGCCGACGTCTTGGACACCGGCGGGTTGTCCTCGGGTGGTGCACCCGCGGGGGACTTGTCGAACTTGTCAGTCATGGGGACTGCCCTTCGAAGACTTCAGGAGGTGCGGGTGGATCACTTGCCGCCGTTGACCGTGGCGGACTTGATCGCGCCGCTCTCGGCGCCCCACTTCTCCAGCACCTTCTGGTACGAGCCGTCCTTGATGATCGCGTCGACGGCCTCCTTGAGGGCGTCGCGCAGCTGGGTGCCCTTCTTGTCGACGACGATGCCGAACGGAGCGGCCTCGTACTGCTTGTCGAGCACCTCGAAGGTCGCGCCGCCGCCGGCCTTGCGGGCCATGTCCACGGCGACCGGGTAGTCGTTGACGCCGGCCACGGCGCCGCCGGACTTCACGCGGGTCTGGGCCTCGGTGTCGTTCTCGAACGACTCGATCTTGAGGGCCTTCTTGCCGTCGGCGGTGCACTTCTTCGACTGCGTCTGGAGGGCCTCTTCGTAGGTGGTGCCCCGCTGCACGGCGACGGTCTGGCCGCAGAGGTCGTCCAGGGTCTTGATGCCCTTGGGGTTGCCCTTCTTCACGTAGACGGCCGTGCCGGCGGTGAAGTAGTCCACGAAGTCGACGCCCTCGCCGAGCTTCTTGCCCTTGTCGTCCAGGCCTTCCTGGCGCTGCTTGTTGTCCGTGATCGACGACATGGCCACGTCGTAGCGGCCGGTGTTCACCGCGGTGATCAGGGTGTCGAAGCCGCCCGAGGTGAACTGGAACTCGACGCCGAGCTGCTTGCCGAGCGCGGCGGCGATGTCGGGGTCGACGCCCACGATCTTGCCGCCCTCGACGGACTCCATCGGGGCGTACTCGGCGTTGGTGCCGACCTTGATGACGCCCGCCTTCTGGATCGCGGCCGGGAGCTTGGAGAAGAGGGGGGCCTTGTCGGAGCTGCTCGACGTGTCGGAGGAGGAGCTCCCGCCGCCGTTGGTCTGGTCGCCGCAGGCGGAGAGCAGCAAGGCGCCCGCGACCGCGAGAGATCCGACCGCTGCCAGGCGGGTGCGCGCGGCGGTCGTGTGACGGGTGGTGCGTGCGGTCATGGTGGGTTCCTCCGGCGGATGGATGGAGATGCCGATGGCTCGACAAATGCCGATGGGTCGACGAGAACACAGACCTTCGGGTGTCGCGACCTCGTGTGATTACGGCATCTTGCCATTCGGACGACGCCATTCAGGGGGGCAGCCATGTCAAAATCGGATAACGGGCGACCCCCGAACCGCATCAGTCCGGTACATCACGACCGGACGGAGCCGGACCATCTGCGGGAATCTCCCGTTCCGGCCGAAAGTTCTTCGGTTCCACCCATGATGCGATCACCCGACCTCTGTCCCGTCGCCACCCCGTCCCACGTCAAGGCCGGGTCAAGCGTCGCCAAGGGCCGACAAGGGGCGTCAAGGGCTTGTCAAGGGTTTTCCGGGTTCCTGGCGGGTCCTCGCGCATGAGCCGCGTCACTCGCGGTGATCTCTGTCGGAGGTCGACAGCTCCGGTGATGTGACCTTGCACCGAATGGACTCGTCGGCTGTGGTCTCCGTCCGGTAAGAAGGTTTTTTACACCCCTCATCCGGGGCTCAGGGCGCGTGTGCGGCGCGCCCGACGCCAGGCGCCCGTTCGCATCACCTCAGGGCCCTGTGCGATGCCCGCCCACTTCTCAATCAGGAGTGGCCACCCTCAAACCATGCAGACCTAAGGGGTACGACACAGTGGCAGCGGAGATCGTCAATCCTCGCAGCGAGAACGCCGACCAGACGGGCCGGGAGGGCGGTGCGGAGCCCCTCGACTCGTTCGACCCGGTGTTCGCACTGCACCGAGGCGGAAAGATGGCCGTGCAGGCCACCGTCCCGGTCCGCGACAAGGACGACCTGTCCCTCGCTTACACCCCCGGCGTCGCGCGCGTGTGCACCGCGATCGCGGAACAGCCGGACCTGGTGAACGACTACACCTGGAAGTCGTCCGTCGTCGCCGTCGTGACCGACGGCACGGCGGTGCTCGGACTCGGGGACATCGGCCCCGAGGCGTCCCTCCCCGTGATGGAGGGCAAGGCCATCCTCTTCAAGCAGTTCGGCGGCGTGGACGCGGTTCCGATCGCGCTCGCCTGCACGGACGTGGAGGAGATCATCGAGACGGTGGTGCGTCTCGCGCCCTCGTTCGGCGGAGTGAACCTGGAGGACATCTCGGCGCCGCGGTGCTTCGAGATCGAGCGCCGCCTCCAGGACGCCCTCGACATCCCGGTCTTCCACGACGACCAGCACGGCACCGCCATCGTCACGCTGGCGGCGCTGCGCAACGCGGCCCGGCTGAGCGGGCGCGGCATCGGCGAGCTGCGGGCGGTCATCTCGGGCGCCGGCGCGGCCGGTGTCGCCATCGCCAGGATGCTGGTCGAGGCCGGCATCGGGGACGTCGCGGTCGCGGACCGCAAGGGCGTCGTCTCGGCGGAGCGGCAGGACCTGACCGACGTCAAGCGCGAGCTGGCCTCCTTCACCAACAAGGCGGGGCTGACCGGCTCGCTGGAGAGCGCGCTCGCGGGCGCCGACGTCTTCATCGGCGTCTCGGGCGGCACCGTGTCGGAGGAGGCGGTGGCCTCGATGGCGAAGGGCGCGTTCGTCTTCGCCATGGCCAACCCGAACCCGGAGGTGCACCCGGAGGTCGCCCACAAGTACGCGGCGGTCGTCGCGACCGGGCGGTCGGACTTCCCGAACCAGATCAACAACGTGCTGGCGTTCCCGGGGATCTTCGCCGGCGCGTTGCAGGTGCGGGCGTCCCGGATCACCGAGGGCATGAAGCTCGCCGCCGCCGAGGCGCTCGCGGGCGTCGTCGGCGACGATCTCGCGGCGGACTACGTGATCCCGTCGCCGTTCGACGAGCGGGTCGCCCCCGCGGTGACGGCGGCGGTCGCCGCGGCCGCCCGTGCGGAGGGCGTCGCCCGCCGCTGACGCACACCCCGAATGGTCCCGTCCGTGCAGGGCGGGACCATTCCTTTGCCCGCCGACCGGCCCGTTCGGGTGACGGCGCCGGGCGCGCGGTCGCGACGAGCGCCGAAGGGACGGAGCGCAAGAGGGTGTGTCTCACAGTCCCGTCCGGTTTCGTTCGACGGCGCCGGACCCTAGGGTCGGGATCATGTTCGCCGCCTACGCCGCCCGAATCGACCGCGACCAGCCGCTTTCCGGCCTGGAGTTGGGGGAGCGCCCGGCCCCCGAGGCCCGTCCCGGCTGGAGCGTCGTCGACGTCCGGGCCGCTTCCCTCAACCACCACGATCTCTGGTCGCTGAAGGGCGTCGGTCTTCCGGAGGGCCGGCTGCCGATGATCCTCGGCTGCGACGCCGCCGGTGTCGACGCGGACGGCAACGAGGTCGTCCTGCACTCCGTGATCGGGCAGACCGGGCACGGCGTCGGGCCCGACGAGCCGCGCTCCATCCTCACCGAGCGGTACCAGGGCACCTTCGCCGAGCAGGTCGCCGTGCCGACCTGGAACGTCCTGCCCAAGCCGAAGGAGCTGTCCTTCGCGGAGGCCGCCTGTCTGCCCACGGCCTGGCTGACGGCGTACCGCATGCTCTTCACCAACGCGGGCGTGCGCCCCGGCGACTCCGTTCTCGTCCAGGGCGCCGGCGGCGGGGTCGCCACGGCGGCCATCGTGCTGGGCAAGGCCGCCGGGCTGCGGGTCTTCGCCACCAGCAGGGACGAGGCCAAGCGCAGGCGGGCCCTGGAGCTGGGCGCGGTCGAGGCCGTGGAGCCCGGCGCCCGGCTGCCGCAGCGGATGGACGCCGTCATCGAGACCGTCGGCGCGGCCACCTGGTCGCACTCGGTGAAGTCGCTGCGGCCCGGCGGCACGCTCGTCATCTCCGGCGCGACCAGCGGCGACGCCCCCTCGCGGGCGGAGCTGACCCGGGTCTTCTTCCTGGAGCTGAAGATCGTCGGCTCCACCATGGGCTCCAGGGACGAGCTGGAGGACCTGCTCTCCTTCTGCGCCCTCACCGGCGTCCGGCCCGTCATCGACGAGGTGCTCCCGCTCGACCGGGCCCGCGAGGGCTTCGAGCGGCTCGCGTCCGGCGAGCAGTTCGGCAAGATCGTGCTCACCAACGGCTGACGGCCGGCCGGTGGTCCGGCGTGCGCGGTCGCGGGGCGGGTCCGGGGTTCCGGGCCCGCCTTTTCCGCACCCGTCATGTCAACCATGGTTGACGGAAGCTCATTGTCAACGTAGGTTGACGTCATGACCGAAGCAACGGATCTCGCCGAGCGGGCCGGTGACCGCGATCCACGGGTCGGGCTGCGCGCCGTCGCGGCATTGCGCCGGCTGCTGGAGCAGCTGGAGGCGGTGCAGGTGCGCAGCGCGCGCAACCAGGGCTGGTCGTGGCAGGAGATCGCCGCGGAACTCGGGGTCACCAGGCAGGCCGTGCACAAGAAGTACGGGAGGCAATGATGTTCGAGCGATTCACGAAGGACGCGCGCGCCGTGGTGCGGTCGGCGGCGGCGCACGCCGAACGGGCGGGCGCGCAGCGGGTGGAGGAGACGCATGTGCTGCTGGCCCTCCTCGACGGGAAGGCCGGCCGCGGCTCGTTCGCGCTGACCTCGCTCGGGCTGCCGCCGGGCGGACGCGGGGACCTCGTACGGGACCTGGGCGAGGTGCGCCGCCGGGGCGGTCTCTCCCGGGCCGACGCCGACGCCCTGTCGGGGCTGGGCATCGACGTCGGCGAGATCGTCTCGCGGGTGGAGGAGGCGCACGGGGAGGGCGCGCTGGCGGCCGAGGGCCGGCAGGGTCCGGGCGCGCGCCTCTTCGGCGGACGGCCCTTCGACCGCGGCGCCAGGGAACTGCTCACGGACACGCTGCGCATCGCCCTCGCCCGGCGCGAGCGGCAGATCGGCGACGAGCATCTGCTGCTCGCCCTCACCGCCCGCCGCGGCGTCCCCTCGGAGGTCCTCGCCGACCACGGCGTCACCTACACCGCCCTCACCCGCGTGCTGTACGGCGACGGGGGCCGGCGCGGAGGCGAGGGCGACGGAGACGTCACCGTCGTGGCCGGCTGAGAGGCCGGCCGGGGGCGGAGGGCAGGGGCGGGGGCCGAGGGCCCGTCGGGACGGGCCCCCGGTCAGGAGGTCGGGTTGCGGAGCACCACGCCGATGTGGGCCGCCGCCGTCGACAGATGACGGCGCGCCTCGCGCAGCTGTCCGGCGGTGACGCCGTGGTCGCGGGCCGCGTCGCGGATGTCGTCGCGGAAGCGGTCGAGGAGGCGGTCCAGGTCACGGGCGGGGTCGCCGCCGAGGTCCTCGTGGGCCCAGGCCGGCTCGTACTCGGCGGGGAAGTCCTCCGGGGTGCGGGCGTACTCCGCAGCGGCGTCCGCCGCGGTCTGAGTGGATCCGGCCGCCTTCACGAACGACGGGCCCTGCGACGAAGCCTGAGACGAAGGGGACTCGGGTGAAGGGGCCTCGGGCGACGGGGCCTCGGGCGAAGGGGGCGTAGGGGTCTGTGCGGACGACGCCGGGGCCGGGCCCGTGGCGCCGGGGCGGCCGAAGCCGAAGTCCCTGCCGTACTCGCGCCCGAAGTCCTTGCCGAACTCGCCGAACTCCTTGGCGAGTTCCGTCAGGCCCTCGCGGACGCCCGTCGGCCAGTCGCCCCGGGTGAAGTGGTCCTGGACCTGTTCCTGCACCCGGCGCGCTATGCGCTGGACCTCTTCCTGGGCCTGGGAACGCGCCGTGTCCTGCGCTTCCTTGGCCTGGCGCCGGGCCCGCTGGGCCTCCTCGCGGGCCCGGCGGCTCTCGTCCTTGGCCCGGCGCGCCTGCTCCTTCCACTCCTGCTTGACGCGGCGCATCTCCTCCTTGGCGGCCTGCCACGCCTCCCGGTCCCCGAACTCCCCGAACTCGCCGAACTGGCCGGACTCGCCGGGACCCCCGGACCCGCCGCGGTCCGCGGCGCCCGTGCCCCCGCCCCTGCGGGCCTGGGAGGCCGCCGCCCGCATCTCGCGCCGCAGATCGCCCGCCGCGCCGCGCACGTCGGCCCTGATCTCCGCGGCCAGCTCGGCGACCGACTCGCGGATCTCCAGCTCCAGATCCGCCAGCTCGCCGCTGCGGTCGGCCAGTTCGGCCCGGCCCGCGTCGGTGATGGCGTACACCTTGCGGCCGCCCTCGGTGGTGTGGGTGACCAGGCCCTCGGTCTCCAGCTTGGCCAGCCGCGGGTACACGGTGCCGGCCGACGGCGCGTACAGCCCCTGGAAGCGCTCCTCCAGCAGGCGGATCACCTCGTAGCCGTGGCGCGGCGCTTCGTCCAGGAGTTTCAGCAGGTAGAGGCGCAGGCGGCCATGGGCGAAGACGGGAGGCATCTCAGAGCACCTTCTTGTCGGTCGTGCTGTCGGCCGGGGCGCCGGAGGCGTTCTCGCCGCCGGGGCCGCGATCGGCGTCGTCGCGAGGGCCGGGGCGCGGCCCGGACCGCCCTTCGCCCCGCGCGTCGGTGTGCGGCTCGTCCGCCGCGGGCCTGCGCAGCAGGGCGATCGAGCCGGAGACCGTGGTGGCCTTCAGGCTGCCGTTGCCCGCGCCCAGCCGGCCGGTGATGCGCTTGGCGCCCCACTGCCCGCTGACCCGCAGATCCTCGAAGGCGTTGGAGACCGAGCCGCTCGCGGTGTTCGCCTCCACCCGGGCGTCGGCCGGGTGGGGCAGCCTGATGGCGATCTCGCCCGAGACGCTCGTCAGGTTGATGCCGGCGGGCCGGCCCGTCGGATCCAGGTCGACGATCATCGAACCGCTGACGGAGTCGGCCTTCACGGAGGAGCCCGCCTCGACCACGGTCAGATCGCCGGAGACGGAGTTGAAGCGCAGGTCGCCGGTGAGGGCCTGGGCGTCCACACGTCCCGAGACGGTGTCCGCGCGCACCGGCCCCGCGAGCCCCACCAGGGTCGTGTCGCCGTTGACGCCCTTCACGTCGGTCGGGCCGTCGATGCCCGAGACCACCGCCCCGGCGCTCACCACGCCCACCTCCACGCGGGTGCCGGCCGGCACGGCGAGCGAGACGACGGCGCTGCGCCGCCAGCCCTTGCGGTCGAGCCACTTGAGGAAGCCCTTCCAGGGCAGGTCCTCGTACGCCACCGTCAGGGTCCCGTCGCGATGGCTCACCACCAGGGGCGGTCCCTCGATGCGGGACACCTCCAGGCGGGCCGTTCTCTCGTCGGTGCCCACCACGTTCACGGTGCCGTCGACGATGCGCACGTGCAGTTCGTGCACGGGCTCGTCGAAGGAGAGCTTCCTCGGCTCGGCGACGGACCACTCGGACATGGTGCGGACCTCCTCCACGATGGTGACACGACACGCCATATCGCGTCTCCCGGAAAACACGATATATCGCGGAGTCCGAAAGTCAAGCCGCTCGATCCAGGGAGCGACTCCCGCCCCACTGGGCAACTCCGAGAACGCGAAGAGGGGCGTCTTTCGACGCCCCTCCGTGCGCGGGTGCTGCCCGGCTGTCCGGCTGCCTGACTGCCCGTCGGTCCGCGCGTCGCCTACTCGTCGTCCTCGTCGTCGTCGAGCCGCGCGAGCCACGTCGCCAGGCGCTCCACCGGTACCTCGAAGTCCGGATTCAGGTCGACGAACGTCCGCAGCTGCTCGGCGAGCCACTCGAAGGTGACCTCCTCCTCGCCGCGCCGCTTCTCGAGTTCCTCGATTCCGCGATCGGTGAAGTACATGGATCGTGCTCCGTGGGTGGGTCGCAGGGACAGGGTTCCCCCCTCGGGGGAAGGGCCCCTCGTTCCCGTGAGGGAGGAAAGGGCCGCTCTCCGGTGCGGAGGGGACAGGAAAAGGATAGGCGCGCGGGGGGACGGGGAGGCGGGGGAGTGCCCTGAGCGGTGAGCACGCCGAACCCCGGGCCGTCCGGCGGCGGCGCCGCACGCGGAAGGGCCCGTGCCCCGGAAGCCTCTCCGGGGCACGGGCCCTTCGCCGTGCCGTGGCCGGGACTACGCCTCGAACACCTCACGCACCAGCTGCTCCTGCTCCGCCTGGTGACGCTTGGCCGAGCCGACCGCCGGGGACGAGCCGTGCGGGCGCGAGATGCGGCGCAGGCGCTCGCCGTGCGGCACGTCCGCGCCGACCGCGAGGTCCAGGTGGTCGATCAGGTTCAGGGCGATGAACGGCCAGGCGCCCTGGTTGGCCGGCTCCTCCTGGGCCCACAGGTACTTCTCGGCGTTCGGGTACTTGTTGACCTCGGCCTGGACCTCCGCGCCGGGCAGCGGGTACAGCCGCTCCAGCCGGATGATCGCCGTGTCCGTGACCCCGCGCTTCTGACGCTCGGCGTCCAGGTCGTAGTAGACCTTGCCGGCGCAGAAGACGACCTTCTTGACCGCGTTCGGGTCCACCGAGGCGTCGCCGATGACCGGGCGGAACTGGCCCGAGGTGAACTCCTCCGCCTTCGACGCGGCGGCCTTCAGGCGCAGCATCGACTTCGGGGTGAAGACCACCAGCGGCTTGTGGTGCGGGTTGTGCACCTGCCACCGCAGGAGGTGGAAGTAGTTCGACGGGAGCGTGGGCATCGCGACCGTCATGTTGTTCTGCGCGCACAGCTGGAGGAAGCGCTCGACGCGGGCCGAGGAGTGGTCCGGGCCCTGGCCCTCGTAGCCGTGCGGCAGCAGCAGGGTGACGCCGGACGTCTGGCCCCACTTCTGCTCGGCGGCCGAGATGTACTCGTCGACGACCGTCTGCGCGCCGTTGACGAAGTCGCCGAACTGCGCCTCCCACATCACGAGCGCGTCCGGGCGGGCCAGCGAGTAGCCGTACTCGAAGCCCATGACCGCGTACTCGGACAGCAGCGAGTTGTAGACGTTGTAGCGCGCCTGCTCGTCGGCGAGGTACTGGAGCGGGGTGTGCTCCTCGCCGGTCTCGCGGTCGATGAGGACCGCGTGCCGCTGGCCGAAGGTGCCGCGCTGCGAGTCCTGGCCGGACAGCCGGACCGGGGTGCCCTCCAGGAGCAGGGAGCCCACCGCGAGCGTCTCGCCCATGCCCCAGTCGATCGTCCCGTCCTCGACCATCGTGGCGCGACGCTGCAACTGGGGCAGCAGACGAGGGTGCACGTGGAAGTAGTCGGGGATGTTGACCTGGGACTCGGCGATGCGCTTGACGACCTCCGTGGAGATCGCGGTGTTCACGGCGACCGGGAACTCGGCCTGCGGGTCCGACACCGGGCCGGCGCTCGGCTGGGCGGTGACGGCCTCGCGGACCTCCGTGAAGACCTTCTCCAGCTGGCCCTGGTAGTCCTGGAGCGCCTGTTCGGCCTCTTCCAGGGTGATGTCGCCGCGACCGATGAGGGACTCGGTGTACAGCTTGCGCACCGAGCGCTTCTTGTCGATCAGGTCGTACATCAGCGGCTGGGTGAAGGCCGGGTTGTCCGACTCGTTGTGACCGCGGCGGCGGTAGCAGATGAGGTCGATCACCACGTCCTTGTTGAACGCCTGGCGGAACTCGAACGCCAGACGCGCGACGCGCACCACGGCCTCCGGGTCGTCGCCGTTCACGTGGAAGATCGGGGCCTCGATCATGCGGGCCACGTCGGTGGCGTACATCGACGAGCGCGAGGACTCCGGGGCGGCCGTGAAGCCGACCTGGTTGTTGATGACGATGTGGACCGTGCCGCCGGTGCGGTATCCGCGCAGCTGCGACATGTTCAGCGTCTCGGCCACCACGCCCTGGCCCGCGAAGGCCGCGTCGCCGTGCAGGGCGACCGGCAGGACCGTGAAGTCCGAGCCGCCCTTGTTGATGATGTCCTGCTTGGCGCGGGCGATGCCCTCGATGACCGGGTCGACCGTCTCCAGGTGGGAGGGGTTCGCGGCCAGCGACACCTTGATCTGCTCGCCGTCCAGGCCGGTGAAGGTCCCCTCGGCGCCCAGGTGGTACTTGACGTCGCCGGAGCCGTGCATCGACTTCGGGTCGAGGTTGCCCTCGAACTCGCGGAAGATCTGCGCGTACGACTTGCCGACGATGTTCGCGAGGACGTTGAGGCGGCCGCGGTGGGCCATGCCGATGACGACCTCGTCCAGGCGGGACTCGGCGGCCGAGTCCAGCACCGCGTCGAGCAGCGGGATGACGGACTCGCCGCCCTCGAGCGAGAAGCGCTTCTGGCCGACGTACTTCGTCTGGAGGAACGTCTCGAAGGCCTCCGCCGCGTTCAGCCGGCGCAGGATGCGCAGCTGCTCCTCGCGCTCCGGCTTGGTGTGCGGGCGCTCGATGCGGTCCTGGATCCAGCGGCGCTGCTTGGGGTCCTGGATGTGCATGAACTCGACGCCGGTGGTGCGGCAGTACGAGTCGCGCAGCACGCCGAGGATGTCGCGCAGCTTCATCAGGGACTTGCCGGAGAACCCGCCGACGGCGAACTCGCGCTCCAGGTCCCACAGGGTGAGCCCGTGCTCGGTGATGTCGAGGTCGGGGTGCTTGCGCTGGCGGTACTCCAGCGGGTCGGTGTCGGCCATGACGTGGCCGCGGACCCGGTAGGAGTGGATCAGCTCGAAGACGCGGGCGGCCTTGGTGACGTCGTCGTCGTGGCTGGCGTCGATGTCCTTGAGCCAGCGGACCGGCTCGTAGGGGATGCGCAGCGCCTCGAAGATCTCGTCGAAGAAGCCGTTCTCGCCGAGGAGGAGGTTCGCGACGATCCGCAGGAACTCGCCGGAGGCCGCGCCCTGGATGACCCGGTGGTCGTAGGTCGACGTGAGCGTCATGACCTTCGAGATGCCGAGCTTGTTCAGGGTGTCCTGGCTGGTGCCCTGGAACTCCGCCGGGTAGTCCATGGAGCCGACGCCCATGATGACCGACTGGCCGGGCATCAGACGCGGCACGGAGTGCACGGTGCCGAGGCCGCCGGGGTTGGTCAGGGAGACCGTGACGCCGGTGAAGTCGTCCATCGTCAGCTTGCCGTCGCGGGCGCGGCGGACGATGTCCTCATAGGCCTGCCAGAACTCGAAGAAGTTCAGGGTCTCGGCCTTCTTGATGCCGGCGACGACGAGCTGGCGGTCGCCGTTGGGCTTCACCAGGTCGATGGCCAGGCCGAAGTTGACGTGCGCCGGCTTGACGAGGGTGGGCTTCCCGTCCTTCTCCGCGTAGTGCCAGTTCATCGACGGCATCGCCTTGATGGCCTGCACCATCGCGAAGCCGATCAGGTGCGTGAAGGAGATCTTCCCGCCCCGGGCGCGCTTGAGGTGGTTGTTGATGACGATGCGGTTGTCGAACAGCAGCTTCACCGGGACCGCGCGCACGGACGTGGCCGTGGGCAGCTCCAGCGAGGCGTTCATGTTCTTGGCGACCGCGGCGGACGGACCGCGCAGCGTCACGAACTCGGGGCCCTCGGGGGAGGCGGGCGCCGTGGCGGCGGGCGCGGGCTTCGCGGCGGCGGCCGGGCGGGCGGCGGGAGCCGCCTTCGCCGGAGCCGGAGCGGCGGCCGCGGGCTTCGCGACGGCGGCCGGAGCGGGAGCCGGGGCGGCGGGGGCCGCGGCGGCGGGCGCCGGCTGGGCGGGAGCGGCGGGGGCCGCGGGCGCGGTGGTGGTCGCTGCGGCCCCCGCGGCCGCAGTACCCGCCGGAGCCGAGGGAGCGGCCGCTCCTGGCTTGTAGTCGGCGAAGAAGTCCCACCAGGCGCGGTCTACCGAATTCGGGTCCTGGAGGTACTGCTGATAGATCTCGTCGACGAGCCACTCGTTCGGCCCGAACGCGGCAGCGGGGTTCTTGCCCGCTTGGTCTGCGTCGGTCGAGATGCTGGAGTTACTGGGGGACTGTGGCGACACGGCGGCAACCGCCCTCTTCCGCTTCACAAGGTGATGGACAGCGGGAATAAAGGCTACGCCCCCTGGAGGGGGAAGGTCAGGCCGGGCCCGTCCATCGTCGTGTAAGTCACATCGCGGAGCGTGTTTCGGGGGCGGAAATGGCGGGAAACAAGCGCGGTTGTGCGTCACCGGGTACGCATGGGGCAGGGCGTCGCACGCAGAACGCGCGCACCCCGGCCGACCTGCGCCGGTGTCCCGCCGGATGCCACGTGTCCGAGTACCCGGACATACGTGGATCTTGAGGCTCCGGTGCGAACTTTACGTCAACTTTGAACGGACGACTCTCCCGGAAGAGTGATAAGAATCCGGCAGCCCCGCTCGGATTCGGCCACTCCGATCCGGCCTCCGTGGAGATCGACCGCCCAGCGGGCGATCGCCAGTCCCAGCCCCGTCCCGCCGTCGCTGCCCGGCCCGTGCGGCCGGCGGACGGCCCCCCGGTTGAACCGCTCGAACACGCGGTGCCACTCCGAGCGCGGAATGCCGGGCCCTTCGTCCAGGACCTCCAGCTCCAGCGACTCCGGCTGCGGCCCGCGCCGCGCCTTCACCGTCACCCGTCCGTGCGGCGGACTGTGCTTGACCGCGTTGTCGATCAGGTTGGCGACGACCTGGTGGATGCGCTCCGGGTCCGCGTGCGCGGTCAGCTCCGGAGGGGTGACGTCCAGGTGCAGATGGACGTCCGTACGCGTGTGGCTGCCGCCCGATCCCATCGTGGCGCGGGCCGAGGCGACCATGTTGGCCTCCTTCAGCACGCCCGACAGGTACGGCCACACCTCGAAGCGCCGCTTGCGCAGCGGCACCACGCCGTTGTCGAGACGGGACAGGTCCAGGAGGGTCTCCACGAGCCGGCCGAGCCGCTCGGTCTGCTTCAGGGCCGTGCGCATCGTCTCGGTGTCCGCCTCGGCGATGCCGTCGACGACGTTCTCCAGGACGGCGCGCAGACCCGCGATGGGCGTGCGCAGCTCGTGCGAGACGTTGGCCACCAGCTCCTTGCGGTGCCGGTCCTGCGCCTCCAGCTCGTCCGCCATGACGTTGATCGTCTGCGCGAGGTCGCCCAGCTCGTCACGGCGGTTCTCGCTCACCCGGCGGGTGTAGTCGCCGTGCGAGATGGACCGGGCCACCGTGTTCATCTCACCCAGGGGCGCGGTGAGCGAGTGCGCCACGAACTGCGTGATCAGCAGGGTGGCGATCATCGAGAAGACCGTGATGAAGCGCAGCTCCGTCTTGGTGTGCACCGCGATCATCGACAGACCGGTGGTGATCAGCACCGAGATGACGACCAGCGCACCCAGCTTGGTCTTGATCGAGAACGGGCGCAGGCCGCCCCAGGGCGCACCGGCTCCGGGGGCGGGGCTTCTCGGTCCGTCCGCACCGCGGCTCATGGCGTCGGGGTCTCCAGGGCGTAGCCGACGCCGTGCACCGTGCGGATCCGCTCGGCGCCGATCTTCCGCCGCAGCGCCTTGATGTGGCTGTCGACCGTGCGGGTGCCGGAGGCGTCCGCCCAGTCCCACACCTCGGCCAGCAGCTGCTCGCGCGAGAGCACCGCGCGCGGGGTGTTCGCAAGGCACACCAGCAGGTCGAACTCGGTGGGCGTGAGGTGCACGTCCTCCGAGCGCACCCGCACCCGGCGCTGCGCGTGGTCGATCTCCAGCTCGCCGAGCCGCAGGATCCCGCTGCGCGGCGTCGTCGCCGCGATCGCGGCCCGCTCCACCCGGCGCAGCAGCACGTGCACGCGTGCCGCCAGCTCCCGCATCGAGAAGGGCTTGGTCATGTAGTCGTCGGCGCCCACGCCGAGGCCGACCAGCATGTCGGTCTCGTCGTCGCGCGCGGTGAGCATCATGACCGGCACCGGGCGGGCGGCCTGCACGCGACGGCAGACCTCCAGGCCGTCGAAGCCGGGCAGCATGATGTCGAGGATCAGCAGGTCGGGCTGCCAGGCCTCTGCCGTGTCGACGGCCGCCGGACCGTCGCCCGCCGTTTGCACGAGGAATCCCTCGGCGCGCAGGCGGGCCGCGATGGCGTCGACGATCGTCGGGTCGTCCTCGACGACCAGGACGCGCCGCTGCGCGCCCGGAGTCGCCGTCGCCGCGGTGTTGTGTGCGGTGTGTGTCTGCTCCATCGCCCGCCCCTGAGTGTGCTTTCCGGAACCAGTGGGGTGGTCCCTTGATTGCGCATGACTGCGGTTGACGCGTAAATGATCGGCGTCAGGGATGCAGCGTACGGGGAGTCACCGCGGCTTTGCTATCCAGGTCGGACGGCGAGATGCACCACGTCCGGCACGCCTCGGGCAACCGGGATCTCTTCGGTACGCACCCGCTGGAACCCGGCATTCCCCAAGGTTCCCTCGAATTCCGGAGAGGGCCGGGCCGACCACACCGCCAGTGCTCCGCCCGGTCTCAACACCCGCGCGCAGCCCGCGAGTCCGGACGCCGAGTAGAGGCTGTCGTTGCCCTCGGTGACGGTCCAGTCGGGCCCGTTGTCGATGTCCAGGCAGACGGCGTCGAACGTGTCGGATGTCTCATTGACGAAGTCGAGCAGATCCGCTTCGACGATCTTCGTCCGCGGGTCGGCCAGGGCCGGACCGGAGACGGCGGCCAGCGGGCCGCCCCGGTGCCAGTCGATGACGGCGCGCTCGCGCTCCACGACCGTGACGGCGCCCCAGCGGGGGTCGGCGGCGGCGTGCGCGAGGGAGAAGCCGACGCCCAGTCCGCCGATCAGCAGGGCGGGGGCGGGGCGGTCGTCCAGCGCGTCGCGTGCCGCGTCGACGAGCAGCCGCTCCGAGCGGCCGTCCGAAGTGTCCATCAGGAAGCAGCCGTTGGCGATGATCTGGAGCAACTCTCCGTGCCGGCGCAGCACCACCTCGCCGTAGGGGCCCTCGCGGCGGTCCAGGACCTCCGGCGCGTCGGGGATGTCGTACGGGATGGTCATCGGCCCATCCTGGCAGTTCCCCGACCGGTTGTCGGGAGAATTCCGTGCGCCGTGGACGACGTGCCCCGCACGAACCCCCGGCCACCGTACGAGGGATGAGAGAAGAAGCAGGAGAGGGGCGGGAGAAGGAAGGCAGAAGGACGAGAGAAGGCCGGGAGAAATCTCAGAGGTTCCTGTGAATCGGCGCGCACGTGGCGTCGGTCACAGACAGCGGGCGGCCGCGCCGCGAAGGGTGGGGGAAACGGAAGGAGCGCCACTCAGTGGAACGCACGGCCTCCCCCATGAGCCTGCCCCCGCCGGACGCCGGGCCGTCCGACGGCTCCGGGTTCCTGGACGGCATCCCCGCTCAGCGCACCCCGCCGTGCGCCGCGCCGCCCCCCGGGACGAGCGCCGGCCCCGGCCTCGGGCCCCGTCCCCGCTCCCGCCGCCGGATCCCGGTCCCGGTGCCCTTCACCCTGGGCTACGCGGCCGTCCTCGCCGTCACCTCGTATCTCGCGGAGCATCTCGACCCCGCTCTCGTGCACGCCCTGCTCCAGGGCTCCAGCACCGACGTGGCGCATCTGGCGCAGTCGCCGGCGACCGTGCTCGCCGCGAGCGCGCTGTGGGTGGCGGGCGGCTTCGCGTCGCCCTTCACGCTCGCCTTCCTGGTCGTCCTGACCGCGCTGGAGCGGCGCGTCGGCGGCGCCCGCACGGCCGTCGTCTTCCTGCTGGGGCACGTCCTGGCCACCCTCGCGACGGAGGTGCCGGTCGGGCTGGCCGTCCTGGCCGGGCGGCTGCCCGACAGTTCGCTGCACCGCCTCGACTACGGCATCAGCTTCGGCGTCGCCGCCTGCGTGGGCGCGCTCGCGGGCCTGCTGCGGCCATGGCTGGGACTGCCCCTGCTCGCCGCCTTCGGCGCGATGCTGCTCCAGGACCTGCTCGCCTTCACCGACCCCATGACCGGCTGGGGGCACCTGCTCGCGCTGGCGACGGGCGTCGCCCTCCGGCCCCGGGTGCGCCGCTGGGACCTCGCCCGCCCGGCCCCCGCCGCACCCGTCGTGCCGGCCGCCCCCTGACCCCGTCGCCCTTCGCCGCCCCTTCCGCCGCCGCGCGATCGCCGCTCAGGGCGTCCATATGTACGGCGTCATCGTGGTCAGGGCGCGGAAGCCCATCGCGCGCAGCAGGGGCGCGCTGTCGGCCGAGGCGTCCACGTGGACGTACGGGACGCCGCGTTCGGCCGCGAGGGCGAGGCGCGCGGCGACGGACGCCCGGTACAGGCCCCGGCCCCGCCACTCGGGGAGGGTCGCGCCGCCCAGCAGCGTCGCGAAGCGGGTGCCCGGGCGCACCGACAGCCAGGCGGCCGAGATCATCGCGCCGTCCGACTCCGCCGCCAGGACGACGGTGTCGTGCGGGGCGCAGGCGAGCCGCGCGATCAGGTCGTCGCCGAGGCGGCTCAGGTCCAGCCCCCAGACCGCGGACTGCAGCGCCGCGACGGCCCGCAGGCCGGCCTCGGCGGTCACCCGGCGCAGCGTCACGCCCGGCGGCAGCGACGGCCCGGCTCCGGGTGCGTCGGTGTCCGCGACGACGGCGGCCAGGACCGTCTCCGGGCGACCCGGCGCGAAGCCGGCCGCGCGGAGCCGGTCGGGCAGGTCGGCCGGGAGGTCGTGGCCGCGCAGCCGCCATTCCACCGCCTCGCCGCGCGCGCCGAAGAAGTCCCGCTGGCGGACGATCAGCTCGTCCAGCTCCCTGCCGCTCAGCCCCAGCTCGCGGGGCGCGGTCAGCAGGGCCCGCACCGGGCCGGCGACGCGGGTCAGCGGTCCGTCGGGGGCGTGCAGGACCGCGGTGGGCGGCGCGCCCCGCAACTCGGCGTCGTAGGCCGCGAGCAGGGTCTGCGTGATCGGCGCGTCCGTCATGCACGGGGACGCTACGCCACGCCCGGGGGCGACGACGGGCGGTCGCCGTACCCGGCGGGGGCCGTCGCCGTACGGGGCGGCGGACGGTCGTCGTAGGCGCGGCGGACAGTCGCCGTTCCGGGCGGGCGCCGGGTGCCGCGGTGTACGGGCGGCGGGCCGTCGTCGTGTGGACGGGGGGCCGGCCCGGCGGTGTCGCCCTCCCCGCGCCGCGCCCCGCCCCGCCCCGGACCGCTGTCAGTCGTCGTACTGGACGGTGCCGTTCTCGTGCAGGGTCGGGTGGAGTTTCATGGGGCCGTACTCGTCGAGGTCCGACGGGCGGGGCGGTTCGGGGCCGTCCGGGCCCAGGCGGACCATCCGCTCCACGCGGCAGATCCGGAACACCCGGCCCTCCACGCTCGCCTCGTCGGCCCGGCCGGCGCTGCGGAACGCCTCCGCGGCCCGTGCGTACAGGGCCTTCTTGCGCTCGTCGAAGCGGTACAGCATGGCCCACACGCGGGCCATCCCCTCGTACAGCGAACGGCGTGCCTCGTGGGGCGTGGCCGCGAGGGAGCCGCACGGGGTCCAGCCCGACCCGTCCCGTTCGGCCACCGAGAAGCCGACCGGCAGCCGGACCACGTCCGGGTGCGTGCGGGCCGCGCGCGCGGAGTCGGCGCGCACGTCGGCGGGGAACCGCGCCCCCCTGTACACGAAGGCGCGCAGCCCGAGGCACAGGGCGCCCGCCATCGGCCCCTCGTCCCGGTCGGGGTCGAGGGCGAAGCCCACGTCCGGGGACGGGACGGCGCACGGCTCCGCCCACGACGGGTCCAGGGCCTCCGGGTCGGTGGGCCGGGGCGGCTCCAGGCCGTCGTCGCCGGTGCGGGCGAACTCGTCACCGCGCACCACCCGGTAGCGCACCCCCAGCGCCTCCACCTCGTCGGCCGGGGCCCGCTCCAGCACGGCGACGGCCGCCAGCAGGTCGCGCCGGGCGGCCGCATCGCCCGTGCCGTCCTTGGCCAGGAACCACAGGTGCGAGTTGAGCCCGTCCCTGGCCTGCTGGGGCATCCCGTCGGCCACCGGCTTCAGCAGCCGCCAGCACGGCTTCGGCGTCCGCGGGGTCGGCGGGTCCAGTCGGGCGACGCCGAAGACGGGACCGCGCAGCGCGATGTGCGGATAGCGCCGGGACGCCTCCACGGCGTCCGCCTCCGTCACCCAGGCGACCGGGTCGTCCCGGCGGACCAGCTCCGCGTGCAGGGCGTCCAGGCGTCGCTTCCAGTCATCGGTCATACGCGCATTGTGGTCGGGTCGCGAGGCGGTACGGGGCGAATGCCGGAAGTGGGCGGGGTACGGGCAGGGGCGCGAGGGGCGTGTCCCGTCGTGCGGCCCATCGGGGTGCGCCCCCACGGCCGCCGGGCGTCACCCCTGTGCGGCGCCCGTGAACTTCGCGCTGGTCAGCGAGGACTCGACGCGCCACCCCAGGGACTCGTACAGTGCCCGCCCCTGCGGGGTCGCGCCCAGGACGCCGGTGCGGGCGCCCTGCTCGGCCGCCGCACGGTGCAGTGTCCGCATCACGAGGGCGCCCAGTCCGCGCCGGCGGTGGTCGGGGGCGGTCTCCACCTGGTCGACGACCGCCGTGGCGCCGGTCGCGGCGATCTGCCCGCGCGCCGCCAGGGAGCCGTCCGGCGCGGCGACCATCGTGCGCGTGACGCCGCCGCGCGACCAGGTGCGGGTCCGGTAGCCCTCGGGGGCGGCGCCGGGCGGGGCGTCCGGGAGCGGGGCCGTCATCAGGTAGCCGGGCTCGGGGTCGATCCACCAGCCGGGGCCCAGCCACGGCCCGACCACGGCCGGATCGGCGAACGCCTTCAGCCAGACGCCGGCCCCGGTCACCGCGCCCGCGACCTCGCGGACCGTCGCCTCCGTCAGCGCCTCGCCGGTGTCGCCGAACACGTGCCGGGTGACGTGCCCGGCGCCCGCCCCCACGTCGACGGTCCAGCCCCAGGGCGCGGCCGCGGGCGGCGCCGCCCCGCGCGAGACGACCCACCCGTCCACCCAAGCCCGGACGAAACGATCCACGACGACCCCCTGATTCCCCTGAAGACGGCTGCGTAAGTGGCAGAATGGCCATTTGCCTATTACCTCCGACCGTATGGCCCGAGCAGGGCGCCGCAACAGTCTTGATCGCCCACAGCGAACGCCCGGGAACGCGGGGAACATTCGCGGGCTCACGTGCATTGAGTCGGCATAGCTCAACTTGACTGCCGAAGGGGAGATCATGGCATCGACGTCCGCTCCGCTCACCCTGCCCGTACTGCCTCTCGATGACGAGGTCGTGCTCCCCGGCATGGTGGTTCCGCTGGACCTCAACGACACCGATGTGCGCGCCGCGGTCGAGGCCGCACAGGCCGCCACCCGTTCGGAACCGGGCAAGCCGCGCGTCCTGCTGGTGCCACGCGTCGACGGCACCTACGCGAGCACCGGCGTGCTCGGCACCGTCGAGCAGGTCGGCCGGCTGGCCGACGGCGACCCGGGCGCGCTCATCCGCGGCCGCGGCCGCGTGAAGATCGGCGCCGGCACCACCGGCCCCGGCGCCGCGCTGTGGGTGGAGGGGACGACGGTCGACCAGAGCGTCCCCGAACCGCTGCCCGGCCATGTCGCCGAACTCGTCAAGGAGTACAAGGCGCTGGCCACCGCCTGGCTGCGCAAGCGCGGCGCCTGGCAGATCGTCGACCGCGTCCAGGCCATCGACGACGTCTCCGCGCTCGCCGACAACTCCGGCTACTCGCCGTTCCTGACCACCGACCAGAAGGTGGAGCTGCTGGAGACGGCCGACCCGGTGGCCCGCCTGAAGCTCGCCACCCAGCAGCTGCGCGACCACCTCGCCGAACAGGACGTCGCCGAGACCATCGCCAAGGACGTCCAGGAAGGCGTCGACAAGCAGCAGCGCGAGTTCCTGCTGCGCCGCCAGCTCGAAGCCGTCCGCAAGGAACTGCGCGACCTCAACGGCGACGGCAAGGACCCGGCCGAGGAGTCCGACGACTACCGCGCCCGCGTGGAGGCCGCCGACCTGCCCGAGAAGGTCCGCGAGGCCGCCCTCAAGGAGGTCGACAAGCTGGAGCGCTCCAGCGACCAGTCGCCCGAGGGCTCCTGGATCCGCACCTGGCTGGACACCGTCCTCGAACTGCCGTGGAACGAGCGGACCGACGACGGCGCGGCCGCCCACGACATCCGGGGCGCCCGGAGCGTCCTCGACGCCGAGCACGCGGGCCTGGACGACGTGAAGGAGCGCATCACCGAGTACCTGGCCGTGCGCAAGCGCCGCAGCGCCCGCGGCCTCGGGGTCGTCGGCGGCCGGCGCGGCGGCGCGGTGCTGGCCCTCGTCGGCCCGCCCGGCGTCGGCAAGACCTCGCTCGGCGAGTCCGTCGCCCACGCCATGGGCCGCAAGTTCGTCCGCGTCGCCCTCGGCGGCGTCCGCGACGAGGCCGAGATCCGCGGCCACCGCCGCACCTACGTCGGCGCGCTGCCCGGCCGGATCGTGCGGGCGATCAAGGAGGCCGGGTCGATGAACCCGGTGGTCCTGCTCGACGAGATCGACAAGGTGGGCTCCGACTTCCGGGGCGACCCGGCGGCCGCCCTCCTCGAAGTGCTCGACCCGGCGCAGAACCACACCTTCCGCGACCACTACCTGGAGGTCGAGCTCGACCTGTCGGACGTGGTGTTCCTCGCCACCGCCAACGTGCTCGAAGCCATCCCCGAGGCCCTGCTCGACCGCATGGAGCTGGTCCGCCTCGACGGCTACACCGAGGACGAGAAGGTCGTCATCGCCCGTGACCACCTGCTCCCGCGCCAGCTGGAGCGGGCCGGCCTGGACCCGGAGGAGGTCGTGCTGGAGGAGGGCGCGCTGCGCAGGCTGGCCGGCGAGTACACCCGCGAGGCCGGCGTGCGCACCCTGGAGCGGTCCCTCGCCCGGCTGCTGCGCAAGGTCGCGGCCCAGCACGAGCTGGGCGAGCGGGAACTGCCCCTCACCGTCGGCGAGGAGGACCTGCGCGCCCTGATCGGACGGCCGCACCACGTGCCCGAGTCCGCCCAGGACCCGGCCGAGCGCCGGACCGCCGTCCCCGGCGTCGCCACCGGCCTCGCGGTCACCGGCGCCGGCGGCGACGTCCTGTACGTCGAGGCGTCGCTGGCCGACCCGGAGACGGGCGCGGCGGGCCTGACCCTGACCGGCCAGCTCGGCGACGTGATGAAGGAGTCGGCGCAGATCGCGCTCAGCTTCCTGCGCAGCCACGGGGCCGAGCTGGAACTGCCGGTGGGCGACCTCAAGGACCGGGGCGTGCACATCCACTTCCCGGCGGGCGCGGTCCCCAAGGACGGCCCGAGCGCCGGCGTCACCATGACGACGGCCCTCGCGTCCCTGCTGTCCGGCCGGCTCGTCCGCACGGACGTGGCGATGACCGGCGAGGTCTCCCTCACCGGCCGGGTGCTGCCCATCGGCGGGGTGAAGCAGAAGCTGCTGGCCGCGCACCGGGCCGGCGTCACCACCGTGATCATCCCCAAGCGCAACGAGCCCGACCTGGACGACGTCCCCGCGGAGGTGCTGGACAAGCTCGACGTCCACGCCGTCACCGACGTCCGCCAGGTCCTGGAGCTGGCGCTCGCGCCCGCGGTGAACGGCGCGGTGCCGGAGGTTCCCGTGGCGGCGTGACGGACGCCGCGGGACGGCGCGGCCCGGGTCCCGTGAGGGAGGCCCGGGTCTTCGCCGTGCCCGGGACACGGCCCTGGGAAGCGCCGCCGGTCTGTGCCTGGGGAATACTTGAGCGCTGCGCGACCGCGGCGACCGGTGAGATCAGGGGTGCTGACGTGCACGAGGACACGAACGACGACCGACGGCCGTCGCGCGGTGTGGAGCAGGGCGACCGGGAGTTCCTCTCCCTGGAGCGGGAGCTGACGGTGCTGCTGCGCCGCGCCCGCGCCAGCCAGGGGGAGATGGCCCGCGAGGTCCATCCGGACCTGGAGTCCGCCGCCTACGGGCTCCTCGTCCGGCTGGAGGAGTGCGGCCGCCAGCGCGCCACGGAACTCGCCGCCTACATCGGCGTCGGCAAGGCCACCATGTCCCGCCAGTTGTGTGCCCTCGAACAGCTCGGCCTGGTCGCGCGGGCGCCGGACCCGGCGGACGGCCGCGCCTGGCTGGTCGACCTCACCGAGGAGGGCCGCCGCCGGGTCGGCCGGGTCCGGGAGGCCCGCCGCGAGCGGTACGTCAGCCGCTTCTCCCACTGGGACCGCGCCGAGGTCGCCGAACTGGCCCGGCTCCTGCACGAACTGAACCGGGGCATGGAGAAGTGACCCCCCGGCCGGCGCCGCCGTCCGCGAGCCCCGGCCGGGCGCCGGGTTCGCCTGGATGTCTGGCCGTCGCCCCACGGCCGCGGCGGGGGCCGAGCAGGGATGGTGCGGGCGGTTCAGGCAGGGCGGGCGGTCACAGCTCGGCGTAGATCACCGTGGCGTCGTCGTGGGTCTTGGCCCGGGCCAGGCGGGGGCGGCCGGCGGCGGCGTCCGCGCGTTCGCGGCGCCGGACCCGTTCCAGCAGGGACCGGGCGCCCTCCTCGCGGACCACGGCGAGCAGGTCGGGCCAGTCGCCCTCGCCGAACAGCTCGCTCCAGCGGGCGGCCCCGTCCGAGAGCGCGGCCAGTGAGACCACGCCGGGGCGCGGCGCCGCGCCCGTGACCGCGCGGGCGGCCACCGAGGGGTCGGCCGCGGCCGTGAAGAACCCGCCCTCCTTGTTGCGCAGGGTCGAGTCCACGACGTCGGCGCTGCGCAGCAGGGCGCGCGGCAGCCGTGCGAGCCGGTCGTCGCGCACGGCGCGGACCCGGCCGTCGGCGGACGCCAGCAGCAGCGTCGCGTCGCACAGGACCAGGTACTCGACCCGCTGCGGCGACCACCGCGCGAGGGCCACGGTGGCCTGCGGTGTGCGCGGGTGAGAAAGGTCACAGGTTCCCGCGTGGGCCTCGGCGGTACGCGCAATGGCGAGGGCGAGCGCCTCGGCCAGCGGAACATCCGGGAGCGAAACGGTCAGTTCGATCAGGGCGCCGCCGAGCCGTGCCGTGAACCAGGGAACCGAATGCAGACAGCCCGCGCCGTCCCGCGGCGGAGTCACGCCGTCCAGCAGGACGAGCGAACCGCCCTGTCCGGAGGCGGGAAGCCCGACCGCGGCGAAGTCCTCGTTGGGGCGGGCCGGATCGCCGCCGTCCGACATGAGTTCCGTGCGCATCCGGCCAGTCTGCACGACCCCTCCACAGCCTTCGCGAAAGGCCGGCACCGCTCCCCGAACGGGCGCACCACCGCAGGTCAGACGCCTGCTTTGGGTGGGAATGAAGCACTCCGGGAAGGCGTGGCGGCGAATACTGCCAAAGCCCGCCGCCCACGTCCAACCGGCCTGCCGTGCGGGGCCGTCGCGCACGCCACGGGAACTTGCCCGTCAACTCCCCTCCGATGTTCACTCCTTCGGGTGGCGGGGCAAGCGATGCGCGGACCCCGCACACCGGCACTGGGAGGGTCGGAAACCGTACCGGACGCACGCGCCACTTGACGGAGCGTCATATCCGGCCCATGGGTAACGAGTCAGGAATGCGAGCACCGGTGCAGAAGACGCGGCCTCGGCGTACAGGCAGTCAGACGGCCTCCGAGGGGGGCGCGGAGCGCACCCCTGTCGGCAAGGGCCGCCCGACCCACGTGCGCAACCGGCTGATCGTCGCGGTGGCCGTGGTGGCCGCCGCCGTCGCCGGAGCCGGCGCGCCCTCGATCCTGGCCGCCTCCGGGCAGCTGAAGGACTCCCAGGACCTGGTCACCCTGGCCGAACAGAGCCAGGACGCCCTCGCCCTCGCCCAGTCCCTGGCGGACGAACGCGACGAGGTCACCTCCTACGTCGCCGCCGGCCGCGTCAAGGCGAAGGCGCCCTCCACGCAGAGCAGCGCCCGCGTCGACCGCCAGGCGCGCGAGCTGATCACCGAGACGGAGGTCTCCGCCGCGCTGCGCGAGGCCCTCGCCGCCGTCCCGTCCGTGCGGCAGTCCGCCCTCACCGGCAGGAGCGGCGCACTCCAGGCGCACCAGGACTACTCCGAGGTCATCGCCGCGCTCCACGTCCTCGTCGACCGGCTGGCCGAGCAGATGCCGCCGCGCGCCGGATCCGGCGCGTACGCCCTCGCCGAACTCGACAGCGCCGTCGAGCAGGCCGCCGCGACCCGCGGACTGCTCCTCGCGGCGCTGAACGTGCCGACGAGCGAGAAGACCTCCTACGACCCCGTCACGGGCCGGTCGAGCACCGAGAAGGTCTCCTCCGACACCGACGCCAAGCAGCGCGACGCCCTCGCCGCCGCCGCCCAGCAGGCCCGGCTGCGCTCCGACGCGGCCCTCGCCGACTTCCGCGACGGCGCGCCCGAGGACGCGGTGGCCGCCTACGACTCCACCGTGACCGGCGGCGACGTCGACGCCGCCGAGGCCTACCTCGCCACGCTCACCGACCAGCCGGAACTCAGCGGCCGCGACCTCGACACCGGCGTCAAGAAGCTGGACGCCGCGCTCTCGGCCCGCCTCGACCTCATGCGCGGCGCCGAGTCCTCGCTCTACAGCCACCGCGTCGAGGACCTCGCCCGGCTGCGCGACGACGACGTGACGGACCTGGAGATCCGCGTCGCCGTCCTCGGCGCGCTGATGCTGCTCGCCGTCGCCCTGTCCACCGGCATGGCCCGCAGCCTCACCCGCCCGCTGTCCGTGCTGCGCAGGGGGTCGGCACGGCTGGCCGGGGCCGAGAACCCCGCGGCCGAGGAACCGGTCGCGTTCACCGGCCGCAACGACGAGTTCGCCCAGGTCGTCCGCTCCGTCAACGCCCTGCACCAGCACGCCGTCGCCCTCCACGAGCGCGTCGCCACCCTGGAGTCGGACCGCAAGCACCTCGTGGGACAGCGCCAGCGGATGGCCGACGCCCGCGAGGAACTGCGCGCCGAACTCGACTCCTCGGCGGCCCAGCTGGAGGGGCTGCGGGACAGCATCAGCGGGACGTTCGTCAACCTCGCCCTGCGCACCCTGGGCCTGGTCGAGCGCCAGCTCGCCGTCATCGAGGGCCTGGAGGAGCGCGAGCAGGACCCCGACCGGCTGGCCACGCTCTTCAAGCTCGACCACTTCGCCACGGTCATGCGCCGGCACAGCGAGAACCTGCTGGTCCTGGCCGGCACCGAACACGTCCAGCAGCACGCGGGCCCGATCCCGCTGGTCGACGTGGTCCGCGCCGCGGTCAGCGAGATCGAGCGCTACGAGCGCGTGCGCATCTCGGCACTGCCCCCGCACGCGCACGTGGCGGGCTTCGCCGCCGACGACCTCTCCCACCTGCTCGCCGAACTCCTGGAGAACGCCACCGCGTTCTCCCCGCCGGACCTGCCCGTCGAGGTCTCCGGCTGGCTGCTGGAGAACGGCGAGGTCATGCTCTCCGTCCAGGACGAGGGCATCGGGATCCCGGCCGGCCGGCTCGACCGGCTCAACGGCCGCCTCGCCGAGTTCGACCCCGAGACGCCGTACGACCAGGAGGGCGAGGAAGGACTCGGCCTCGGCCTGTACGTGGTGGCCCGGCTGGCCCACCGGCACGGGGTGCGGGTGCGGCTGCGCGAGCAGAAGCAGGGCGGGGTCGCCGCCGTCGTGGTCCTGCCGACCCAGCTCCTCGCCGCCGCCCCGGCCGCAGCGGTCCCCTCCTCGGCGCCGTCCGCCGCGGCGGCCCCCGCCTTCTCCCTGCCCGGCGCCGACGCCGAGGCCAACTCCAACGTCCTGCCGGGCCGTTCGAAGCCGGCCGACCCGCTGGTCGCGATGGCCGAGAAGGCCGTACGGCAGGCGAAGAGCCCGGCCGGGGCGCCCGCGGAGTCGCCCGCCGAGACGACCATGGAACTCCTGCTGCCGAGCCCCCCGGAGGAGCCCGGCGCCCCGCAGGACGAGCACACCCACCCGTCCCCCGACGCCGGCCGCGACGACGCGCCCCCGGAGGCGACCGCCCCCGCCGGCGGGGCCGCCGCGGGGGACGACGCGCCCCCGGAGGCGACCGCCCCCGCCGGCGGGGCCGCCGCGGACGAAGCCGGCCCCGAACACGCACGCATCCCCGACGTCCCGGAGGAACCCCTCACCGACAAGGGCCTCCCCAAGCGCACACCCAGGATCACCGCGCCCGCCCACACCCCGCGCCAGCGGACCGGCTCCGTCGACGCGGACGCCCTCCGCCGCCGTCTGGGCGGCTTCCGTCGGGGGGCGGAGGCCGGCTACCGCGAGGTCGAGGCGGAGATCGCCGAGAAGACGGGCCAGAACCGGGTCCCGTCCCAGGAGGCCGTACGCGACACCGCGCGCGACACGGCGCGCACAGCGGCTCAAGAAGCACACGCACACGCCGAAGAAGACACGGGGGGCACAGTCGAGGAGGCAAGCAGTTGACCGCGCCCAGTACCTTCGGACTGAGCAGTGAAGCCCGAAACCTGCACTGGCTGTTGACCAACCTCGTGGAGGAGGTCCCCGGCATCCAGTCCGTCGCCGTCGTGTCCTCGGACGGCCTGCTCCTGCTGTCGTCGGACGCAGCCCACAACGACGAGGCCCGCCAGGCCCGCGAGACCAGACCGTCCGGCCCGCGCGGCTCCGCCGCCGACCTCGCCACCATCGTGTCGGGCATCGGCAGCCTCACCATCGGCGCCGCCAAGCTCATGGAGTTCGGCGGCGTCAGGCACACCATGATCGCCATGGACGAGGGCAGCCTCTTCGTCATGTCGATCAGCGACGGCTCGCTCCTGGGCGTGCACGGCTCCGCCGCCTGCGACATGAGCGTCGTCGCCTACCACATGGCGCTTTTTGTGGGCCGCGCCGGACACGTCCTGACCCCGGAACTCCGCAGCGAGCTGCGCAAGTCCCTGGAGTCCGAGCCGACGGGGAGCGTCCGATGAACGCCGTGCCGATGCAGCCCCAGGGCGGCAGGCAACTGCTCCCCGTGCGCGGCGGCGACCGCAAGCCGGCCCGCGTGCGCCCCTACTCCCTCACCGGCGGCCGCACCCGCTTCGGGCACGTCCTGCTGGTGGAGACGTTCGTGTCGAGCACCGCCGCTCTCGACGCCCCCGAGGAGCGCCGCGAGCTGACGAACGGGTCCCTGAAGTCCACGGTCATGCCGGAACTGCGGGCCATCGTCGAACTGTGCCGCCGTATGCGCACGGTGGCCGAGATCGCCGCGCTGCTGAAGATGCCGCTCGGCGTGGTCCGGGTCCTCCTCAGCGACCTCGCGGACCAGGGAAAGATCCGTGTGTACGGCACCGGTACCGCTCACGGTACGGGCCGTCCCGACCGCGCTCTGCTGGAAAGGGTGCTGAGTGGACTCCGTCGTCTCTGACGCCGCCTCCTCCGTTGGCGTCACCCCCCTCGTCGCGCCCGTGACCGAGCCCGACGAACCCCTGCGGCCGTGGCAGACCGACCGCACCCGCGCCCCCATAGCCACCAAGATCGTGATCGCGGGCGGCTTCGGCGTCGGCAAGACCACCCTCGTCGGCACGGTCTCGGAGATCGAGCCCCTCCAGACCGAGGCGCTGATGACGCAGGCCAGTGAGGAGACCGACGACCTCACCGGCACGCCGGAGAAGACCACCACCACGGTCGCCATGGACTACGGCCGCCTCACGCTCGACGACGACCTGGTGCTCTACCTGTTCGGCACACCGGGCCAGCAGCGGTTCTGGTTCATGTGGGACGACCTGGTGCGCGGCGCGATCGGCGCGGTCGTGCTGGCCGACACCCGCCGTCTCAAGGACTGCTTCCCCGCGCTGGACTACTTCGAGAGCTGCGGACTGCCCTACGTCGTCGCCGTCAACCACTTCGACGGCAGCGAGCTGTTCGAGCCCGAGGACGTGCGGGAGGCGCTGACGATCCCCGCGCACATACCTGTCATGATCATGGATGCGCGGCGCCGGATCTCGGTGATCGAGACCCTCCTGGCCCTGGTGGGCCACGCGCTCGACGAAACCCCCGAGTAAGGCCCCAAGGCCCCCCCAGCAAGGCCCTTCAAGGAGTCCCCCGCATGCGGAAGATACTCGTCGTCGGAGCCGGCCAGTCCGGACTCCAGCTCGCCCTCGGCCTCCAGTCGCACGGGTACGAGGTCACCCTGATGTCGAACCGGACGGCGGACGAGATCCGCTCCGGCCGCGTCATGTCGACGCAGTGCATGTTCCACACCGCCCTCCAGCACGAGCGCGACCTCCAGCTGAACTTCTGGGAGCAGCAGGCCCCGAAGATCGAGGGCCTCGGCGTCTCGGTCGCCGCCCCCGGCTCGCACGACCCCGGCCCCACCCAGCGCGCCATCGACTGGCTCGGGCGGCTCGACGGGCACGCCCAGTCCGTCGACCAGCGGGTGAAGATGGCCGGCTGGATGGAGACGTTCGCCCAGCGCGGCGGCCAGCTCGTCATCCACGGCGCGGCCGTCTCCGACCTCGACTACTTCTCCCGCGCCTACGACCTCGTCCTCGTCTCCGCCGGCAAGGGCGAACTCGTCCAGATGTTCGCCCGCGACCCGGAGCGTTCCCCCTACAGCGAGCCGCAGCGCGCTCTCGCCGTCGCCTACGTCCACGGCCTGGGCCCCCGCCCGGAGCACCCGGACACCGAAGCGGTCCGCTGCAACCTCGTCCCCGGCGTCGGCGAACTCTTCGTCATGCCGACGCTCACCACCTCCGGCCGCGCGGACATCCTGTTCTGGGAGGGCATACCCGGCGGCCCGCTCGACGTCTTCAAGGGCGTCAAGGACCCCGCCGAGCACCTCTCCCTGACGCTGGAGCTGATGGAGAGGTTCACGCCCTGGGAGTACGCGCGGGCCACCCGGGTCGAACTGACCGACGCCGGCGGCACCCTGGCCGGCCGCTACGCCCCCACCGTCCGCAACCCGGTCGGCCGCCTCCCCGGCGGGGGCCTGGTGCTCGGCGTCGCCGACGTCGTCGTCGCCAACGACCCCATCACCGGACAGGGCTCCAACTCCGCCTCCAAGTGCGCGGCCGCCTACCTCGCCTCGATCCTGGAGCGCGGGGAGAAGGAGTTCGACGAGGAGTGGATGCGCGCTGCCTTCGACCGGTACTGGGACACCGCGCGGCACGTCACCAAGTGGACCAACGCGATGCTCGCCCCGCCGCCGGAGCACATCGTCAACCTGCTGGGCGCGGCCGGGCAGCTTCAGCCCGCGGCTGATCGTTTCGCCAACGCGTTCAACGACCCGGCCGACTTCGAGGACTTCTTCTACGAGCCCGACAAGACGACGGCCTACCTGGGCTCGCTGACCGGAGCCTGACGAGCCGAAGCCCAAGCCGACGTAGACGTCGTCGACGCCGACGCCGAAGCCGACGTAGACGCCGAAGCCGAGGCCGCCGTCACGGTCGTCGGTCCCGCCCCCGTCCCGGCTCCCGCTCCCGCCCGCGCTCCCGTCCCGGCTCCCGTCCGGGCAGGGCCGTCGGCGGGAGCTGCGGCGGCCGGTAGCGCCGCACCGGCTCGCCGCCCGGATCCGGACGCACCGCGCCGAGCACCGGGTTGGACGCGAGCGGGGAGACCTTCACCTTCTCGCCGGTCCGCGGGGCCTGCACCACCATGCCCCGCCCGAGGTACAGCGCCACATGCGTGGCCTCGGGGAAGTAGATCACCAGGTCCCCCGGCCGCAGCTCCTTCAGCGGGATCCGCTTCAGCCGCGCCCACTGCTCCTCGCTGGTGCGCGGGACCGGCGTCCCGGCCTGCCCCCAGGCCCGCGAGGTCAGCCCCGAGCAGTCGTACGACCCCGGCCCCTGCGCGCCCCACTCGTACGGTTTGCCGAGCTGGCGCACCGCGTACCGCACGGCCTTCACGCCCTCCTCCGACGGCTTGCCGTCGTCGCCGAGCGCACCCGACGCCACGAGCCCGTTCTGCGCCCGCGCCACCCCGTCGCGCTCCAGCGCGGCGAGCGCGGTGAGCTGCTCGGCGGTCAGCGAGGCCAGGAGTCTCTGGACGTCGTCCAGACGCCGGCGCACGTCGTCGCGGGCCTTCTTCCTGCGCGCGGCGAGGGTGAGCTGGCCGTCGAGGGCGGCGCGGGCCCGCCGGGCCAGCCCGTCGGCCCTGCGCTCACCGCCGCGCAGCCGTCCGAGCGTCTCCTCCCGCTCGCGCGCCAGCCGGCCGATCACATGCCCCTGGTCGAGGGCGTGCTGCGGATCCCGGGCGAGCAGGAGCCGCAGGTAGGGGGAGAGGGCGGTGCTGCCCTGGTACTGCTCGCGGGCGAGCCGTCCGGCCGCGCCGCGGCTCTCGTGCAGTGAGAGCCGCGCCTTCGCCAGATCGCCGTCCAGCCGCCCGGTCTCGGCGCGCCGCCGCCGCAGCTCCTCCTCGGTGGCGTTGTAGGCCTCGGTGGCCGCCTCGGCCTCCCGGTACAGCCGCTGAAGATCCTTCAGCAGCGCGGCGACGCTCCGCCCACCGGATCCGGGTCCGGATTCCGGGTCGGCGTCAGGGGCGGCGTCGAGGTCGGCCCCGGGGTCCGCGTCGGAACCGGCGTCCGGGGCACCCGCACCCGAGCCCGTCCCCTCACCCGGCTCCGCACCTGCGTCCGCGTCCGGGGGCCGCGGTGCGGCCGTCGCGTGTGCGCCGGCTCCCGGTGGCTCCGTCGTGGCCGCGGCGAGTCCGGGGGCCAGCACGGTCTGCGCGGCGAGCGCCGCCGTGGAGACCGTACAGGCCAGACGCAGCAGTCTTCCTGACACGTCATCACCTCCGCTGCGGGGTGGCCCCTCCATCCCGCAGGGCGAGCATCGGGCGAGTGCCCGGGGTGCGCGCGCCGGGTGGGCGGTTCGGCGCAATGACGTCACCCGTCGGCGTCGACCCGCCGTCCCACCGGCGTGGCGTGGCGCCCGGCGCGCGCGGACGGTGCTTGCGCCCGGCGGCGGCTCACGCGTCCGGTCGGGCGGCGGCCCGGGACCAGGGCCAGCGTGGCCGTCCGCTCCGCTTCCCCTCGGGGTCGAACGCGTACTTCCAGCCCTGGGGCAGCCCGAGTTTCCTGCTGTGCCCGCGCGGCACCCGCCGGTAGACGAGGACGGTGGGCGGGCCCCCGGCCGCGTCGGGCACGGGGATGCGGTACGTCTTGGGCGGATGCCCGGTCGGACCCAGCAGCACGGGCAGCACCCGGCCGTCCATGGGCCCGCCCTCGAAGGGGGTGTCTTGGCTCTTCACCGGTCCAGTGTCGATCAGATCTCCGCGCTCAGCGCACCCCGGACCAGTTCGGCGGTCTGCGCGTCCCGCGCCGCGGTCACGGCGAGGACGGCGACGAACTGGTCGACCAGCCAGTCCCGCAGTTCGTCGGCGGGCGGCTGCTTGTCCTCGTCGAGCCAGATGAGGGAGGCCGCCTCGACGGCCGTGATCCACATCCGCACGGTCATCCGCAGTCGCGGACCGGGGTCGGGGACCTCCAGGTGACGGTAGATCGCCTCGGCGGCGGCCCGGCGGACGCCGTCCACTATGGCGGTCGTCCGGGAGGTCTCCACGACGCTGCCGCCCTGGAGCAGGGCGCTGAAGCCGGCGTCGTGGCGGCCGACGAAGGTCAGGTAGCGGTCGAGGACGCGGGCCAGGCGGGGGAGGAGCGGGCCGTCGCGCGGTTCGTCGAAGCAGTGCTGGAGCTCCTCGGCGGCGGAGCGCAGGGCGGCCTCGTAGAGCTGTTGCTTGCCGCCGGGGAAGTACCGGTAGACGAGCGGCCGGGACACCCCGGCGGCCTCCGCCACGTCGTCCAGCGAGACGTCCTCGGGGACGCGGTGCGCGAAGAGCGACAGCGCCGCGTCGAGGAGCTGGCTGCGGCGCTCCTCGACGCTGAGACGACGGTAGGCGGGAGCGGCTGGCGTCATGACGAGCAGCGTAATCGCCCGCACCGTCCGCGGGCCGCGCTCCCCGCCCCGGCCCCGCCCCGCGCGGGCCGGGCTTCCGCCAGGCCTCACCCGGCGGTGTCCTACGGCGTCCCGGCGGGGTGCGGGGGCTGGGGTGCGGGGTCAGGCGAGCAGGCCCGACGACTTCCACAGGCGGCGGCCCACCCCGCGCAGCACGCCTATGTCGTCCAGGAAGTCCGTCAGCCGCTTCGCTCCCGTCTGCATGACCTCCCGCCGGTGCCCGCTCGCCTTGACCTGCGCCAGGGCCTCGCGGCGGTCCAGGCCCACGTTCTCGTACACCTCGGGATTGACGAAGGCCACGCTGAACACGCGGGCGAACTCGCCGGACGTGACGCGGGTGAACTCCTGCGACCACCTCGGCGCCGTCACCATCTGGCGGCGCAGCTCCTCACGGGCGTAGCGCACATGCCGGGCCTCCTCCACGACGTGGATCCGGGTGACGCCCCGCACCAGCGGCTGGACCCGCTCGTCGGGGAACGTCAGCCGCTGCATCCAGTCCAGGACCTCCTCGCCCAGGAGGGTCGCCGTGAACGAGCCGGGCGTGGTGGAGATCGTCTTGAACAGGCGGCCCATGTGCTGGTGGGCGCGGCTCACCGGGTACAGGGGCGTGCCGCCGCGCTCGATGAGCCGGGCGAACATCTTCGAGTGCCGGCACTCGTCCTCGATCTCGGTCAGCGCGTAGCGCACGTGCGCGCTCGTCGCGGCCTTGTCGTAGATGTGCCGCACGAGGAGCTGCATGAGGATGATCTCGAACCAGATGCCGAGCGAGGCGAGCGCGGCGGCCTCGTGCTGGGACAGCAGGATCCGCTGCTCCTCGCTCATCCGCCGCCACATCGGCGTGTCGTACAGCGACACGAGCTCCGGCGGCCAGAACCACTTGCCGTCCTCGAAGGGCGCGTCCCAGTCCAGCTCCGTGTCCGGGTCGTAGGAGTGCTTGGCGGAGGACGCGAGCAGCCGCTCGGCCACCTGCTCCCGGTCCTTGAGCAGGCCCAGCGCGTCCCGCAGCCCTTCCAGCGCGTCGGCATCCGTGAGGGTCGTCATGCCCTTATGAGACTGCCTGTCAGCAAGACCGTCAATCCCCCGGACGCCACTTCTTGGCCGGGCCCCGCCCCGACCCCGCCCCGACCCCGCCCCGAACCCGCCCCGAACCCGCCCCGACCCCGCCCCGACCCCGCCCCGTCCCACGCCCGGAGCGGCCCTACTCAGGAGTCGAGCACGGCCTCCATGACCGCCCGCGCGATCGGCGCCGCCATGCCGCCGCCGGTGATGTCCCCGCGGCGCGCCGACCCGTCCTCCACCACCACCGCGACCGCCACCTTCGGCTCCAGGTCCCGTTCGCCCTGCGCCCAGGAGACGAACCAGGCGTAGGGGATGCCGGCGTTGCCCAGCCCGTGCTGGGCGGTGCCCGTCTTGCCGCCGACGACCGCGCCGGGGATCGCCGCGTTGGTCCCCGTGCCCTCACGGACCACGTCGGCCATCAGCTCCCGCAGCCGCCGCGCCGTCGAGGGGAGCATCGCCCGGCGGGACGGGCGCGGACCGGCCGTGGCCACCGTCGCCCCGCCCCTGCGCGTGGTCCGCTCCACCAGGTACGGCGTGCGTACCTGCCCCCCGTCGGCCACGGCCGCCGCCACCATCGCCATCTGGAGCGGGGTGGCCCGCGTGTTGTACTGGCCGATCGAGGACAGCGCCAGCTGCGCCCGGTCGAGCGAGGTGTCGAAGGTGCTCGGCGCCACCCCGAACGGGATCCGCACCGCGTCGTCGTTGAAGCCGAAGCCCCGCGCCGTGCGGGTCATCCCGGCCAGCCCCGTGTCCACGCCGAGCTTGGCGAACACCGTGTTGCACGACCACTCGAAGGCCTCCCGCAGCGAGGCGTCCTCGCAGCCCTCGCCCTCGTTCGTCAGGCTCGTCGTCGTCCCGGGCAGCCGGTAGGGGGCGGGGGAGTCGGTCGGCGCGTCCAGGTCCGTGACCACGCCCGCGTCCAGCGCCGCCGCCGCGGTGACCACCTTGAACGTCGACCCCGGCGGATACGTCTGGCGCACCGCCCGGTTCAGCATCGGCTTGTCCGGGTCGGCGTTGAGCCGGGCCCAGGCCCGTTCGGCCCGCGCGCCGTTGCCGGACAGCACTCCCGGGTCGTACGACGGGCTCGACACCAGCGCCAGCACCCGCCCCGTCGACGGCTCCACCGCCGCCACCGCGCCCTTGCGCCCGTCCAGTCCCTCGTAGGCGGCCCACTGGGCGTGGCGGTTCAGCGTCGTCACGACATCGCCGCCGGGCGGCCGTCCGTGCGTGACGTCGTTCCACAGCGGGAACGGCGCGAGCATCGGATCCGACCCGGACAGGACGCCGTCCCCCGCGTGCTCCAGGAACGTCGTCCCGTACACCTGTGAGGCGAACCCGGTCACCGGCGCGTACAACGGCCCGTCCTGGTAGGTGCGTTCGTAGCGCAGTTGCTCCCCGGTGTCCCGCGAGCCGGTGACCGGGGTGCCGCCGACGAGGATGTCGCCGCGGGGCTGCGCGTAACGGGCGATGGAGCCGCGCCGGTTGGCGGGGCTGTCGTCGTAGGAGCCGGCCTGGACGAGCTGGACGCGCGCGGCGTTGACCAGGAGCGCCGCCAGCAGCAGGGCGCTGAAGACGGCGGCGTGCCGGATGTGCCGGGTCACCGGGATCTCCCTGGGCTCTTGTCGACCAGCGTGTCGACGGGTTCGTCGGGCGTGCCCCGGCCGGCCGCCCGGGACGACGCTCGGGCGGCCGACGTGCCGGGCGTGTGCGCGGCCGGTCCGGCGGGCGTGTGTGCGGCCGGTCCGGTGGCCGGGTGGGCGGACGGTTCGGTGGCCGCGGCGGCGGACCGGGCGTCGTACGGTCTGCGGGCCGAGTCGCTCACCCGGATCAGCAGCGCCACGATCGCCCAGTTGGTGACGACCGAGGAGCCGCCCTGCGCCAGGAACGGCATCGCCATGCCGGTCAGCGGGATCAGGCCGGTGACACCGCCCGCGATCACGAAGACCTGGAGGGCCACGATCGAGGCGAGGCCCGCGGCCAGCAGCCGCCCGAAGGGGTCGCGCAGCGACAGCCCCGCCCGGTAACCGCGCTCGACGAGCAGCCCGTAGAGCAGGAACAGCGCCGACAGCCCCGCGAGGCCCAGCTCCTCGCCCGCCGTCGCCAGGATGAAGTCCGACTTCACGGCGAAGCCGATGAGGACCGAGTGGCCCAGGCCCAGCCCGGTGCCCGACGCCCCGCCCGCCGCGAAGGAGAACAGCGACTGCGCGAGCTGGTTGGCGCCCTGGCCCGCCTCGATCGAGGCGAACGGATGCAGCCAGTCCTCGACCCGGCTGTGCACGTGCGGTTCCAGGCGTCCGACGGCCACCGCGCCCAGCGAGGCGAGCAGCAGCCCCACCGCGATCCAGCCGGTGCGGCCGGTCGCGACGTAGAGCATCACCACGAACAGGCCGAAGAAGAGCAGGGACGTGCCGAGGTCCCGCTCCAGGACCAGCACGCCGACGCTCAGCAGCCAGATCGTGACGATCGGGCCGAGCACCCGCCCGGTGGGCAGCTGCATCCGGCTGAAGCGCCGGATCCGGCGGCCCGCGTAGGTCAGCGCCGTGCGGTTGGCCGCCAGGTAGGCGGCGAAGAACACCGCCAGCAGTACCTTCGCGAACTCTCCCGGCTGGATGGAGAAGCCCGCGATCCGGATCCAGATGCGGGCCCCGTTCACGGCCGGGAACAGGATGGGCAGGGTCAGGAGGACGAGCGCGGCGACCACGCACACGTACGAGTACCGCTGGAGCACCCGGTGGTCGCGCAACGCCGTCACGACCGCGATGAACAGCGCGACGCCGACCGTGGACCACACGAGTTGCGTGGGCGCCGCCCGGTCGCCCGGCGTCTCCAGGTCGAGCCGGTAGATCAGCACCAGGCCCATCCCGTTGAGCAGCACGGCGACGGGAAGCAGCAGCGGGTCGGCGCAGGGGGCGCGCAGCCGCACCGCCAGATGCGCGAGCAGCGCGAGCACCCCGAGCCCTGCCCCGTAGCCCGCGGCTCCGGGCGGGACGGCGCCGTCGCGGGCCAGGCCGACCGCGCAGTACCCGTACACGGAGAGCAGGACGGCCAGGACGATGAGGGACAGTTCGACGCCACGGCGGCGGGGGAGTCCCACCATGGCGGCGGGCGCGTCGGCCGCCGCCACGGTGGTGTCGGTTCCCGCGCGGACTCCGGCTTTCGTCATGTCCGGAACCTACCCAAATGGGGCTCCTCGGGGGGCTGTACGGTCTTTCGTGTCAGCACAAGCGCGGCGTCGTGCCGATGACGTCGATGTACCGCGCGGCGCCCCAGGCCCAGGTGCCGTCCGTGAGGAGGTACCAGACGGAGTTGCCCTGGACGTTCTGCCCGGGGGCCCGGCAGAAGATCGAGACGATCTCGCCGCGGCGGGCGACCCGGATGACCTGGCTGCCCCGGTCGGGCGCGCTGCGCAGCAGCAGTTCGCTCGCGGTGACGCGTCCGCGGTAGCGGCGGGAGTCGTCGTGGCCGGCCGACTGCCAGTCGCCGCCGCCGTCACCGCCGCCGGACTGCCAGTTCCCGCCGTTCCCCCCGGTTCCGCCCTCGCCGCCGTCACCGCCGCCGCCACCGGACTGCCAGTTGCCGCCCTGGCCGCCCTGGCCGCCCTGGCCGTCCTGGCCGCCTTGGCCGTCCTGGCCGCCCTGGCCGTTCTGCCAGGTCTGCCCGTTCGGATTGCTCTGCCCGTTCGGGTTGTTCTGGTTGTTCTGGTTGCTCTGATTGCCTTGGCTGTTCTGACTGCTCTGGGCGTTCTGGTTGTTCTCGTTGTTCTGGCCGTTCGGGTTCCCCTGGGCGTTCTGGTCGCCTCCGCCGCCCCCGCCGCCCTGGTCCAGCCAGTCGTACGAGTCGTCGCTGCCCTGGGTGCTGTTGCCGCCGCCGTCGCCGTCCCAGTCGTCGGCGAGAGCCGGGGTGACGGCCGCGGTGGCGGCGAGCGCGCCGGCTGCGGTGACTATGGCCAGACGGGTGAGAGCCGAGCGCATGGACATGGCGATACCTCCACGAAGAGGGTGTAACTGACTTATCGCCACATTAGGAGCGGTTGGTGCGTGTCGCCCGTCACGCTGCGCCATCGGGGAGGCGCGCCGGGGCGGGCGGCGTCTGAGGCAGCGTCAGCGTGGCCACTGCGCCGCCGTCCGGCGCGTTCGTGAACGCCAGCCGCGCGCCCAGCACCTCCGCCTGGCCGACCGCGATGGTCAGCCCGAGCCCGTGCCCCTTGGCCCCGCCCTCGGTGCGGAACCGCTGCGGCCCGTGCGCGACGAGGTACTCCGGATACCCGTCCCCGTGGTCCCGGACGGTCATCACGGGCCCGTCCACCGTCAGCGTCACCGGAGCCCGCCCGTGCCGGTGCGCGTTGGCGAGCAGGTTGCCGAGCACCCGTTCCAGCCGCCGCCGGTCGGTCTCCACGTGCGCGTTGCGGACGACGACGACCGCGACCTCGCCGCCGGACGCGGGAGTCCCGTCGGCCGCCGTGGGCCCGGAGGCCGACGGCGTGCCGGAGAAGTCGGAGGCCTGCGCGGCCCGCACCACCCGCGCCGCCAGCGCGCCCAGGTCCTCGGCGTCCAGCTCCAGCCGCTCCCGCCCGGTGTCCAGCCGCGAGATCTCCAGCAGGTCCTCGGTGAGCGTGCGCAGAGCCGTCACCCGGTCACGCACCAGCTCCGTCGGCCGTCCGGGCGGCAGCAGCTCGGCCGCCGCGTGCAGCCCGGTCAGCGGGGTGCGCAGCTCGTGCGCCACGTCGGCGGTGAAGCGCTGCTCGCTGAGCAGTTTGCCCTGGAGCGAGGAGGCCATGGAGTCCAGCGCCACGGCGACCGCGCCGACCTCGTCCTGCGGCCGGCCCGGCTCCTTGGCGCGGCGGTCGTCCACCCGGGCGTCGAGGTCGCCGGCGGTGATCCGGCGGGCCACCTGCGCGGTGGTGTGCAGCCGGCGGGTCACCCGGGTCACGGCGACCGCGCCGACCAGCAGCGTCGCCCCGATTGCCAGCGCCGACGACCACAGGATCGCGGTGTCCAGCGCCTCGATGGTGTGGGCGCTCTGCGAGTAGTCGACGGCGACCGCGAGGGCCCGCCCGCCGTCGGCGGGGCCCGCCGCCCACATCGTGGGGCGGCCCAGCCGGTCGGCGACCATCGTGCCGCGCTCCCCGGACACCGCCAGGCTGTGCAGCGACGGGGGCAGTCCGGGCGGATCCAGGCTCGCCCCCCGGCCGAGCGAGTCCCCCGCCTCGAAGGCCGCGGTCGCGTCCTTCAGCCGGGAGAGCGCGAGGTCGCGGGCCTGGCCCACCGTCTGGTTGGTCACCGAGACGTGCACCAGGACGCCGAGCAGGGCGGCCAGCGCGCAGCACATCACGGTGATGAAGACGGCGGCCTTCACGGCGAGCGTGCCGGCCCAGGACGGCAGCGCCGGCCTCATCGGCCGCTGCTCGGGGACAAGGACGCCGGCGGCGCGACGGAATCGGGCGAGGAGCCCGGCGCGGCGTCCGGCGAGGAGTCCGGCGCGGACGCCGAGGGGCCGGCCGGGGTGGAGGCCGAGCCGGAGGCGGAGGGCCGGGGGGAGTGCTTGCGGCCGCCGGTGCGGAGCATCTCGTCGTGGGTGAGCAGCATCGCCTGCTGCTGCTGGTCCCAGGTCCACTGGAGCCGGTACTCGTACCCGGCGACCTCGGAGGGGGCACGGATGATCACGGACCGCCCGGCCAGCTCGACCGCGCTGACGGCGTCCTCGTAGGCCATGACCTGCACGAGCCTGTCCCTGCGCACGGTGTAGACGCGGACGGCCGTCAGATTGCCCGGCAGCTGCCGGAAGCCGAGGGTCAGGTCGGCGCGGCCGTCGCCGGTGAGGTCGCGGTAGTACGCCTGGAGCACGGGGCACCGGGCGCCGCGCGCACCGCTCTCGCCGCAGTCGGCCATCCGCCGGGCCGTCTCGGCGTAGGGCCCCTTCGCGTAGTCGCCCGGATGCCCGGCGATCTCCCTGCGCACCACCGCGACCGGATCGACCCCGCGGATGTCGCCGCCGGGCACGGTGATGCCCTTGACCACCTCGGTGTCCACCTCGCCGATGTCGAACGCGGGGCTGGAGGCGGGGGTCAGGTCGGGCCAGAGCTTGTCCGGGCTGATCGCCGTCGGCGTCGGGCCCGCGCCCTGCAACTCGCCGGCGTCACCGCAGCCCGCGGCGGCCGAGGTCAGCACGACGGCGACGGCGACGCCGAGCAGGGCCCGGCCGGGGCGCCGGGAAGGACCGCGGTTACTGGAGCGACCGGGGCGGTGAGAGAGACCGCGACGACCGGGGCGACCGAAGGGACCGGGGAGACCGAGGAGGCCGGGGAGACCGGAACGGTTGCGGGACACGGGACTCCTGTGGCTCCTCTCGGGACGACGGTGCCAGGCCCCGTACACCTTATTCATAGGGAAGTCCGTTTTGCGTACCGGTGGGCAGGTGGCGCTGGGGCAGCGTACTGCCGGGCACGGGTTGAGCGCTGTGGCGCTGACCATGGGCGAAACGATTCCCCTACGGCCCGCGCACCCGCTCGCCCGCCCAACCGGCCCCAGCCCCGACCGCTCGGGCCTCCGACCTCCGGGCCCCCGATCATCCGAGCCCTCCGGCCGTCCGAGCCCTCCGGCCGTCCGAGCCCTCCGGCCGTCCGAGCCCTCCGGCCGTCCGGGCCCTCCGGCCGTCCGGGCGTCGATCGTCCGGGTTCATCCGCCGCGCGCCCGCCCGGGTACTGCCCACCCCGCCGTTCGCTTCCGCTCCGCCGCCCGCCTACTCGGCCAGTTCTTCCAGCAGCCTGGCCGTGGGCAGCCCCGCCCGCAGGTACTCCACGAACAGCTCGTTGTGCAGGGCCCAGGGCGAGCGCCGTGACCGTATCAGCCGAACGGCCCCGTCGGCCGAGTGCCCCCGTTCCGTCAACGCGTGGGCCACGACCAGGCCCGAGCGGTTGTATCCGCTGTAGCAGCGCACCAGCACCGTGAGGCCCGCGTCCAGCGCGTCCCCCGCGGCCTGCGCCAGCCGGATCACCCCCGCGAGCTGGGTCCCGTCCAGCGGCCCGTCCGGGATCGGCCACACCTGGTGGCGCACGCCGGGGTCGGGCCCGTGGCCCGGCCGCTCCCGGGTCAGCGTCTGGACGAGACCGAACTCGCCGCGCACCACGACCGGCCGCCGCTCTCCGCCGGGCCCCCGGAACTCGTGACCGCCCATCCACAGGCCGGGCACGATCTCGCTCCACGGACGGTCCGGAACAGGTACGTCGGGCTGCTTCCTGCGGGTCCGCAACGGCGCCTCCCCAAACGCGCTGCCCAGTGCCTGCCCAACCCGCGCCGGGGGTAACCGCCTTCTTGCCCCCGGAGCACCCCGCCTGGTCCCATGGTCGCAGGGGTGATGGTGCATGAACGGACTGCGCGTCGTACCGGTCTCGCGGCATGGCCAGGAACGGCTCTACGTCTGCCTCACGGACGGCAGCAACATCGCCTGGTACGACCGTGAGGCGGCCAGGATCAACCTCATCCGGGACGACCGCAGGGAAGACGTCCTGGAAGCTCTCCGGTCCTTCGTCACCGGCCCGGTCGCCGTGGGGCCGCCCCCGGTGCCGACCCCGGCGGAGCTGGCCCGTCTCTCCCTCCACCCGGACGACGACCTGGCCCCCAACCGTCCCGGCGAGGCCCTGCTGATCGACCTCGACCGCGACCCGCCCCCCGCCCACCGGCTGCGCACCGACCCGCGCCGCCGCGCCCTGGCGGCCGAGCGGACGGTCGGCGAGGCGCTCGACCGGCTCGACGGCGCGGGCTGGCACACGCTGCACTCCGTGCCGCTGCCCGGCGGCGACCGCGTCCACCACCTGGCCGTCGGCCCGGCCGGACTGTTCGCCGTGCACGCCGTCCACGCCCGCAGGCAGCGGGTCCGGATAGCCGACCCGATGGTCGCCCTGGGCCGCCGCGCCCCCGAGCCCCTGCTGCGCCGGGTGCGCGCCGACGCCGACCGCGCCTCCTACGCCCTGACGGCCGAGGTCCACCCCGTGCTGGCCCTCGTGGGCCCGGCGGAGGTCACCGTCACCGCGCCCCCACGGGCGACCCGCATCCTCACCGACGCCGGGCTGCCCGACCTGGCCCGCCTGGGCGGCGTGCTCAAACCGGCCGACGTGGAGGCCCTGCACGCCATGGCCCGGGACCGGGGCACCTGGGCGAGGGTCTGAGCGGAGACCGTGCGGAGAGCGTACGGAGACCGCACGGAGAAGGTACGGAGTCGGCGCCCGTCCTGTCGCCGCACTCCAGGGGCCGGCGCCCTGCCCGTCCGGGGAAGGCGGCCCGTGCTCCCCGAGGCCGCCGTAGAGGGCCGCCGGCGTCAGGAACCGGCGGTTCCGGGGTCCGGCACCGTCCCCGCGCGCCGCGCGTCGGTCAGCGGCGCCAGCAGGTCGCCGAAGTCCTGCAACCGCGGCGCGATGTCGGAGGCCAGGAACGTGAGCGGGCCGGCCGACCGGCACGCCTCGACCTCCTCCCACGTCACCGGCGCCGACACGGTCGGCTCGGCGCGGGCCCGCAACGTGTACGGCGCGGCCGTCGTCTTGCGCGCGGCGTTCTGACTCCAGTCGACGAACACCTTCCCCGGCCGCAGACTCCGCGTCATCCGGTGCAGCACCAGCCGCGGAGCGGCCCGTTCCGCCTCCACGGCGAGCTGTTTGGCGTACTCCGTGACCCGTTCGGACGACGCCCCCCGCACCGCCGCCAGCAGATGCAGCCCCTTCGACCCGGACGTCTTCGGGTACGCCTCGATGCCGTCCGCCGCCAGCCGCTCCCGCAGCCACAGCGCGACCTCGCAGCACTCGACGACGGTCGCGGGCGCGCCGGGGTCGAGGTCGAGGACGAGCCGGTCGGCGGTCTCCGGCTCCTGGATCACCCACTGGGGCGTATGGAACTCGGTGACGAGGTTCGCCGCCCAGACGAGGCTCGCCAGATCCTGCACGACGACCATCCGCGCCGGCCCCTCCGAGCGCGGCACCTCGGCCCTGGTGACCCACTCGGGCGTCCCCGGCGGCACGTTCTTGGCGAAGAACACCTGGCCGTCCGGCCCGTCGGGATAGCGCAGGAAGGACAGCGGCCGGTCGCGCAGATGGGGCAGCAGGGCGTCGGCGACGGTCGCGTAGTAGTGCAGCACCTCGCCCTTGGTGAACCCGGTGGCCGGATACAGCACCTTCTGCAGATTGCTGAGCGGGAGCCGCCGCCCCTCCACCTCGGTGATCGGCGTCATACGATGAGAATCACATGAAAACGGTACATAACGCTCACTCGGGAGGGTGCTGCACGTGCGATCCATATGGAACGGCGCCATCTCGTTCGGTCTCGTCAGCATTCCGATCAAGCTGGTCAACGCCACCGAGAGCCACTCGATCTCCTTCCGCCAGATCCACACCGAGGACGGCGGCCGCATCCGCTACCGCAAGGTGTGCGAGCTGGAGGAGCGCGAGGTCAGCTCGGCCGAGATCGGCAAGGGGTACGAGGACGCGGACGGCACCATCATCCCGATCACCGACGAGGACCTGTCCCACCTGCCGCTCCCGACCGCGAAGACGATCGAGATCGTGGCCTTCGTCCCGGCCGACCGGATCGACCCGCTCCAGATGGACGCCGCCTACTACCTCCAGGCGGGCGGCGCCCCGGCGGCGAAGCCCTACACACTGCTCAGGGAGGCCCTCAAGCGCAGCCACAAGGTGGCCATCGCCAAATACGCCCTGCGCGGCCGTGAACGTCTCGGCATGCTCCGCGTGGTCGGCGACGCCATCGCCATGCACGGTCTGCTCTGGCCGGACGAGGTCCGCGCGCCGGAGGGCGTCGCCCCGGACGCATCCGTCACCGTCCGCGACAAGGAACTCGACCTCGCGGACGCCCTCATGGACACCCTCGGCGAGGTCGACCTGGACGACCTGCACGACGAGTACCGCGAGGCCGTCGAGGAGGTCGTGGCGGCGAAGGCGGCCGGTGAGACGCCCCGGGAGGCCCCGAGCGCGCCGTCCAGCGGCAAGGTGCTGGACCTGATGGCGGCACTGGAGAAGAGCGTGCGGGCGGCCAAGGAGTCGCGGGGCGAGGAGGCGGGGTCCGCGGCGGACGCGGACTCGGACACGGAGGCGGACGGCGACGGCGGGCGGGACTCCGGCTCCCGGTCGGGGCGGGCCAAGGTGAGCCGCCTGCCGCAGCGCGAGTCCGCCCGCAGCACCCCGAAGCAGACCGGCGGCAAGAAGTCGACGTCGGCGGCGAAGAAGACGGCGGCGGCCCCGAGGAAGTCGGCCCAGGCGGCGAAGAAGTCGACGTCCTCGAAGAGCGCGGCGGCGGCGAAGAGCACGGCGGGCGCCAAGGGCGCGACGAGGAAGACCGCCGCGAAGAAGACGGCGGCGACGGCGAAGAAGAGCCCGGCGAAGAAGACCGCGGCCCGCAAACGCTCGGCCTGACCGGCCGCGGCCCGCAAACGCTCGGCCTGACCGGCCGCGGCCCGCACGCTCGGCCTGACCGCCCCCCGCCCGCACCGGCGGGCGGACCGCGCCCCGCTCAGCCGGACCCGACACCGGAACGGCCCCGGGCGCCCGGCCCTCGGTGTGACCCGCCCGGGGTGGGACCCGCCCCGGGTGGGACCCGCCCCGGGGTGGGGCCTACCTCGGTCCGGCCGCCCCGCCGCGCCCGTCAGGGCCGTCGGCCGCAAGGACCTCCGGGTGAGCCTCCGGGCCACCCACCGGGTGACCGGCCGGGTGACCAGCCCGGTGATCCGCCGGGTGATCCACCGTGGGAGCCTTCGGGTGGTGAGGTGCGGCGGCGGGGGCGGGGGCGGTCGCGCGCGTCAGGCTCACGAGGGCCGTGCCCACGCCCAGCCCCACCGCGGGCCACACCGGGAACGCGCCCTCGTACGCGAACCCGTGCCCCGCGAAGTACGTCAGCGCGCAGACGCTCGTCCCGAGCCCGCCCCACATCGCCCAGGAGGCCGTTCCCCTCAGCCCCGCGACCGGCCGCACCCGAGTCTCCACCCCGGACAGCCCTCGCTCCAGCGGCCGCAGCGCCCGCACCACCGCCGCCAGGACGGCGCCCAGCACCAGCAGCCACGGCCCCCGCAGCGCCCACCACGCGGCGGAACCGTAGGCGGGTTCGGGAGCCAGGCCGGTGAGGTAGAACGCGGCGGCGACGATCAGCACCGGCAGCATGTGCCACAGGTAGAGCGCCATGCTGCCCGCACCCAGCACCCGCACCGCCCTTCGGGCCCGTGGCCGTTCCAGCACCCGTCGCACCACCGGTGCCACGAGCAGGGCCGCCCCTGCCTGCGCGACGGCCCACGCCAGCATGGCGGGCGACGGTGGATCGGCGTTGCTCAGCTCCTGCCCGGTCACCAGGATCAGACTGACGGGAAACGGTCCGGGCCCGACCAGCGCGACGAACGCCGCTCCGCCGCCCGCCGCGAGCGCGACCGGCGCGGCCGACCGTCCGTCGCCGCCCAGGAAACCGTCGCGCCAGCAGAAGCCGAGCTGGTAGACGACCCCCCACACGAGGACGTAGTTCAGCGCCCCGACGGCCTCCACGAGTCCGGGGCGCGGCGAACCGGCGGCCGCGACCGACGCGCCGATGCCGAGCGCGACCGCGCCGGTCGCCAGGGGGACCCGCACCCCCCACCGTTCATGGAGGGCGTACATCGCCGGTGTCAGGGCGCTGAGCAGCAGATACACCGGCAGGAACCACAACTGCATGGCCATCGCCCAGCCCACCAGCGCCAGCGTCGCGGGGTCCACACCGAGCCCGGCGCTCACCCCGACCGCGAACAGCACGAGACCGCTGTACGCGGCGGCGGGCAACAGCAGACGCGCCGCCCGCTGTCCCACCCACCCCGCGACGGTCCCGCCGGCCGACCGGGCCCGCGCCCAGGAACCGGCGGCGGCGTGCCCGCCGGCGAGGAAGAACAGCGGCATGATCTGGAAGCCCAGGGTGAGCCACTGCGTCCAGGGCACGGTCGCGAGCAGCTCCGGCGCGACGATCTCCCCGTCCGGACGCCGGACCAGCCCGGTGATCAGCCAGTGCCCGAGCACGACCAGCAGAATGGCCCAGGCCCGCAGGAAATCGACGTACAGGTCCCGCCCCGGCCCACCGCCCGCCTCCCGATGCCGACGCGGATCCCGGCCCCGGCCCCGGTCACGCTCTCCCACCTGATCCCGGTCCCGGTCCCGACGGCCCCGGTCCCGGTCCCGGTCCGGACGTCTGTTCCCGTTTCGCATCCCGCCCCCGCCCCCGTCCCCATCCCGCCGGGCGACCGCTGGTCGTTCCCTTCCCGGTCCCGGCTCATGCCCGCATGCTCCCGTCCCCTCAACCCGCCTGCGGCGAAGCGCCCTTGTCGCAACCAACCCGTGCCCGGCCCGACACCCCGCCCGCCCGCTCCGACGCCTCCGCCCGCCCGGTCCGACACCGCCGCACACCCGGCCCGTGCCCGCCGCCCGCGTCGGCCGAAGCGTCCGGAACGTCCGCCGCGGACCATCTTGACGGCCGGGATGTTACCGGTAACATCGAAAAGTCGTCGGAGCACCACCCGCATCCCACACCGCAGTGGGCCGTCCGCCACTGGAGTCCGCGTGACCGACCACCCCACGGCACAGCGCACGGCGGCCGGCCGCCCCCGGCCCCCGGCCCCGCACGGGACCGTCGCCGGTCACACCCCGGTCTTCACCGCGGCCGCGACGGTCGCCTCCTGCGCGGGCTTCGTCCTGATAGGCGTCCTGCAAGCCCTGTACGGCCCCTCGATCCCGGCCCTCCGCGCCGAGTTCGGCCTCTCGCCCTCCGCCGCCGGACTCGGCCTGAGCGCCCACTTCGCCGGCGGAGTCGCCGGAGTCCTCCTCTTCGACCGCCGCTACGGGCGAACGGGCAACCGCACGATCCTCGCCGCCTCGTACCTCCTGATGGCCGCCGGAGCCGCGGGCTTCGCCCTCGCACCCCAGTGGCCCGTCGCCCTCGTCGCGGCGTTCGTCGCGGGGCTCGGCTTCGGAGGCATCGACTACGGCCTCAACCAGCTCTTCTCCATCGGCTTCGGCCACCGCTCCACGGCGATGCTGAACATCCTCAACGCCCACTTCGGCATCGGCGCGATCCTCGGACCGGCCCTGATCGGACTCGTCGGGTCCGAGCACTACCCGGCCCTCTTCCTGGCCTTCGCGCTCGCCAGCCTGCCCCTGCTGCTCTGCCTGCGGGGTGTGCGGAACGACGCCCCGCACCCCACCGACGAGCCCGGCCCCGACCCCCGCTCCGACGCCCGCTCCGGCACCCGCACGGGCACGCCCGCCGTCAGCGGTACCGGCACACCCGCCGTCAGTGGTACCGGCGCCGGCGCCGAAGCCGTGCGTCGCGCGCCGGCCGACGCGGCCCTGCGCTCCGTCCTCGCCGTCTTCGTCGCCCTCTACGTCCTGCACGTGGGCGTAGAGGCGGGCGTGGGCGGCTGGGAGCCCACCCACCTGGAGACCGTCGGCTACGGGGCTGGCGCGGCCGCCACCGCGACCAGCGTCTACTGGCTGATGATGACCCTGGGCCGCTTCCTGGCCGCCCCCGTCGCGCTGCGCTTCCCGGCCCCGGCCATCATCACGGTCGCGTGCGCGGGCATGACGGTGTGCCTGCTCCTGGCGAGGATCCCCGACCTCGCCCCCTACGCCTACGCGGGCGTGGGTCTCTTCATCGCCCCGATCTTCCCCACCGGCCTGCCGTGGCTCAACCGGGCCGCCCCGAGAGCCCGCCGCGCCGGAGCCGTCGTCATCGCCGCGTCCATGCTGGGCGGTGTGGCGGCGGGCCCGGCGCTCGGCAGGGCCATCGAGTGGTCCGGCGTGCGAGCCGTGCCCCTGATCCTCGCGGCCGTGTCGGCGACCTGCCTGGCGGCCACCCTCTGGCTGACCCGGGCGACGCGGACGCACCGCCCGCCCGCCTGAGCGCGGGCCGGACAGATCGCGGCCGGACAGGGCGAAGCCGGACGGCCGAAGCCGGACAGGGAGCGGAGGTCACGCCCACCCGCAGCCGCCCCGAACAGGAACCCCGAGGAACCCGAGCCCGAGGAACCCGAGGAACCCCGAGGGACCCCGAGGGACCCCGAGGAACCCGAACGGACCCCGTAGGGACCCGAACGGACCCCGTAGGGACCCGAACGGACCTCGTAGGGACCCCGTAGGGACACCCCGCCCCCCACCCCCGTACGGATCACCCCGCACCCGACCCGAAGGGACCCCATGCCCGCCCTCACCACCACCTCCGACGGTTTCCTCCTCCACGGCGCTCCGTTCCGGATCCTCTCCGGCGCCCTGCACTACTTCCGGGTCCACCCCGACCAGTGGACGGACCGCCTCCGCAAGGCCCGTCTCATGGGCCTGAACACGGTGGAGACGTACATCCCCTGGAACCTCCACCAGCCCGAACCCGGCACCCTCATCCTTGACGGCCTCCTCGACCTGCCCCGCTTCCTCCGCCTGGCCGCGGCCGAGGGCCTGCACGTCCTCCTCCGCCCCGGCCCCTTCATCTGCGCCGAGTGGGACGGCGGCGGACTGCCCCACTGGCTCACCGCCGACCCCGGCCTGCGCCTGCGCAGCAGCGACCCCCGCTTCACGGACGTCATCGACCGCTACTTCGACCTCCTCCTCCCGCCGCTCCTGCCGTACATGGCGGCGGCCGGCGGCCCGGTCATCGCCGTGCAGGTGGAGAACGAGTACGGCGCCTACGGCGACGACGCCGCCTACCTCGCACACCTGCGGCAGTCCTTCCGCTCACGCGGCGTCGAGGAACTCCTGTTCACCTGCGACCAGACCGACGGCGACCACCTCGCCAACGGCTCGCTCCCCGGTGTGCTGGCCACCGGCACCTTCGGCAGCCGCGTCGAGTCGTCGCTGCGGCGGCTGCGCGAGGCCCAGCCCGAAGGCCCGCTCATGTGCGCGGAGTTCTGGATCGGGTGGTTCGACCACTGGGGCGGCCCCCACCACGGGCGCGACACCCAGGACGCCGCGGCCGACCTGGACCGGCTCCTGTCGGCGGGCGCCTCCGTCAACATCTACATGTTCCACGGGGGCACCAACTTCGGTCACACCAACGGCGCCAACCACCACCACGCCTACGCCCCCACCGTCACGTCCTACGACTACGACGCACCGCTCACCGAGAGCGGGGACCCCGGCCCGAAGTACCACGCCTTCCGCGAGGTCATAGCCCGCCACGCCCCGGTCCCGGACGAGCCGGCGCCCGCACCGTCCCCCAAACTCCCTCCCACGACCGTCGAGTTGAGCCGCCGCACCCCGCTCTTCCCCCTCGCCGGCAGCCCCGTCCGCGCCAAGGACCCCCTCACCGCCGACGATCTCGGCCAGCGGTCCGGATACACCCTGTACCGGACGACGGTCCCCGCCGACGGCCCCGGCCTCCTCCACTTCACCGGCGGCGTGGGCGACCGCGCCCAGGTCTTCCTGGACGGCGCCCCCACTGGCGTCCTGGAACGCGAGCGCCACGACGAGACGCTGCCCGTGCATGTCCCGCGCCCCGGCGCGATCCTCGAGGTGCTCGTGGAGAACATGGGCCGGGTCAACTACGGCCCCCGCATCGGCGTCCCCAAGGGCCTCCTGGGCCCCGTCGCCCTCAACGGCGTCCCGCTGCACGACTGGGACTGCCACCCCCTGCCGCTCGACACGGCCCCGACGACCCCCACGGCCCCCACGGCCGACGGGCCCGCCGCCGAGCCGGTCTCCACCGCCCCGCCCTGCGTCCAACCGGCCCTGCACCACGGCCGGTTCGACGTGCGGACCCCCGCCGACACGTTCCTCTCCCTGCCCGGCTGGACCAAGGGCGAGGCCTGGATCAACGGCTTCCACCTGGGCCGCTACTGGAACCGCGGCCCTCAGCGCACCCTCTACGTCCCGGCCCCCGTCCTGCGCCCCGGCGGCAACGACCTGGTGCTCCTCGAACTCCACGGCACGACCGTCCACCGAGCCCACCTCACGGACACCCCCGACCTGGGCCCGTCGAGCCCCTGACCCCGCCCCTGGCCTCGCCCCCCACCCCGCCCCTGACCCTGCCCGCCGCCTCCGGCCGATGAGACGCCCCGCCCCTCACCCCGCGGGGCGTTCGCCGACACCGCGCGTGCCCGCCCCCGCCCCGCCCGCGCCCTCTCCACCCCGGCCTATCCTGTGGGTCCGCGGGCAGGGCAGGCCCGTCGTGATCCGCGGTGCAGCCCGGACCCGCCCGCGGGCCACCCCGGCCGAAGGAAGCACCCACCATGACCCCAGACGCCGCCGACGGCCCGGCGACCAAGGGACGCAGCCGCCGCAACTTCGCGGGCGCCCGCCCGGTGATGGACGACGTCGCCAAACTGGCCGGCGTCTCCAAGCAGACGGTTTCCCGGGTGCTCAACGACCACCCGGCCGTCCGCGCCGAGACCCGGGAGGCGGTCCGCACGGCCATGCGCACGCTGGGCTACCGCCCCAGCCGCAGCGCACGCTCACTGGCCAGCGGCCGCACCCGCATGCTCGGCGTGATCTCCTTCGACGCGGCCCGCTACGGGCCCGCCTCCACCCTGACCGCGATCAGCACGGCGGCGCAGGAGGCGGGCTACCTGGTCAGCTCGATCGCCCTGGACACGGCGGACCGGGACACGGTGGTGCAGGCCGCGGACCGGCTGTCGGCGGAGGGCGCGGACGGCGTCATCGCGATCGCCCCGCAGGTACGCGTGGCCCGGGCGCTCGCCGAGGCCCGTCTGGACACCCCGCTGGTCGTCATGGACAACGACCTGGGGGACGGCACCCCGACCGTCACCTCCGACGCCCGCGCCGGCGCCCGCAAGGCGACGCGACACCTGCTCTCCCTCGGCCACCCGACGGTCCGGCACCTCGCGGGTCCGGCGGGCTGGTCGTCGGCGGACCGCAGGGCGCAGAGCTGGCACGACACCCTCAAGGCGGCCGGGGCGCAGATCCACGCGCCCCTCTTCGGCGACTGGAGCGCCGACTCGGGCTACGACCTGGGCCGCGAACTGGCCGGGGACCCCGCCGTCACCGCCGTCTTCGCGTCGAACGACCAGATGGCCCTGGGCCTGCTGCGCGCCCTCCACGAGGCCGGACGCCGGGTCCCCGAGGACGTCAGCGTCGTCGGCTACGACGACATCCCGGAGGCCGCCCACTTCCTGCCCCCGCTGACCACGGTCCGCACGGACTTCACGGACATCGGCACCATTGCGCTGCGCACGCTCCTCGACCGCATGGACGCCGCACGGCACCCCGCCGACCCCTCGCGGCCCCCCGCCCCGGCCGCCCCCGTCCCCGCTCCAGCCCTGACCCTGGTCCCCGTCGAACTGAAGATCCGCCGAAGCACCGCGGCCCGGACCTGAAGCCGTCCGCCGGACACGCGAACGGCGGCGGAGCCGACCCCCGGCCGACCCCACCGCCGCACACCCGCCCACGCGTTCACACGCACGCCTGCCCAGGTGCCCACCTGCCCACGTGCGCTCCCGCACGCCTCCGGAACCCACGGAGGCGCGGAGGGACGCCGTCAGCCGCCCACGTACCAGCTGAACCCGCCGTTGCTGGCCGCGACGGCGAGCAGCACGAGCCACAGCACCACGTCGACGACGCCGAGGACGATGCCGGCCTTCGCCATCCCGGCCCCGTTCCTGACGGACGCCTGACGCCGGGCGACGGCGCCGAAGACGATGGCCAGCGGGCCCAGGACGATGTTCAGAAGGAACAGCCCGACGATGCCGCAGCAAAGGCTGGCGATCGCGAGGCCGTTGGTGCGTGATCCGGCGGACGCGGCGGAAGAGCTGCCGTAACTCGTCATTGCACACTCCCGGTTGTCGGTTG